>JAJFKM010000043.1 GCA_021773215.1 Gammaproteobacteria bacterium
ACTCGATGCACACACAACACTAAAGATGGCCACACTCAATGGAGCTAAAGCACTAGGACTAAATGAATCAATCGGTTCGTTAAAGAAAGGTAAACAAGCCGACATCGTAGCAATCAACCTAGACCAACTAGAAACCGCACCAATGTACGAGCCGCTATCGCAAATCATCTATGCCGGTAACCGAGAACAAGTCAGCGACGTGTGGATAGCGGGAAAGCAGGTTTTAAAAAATAGAGAATTAACCACGATGGAATATTCCAGAGTGATGGAGAAAGCAAGTGGTTGGGAAACTAAAATTAAAGGATAAGAAAGGATTAACCGATACTGTCTCTATTGGTTTTATTATCGAATACTTTATTAGTGGATTAATTTTAGAGATGAATGAACAAGGAAGAAAAACAATAAACAATCGTTTTAATTATGGATTACGTCGACTTTCAGATCGGCTTTTTTATGCCCGAATTAAAGCAAAGCTCACACAAGCAGATGTGGCCAAAATTCGGAAGATAACTACAAAGACCGTCAAGCGATGGGAAACACATAGCGGTGCACCAAAAAACCAGAACATTATTATGGAATTGGCCGAAATATATAATCTTTCATACACATGGTTATCATTTCATTATGGAAGCGAAGAAAATGATTTTGAACAAGGATTTGATCCTGAATTTATTAAGGATATGTGGTGCAGACTCGATAGAGAACAACAAGAAATCGCTGTGATACACATTCAAAAATTAATGGCATAAGAAAATATGTATTAGTAGTTAATTAATCTTGAAACAACCCTGAATACTTATTCCATTTATTAACAATTTCACAAAACAATAACGCAGTTTGTTCTGCATCATAACGTGCAGAATGAGCTTCGTTGGTATCCCATTTCAGTCCTGCTTCTTCTGCCGCACGTGCCAAGACTGTTTGTCCATAGGCTAACCCTGCCATGGTTGCGGTATCAAATGTACTGAAAGGATGAAACGGGTTACGTTTAATGTCGTTGCGTTCAACAGCGGCATTTAGAAAACCAAGATCGAAAGAAGCGTTATGCCCCACTAATATGGCGCGACTACATTTATGTTCTTTTATCTTTTTACGTATCGGTTTGAATACTTCAAGTAAAGCTTCGTTTTCGCTTACAGCAATCTGTTTACGAAAAGGATGGTTAGGGTCGACGCCAATAAAATCGAGTGATGCTTGATCTAAATTAGCACCTTCAAATGGATTGACGTGTTTGGAGACGACTTCATCGATACACCATTGGTGTTCTTCGTTTACTGTTACCGTTACGGCTGCAATTTCTAATAATGCATCGGTTACCGCATTGAATCCGGCTGTCTCCACATCAACAATGACGGGTAAGAATCCACGGAATCGTTTTGCAACCGGTGATTTATTATTGACCGCCGTTTCTGTTATTTCTTCAGTTGCCATGAACATGTCCCTCCGGCACGAAAGGGGACTATTTCTTCATCACCAAATGGTAAAAACTCGGGAATGGCTTGTTCTTTTTTAATTAAGGTCATTTGTTCTGTATTTCGTGGTAAGTCGTAATAGTCTGCGCCATAGTGACTGGCAAAGGCTTCGAGTTTGTCGAGTTGTCCAGCGCTGTCAAATGCTTCGGCGTATATCTCTAGAGCGTTGGGCGCGGAATAGATGCCGGCACAACCACAGCTGGTTTCTTTTGTGTTTCGTGCATGCGGCGCGCTATCGGTACCGAGGAAAAATTTCGGATTGCCACTGGTTGCTGCCGTCAATACCGCTTGTCGATCATTTTCTGCCTTTAATATAGGCAGGCAATAATGGTGTGGTTGCAGACCACCTTTAAATAAATCATTTCTATTTAGGAGTATGTGTTGCGGTGTGATCGTTGCAGCAACCTTATCATTTGACTCCATGACGAAATCAACCGCGGCGCGAGTGGTAATATGTTCAAAGACTATTTTAAGTTCAGTAAAATCTTTGGCCAAAGGTGTTAACACCTTATCTATAAAAACGGCTTCACGGTCAAACACATCGACATCATCACCTGTTACTTCTCCGTGTACTAAAAGTGGTAAGCCACTTCCCATCATGGCTTCGAGGGCTGCATAGGTCTTCTTGATGTCTGTTACACCTTGATCGGAATTGGTCGTCGCGCCAGCAGGATAATATTTTAAGGCCTTAATAATATTTGATTCTGCTGCTGTCTTTATCGACTCTACTGAGGTGTTATCTGTAAGATATAAGGTCATCAGCGGCTCAAAATTATATTTTTCATCGACACACCGTAAGATGCGTTCTCGGTAAGCTAGTGCCATTTCTGTATTAACCACAGGTGGTTTAAGATTAGGCATGACTATAGCGCGCGAAAATTGCGCTGCGGTATAATTCACAACACTGGACAATGCAACTCCATCACGCAGGTGTAGATGGAAGTCGTCAGGTTTTACCAAGGTTAATTCTTTCTGGGTTATCGTTTGCATAGTTAAATGAAATTATTACATATTAAAGATGAAAGGTATCTACACACTTTATAAAGAGAGAACAATATGGAATTCACAAAGTTAGGCAACACCGACATCGAAGTCAGCCGCATTTGTCTCGGCACGATGACCTGGGGTGAACAAAACACCGAAGCCGAAGCACACCAGCAATTAGATTATGCTGTGGATGCCGGGATTAATTTCATCGATACCGCTGAGATGTACCCAGTACCGCCGACAGAAGAAACACAAGGTCTGACTGAAACCTATATCGGGACCTGGCTAGCTAAAAGACACGATCGCGATAAGCTCATTATTGCCAGCAAGGTTTGTGGTCAAAATCTTTTTGCGCCCTACTTACGCAATGGCCAAGCGAAACTCGACAAAAAGAATATCCATCAAGCACTCGATGCCTCACTAAAACGACTACAATCAGATTATATCGATCTCTATCAAACTCATTGGCCAGATCGTGATACTAATTACTTTGGACAATTAGGTTATTACCATGCCCCGGAAAAAGACGGCACTGCAATTGCCGAAACATTAGATGTGCTTAATGGTCTGGTGAAAGAAGGCAAGATTCGGATGATGGGCATCTCAAATGAGACCCCCTGGGGTTGTGCTGAATATCTCCGCGCTGCTAATGAGCTCAATTTACCAAAAATAGTTAGTATCCAGAATCCCTATAACCTATTAAACCGAACGTTTGAAATTGGTCTTGCCGAGTTTGCCCATCGCGAACAAACTGGCTTATTGGCATACTCACCGCTGGCCTTTGGTGTTTTGAGTGGTAAATTTTTAAACGGTGCCAGACCCGCAGGTACACGTCTGGTGTTGTGGGATCGTTTTAGTCGCTATACAAACCCACAAGCTGACGCGGCAACCGCAGCCTATGTCAAACTAGCGCAAGAAAACGATTTGGATCCAGCACAAATGGCATTGGCTTTTGTGAACAGCCGCCCTTTTCTGACCAGTAATATCATTGGTGCCACTTCCATGGAACAATTAAAGAGTAATATCGATAGCATCGATATCAAACTTCCGAAAAAAATAATCAAAGCAATCGAAGCTATCCATGAAAAAATCCCCAATCCTTCTCCATAATTTTTATATTAGCCTAATTTGTGGTCTGATTTCTCCGGCTGCCTTTGCGTCAGAGGCAGAGGAGATATGGTTATATGTATTTTTAATTCCAGTTTATTTTGTATTGGCTCTACAATCTCTTCTGGGCTTGTTCATGTTAATAATGAAACAATTTAATTCCAGAAAATCACTATTAGTTTCCATGATCCCGGCATTTTTATTGATGATAGTTGGTGTATTAATCACATTTTATTTTCAATCGATAAATGAAATAAGGGATCTCCTTTTAATATATTTATTATTTAGTCTATTTATTTTTGTGTTTCCATCCATTCAATACGTTGTTTTAAATAAATCCAGTAAAAAAACCGAAGCAGACTTTAACGAAGACCTCGAGAAATAGGCCATAGACATATTCCACCTGACGCTGAGAAACAGTTTTTGAGTGATAGAATTGGCTCAAACAACGGGCTAATCCATGTATAATCTTGGGTCATAATCAATTAACGTGACGTCACTATGGAATTATCAGCATTAACCGCCATCTCTCCGATTGATGGTCGATACCAAAACAAAACAGATTCTTTAAGACCTATATTCAGTGAATACGGTCTGTTTCGGTTTCGAGTACAAGTCGAAATAGAATGGCTAAAGGCATTAGCAAATCATCCCGGCATAATTGAAGTTGAACAATTTTCATCTGCTGCTGTTGCATTGCTAGATAATATAAAAGATAACTTCAGCGTTGAAGATGCCGCAGCCATCAAGGAGATTGAAAAGACCACCAATCATGATGTAAAGGCCGTTGAATACTTCATTCGCGATAAAATAATAGACGATGCGGCACTAGGATCTGCTAGCCAGTTTATTCACTTTGCCTGTACCTCCGAGGACATTAATAATTTAAGTCATGCATTAATGCTAAAAGAAGCACGCGAAACTGTTCTAGGAGAAAAAGTGCAAGGCCTTATATCTCACCTGCAAACATTGGCAAACGATCATGCATCATTACCGATGCTATGCAGAACACATGGACAAACAGCATCACCAACAACCCTGGGTAAAGAATTTGCTGTCTATGTACATCGTTTAAGACGCCAGCAAACACAGTTAGAAAAAATAGAAATACTCGGCAAGATGAATGGTGCTGTCGGAAATTTTAATGCGCATCTCTCTGCGTATCCTGATCTGGATTGGATGTCGCTTTCAAAAGAATTTGTAGAAGGCCTTGGATTAGACTGGAATCCACACACCACACAGATTGAATCACACGATTATATGGCAGAATATTTTCATGTGTTGTCGCGTATTAATACCATTCTGATAGATTTAAGCCGCGATATTTGGAGTTATATCTCGCTTGGCTACTTCAAACTCAAATTGAAAGAAGGTGAAATCGGTTCATCCACCATGCCGCATAAGGTCAATCCTATCGATTTTGAAAATGCCGAGGGAAATCTTGGTCTGGCCAATGGCATCTTTGAACACCTTGCTCAAAAATTACCGATCTCCCGCTGGCAACGCGACCTGACTGATTCAACCGTGCTGAGGAATATGGGTGTGGGTATTGCTCATAGTATTATCGCATTTGACTCTTGTGCCAAAGGTTTATCAAAATTGGATATAAATCCTGAGGCAATTAACGCCGATCTGGAGCAATCATGGGAAGTTTTGGCTGAACCAATACAAACGGTAATGCGCCGTTATGGCATTGATAATGCTTATGAACAGTTAAAAGAATTGACTCGTGGACAAAATATTAATCAGGAAACCCTGTATAAATTTATAGAACAACTTGAACTACCCGATGATGTTAAATCACAATTACAACAACTTACACCACAAAACTATACAGGTAATGCTGAAGACCAAGCGAAGCTTGTCGCTAAAAAATAATAAGGACAGTAGGACAGGAAGAAAACATGAATAACCTTGATGAATACATTCTCGGAGAGTCTACCGGTGAAGCCATCAAAGTCGAAACGCGTCAGGATAATGCGGAAGCAGCACTAGCACTGGTAAAACAATGTAATCAGAAACTAGCCATCATTTCCCATGAACTGGACCCATTCGTCTACAACCAGCCTGAATTTGTCGAAGCCGTGAGGCAATTGGCATTAAAAGGACGATATGTCGATATACGTATCCTCGCCTTTGAACCCGAGTTAATAGTACGCAAAGGCCATAAACTCGTTGATTTGGCAGCAAAAATCAGCAGTTATATAGAAATTCGTAAACCTGCGTCACAATATAAATCATTCAATGAAGCGGTACTGATTGTCGATGAAGTAGGATACCTGTTTCGAGAAAGCGTTGAACGATATAAAGGAAAAGCAGACTTCAACGGCCGTCGCGAGTCGAAATACATGCTAGAGGTTTTTAATAGCATGTGGGATACATCTAAACCTGACCCAAATTTTAGAAGGATGCACATTTGAGAAGATTACTTCTACTTGCCGTGATATTTACAGTCATTAGAAGCACTGCTGTTATGGCAGAATCGATGAAGATCGAGACCATCCCCATGCAAAACAGGCAAGTCGAAGATGTTATTCCAATTCTCAAGCCATTAGTTGTTGAAGGCGGTACCGTTACCGGAATTAATAATAAATTAATCGTCAAGACTACACCTTCAAACCTCAAACAAATAAAGCAAGTCTTGGCACAAATCGATAATGCCCCGCGCCGATTAATGATCAGCGTCAAACAAGATGTCGATGGCAACCTCAATGTTAAGGAAAGTGGTGTCTCCGGGCGCTATAGCACTGGCGATGTCACGATAGAATCGCCCGACACGGGTCGTGGCGGCACTATCATTCAGGGTAAAGACAGTGATGGAAATGTCGTACGCTATCGACAATTGGAAACCCGATCGCGTCTAGAGGACAGAAATGTCTTTCGTGTACAAGCATTAGAGGGTAATCCCGCCTACATCAGTACAGGTCAATCTGTTCCCATACCTAATCAAACTGCTTTCGTCACCGGCGGAGGCGTAGTCGTTCAGGACGGTGTGGAATATCGAGATGTGGAATCCGGCTTTTATGTCCTACCCAGAATTCAGGGCGATAATGTCACGCTACTGATATCACCCAAGTTATCCCGTGTCAGCCCAAATCAAGCTGCAGTATTTGATATTCAAAACGTAGAAACCACCGTAAGTGGTCGATTGGGAGAATGGATTCCAATCGGTGGCGCCACACAGCATTACGGTGATAGCACTAAAAGAAACCTGATTAGCACAAAACGACGTGGCCAAGAACAAAGGAATGTTTTAGTTAAAGTGGAAGAGATTAAATAGTTTTCGCGTGATTCCACTTTGGCTGATAAAATAGCCAACCTCAATATCCTTCACTACACATAATCTAAGATTTAATGTTAATACTGCCAGGCGGTAACGCCCTTTCTGACTTCCGTGTAAATAAGCTACTTTCTGCCTTGCAATCATGTGTACCGGCAATTAGCTCAGTTGAATCGTCATATGTTCACTTTGCCGAAACGGGTGACGAACTCGATCAAAAAGAAACGAGCCAGCTTAGTGCCCTACTGAATTACGGCGCTGAGACTGTGATTACTCCCGACAATTCATTCAGGCTAATCGTTATTCCTAGACCCGGCACAATCTCACCCTGGTCTAGTAAAGCAAGCGATATTGCTCATAACTCGGGGCTAAACAAGATCATTCGTCTTGAACGCGGTAGAGTTTAT
Organism: Gammaproteobacteria bacterium; assembly: GCA_021773215.1. Classification (GTDB taxonomy): domain Bacteria; phylum Pseudomonadota; class Gammaproteobacteria; order Eutrophobiales; family Eutrophobiaceae; genus UBA7359. The sequence continues at coordinate 7,254 of JAJFKM010000043.1, forward strand.
TCATTTCAACTAAATGATGGCGACACTCTTAATGAAGAACAAATAACACTACTCAAGCCGCTCATACATGATCGTATGACAGAAATTCTCATATCTAATGAGAATGATGCTACTGCTTTATTTGCTATGACCGAACCTGCCGAGTTGAATCAGATTGATATCATCAACGGTGGTATGGATGCATTGGAAACAGCCAATATTGAAATGGGCTTGGCGTTATCACATGATGAAATAGACTACTTATTCACCTCGTTTGAGAAGTTGGGTCGAAACCCAAGCGATGTAGAATTAATGATGTTTGCTCAAGCCAATTCTGAGCATTGCAGACACAAGATCTTCAACGCTGAGTGGACTATCGATAATGTTAAGCAAGAGCATTCCTTGTTTAACATGATAAGACAAACCCATGAAGCCAATCCTGGCAATGTACTTTCTGCTTACCATGATAATGCTGCTGTTATGGCCGGTTTCAATGGCGCACGATTTTTTACTGATCCGAACAATCATCACTATGGTTATCATGATGAAGACATCCATATCCTGATGAAGGTTGAGACGCATAACCATCCAACCGCTATATCACCCTACCCCGGTGCCGCCACCGGTTCTGGTGGAGAAATTCGTGATGAAGCAGCAACTGGACGTGGTGCTAAACCAAAAGCTGGTCTATGTGGTTTTGCAGTATCAAATTTAAAGATACCCGGATTTGAACAAGCCTGGGAAACAGACAATGGCAAGCCCGATCGAATTGTTTCGGCTTTGGATATTATGCTTGAAGGACCGATTGGTGCAGCGGCCTATAATAATGAGTTTGGCCGCCCGGCCTTGTGTGGTTATTTCCGTACCTATGAACAGAGAAAAGATGAATCTTTAATTTACGGCTATCACAAACCAATCATGCTTGCCGGCGGGTACGGCATGATTCGCGAATCAGATGTACTTAAACAAGACATTCCCACCGGGGCTAAACTCATAGTATTGGGTGGCCCGGCAATGTTGATTGGACTAGGTGGTGGCGCTGCCTCTTCAATGGCTTCTGGTTCAAGTGACGCTTCGCTCGATTTTGCTTCAGTACAACGCGATAACGCAGAGATGGAACGACGCTGTCAGGAAGTCATCGATCGTTGTTGGGCGCTAGGTGATAACAATCCAATCATTAGTATCCATGATGTTGGTGCCGGTGGTCTTTCCAATGCAATGCCTGAACTTGTTAGTGCGAGTAATCTTGGAGCACAACTGGAATTACGTGAGATCCCAAATGATGAACCAGGTATGTCACCAATGGGGGTTTGGTGTAATGAGTCTCAAGAACGCTATGTACTCGCGGTTAGTGCTGAACAACTTGACCGCTTCACGTCGCTTTGCAAACGAGAACGCGCGCCCTACGCAATACTCGGCAACGCAACTGAAATAGAACAACTTGTTTTAAATGATGCGCACTTTAATAACCAAGCGATTGATATACCGATGTCTGTATTACTTGGGAAGATGCCAAGCATGCAACGCGATGCGCGGAGTGAAACTGATCAACATTCTGAATTTGACACTTCAACGATAGATCTACAAGAATCAATCAATAGAGTTCTGCAACTGCCAACTGTGGCTAGTAAATCTTTTTTAATCACGATTGGTGATCGATCGATTTCTGGTTTGGTTGTGCGCGATCAAATGGTCGGTCCCTGGCAAGTCCCCGTTGCAGATTGCGCCGTTACCAGCTCATCCTATTTTGACTACATAGGCGAAGCCATGGCTATTGGTGAACGTGCTCCACTGGCTCTGACCAATGCAGCTGCTTCAGGAAGAATGGCAATTGCCGAAGCCATTATGAATATATCTGCAGCACGAATTCTCAAGTTGGATGATATTGCTCTTTCTGCAAACTGGATGGCTGCATGTGGTGAGTCTGGTCAAGACGCAAAACTTTATGCCACAGTCGCTGCAGTTAGTGAACTCTGTAAAGAACTTGGCATTGCTATTCCTGTCGGCAAGGATTCATTGTCGATGAATACTGTATGGACTGATAATAATCAACAACAAAAAGTAACCTCACCTTTATCATTAAATATTACAGCTTTCGCACGGGTCGCAGATGTTCGTCAATCACTGACTCCACAATTACAACAAGATGACGACACAGTTTTACTTTATATAGATTTAGCCAATGGTAAACAGCGTCTCGCTGGCTCTGCACTGTGTCAGGTGTATGAACAATTCGGTAATGAAACTCCTGATCTAGAAAACTCAAATTTATTAATTGGCTTTTTTCAGGCCTTACAGATCCTAAATGAATCAGATTATATTCTTGCTTATCATGATCGTTCAGATGGCGGTCTGTTTGTAACCTTGGTTGAAATGGCCTTCGCGGGACATACTGGCATTGATGTTGAACTTGCACATACTGATAATATTATCGCTAGTTTATTTAATGAAGAACTCGGTGCGGTTATTCAAATCAAGAGTGTACATGAAGAAAGTGTAAAACAAACCTTTGTGAATGCTGGCATAGATGAACAAGCCCTCCATTCTATTGGAACAGTAAACAATGATTATTGTTTCAGGTTCAAACAAGATAAGTCAAACACTCTAGAGCTACCCATTCATGATTTGCATAAAAAATGGTCCTCTACCAGTTTTCAAATTCAGTCCCTACGCGACAACCCTGAATGTGCACAACAGGAATTTGATGATATAGGCAATAAGATTGATTCAGGTTTATTTGTCGACACCACATTTGAGCTCGAAACCAACCCTCTTGCCTTAATCAACACCGACGCAAAACCAAAGATGGCGATACTAAGAGAACAAGGCGTTAATGGACAATTAGAAATGGCGGCTGCATTTGATCGTGCTGGATTTGAATGTGTTGATATACATATGCAGGACTTGATCGATGGTCAAATAAAACTTGAATCGTTTAATGGACTGGTTGCCTGTGGCGGCTTTTCATATGGTGATGTCTTGGGTGCTGGTGGCGGCTGGGCAAAATCTATTTTATACAATAACAAGATCAGCAAGATGTTTGAAACCTTCTTTAAGCGCACCGACACATTTGCGCTTGGTGTCTGTAATGGTTGCCAGATGATGTCGCAATTGCGTGAATTAATCCCCGGAGCTTCCGATTGGCCTGACTTCCTACGGAATGAGTCTGAACAATTTGAAGCGAGACTGGTAATGGTAGAAGTTATGGAATCACCTTCTATCTTATTTAAAGGTATGGCTGGTTCTAAAATACCTGTCGTTGTTGCTCATGGTGAAGGCCGTGTTTCGTACAAACCTACTGATGTAATGTCGAATGCTACTATGCGCTATATTGATAGTTCAGGAGCACCGACAGAACGTTATCCATTAAACCCTAATGGCTCTATTAATGGATTGACCGGGATCACCAACGATGATGGCCGTATTACCATCATGATGCCCCATCCGGAACGTGTCTTCTTACGTAAACAATTCTCTTATTTACCATCACAATGGAACAATGAATATAGTCCATGGATGAAGATGTTTTTGAATGCCCGAGAGTGGTTAAATTAAGCCTACGTCTATTTTTGTAAAACCTTCTTTCAAGAAGATATCTAACAATATTTGAATTATATTTCATCTACGCTGACATAGATTCGACCATGCGCTAGACTTGTGTTTAATGACAGCCTCCAATTTAACACCATGAAGAAGTCTTCCGGTATATCAGTCGAAGATAGTGCACTGTTTCGTGAAATGGTTGGCGACGCTCAACCACTAAAACAAGATAGTTTTATTGCTGACAAACCCAAACCAAAAGCACACCCTGCAAAAACTGAAGCCGACAATTCCGCTGTAATTGAAGAAATGAGTACCGCAGACTTTGACTCCAATATTTTGGAGAGAGGAGATGAGCTTCTTTATACTAGCCCCGGAGTTCAAAATAATATATTAAAAAAATTACGTCGCGGTCATTATAAAATTGAAGCAGAACTAGATTTACATGGCATGACCGTTGATAGTGCTAAAATTGCATTAACTGATTTCCTGAATCAATGCATAGCGCGCTCTCAACGCTGCGTCAGGATTATTCATGGCAAAGGTCTGGGCTCTATAAATAAACAACCGGTCATAAAAAACAAACTAAATCAGTGGCTACAAAAAATGGATATTGCACTAGCTTTCTGCTCCGCAAGACCTGCTGATGGAGGTACTGGAGCAATTTATTTGTTATTGAAACGTAAATAATTAACAATAGCAGGATTTATAGATAGCAATAAAACAGCATCGAATAGTCCATTTTAGCTAACTAAATTTAAAGGATACCTAGTATCAAATATCTAGGTATATTCGAGTATATATCTAATCGGGTAATATCGATTTTGAACTTTAGAAAACACGTACAGATATCGAACCAATATTATCAATAATTAGATTTCGAAAAGGGTTTATTTCGAATAATACAAAAATTTTGGGCTTAAAAATGGTTTATCGATTATTAATAGGTGCATCAGTGACTATACTTGTATTAATATTCAATTAATTATAAGAATCGTAAAAATCAGGGATAAGACATGATGTCATCACACCTGAGTAACATCGCTAAAAGTATAACTTCATCAAAAATCTATATTGTCGATGATGAGACTGTCAGCCGAATGTTACTGAGTAAAACTATTGAAAATATTGATTCTGGAATGACTGTAAAGTCATTCCAAAGTGCACCTGCGGCTCTTGCAGCAATTGAGACCTCCCCGCCCGATCTCATTATCACTGATTATATAATGCCGATCATGGATGGGATTGAATTCACAAAAAAAATTAGACAACTGCATAATTGTAAAGATATCCCTATTATCATGGTAACCATCATTGATGACCGTTCGGTACTTCATAGTGCGTTACAAAATGGTGTCACAGAATTCCTCAACAAACCTTTTGATAAAACTGAATGTGAAGCAAGGTGTAAAAATTTATTGGCTTTGGGTAAACGTCAAACAAAATTAAAACAGCGTAGCTTTAATCTTGAAAAAAGGATCAGCGAAACTACTGAAGAAATTCTTCTTCGAGAGAAAGAAACATTACTACGTTTAACGAGGGCATGTGGATTTAAAGACTGCATAACAGGTGAACATCTCCTCAGAATTGGCCGTATCAGTAAGATTATTGCACTGGAATTAGGCTTTGATGAAGAATCTACAGAAGTACTGGAAACAGCCTCTCCATTACATGATATTGGTAAACTGGCTATACCTGATAATATCTTAATGAAAAAAGGTAAACTAACAGCACAAGAGTTTGACGTCATGAAGACGCATACAACCATCGGCTATGAAATACTGAAGGATAGTCCATCACCTTATTTACAAACAGGAGCTTTAATTGCTCTTAATCACCATGAAAAATATGATGGAAGCGGTTACCCAAATAGATTGTCGGGTAAAGATATTCCGATAGAAGCCAGAATTGTTACCGTTGCAGATGTATTTGATTCATTAAGTAATCATAGACCCTATAAAAAAGCTTGGCCTATAAGTAATACCATTGAATATCTGGTTGAAGAACAGGGCAAGCATCTTGACCCTGAATGTGTAAAGGCATTAATTAATAGAATTAATGATGTAACTTTACCATCTCAATAAAGTATAAAAATGACTTGATTGTGTATCAATGAATAATAACTTAATTTCCTTAATTCAGCTCCGACTAAAAAATCGTGAAGATTCTGAACACATACAAACGGTTATCAGGTTTGCCATGGGTGTTACCTGGTTAATATATATATCGTGGTTAAATCGTTATACAAACATTGATTCTGCGACTGCGACAACGACATCATATCTATATATTACTTGTTGTCTGCTCAACTTTATCTGGATAGTAATTACTCCGAAACCGCACCCTATTCGCCGTTACCTAAGTATTATTTTAGATATCTCATTTGCTTCGTTTGCATTTTATCTTCTGGGCGAATACGGCGCTCCCTTAATAGGGGCCTATTTATTTCTAATATTCGGATATGGCTTTCGATACGGAAATAAGTATTTATATATAAGTACCGTCATTAGTATTGCTGGAATTTCTTTAGTGATGATATACAGTCCTTATTGGCAAAAGGAAATTATGCACGGCTACGGTGCCATTATTTCAATTACTATTCTATCTGCTTATGTATCAACATTGATTTCTCTGTTACATAAATCAATTAATTCAGCCAACTCCGCAAATGAGGCTAAAAGCCAATTTCTGGCCAATATGAGTCATGAAATTCGAACGCCTCTTAATGGAGTAGTGGGGATGAGTTCATTACTATCAACAACTGAACTAAATAGTAAACAAGAAGAATATTCATCGACAATTAATGCATCTGCTAAAACATTGTTAGCATTAATCAACGATATTCTTGATATTTCGAAAATAGAGGCAGGTAAAATAACGATAGAACGAGTAGATTTTAATCTGCATTCTCTTGTTAACTCAACCGCAAAAATGCTCTCCCCTCAAGCAGTCAATAAAGGATTAAAGTTCAATATACATATATCACCTGAAATCCCTTTTTTAGTATGTGGTGATGAACAACATTTAAGACAAGTTATTATTAACCTTATTAGTAATGCTATTAAATTCACGCAAAAAGGATCTATTGAAATAGTTTTATCTTTAGTCTCAACAAAAGATAACAAGGTTAGAATAAAGTTTGAAGTCATTGATACAGGAATTGGTATCGCTGAGGAATCAAGATCAAATATATTTGATAAATTTACTCAAGCAGATGCTTCTACAACCCGTAATTTTGGTGGTACTGGACTTGGAATGGCCATCGCTAAACAGCTAGTCGATGCAATGGACGGCGAAATAGATTTCACTAGTGTCCTTGGAGAAGGCTCAACATTTTGGTTTAATTTAGAATTTGAACAACAGGATATCTTGTCAGAAGAGAACCATTCTCTAGATCATTTTTCTGGTGCGCATTTATTAATCATCAACCCAATAAAAGATAAATATCAAACTATTCAGGAACATCTCTCATTGTGGCCAGTATCATATGAACAATCAGATCGTGCTGAAGATGCGATAGAAATGATTGTAACTGCAAACGCTGAGAATAATCCGTTCAATGTCATTCTTGTTTTTAAAAAATATCTTGATACAGACCCAATTAACTTTATTAACCAGTCAAAAATAAAATCAAGCTTCAAAGATCATTCATTCATACTCATAAATGATGATGAACTGCCAGAGTCCGCCAGATCCGAGTTACTACACGCAGGTTATTCTTCCATAATAAGTAGCAATCTAGACAGAACAAAGTTCTTCAGAGCATTGCATGCCGTAATTTCAGGTGATAACGCTATATTATCAAATAGTAGCATTCAGAAATCTGAAGATAATTCATCCAATAATTCTTTGAGAAAGAGATTGAAGATACTTGTTGGTGAAGATAACAAGACAAATCAGCAAGTCATCAAGAGTATTCTTGAATATGGTAATCATAATGTAACACTAGCCAATAATGGTGAAGAAGTATTAGATATACTGGAAGAAAATATATTTGACCTAATTATTCTTGATATGCAAATGCCTGTTATGGGTGGAATAGAAGCCGCAAAAATATACCGTCAGATGTATCCAGAAAAGCGAGATATTCCTATATTGATGCTAACCGCTAATGCCACAAAGGAAGCTCATGATGCTTGCAAGGAAGCAAAACTAGATGCTTATTTAACTAAGCCTGTTGAACCTGACAAACTTATCAAGGTTATTACTTCTCTTGTCAGCGACAATAATAATGATGCTTTAGTTGAGAGTAATGAAATATTAAAAGTTGTTGATATTAACAACCCCAATAATTCTCCACTAATTGATAATGTCTCTTTGGAATCATTAGCTTCTATGGCCAGTGACACATCATTTATGAAAACCTTGATAGAAGGTTATCTACGAGACACATCTAATTCTTTAACGCAAATGTCTCAGTTTTCTTCTAATAATAATTTCAACAAACTATCAGAACTTGCCCATAGTGTCGATGGAAGTTCACGTTCAATTGGCGCAAAGAGACTGTCGAGAATTGCTGATTTAATATATAAACAAGCTCAGTCCAGACAAGATAAATTAATTTTAAATAACCTAGAATTGATAAATAGCGTGTTTAAAGAAACACATACTGAATTAAATTCATTTCTTTCAAAGTCTACTTCATCTAGTTCACAACAAAATAGTTAGATTAATTCATCAATATTGATAATTAATGAGACATCCTTATCTCATTAATCTAATACTAATCTAAACCATTAAGCCGCTTCTGCGTAATCCAGTTCTTCAACTACCACTAGTTTTGTACTTGTCGAATTTCCTTCAAAATCAAGCCATAGATGATTCTCATAGTCATATAACTTGCATTTTTTCATCGTTGAAAAGAAATTAACTGGTGAAAAATCTATTGTAATTAAATCCTCTCCATACAGATCACATAAAACTGTCTGTGCTTTGGAAAGATTATAGAGTGGCACTCTTGGATCAACATGATGAGCAGTGTGTTCCATTGCATTGTGACTAATCAAATTATACCACTGCGGGTATTTTATGTGCACAGTTATATCTTCTAGACTGGCAGAAGCATTGCTCTCTTCTTGAGTCTTGAACCATGGAACAGTCTCATGTGTATGGTGTTGATAAACAGTCACCCCTATCAAAAAATTACTTACTAAAAATGGGATGATTAACGCTAACAGCAATACTTCTAACGGGTTTGTATGTGCGACTTGCATTCCCATATAAATAAGCGCTGTCGTGAAGGTAAGCATATAAGAAAACACAAGAATGAAGTCCAGGTAATAAGAAATACTTTGTTGTCTAATAATACGTTTATAGGGGAAAAACTTATCTTTCCACCATCGCTCAATCATGTAATTAAAACAAATTCCAAGCGGAGTACGATACAATTTTTCTATCATCTTTCTGATTATAGACAAACCATCATATTCTTCTTTTGATAATGGCGACCATGAATTTATGCCTTTAATATTAGGTGATTGATGATGTGCGCGATTATGAGCTAAAAGCCATAAGCTGTAGTTATGAAATGATGGTAAAAACGCTATACGACCTATTATAGAATTCCATAATCGATTAGATGTAAAACTATCATGTCCCGCATCATGAGAAACTAGAAACAGTGTCCCTATTCTAAGTCCTGCTAAAATTCCACAAGCTATTCGTAAAAAAAGACTTTCAAACATGATTGTGCCAGCTATCGCTAATGCATAGATTGTCAGATCCGAAAAAAATATAAATAATGCAAGTTTGTTTGATGGCTTTGCATACTGCTTTATTGCAGATCGTAACTCTTTCGTATTTAAATTATTCATTATAGTCACCTATTTTTAAACTTTTTAATTGTTCTATTTAATAATCAAGATACACTTACTTTCTTATATTCGTGTTGATACTCTGTCTCGTATCTTCTCTGACTACGCAACAATCGGTTGATCGTGCGAATATCTTTTTCAGAAATATCAAAAACAGTATCAACCCAGGAATTACAACAAATATCCATCAACTCCTGTTGGTTATAATGATTTAAATTTTGTACGATCTTTTGCATCGCCATATTCCCATTCCAATTTTTATTGTGGTTTTGCACATAGGAATAAACAGCTTCTTCACCACGGTGATCATCTACAAGAACGTCTACAACTCCCATGTCATATAGCTCTTCTGCACTATATAAATTACCGCTGGAAATTAATTTATGCGCTTTATTTAACCCTATCCTTGATGAAAGCGTCTGGAAGGCACCCATACCTGGAAAACAGTTAAATAATATTTCAGGAAACCCCATCATTGCAGAACGTTCAGCAATGATTACATCACCTGATAATGCTATTTCAAAGCCCCCTCCCAGTGCATTGCCCCGGACTAAAGAGATCGTGACTATAGGTAAGTCAAAATTTGTCATTATTGGATAGATCGCCTTTATACAATTAGCGGCGTATTTTTCAAGAGCGATCTTATCTTGGTTCTTAACGCAGTTTAAAAAATGATTGAGGTCACCACCCAAACTAAAGACGCCATCTGCATGAGAATCAAGGACATGGTATTTGACAGTTTGCATTTCCCCATCTATGGGTAACTGACCATTATTTATTTCAATACATCGATGCAATGATCGAATGTCATCAACTAATTGCGGTGTTACACATGGTTTTGGAAATGCATCAAGATAGACCCATATTATTCCGTCATCAGCATCAAATTCATAATTGATGTGTTCAAGTTTATTTATTGTATTTTTTAAACTGAAATTTAAGGTGTTCATAGTAATCTCCCTTTTGATTGACCAACTGATTTAGCTAATCGAAAACAGAGTCATTAAAACAGGATTAATACCATGACCCGAAATCGTTTAACGATGGGTCAAACTTAAAAGACTAAGATGAAATTTAAAAGGAAAGAATTTTCTGAAAAACTATGAAGAAGTAATTATAACGACAGCATAAACAGCAATGCCTTCTCCACGACCAACAAAACCCATTTTTTCAGTCGTAGTCGCTTTAATATTTATATCTGTAATTTTTGCATCAAGATCTGTAGATAGATTTTTTTGCATTGAAGAAATATGGCCAACCATTTTTGGTGCTTGCGCCAAAATAGTTATGTCTGCATTACCCAACACAAATTTATTTTTTTTCATTAAATCATAAACTTGCTGCAACAAAATCCGGCTATCAATATTCTTCAATTCTGGATCTGTATCAGGAAAATGAGATCCAATATCACCTAAACACATGGCTCCAAGTATCGCATCGCATAGAGCATGTATGACTGCATCTGCATCAGAATGTCCTTCCAAACCTTTTTCATAAGGAATAGTAACGCCTCCTAAAATTAAAGATCGGCCTTCTACAAGACGGTGAGCATCGTAACCATGTCCAATTCGCATTTTTTTATATCATCCTATCTAGGTATGCTTTTAGAGGTTCAAGATCATCTTTATGGGTTAGTTTCATGTTTTCCTGGTGTCCATGGACAAGCATTGGCTTAAAACCCATTCTTTCAATTGCCATAGATTCATCTGTTACAACGGTTTTATTCTTCAGAGCGTCTTCAATAGCAGACAAAAGCATCCCATATTTAAACATCTGAGGTGTTTGTGCGTGCCAAAGTAAATCGCGCTCTACCGTTTTGTCTATTTCACCATCGTCATTTGCACGCTTCATAGTATCCCGACATGGCATTGCCAGAATCCCTCCGACATCATGCGATCGTAATTCAATAACCAGTCTGTCAATTGCTGACTGGTTCAGACAAGGTCTAGCTGCATCATGAACCATAACCCAATCACTACTTTCTGCTTTACCAGATAGCGTCTGTAAACTATTTAACACTGACTGGTAACGTTCTTCACCACCTGGTGCTGTAATAATTTTTTCATTATTAGATATTGGCAATGTTGGCCAGAACTCATCTTCCTTCGATATTGCTATAACTATTTTTTCTATTTCTTCACGGTCAATAAAACAATCAATCGTATGCTCAATAATTGTTTTATTATTAATTGAAATATACTGTTTTGGTTTATCCACGCCCATGCGTGACCCAACTCCTGCAGCAGGTATCACCACCCAGTATTTTGAACTATCTGACATGACTGTTAATTAGTAGTATTAGTTTGAGATCCTGAATAATCTACAATTTGATAAAACGTTTCATCGTATTTGATCATTCCCATCTCACTTCGTGCACGTTCTTCAATCGCGTCTTGACCTTGCTTAAGATCATGTACTTCTGCCGCTAACGATAAATTTCGTTCTTTGAGGCTTTCATTTTCTTGCTCGACTTTACTAATCTGATCTTCGAGGTGATGTACTTCGGTTAAACTGCCATTACCGAACCATAGGCGATACTGTAATAGTATTAGCAATATAACGAAAAGAGCAGTAGTCAGTTTCATTTATAGTGTCAAACCCACATTAAATATCACATCATGAAATATTATAAAACGCATCCATACCAGGATAAGTAGCGTTACTACCTAGTTGGTCTTCAATCTTCATCAAACGATTATATTTTGCCACGCGATCGGACCGTGATAGTGATCCTGTTTTTATTTGCCCCGCTGATGTTGCAACGGCAAGGTCTGCAATAGTTGTATCTTCAGTCTCACCTGATCGATGTGATATCACTGCCGTGTATCCCGCTTTTTTCGCCATATTAATCGCAGCGAGAGTTTCTGTAAGTGTTCCAATCTGATTGACTTTAATCAATATTGAGTTGGCAATATTTTTATCGATACCTTCCTGAAGTATGGATGTATTCGTTACAAACAGATCATCACCGACTAATTGAACATTTTTTCCTAGTTTTTCTGTTAATAGTTTCCAACCATCCCAATCACCTTCATCCATACCATCTTCCATTGTGATAATGGGATACTTATCAAACCAGGGTGATAAGTAATCAAGAAATTCCTGTGCATTAAGTTTTTTATTTTCGGACTCAAGCGTGTAGATTCCATCCTGATAAAATTCAGAACTGGCAACATCGAGACCCAATAAAATATCTTCGCCTGCTTTATAACCTGCTTTATCGATGGCTTCGAGTATGACTTCAATCGCCTGTTCATTAGAAGAAAGATTAGGCGCAAAACCACCTTCATCCCCAACAGTTGTACCAAGGCCTAGTTTTGAAAGAACCGATTTCAAGGAATGAAAGACTTCGGTACCATAGCGAACCGCTTCACGAATACTCGGTGCGCCTACGGGCAGAATCATAAACTCCTGTAGATCGACGCTATTATCAGCATGTGCTCCACCATTAATTATATTCATCATCGGCACTGGCATTTGAAAAGGACCTTCACCACCAAGATATTCATATAGCGGTACATTGTTCTCGTTTGCTGCTGCATGTGCTGTCGCCATTGAAACAGCAAGAATTGCATTTGCACCAAGATTTTCTTTAGTCGATGTTCCATCCAGATCAATCATGGCTTGATCAATCTCGGCCTGTTCTGAGATTTCTTTTCCTGATAATGCAGGTGTTATCTTTTCATGTATGTTACCAATAGCTGTGAGCACACCTTTACCTTGATAACGCGAATCATCCATATCACGTAATTCTAATGCTTCACGCACACCGGTTGATGCACCGGAAGGCACCATAGCACTACCTACAGCACCATTTTCTGTAGTGACTTCGGCTTCAATAGTAGGATTGCCTCTTGAGTCGAGGACTTCTCGTGCAATGATTTTACTTATAACTGACACTCTTTAACTCTCCATTACTAATTTACTTAATTTATAATTTTGTTATTTGGTCTATAGATTTTAAAGTCTCTAATAATGACCTCATTTTATCTAACGGCCATGAATTTGGCCCATCGCTGAGTGCTTTTGCAGGATCAGGGTGGGTTTCCATAAACAAGCCTGAAATGCCAACAGCCATCGCCGCACGAGATAACGCAGGAATAAACTCACGTTGACCACCTGAAATCTTACCGCCACCACCGGGCATCTGCACCGAATGAGTCGCATCAAAAACGACTGGCGCACCCGTGTCTTGCATCACGACTAATGATCGCATGTCTGAGACAAGATAATTGTAGCCAAATGAAGCACCGCGTTCACAGACCATAATTTTATCATTACCAACAGCACGGGCTTTTTCAACAACATGCTGCATATCCCATGGGGCAAGAAATTGTCCTTTCTTAATGTTTACTGGTAAACCAGTTCTCGCAACAGCCTGAATATAATTTGTTTGTCGACAAAGAAACGCCGGTGTTTGTAAGACATCAACAACGCTTGCAACTTCGTCTAAGGGTGTGTCTTCGTGTATATCTGTTAGTACAGGCACGCCGATCTTTTCTTTTACATCAGCCAACACTTTTAATCCTGCCTCAATACCTGGCCCGCGAAAACTATCATGTGAACTGCGGTTAGCTTTGTCGAAAGATGACTTATAAATAAAGGGGATTTCTAATTCAGCGGTGAGTTCTTTTAATTGACCCGCAGTGTCCATAGCCAACTGTTCACTTTCAATAACACAGGGACCGGCGATTAAAAAGAAAGGCTTAGTAGGTCCAACCTCAAAATTACATAGCTGCATTTTTCACCGTTCCCAAATTTGATTCTTTATATTCTTGTGCCGCTTTTATAAAACCAGTGAATAGTGGATGGCCATCTCTTGGTGTAGATGTAAATTCAGGATGAAACTGACAAGCTACAAACCAAGGATGTTCAGGAATTTCAATCATTTCAACTAATTCGCCATCACTCGAACGACCTGAGATACGCATTCCTGTTTCCTCAAGTTGCTCAAGATAAGTATTATTAAATTCATAACGGTGACGATGTCGCTCGGTAATTTTATCTGATTGATATAATTCTTTTGCCAATGAACCCTCAAGCAATTGACATACCTGGCCACCTAAACGCATGGTGCCACCTAAATCGGAATCTTCACTACGCTGTTCAGTTCGCCCTGTGGAATCTTGCCACTCAGTAATTAATGCTATAACAGGATCTTCTGTGTTTTTATCAAACTCTGTGCTATTCGCATTCTCAAGCTTTGCCAGATCACGTGCAATTTCAATAACAGCAAGCTGCATACCCAAACAGATACCAAGATAGGGCACATTGTTTTCACGCGCATAGCGAACCACTGCAATCTTGCCATCGATTCCACGATTTCCAAACCCACCGGGAACCAATATCGCATCAATCTCACTTAGGCAATCTACACCTTTATTTTCAATATCTTCTGAATCAACATAAACAATATTGACCTGAGTTCGTGTTTGAACGCCTGCATGAATTAAGGCTTCAGAAAGTGATTTATATGAGTCGGCCAGATCCATGTATTTACCAACCATTGCGATATTGACATCACCTGTTGGATTATCAAGTGCATCTACTACATTTTCCCATTCATGCAAATTTGCTTTCGGAAGATTCAAAGCAAATTTTCTATTCACGATTTCATCAAGGCCTTGATCATAAAGTGCTTTCGGTACCTTATAAATATTATCGACATCAAGCGCAGAAATAATTGCGGACTCTTCGACATTGGTAAACAAGGCCATTTTCTTTTTTTCGTTATCGGGAATCATATGATCCGTGCGACACATCAAAATATCTGGCTGTATACCAATGGAGCGTAATTCTTTTACAGAGTGTTGAGTCGGTTTGGTTTTAATTTCACCTGCAGCAGCAATATAAGGCACCAAAGTTAAATGTATAAACAGGGTGTTTTCCGTACCCAACTCGATGCGCATTTGTCTTATCGCTTCCAGAAAAGGTTGTGATTCGATATCACCTACTGTGCCGCCAATTTCAACCATGGCAATGTCAGCATCACCTGCACCCGCCTTAATACAATTTTTTATTTCATCGGTGATATGAGGAATAACCTGTACCGTGCCGCCGAGATAATCTCCACGACGTTCTCTTTGTATGACGTTGAGATAAATGCGTCCCGTCGTGTAGTTGTTTCTTTTTCCCATCTTCGTACGCACAAAGCGTTCGTAATGCCCTAAATCGAGATCTGTCTCGGCACCATCTTCGGTAACATATACCTCGCCATGCTGAAAAGGACTCATGGTTCCCGGATCAACATTGATATAAGGGTCGAGTTTTATGAGTGTGATGTTTAATCCGCGCGTCTCAAGAATTGCCCCTAGAGAGGCAGAAGCGATGCCCTTGCCAAGTGACGAGACAACACCACCAGTAGTAAATATATAACGCGTCATGAAATCATACCGATAAGAACAAGAATTTTAGAGGGAGAAATATTGCTCGGTTTAAATAAACCGATTTGTAGGGTAAAAAATAGCCTAAATAGCATCATATTCAGGGGAAATAATGCTAACAGAATCAGAGTCAATACACCATCATAGAAATGCACTATAGGATTGAAAAATATCTATTAAAACAACAAAGATCGAGAATCCTTTAATTCAGATTAATGGCTGACAATCCGATAATGTTTTTCAATATCTTCCTGGGTAATAATGCCGTAAATACGATCGGCTGATGGCCCTAACTTTCGAGTCACATACAATGCTTCGGCATCAGTGTCATTTATTTGCTGCTGTGCGTGCTGCAAAGTGGATTCAAGACTCACCTTGGCCAATTGACGTCGTTTCGCAGGAATCTCCAGTAGTACAATTTCCTCGTCGTCCGTTTCTTCTAGATGTCGCGCCAAATCGGTTGCCGGCATCAACAGATTACCCTCTTCACGCCGAATTATTAACCAGTCTGGCGCTTCTTTTAAATGGCTAATCGCAACGTTTCGTTGAATCACTGGCTCAGTCATGACATAAGCCTTATTCATCACTGACTCAACGCCTATTCGTCTTAACGACTGGGCGATAGGGTCATTACGATAATCAAGCCCAATCCCCGTGAATTGAGATAAGAAAATAGAGTCACACTTGAACAGTTCTCGTGCCGCTAGATTTGCGCTGACAATTACAAGCATGCCCGGGAAGATAATATTTTGATTTCCCGTTAACTCAAGTAAGGCCAATAAAGCGGCTAAAGGTGCCTGTAAGGTGGCTCCCATCATTGCCCCCATACCCAGCATGGCATAGAGACCGACATCAGAAAAATCACTAGTGAACATTTCAACTAATTTACCCACAATGCCGCCAGCCAAGGCGCCAATAAAAATGGCCGGTCCAATCAATCCAGCAGGAATACTAAATCCGACACATAGCGCAGTTGCAAATAGTTTGGTAATAATTAATAAGAGTAATGCAGCGATGCCAAGTTGACCTAAGATCACAGCATCAACGGTGTCATAGCCAATTCCCATAATCTCCGGACTCACTATTGCAATCACACCAACACCTACGCCAGCAAGCGTCATTCGCATCCATATATCGATTTTAAGCCCTAGCTTTGTCAGCGCACGTGTGAGACGGATTAAACCAGCAGCAATAGCACCGATTAAAATACCCATTAAGACAATAATAGGTAATTCAAGAAATGATTCGAGGTTAACGGCTTGAACAGTGAAAATAGGTTCTGCATCAAACACCAATCGGCAAACGACCGTGGCACTAACAGCCGACAAAATAACAGGCGTAAATCCAGTTATGGTGTACTCCATCAGAATCACTTCCATAGCAAAGATCACACCTGCAAGAGGCGTATTAAAAGAAGCAGCGATAGCAGCCGCAGCACCGCAGCCCACAAGCGTTCGAATACTATTGTTTGGCAGATGTAAGTATCGACCTAGTAAACTGGCACTGCCCGCTCCCAGATGAACACAGGGGCCTTCACGGCCGATAGATTGTCCTGAAACTATAGCAACCCCAGCACCAATGAACTGCATTACAAGATTCTTTAATGGCAGATTGCCTTCATGATAAGACAAGCGTTCCAAGACATGGATGACCCCGACGCGGAGTGGGACACGTGAAACAAAGTGAAATAACAAACCGAGAAACAGTCCACCCGCAGAAGCCATTAATAATCGACTCTGCCAAGCTACGGCCTCATAATTTTCAGGATCAGCGCCTGGTAAAAATGACATCTGAGTGTATTCAGTACTATAACGAAAAAGAATAATCACCAGACCAACGACAATACCTGTCACTAGACCAAGTAATGAAAGCGCGAATAGTGCTTGTTTCCCGGCCAACAAGACTCGGGTGCGCACTAGATATTCCATCAAGACGTTAATTATTTACACCTCAAAAATTACTGCAATGTTAGCCGCTAACAAACCTTGCACAAATATACAAGTTAGTGAATCACGCTGTAACAGGCTAAAATACCCGAAATAGTTCACACCTATAAAAATTACAATAATAAGTGAACATAATGGTTTCATCACATCTTTAATATAACTTTTTGTATTTTATACTTTTTTTGGGAGGGCGTAATGTCTGATATTGAAATTGCTCAAAAGGCAAAAATGAAACGTATTGTTGATCTGGCCGCGGATCAATTTGGAATAGCAAGTGAACATCTTGAGCCTTATGGGCACTATAAAGCAAAATTATCACTCAACTACATAGACAGTCTTAAAGATAAAGAAGATGGCAAGCTCATCTTGGTTACGGCCGTCAGCCCGACTCCTGCTGGTGAAGGCAAAACAACAACAACCGTTGGCTTAGGTGATGCACTCAATCGCATTGGCAAAAAAGCCATTATGTGTCTCAGGGAACCTTCATTAGGACCTTGCTTTGGCATGAAAGGCGGTGCAGCAGGTGGTGGTTATTCACAAGTTGTCCCTATGGAAGACATCAATTTGCATTTCACCGGTGATTTCCATGCTATCGGTGTTGCCCATGCCCTGCTCTCTGCAATGATCGATAACCATATCAATCATGGCAATGAACTTGGCATTGACCCACGACGAATCCAATGGAAGCGTGTTGTAGATATGAATGATCGTGCCTTGCGTAATATCACGGTTGGCCAAGGCGGACCTGCTAACGGTTATCTGCGTGAAGACGGCTTTGACATTGTCGTTGCCTCTGAAATTATGGCGATTCTTTGTCTGGCTACCAGCCGTAAAGATTTGAAAGAACGTCTTGGTCGTATTGTCATAGGTTATAAGCGTGATAATAAAACAGCAATCTACGCGCGTGACCTGAATGCTCAAGGTTCTATGGCTGCACTGTTAAAAGACGCAATCAACCCCAACATGGTTCAAACCTTGGAAAACAATATCGCCATCATTCATGGTGGTCCATTCGCAAATATCGCTCATGGTTGTAACACGGTGACCGCAACCAAGACCGGACTGAAACTGGCAGATTATGTTGTTACTGAAGGTGGCTTTGGTGCTGATTTGGGCGCTGAAAAATTTATCGATATTAAATCTCGTATGGCGGATCTTAAACCTGCTGCGATTGTACTGGTTGCAACCATCCGTGCCATGAAATACCACGGCGGTGTTGCCAAGGCAGACCTGAATGATGAAAACCTTGAAGCCCTTGATAAGGGTATGGTCAATATGGAACGCCATATTAAAAACATCAATGAAGTCTATGGCTTACCATGTGTCGTTTGTCTAAACCATTTCACCCTTGATACCGATGCAGAAGTGGATATGTTGATGAAGCGTTGTGAATCACTAGGTGCAAAGGCCGTTGTTTCCAAGCACTGGGCCGATGGTGGCGCCGGTGCAGAAGATTTGGCTAATGCAGTAGTGGATATCGTAGATAACAATCCGGGCACACATAAATATGTTTATGAAGATAGTGCATCTCTAACAGAGAAGATCGAAGCGATATCAACCAAGGTTTATGGCGCGGCTTCAGTTTCATATGATCCCAAAGTGAAAAAACAATTAACAGACTGGAGTGAAGAATATGGCTCTTATCCAGTTTGTATGGCCAAGACCCAGATGTCGTTCTCAACTGATCCTACGGCGATAGGTGCACCAACAGGACATAATGTTCATGTCAGTGAAGTCCGCCTTGCAAATGGTGCTGGTTTCGTTGTTGCAATCTGCGGCAATATGATGACCATGCCTGGCTTACCAAAAGTTCCTGCTGCTGAACGAATTGATATTGATGATAACGGCAATATCACTGGTCTATTTTAAAATTATTTAAAACTAAACATCGCCACAGAGGACTCAGAGTTCACAGAGAAAAGAAAAGACTAACTCTCAGTATGCTCTGTGTAATCTGTGGCTGATATAAAATATTTTTCATTACAAACTTCACTTTTAATTTATGACACAAATCAATTGCAAAATTTATCGTTGTTCCAAACAAGACGGCATGTATTTATACATTCATGAAGATAAAACTAGCGATGACCTGCCGGAAGAATTGATTAAAATGGCTAAGGAACTCACTCATACAATGGACCTTGAGTTATCGCCTGAAAGAAAGTTAGCTCGCGAAGATATCAATGTGGTCATGAAAAACCTGGAAGAAAAAGGTTACCACTTGCAAATGCCACCCGATCCATTGAGCCCCAACCTGTACCGAGGTGATTAAGAAGTTCTCATCTTTCCTCTTGCCATAGAAAAATATAGCCCGGGCACACACAGCATCGCTGCAATAGTAAAAGTCAACCGTATCGCCTTTTCCAATGAATCATAAGTTGATGGTTCTATCTCAACAGTTCCAATAACAATGACAAAGATTAACGTTACTAACACCATACTGCTCATTTGGCCAACAATACGCATGGTGGCCATAACACCATTTGCACTACCATAAGAACGTTTCTCTACTGAACTCATAATTGCGTTAACATTTGGTGACGAGAACAGGCTAAAGCCTAGTCCTGTTGTTACTAGAGCAAAAACCAAATAATTCAATGTTGATTCAATCTGTAGATTTGAAAGTAATATCAACCCACAAGCACTAATAGCCATACCCATTGTGGCAAGGTGCTTAGGCTCAAATCGATCAGACAACCTTCCAGCCAATGGCGAGAAAACGGCCATTGTCAACGGTTGACACATCATTATCATACCGGCTGTTGTGGCAGATAATCCCTTTAAATATTGTAAATACAGGCTGACTTGAACCACATTAGCAAACGTTGCTGTATAGATTATTAATGAAGCAAGACAAGAAAATGTAAAAACACGATTTGTAAAAAACAAGCTCACATCAAATATCGGGTGTTTATGTACACGCTCAAATAAAAAGAAGAATATAAATCCAAGCACAGCAATAGCAAGAAAAATGAAACTGGTATATGCAGGGATGAAGGAAACACCAATACAAATCATTAATATCGATAACGCATATAAAAGTGCACCAAACAAATCAAAACTACCACGCTCATCCCCCGACCAGTCACCTTTCACAAAAAACAAGCCGACAACTAAGACCATAACAGCCAATGGAATATGCACCATAAAACTTGCTCGCCACCCAAAGCTATCAATGACATAACCGCCTATTAGCGGACCAATAGTTAACCCAAGATAAATTGTTGATACGGTTAAACCGATCGCTTGACCACGTTTGGCTGGTGGGAATACTGATGAAACGATGGCCACTTGAGTCGCATATAACATTGCAGCACTAACGCCTTGTAAGAAACGCGCTGAAATTAACATTGTGCCACTAACCGCGAAGGCTGCGATTAAGGACGTAACTATGACACTCGCCGTACCCAACAGAAATATTCGTTTCCGTCCCACCATATCGGCAATGCGCCCGAAACTTAAAACAAACATCGCACTCGCCATCAAATAGGCCATAGGCACCCAACTTAACAATACCGCATTCATTGACAGATCTGTGGCAATAGCAGGTAGAGCAACATTCACAGCGGACAGCATCAACGGTGTTGTGAAGGCATTTAGCAATACCATTGTTAATGTAATTCGTTGCAAAGAATAAGTGTCTTGCATTTTAAATAATCATTATTAGTTAAATCAGGCTCTATAGTGGTTATATGTATTAAAAAAGCAAGTGCCAGTAGAGTAAGATTATTGCGAGATGTACACAAAGACACCATCCCAATCGCTTGGCGGCGTGCTGTTTATGACAATTATAAAAACGCTCAATATCAATATTGTATATTTTCCTATCTGGGGCTTTTCCGCGAACTTCTGATACCTACTCATGATGGTAGATAGCACAGTCAATTATGTATTTTGAATAGTTAAGAAAACCTCAAGCTTATTGGTTAGCGTTTGTAGCATTTAACAGATCTGGCCAAGCCTTTTCCCAGCAGCATGAATGATTAAAACCTTTTATAACCTTTATCGTTATATTATCTTTGAATGACATTTTTGATAAATACTGTTCCATAACAATTTTAGGCACAACCTTATCTTTCGCACCAACAAAATGAGTTTGTTTTATCATTGATAAGTCATCGACATAATCCAACGGGTCTAACGAGCCCTTCAATGGACTAATACCGTGCAATTTAGTCCAGAACCCATGAACCAGATTACTGGCAATAGTAACAAGAGAAGAGACATCATTACGTCTAGCCGCAATAAGCGCAGCAATTGTACCGCCACCGGAATAACCTACTAAGGTTAAACTCATAGTTGATGATTCCCCTACTGCCAAATCAATAACCTGATTTATGGAGGATATGACTTGTTCAGAATAACGGTGAGATGACCAGTATTTTTCTGGGCAATCTTTCAGGGATTGTTCTTCCAAATACATGCATGGTCTTGCTATATATAAAATTGAATTAGCTGCATCTTTTGCAGCTAATTTTAAACCTAATGGATTTTTTGGCGTAGGGTTTTTTGAAAGTCGATATTTTCTATCCCAGGCATTCCCATCACCTTCGATATAAACCATCAGGTTTTTATCTACGATACCTAGACCTTTGTGGTAAGTCGTTAAGTAAAAATCACTTGATGTTCTTTTTTCTAGTTTTAGATTTGCCTGCGAGGCTATCAGCTGAACAATTTCATATCGTTCGTTTATGGTTTGAATATTGGTGCAACCGATCGTATACAAGAACAAGGTAAGAATAATTAATACTCTAAACACAATTTTATGAATCAGTCCTTATACTTAATATCTATAAATATTAAACGTATTTTAGGGATGCGTATCCATTCTTATCGCCGCCTTCTTATTACATTGGTGGTATCGTTAAAAATCAGCCCTAACAGTTAAACTAACTCGGTCTTCATCAAAGTTATCCCTATCAAAACGTTTGCTATATTCAAGATTACCGCTGATACCATTTTTATTAAAATATCTGACGCCCGTCGTCAATAGGATATCATCATTATCGTTTGTTGGCTGAGGGCCAGTTGTTACTGATATCTTTCTAAATGAAATATCTCTTTGATATGATAAATTCAGAAATGGCTCATAATTTTCAAAACTGTATGCCACATCGCCAGCAATGCTCGCAGTCGTTACCTTGGTTCTACTTTCAGCGACAACTGCACCATTGCTCTCTGTAAAACTATCTATGGAGCTACTTGCATACAACCAACCAATACGACTACCCAATATCCAATTATTGTAAAAGGCTATGCCGTTCAGATTGAATGCGCTAAACCACCGGTCTGCATGTGGTGTACTAGTTACTCTAGTTGCTGTCCCAGTTATGGTTCGATATTGATCATAATCAACCCTTGAATAACCCAGATTAAAATCAACACTAAACGACTCCGTTAATAGTGCGCCAAAATAAGGGGCAATCGTGAAGCTATCTGTATCCTGATTACCTCCATTAAAAGTAGTATCAATATCACCTGTGTCATAGCCAAAAGCGACACCTAATATCGAATCGCCCCATAAACTAAAATCAATCCCGCCAAGGAAGCTATGATTGCTACCATCAAAGGCCGTACTACTAAGGTCATTCTCATAATCCGTATAACTGTAATTACCCCAGACACCGTAAGCAATGGCGGAACCATCACCAGCATTTAGACCCGTTGCACCGCCAAATTTGAATTGATTGTCTGTAAAAGATGGCCCTCTGAAAAAACCAAATCCGGCCAGAGCCGCACCAATATGGTTGCTGATACCTGAAATCGTACCTTGCATCTGGATATTGAATAAGACCGCATCGGTCACTGAGCTACTAGGAGTAACATCAGGCGTTACAACAGTGCTACTATTTCGTGAGATGGTACCATTACCAGTAAAAATACAGCCATCGCCACCGATATTAATTCCAGAAAAAGTAAACGAAATAGTATTACCGCTTATCGTGCCATTAACATTTGTTGAATCAGTACCACCACCATCGGTGTGACTGACCGAAAAATTGAAAGTGTTCGCTGAGGAGAAGGTACCCGTTCCTAAATCTATATTTGTCATTCCATTACTTTCGGTAACAGTAACAGAGACATCAAAATGTCCTGCGTTCTGATTACTGAATACTACTTTTAATTGGTCCGTAAAAGGACCATCTTTAGAACCGGGTGTGCAACTCGTATCATTGCCTGCGGCCGTACCATTCCAGGTTCCAACAATATCCGTGTATTGTGCATAAACCAATGAATTTACTGAAAAAATACCAATAAAAATTGCGAATAGTGCAAATATATTTTTATTGTGAAACCCCATTAGAAAACGCTCCCAGTATATATCTTAGTCATTATTTCCATTAAGATTACTACACTAAACAAGTTAATTAAACCAAGTAATATAATCCCATTAAACTATAATTGGTCCTTTAAAATATCTTATATTATGTTTGTTATACGGAAGTGAATTGATGCATCGATTTTTCAACACATATAGCTATTCTCATCTGCTTAGATCCCTGTCTTTGTGCCTATTACTTTTCTCACAAGATACCCTTGCCAACTCAGCGATAGGGATTATCAACGACATTACCGGAACAGCCTTTGCCAAACTTCCTGCGGAAGATAGACGAGAACTAAACAAAGGGACTCAGATATACGAAAGTGATTTGATCACGACTGAAGTAAAATCTTCCATCACATTACGACTAAATGATGAAACCCAATTTGAGCTTGGTTCAGATGCCAAATTACTGGCCAGTAAATTTATATATAAAAAAAATACTGAAGAAGATTCCGTCTCAATTAAAATTCTGAAAGGAACGTTTAGATTTGTGAGCGGACTCATTGCCAAGAAAAAATCTGAATCTATGGAGGTGGTGACCTCAGTTGCAACACTCGGTATTCGCGGCACCAATGTTGTTGGTGAAGCATCTGCCACATCAGCAACCATTATTCTTATGGAACCAGATGATACCTCACGTAAAACAGCGATTGTTGTATCTAATAATTATGGGTCCGTTACGATTGATGAACCAGGCTATGGTACAGAAATACCGGATGAATTTAGCCCTCCATCACCACCACGACGCATGCGTTTACAAACTATAAATAATTTAATGCGCTCCATTCAATCCTCGCAAAGAATTAATCTGCCTCGTCCACGTTTCTAATGCATTAATCCAATATCACATAAAGACAATTTTAAAGAGTATAAAATTATAAACTAGTTTGCTAACCAACCACCCACGGCTTGAATTGGTTTCATATCATTTTCTTTATTAATCCAGGCTGACACCGCCATTCTTGGTGCTGTTTCAATAATATCAGGCAACTCTGTCATCACAGAGTAGCTGGAATTGTCCTTATACAAAGGAATCGACTTATAGCCAAGTACAGTAAAATCATGCTTGAGTTCTTTGTTAATATTTTCTCCCGCCTTCACGTCGGTCTTAATATCAAATCCCAATACAGCAACATTCAATATTAATGTTTTATCCGTCAGAGCTTCAACCGGGTTAAATACAGCAGCTAATTCCATATCAGAAATCTTAAGACTCAAAGGGCCGACTTTCTTATCTGTCTTGGTTGATAATTTTCTTACTCCAAAAAAAGAACGCCACTCTTCTCCATTCAACAAGAAACCTGGGGTATAAACTGTCTTTAAATTATTAGTACGTGCATAGCGACGTTGTCGCGCTGAGTATTCTGGAGATGAGAACCGATCTGCCCAACCAATGTAATTCCAGTAATCGACATGAAATCCCATGGGGACTAAAGAATGCCATAGTCCTGGATGTGACTTGAGTTTACTAATCCATTTATCAGCAGGCGGACAACTACTACAGCCTTCAGAAGTATAAAGCTCAAGCAGACTAACCTGAGTGCCGGGACTAGTAATAGTCACATCAGCTTTAACAGATATGGATAGTGTTAAAAGTAAAATAATATATATTGGAGAAAATTTAAACATAGCCTTAGTCATCAATTTAATAATGTCGATTTGACTAGTCTGACAGCCTAATGTTCAATGCAGTGCAAATTATTCGTTAAATCATAAGCATAATAAAAAGCAATGTATCAATTTGAGCAATTCTGGTCTGTCGTCGTTGACCTCCTTTGGAGTTTACCGCTTGTTGTGTTTATCCTCGCAACCGGAATTTATTTTTCCTACATTTCTCGTTTCAAACCCTTCCTTGGCTTCCACCATGCCTTTCAGATCTTATCAGGCAAGTATGACGATCAGAATGTCCCGGGAGAACTCTCACATTTCCAAGCCTTAACGGTCGCCCTATCAGGCACGATAGGCATGGGCAATATCGCTGGCGTCGCTATCGCGATCAGTCTCGGTGGTCCGGGCGCTATCTTCTGGATGTGGGTGGCTGGTTTGTTCGGCATGGTTATCAAATTCTTTACCTGTACTCTTTCATGTCTTTATCGCAAGAAAGATGAAGATGGTATTGAACAAGGTGGCCCAATGTACTTTATTGAAGCTGGCTTGGGAAAACGCTTTAAACCTCTGGCCATTCTATTTGCTATTGCGGGTTTAATCGGCTGCATTCCGATGTTTCAGGTCAATCAACTGGCGAGTTTATTACAAGATGAATTTTCAGTAGCGCCTATTTATACCGGAATCGGTGCACTCGTCTTTATCGGCACGATTATCATTGGCGGTATAACGCGTGTCGGTTATGTCACAGCTCGTATTGTACCGTTTATGTTTCTTGCTTATGTCTTAAGTAGCTTTGTTGTCATTGCCATAAACCTTGATGCCATGCCGACCATTTTACTTGATATTTATCATAATGCGTTTGGCGCAGAAGCAATGTACGGTGGCGCAACAGGACTGGCTTTTAAAGAAGTCCTTGTTACGGGGATAAAACGTGCCATCTTTTCTAATGAAGCAGGTGTAGGTACGGAAGCGATGGCGCATGGTACGGCAAAAACCAGAGAACCCGTGCGTGAAGGTCTTGTTGCAATGTTAGGCCCCTTCTTTGACACGCATATAGTCTGCACATGCACTGCATTAGTGATACTAAGCTCTGGTATCTATTCTGGTGAAAGCGGCATAATCATGACTGCACTTTCTTTTAATCAGACGTTACCCGGTATAGGTCAATACATTGTCTATACCGTTTTCACCTTGTTTGCCTTATCGACAATGATAACTTATTCGTACTATAGCTTGAAATGTGCACGTTACTTGTTTGGCAAAAAAGTCGGCAGTAAATTTGTTTATGTGTATCTAGCGATCATTCCTATGTGTGCAGTCTGGACTCAATCAACCATTATTAATATCATTGATACGATGTTTGCCTTGATGATCTTTCCAACCTTAATCGCGACAATTCTGCTTTCAAGAAAAGTGGTTGATGAAATGCATCGTTATTTTGATAAACTTTAAACTACACCTGTCTAAATTGTATACTGGTAAGCATTACGCTGTTAAAACTCAAGGTGCTTGGGTGTTCTAGGGAACGGAATAACGTCACGAATATTTGAAACACCTGTAACCAACATTAATAACCGTTCAAAACCAAGACCAAATCCCGCATGAGGTGCAGTACCGTATTTACGTGTGTCCAGATACCACCAGTAATCTGCTTCATCAAAATTCATATCATTGATACGTTTCTTTAATACATCATATCGTTCTTCACGTTGCGAACCACCAATGATTTCACCAATGGCAGGCACAAGGATATCCATTGCAGCCACTGTTTTCTCATCATCATTCATGCGCATATAGAATGCTTTAATATCTTTCGGATAGTCATAAACGATGACCGGTTGTTTGAAATGTTCTTCCGTCAGGAATCGTTCGTGTTCAGATTGCAGATCTTTACCCCAGGCAACATCGAATTCAAATTTCTTACCCGATTGTTCAAGGATCGTGACCGCTTCTGTGTATGGCAAACGAATAAAATCGTTATTAACAATGTTCTCCAGAGTAGTCATCAAATTCTTATCAACAAACTTGGCAAATAGCTCTAGATCTTCTGCACATTCATCCATAGTGTATTTGACTAGGTATTGAATAAACTCTTGCCCGAGTTTCATATCATCCTGTAGGTCGGCAAAAGCCATCTCTGGTTCTATCATCCAGAACTCAGACATATGGCGACTGGTATTTGAATTTTCGGATCGAAAAGTTGGTCCAAACGTATACACATTTCCCAGACTTAAACAAAACGTCTCGACAGACAATTGACCTGAGACAGTCAAGCTGGCTTCTTTACCAAAGAAATCTTTCTCATAATCAACAGCACCATTCTTTTTGGGAATATCATTCATATCCAGCGTAGTTACACTGAACATCTCCCCTGCCCCTTCGCAGTCTGAACCGGTAATTATGGGAGTGTGTATCCATTGAAAATCACGTTCCTGAAAAAACTGGTGGATCGCAAAAGATAGTTTGGAACGTATACGAAAGATAGCACTGTATTTATTTGAACGCGGTCTTAAGTGAGCAATTGTTCTTAAATACTCATCCGTATGTCGTTTCTTTTGTAACGGGAAATCTTCTGGCGCAACTCCCAAAACATCAATTGATTTCGCACGTACTTCCCACTTCTGTCCCTTACCAGGTGACTCAATTAATTCACCTTGAATTGAAATTGATGCACCGGTGGTTAACTTCACTATCTCGGTATAGTTCTCAATATCGCTATCTACAATAACTTGAATATTGGCTAGGCATGAACCATCGTTAACTTCAATAAAAGAAAATTCTTTGCTTTCTCTTAATGTTCTAATCCACCCTTTTAGTAACACTAACGATTTAGTTTCAGTTGAATTTAGTAAATCAACAATTTTTATTCTTTCAGGCATACTCATCTCATAAATTGCTTACGGTTAATGATAAAACAATAAAATAAGGGGCATATAATGCCCCTTATTTATAATAATTTAATTACAACAGTTGACGTTGTAATTCTAAATCAACGATCCTTTAACAAATCTCGAATCTCTGTCAGCAGGACTTCTTCATTTGACGGTTTAGGTGGCTCGGCAGGCGCTTCTTCTTCCTTCTTGTTCATAGAACTAATAACTTTAACGGCTACAAAAACTGCAAATGCAATAATGGTAAAATCAACAACCGTCTGGATGAATTTTCCGTAGGCAATCACTACAGCCGGTGCTTCACCCATTGCTTCTTGAATAACATATCCCAGATCTGAAAAATTAACACCCCCTAGTGCGACACCTATGGGTGGCATTACCACATCCGCAACAAATGATGAGACAATTTTTCCAAACGCAACACCGACAATAATACCGACAGCCATATCGACAACATTCCCTTTCACTGCAAACGCTTTGAACTCTTGTAACATGCTCATAACTCGCTTCCCCTAAATTATATTTATAATATATTTTTATTTGACAACAAATTAATATTTTTAAATCTATTTCAACACTTTCGCAAGCAATGCTTCCACTTCATCACCGCCTTGCTCTTTTAAGTATCCCATAACGATCGGAGCAAATTTCTTTATCATACCGCTGTCCATATCAAGCTTTGAAAAACCGCCCGCAAGAGCAGCCAGGTTACCTAAACCACCTGCCTTACCACCGAGCATGCCGCCTAGTCCACCGAGCATGCCACCTAATCCGGATGGTTGAGGCGCCTTATCCATCAGCGCTTCTCCGTTTGGTATCGCAGCCAAAACCTTGCTAAAGTCACCACCTGCTAATTGCTTTTTAGCTAAATCGAGCAGTAAACCGGTGCCTCCTTCAGCTTGAGAGTCTGAGATACCTAGATTTTTAGTTAGCATATTAATTAATTCCATAAACTGTCTCCGTAAAATGTTGCAGTAAATATTATGATATCTATCATCTCAATATAATGAAAAACAAGAAAACAGCATCAATCACAGCCGCTATTATCGCAATCGCCACTGTTCTTTTCCAGTACATGGAGCCGAATGTACTCAATAAAACTAACTTATCTATAGAACCTAGCACTGCATCTACTTTACAGTCGAATATCGAAGCACTATATGCGCAACGTAAATCAGACAAGATTGTCGAAATCACAGGGAAAGTGATTAAACTACTTGCTGATGATGTTGATGGTTCCAAGCACCAAAAATTTATTCTAGAACTGCCATCAGGACATACGCTTCTGGTCAGTCATAATATAGATCTAGCGCCGAGGATTAATGCTTTAAAAAGAAATGATACTGTGACAATTAAAGGTGAGTATGAGTGGACTAAAAAAGGCGGTGTTCTTCATTGGACACATCATGATCCAAGAGGAAAACATGAAGAAGGCTGGATAGAACACAAGGGTAAGCGATATAACTAAATTTAATAAAATGTCACAATAGATTGAGAAAAATTAAACGGCAGATTAATAAACTTAATCTGCCGTTATTTCATACAAATATTAAAATTTATTTTTTAGCATTTCTTTAGCACTATCCATCGCACCTTCTTTTGTAGCATCCACGGCTTGTTCTTTAGCCATATCTACAGCATTGTCCTTAACCATCTCTGCAGCTTGATCTTTAGCCATTTCAGTTGCTTTTTCTTTAGCCTTTGCAATAAGTTCATCTTTATTTTCATCAATGTATTCTTGTGCAGCTTCTTTTGCTACATCAACAGCCTGATCCGTCATTGAAGAGGATTCCTCAGCCGCAGCCTCTACCGTTTCGCCTACAGCCGCACTCGTTTCTGTTGCAGCTTCCTCAACAGCTTTAGCTGCTGGTTTAGCAGCGCTTTCTGCCGTTGTTTTGATGCTCTCAGTAGCTTTGTCCATAGAATTGGCGTCAGCTGATTTATCATCATCTCCACAACCTACCAAAGTCAATAACAAAGCCAAGCTAACTACATGTAATTTATTCATTTTCACAGCTCCATCTCAAGATTTGAGTTTACTTATAATTTAGTGTTCGCAGTCTTACATACGTGCAAGTGATTAATCAATTAGAATAAGTCTAGTTTCTCTAATATACTGGGAGACTATCTGGAAACGGCCATGATTTGATATTTTATAATCATAATCAAACCCCTAGTGCCAGAATGAAAGACAAGACTATGGCCAATTTAAAATGGGGTTTTCCGCTACAGAAAATCCTATTAAATATAAAAATAACTTTATTAACGATTAACTATCTTGTTAATCACGGATCTTAATTTAAGGAGATTATTCATGTCGTACAAAATAGATGAAATTGAAGGTATTGGTCCAGCATATGGCGCAAAATTAAAAAGCGCTGGTATTGACTCTACTGATGACCTTCTCAAACTATGTTGTGATGCGAAAGGTAGAAAAGAAATCAGTGAAAAAACATCGCTAAGCACAAGCCAATTACTTGAGTGGGCAAACATGGCTGACCTAATGCGTATCTCTGGTGTTGGCAAACAATATGCCGAATTACTGGAAGCGTCTGGTGTAGATACAGTGAAAGAATTGCGCAACCGTAACGCGGCAAACTTGGCAGAAAAAATGACAGAGGTGAATACAGAAAAGAAACTATGTAAGTCTAACCCATCTGAATCTATGACAACCGAATGGGTTGAGCAAGCAAAGAAGATGGAACCATTGATAACACATTAATAATAAATTGTTTGTAACTTTATAGGGGATAAGCAGATGGATATTAGTTCTTTAATGGATTCATCACTCGCTACTCTGGGCGATCAACTGCCAAAGATTGCCGGTGCTGTACTCATTCTACTGGGTGGTTGGATTGCTGCTGTGATTATAAGAGCAGTGATTCGTAAGGCCTTAGGCCTAATTAAACTTAACGCAAGAGTGAATGATTCAAGTGAGGAAGATAGTAAAAACATCGACCTTGAAGGCGGGATTTCATCTGCCGGGTTTTGGGTTGCACTCTTAATCACCGCAATTGCAGTTTTTGATGCGCTCGGTCTGGAGTTAGTCACGACACCGCTAAATACATTAGCAAACAAAATCTTTGAATACTTTCCGCAGCTAGTCGGTGGAATCGTACTTATCGTGGTTGCTTGGGCGCTTGCATCAATTGTAAAAATTATCGTCAACAAAGCGTTAGCCGCAACGACATTAGATGATAAATTATCTGATGAAGCAGGCATGACCCCAATGAGTGAGAATCTAGCCAATGCTATCTATTGGTTTATTATCTTACTTTTCTTACCGGCAATTTTAGGTGCACTGCAATTAGGTGGCTTACTTGACCCGGTACAAGCGATGGTCGATAAAATCTTAAACATTATCCCCAACATTGCTGCTGCATTAGTTATAGGTGCTGTTGGTTGGTTTGTTGCAAAGATTTTACGTGATTTGACAAGCAACTTGTTATCAGCCGCAGGTGTTGATGGCTTAGGGCATAAGGCAGGGTTAAAAGGTGACATCAATTTATCAAAGCTTGCGGGCAAGGTTATCTTTATCTTTATTTTTATTCCGGCATTGATTGCAGCCTTAAATGCCTTGCAGATTGAGGCCATTTCTAAACCGGCTACGGACATGCTAGCAATGATTATGGGGGCAATACCGAATATATTTGCTGCTATTGTGATCATTTTAATTACCTACTACGTTGCAAGACTTGCTGCTAATTTACTTGTCAATCTATTAGATAGTATCGGCATAAATAGCATTCCGGCTAAGTTAGGTCTTGGTGAAGCATTCGATGATAATTTTACCGTTTCTGGTTTAGTTGGAAAAATAATCATCTTTTTTGCGATGCTTTTTGCTTCTGTTGAAGCTGCGAATCGCCTCGGGTTTAGTCAGGTAAGAGATATTGTCGCTGTATTTATTCAGTTTGGAGGACAAATTCTTTTAGGTTCTATCATCTTAGCTGTTGGTTGCTGGTTGGCGAATCTTGCTCATTCGGGTATCAAACGTGTGAGTGGTGAACAGTCAAATGCTATGGCAGGGCTAGCACGAATTGCTATCCTAACTTTAGTAGCTGCAATGGGTTTACGTTCTATGGGAATAGCGGATGATATTGTTAATATGGCCTTCGGCTTAACACTTGGCGCTGTTGCAGTCGCCGTTGCACTTTCATTTGGTTTGGGTGGTCGCGAAGCTGCTGGAAAACAAATGGAGTACTGGTTAAGTAAATTTAGGAATTAATGATAACGTTCTTTTTCGCTTAAAATAAACTAAGCCCTCTGTATTTTTACAGGGGGTTTTTTTATGGATTATGATCTATATTTTGCTAACAACGCGTATATATTCACCCAACGCTTCACGACTGCTTCCGACCAGTAAGCGTTTTTTTCCATCACGACCTTGCTCTATATAACCTGCCGCTTCAATCTTTTCTTCTTTTTTAACCTGACCAACGTAGGTTGCAGTATAGGAAATTACTTCGCTGATAGTTTTATGATCGGTAAAATAACGTGCTGGAAAATCAAAGGCATAAGTGTCATCAGTCACTACGGCTACAATTTTATCCTGTCCCTCTTTATTAAATGGCCCATTTTCTTGAAACCGTTCATAAACTTCAGGAATCATACTGATATCAACCTTGCTAGTGCCAGAGACGCATTTATTAAATTTTCTCTGCTCATGTGAGCAATATTCTTCAAAACTTAATTCACAAGCTCTCCGTTTATATGCATCTTCCCACAATGAATCATCGAGTGGTTCTAGTTTTCCTGACTTAAGGCAATCTTTTATATATCGTCTTACCTTATGAAATAATTCACGCCCATAAATTATTATGTCTATATCAGACTTTTCATTATGTGTATCTAACATTAATGAACCAGTAACACCTATATATTCTTCTTGAACTCCCACATCAAGCAGAAGCTTAAGTATATTAATAGCATCTCGTTGTTTGTCATCAGGATCTGTCATGTTCAGAAGCCGAACCACAGTTTGATCGGGACGGTAAATATGACTGATAGATTCCAACGGAATACCATGTAAATCGCTATCCGCATAGTGGCTGTGAAACAGGAACTCTGGATATGAATCACTAATCAGTTTTCTGGCCTGTTCCGTATCAATCTTATGAATTCCATGCCCATCTTTAATATAACGTAACCACGTTAATGCACGATCTTCTTCCTGATGTTCACTGACAACGGCAAAAAATAATTTATCATCGACGCCAATATAATCCTTAGGCCGAATAAACATTTTCTAGCCTCTTAGCTCATTATATCGGTGGCAATCCACTGTGTGATCATTGACCATACCTATCGCCTGCATGAAGGCATAACAGATAGTAGAACCAACAAAGGTAAATCCTCGTCTTTTTAAATCTTTTGACATGCGATCAGAAATTTCAGTATTGGCAGGAATGTCTTTTAAAGAATTCCATGAATTCTGAATTGTCTTGTGTTCAGTGAATTGCCAAATATATTTATCAAAGGTGCCATATTCTTCACGCACTTTTATAAATGCGTGAGCATTTTTGACAGCAGCCCTAACCTTTAGTTTATTTCTGATAATGCCAGGATTGCTCAATAAGGACTGTATTTTGGATTCTTTATACGTAGCAATTATATTGAAATCAAACTTATCAAATGCAGTCCGATATGCAGTACGTTTCTTAAGCACCGTAATCCAACTCAAGCCTGCTTGTGCACCTTCCAATATTAGAAACTCAAATAACTTTCTGTCAGAGTGGACTGGGACACCCCACTCCTTATCGTGGTACTTAATATAAAGTGAATCACCTTCACACCATTCACATCGTATCATTTTAATATTTAGTGCTGAACACTACCTTCAGAACCCAAGCCCGTTTGCGAACGTACATACTGATCCTCAAAAGCTAATGCTTCTTCTCGTGCTGACGCGGAATTATCAAATATTGATATAACATAGATT
Source organism: Gammaproteobacteria bacterium (assembly GCA_021773215.1). Taxonomy (GTDB): domain Bacteria; phylum Pseudomonadota; class Gammaproteobacteria; order Eutrophobiales; family Eutrophobiaceae; genus UBA7359. The sequence goes on from JAJFKM010000043.1 coordinate 41,677, forward strand.
GAGATAAAGGCTGCGCTAATAGAAAATAACGCCGGATGTTTATACGGAAAAATGGCTTCAGCATTACCAAGAATATCGACCCAAATGGTAGGGCCTAAAATCATACAAGACACTGCAGTTATTAATCCGATACCACCACCAAAAAATGCACCTCTTGTAGTTAATTTTTGCCAGAACATAGATAAAAACAATACCGGGAAATTAACGCTCGCAGCAATGGCAAAGGCAAGTCCAACCATATAGGCAACATTCTGTTCTTCAAACACGATACCAAGAAAGATTGCTGCAATACCCAGGACAATCGTTGCAATTCGAGACATCCGAATCTCTTCACCTTCAAGTACCTCTCCATGACGTAAGACACTGGCATATAAATCATGTGAAATGGCTGAGGCACCAGACAATGTTAAACCAGAGACAACCGCTAGAATAGTTGCAAAGGCGACCGCCGAAATGAATCCCAAAAAGATCTCACCACCAACGGCATTTGACAAATGAATCGCAGCCATATTGTTACCACCCAAAATCCCACCTGTTGCAGGATCAAGAAACTGCGGGTTATTCACTAATAATACAATCGCGCCGAACCCAATAATGAAAGTCAGTATATAAAAGTATCCAATAAATCCCGTCGCATAAATAACAGATTTCCTCGCTTCTTGTGCATCAGGCACGGTAAAAAATCGCATCAAGATATGTGGTAGGCCAGCTGTACCAAACATGAGTGCAAGCCCAAGTGAAATAGCCGACACAGGGTCAGACACCAAGCCACCTGGAGACATGATATTAATACCGCTCTTGTGTACTTCAACAGCTCTGACAAATAATGTCTCGAAAGAAAAATCCATTTGATACATCACGGCAATAGCCATGAAACTAGCACCCAGTAATAACAATACAGCCTTTATGATCTGCACCCATGTTGTCGCCAACATTCCCCCAAAGGTAACGTACAAAATCATAAGTATGCCGACGATTACAACGGCAAAATGATATTCGAGGCCAAATAATATTTGTATCAACTTGCCAGCACCGACCAATTGGGCGATCAGGTACAACAAGACAACCGTTAAAGTTCCGCATGCAGATAAACTACGTATCGGCAATGGTTTTAAACGATAACTTACCGCATCAGCAAAGGTATATTTTCCAAGGTTCCTTAACCGTTCAGCTAACAGAAATAGGATAATCGGCCAGCCGACTAAAAAACCAATGGAATATATAAGTCCATCAAAACCACTTGCGAATACCAATCCAGATATTCCTAAAAACGATGCGGCAGACATATAATCTCCCGCAATAGCTAGTCCATTTTGAAAACCAGTAATCGAGCCACCTGCGGCATAAAAGTCCTTGGTGCTTTTCGTGCGTTTTGCCGCCCAATAAGTTATCCCTAATGTCCCTGTTACAAAAATCAGGAACATCGTAATAGCGGTTACATTAACGGGCTGTTGCGTCACCTCACCTTGTATTGCGTCGGCAGCAAACAGTATTGCAGGCATAAACAACATGACTGCACTAGATAATAAACGAAAGCCTGATCTAATCATCGGAGGCATTCTCAACGTTTTCGGCATTCTCGGCATGTTCAACAATATCTTTAACCAACCGATCAAATTCCTTGTTAGCCCGAAAGACATAAACACCGGTGAGTACGAAACTTAAAAGAATAACGAATAATGCGACTGGAATGCCCCAAGTAATGATCTGCCCTTCTATGATAGGGGTAGCAAAGAGTTCAGGCGCAAACGCGATAATTAATATAAAACTAAAATAAGTTATCAATAGAATACTGGCGAGTAACCAGCTAAAACGCCCTCGTTTTAGCTCAAGTTCATGGAATTCCGGATCAGCATAAATCCGTCGATAGAGATGCTGCATGATGTGTATGCCCCAGGTTTTTATTGTTTTCTTATAGTAACACAGGCACTTTAGTAATCAGCAGCACCTAAAAAGACAGGACTATGAGGAAAACCAGCTAACTCTCACTAATAAACAGAAAATATTGTATAAACCTCCTATATTTAAATGAGACGATTTACGTTTACTATCTGGACGAGTGGCCCGATTTGTAATTATATGTTCATATTTGAACATATAATCTGTCGCTAAATTAATACATGACTGATATTGTTAATTTTCCTTATAAAGACTTTATCCATTTGGCCGATAGCTAAATAGGCATTAGCTACCACTACCAATACCAATACAGAACTGATCAATGACTGCAATGATTAAGAATTTATTGACTTGGCCGTTAATCATTTTCCTTCTATTACTCACCTTAATACTGAGTAGTTATTACGGTGCCTACCAGTTATCAAGATCCATAACAAATAGTAACAAACATCTGGAAACAATCACTCTTGCCAATGATATCAGTAGTTTTGTTAAACGCGCCGAAGGCCACCTATTCCTGTACTTAACACTTGGCAATAAAAGTGACCGCGATAAATTTTTTAGCCGCATAGATTCATTGAAAATAAATCTGTCCAAGCTGAAAACTAACAATAAATTCGATGTTTATTCTAGTCGGGAAGCTGCAAACGAAATGCTCTACCTGGGAATGGGCTTAATCGACTATAAAGATAAGTCAATTTCAAACAACTCTGACTTTCTATTTGAGTCACACAAGGAAAATTTAATTCTATTCCATAGATTAAGTAGTGAAATAAGAGTGGCTGGTGTTGACTTGATAAACCAAACCACAACCCATCTAAATAAAAGTTCAGAAGCCATTCTTGAGCAATCGAAAATAATTTATATTTTATTATTACTTTCGGGAGTAACGTGCCTTTTATTAATCGTATTACAAATAAAAAAACGTACAGATGATTTAGAATACTCTAAGAAACTTGCCTATGATCTGGATAAAATATCCAACACCGATGAACTTACAAAAATAGGTAACAGAAGGTCCTTTAACTCTGTATTTGTCACAGAATGGCAAAGGGCGATACGCAATAAAAAATCCATTGCCTTAATGATAATTGATATTGATTTTTTTAAGTTTTTCAATGACACCTATGGTCATATTGAAGGAGACAAGTGTCTGACGACTGTTGCGCAAACATTACGCTCCTGTATGAAAAGACCCGCAGATTCTATTTGGCGCTATGGAGGCGAAGAGTTTGCAATAATATTGCCCGACACTGATAACGCTTATAATCTTGCCGAAATATGCAGGAAGGCAATTGAAAATCTACAAATACCACATAGATCATCAACTGTATCAAAGGTTGTCACCATAAGCATAGGTGTTTGTATTTGTACGCCAGATCAAGAGACTAATTCAATATCATTCATAATTAATGTAGATAAAGCCCTCTATCGTGCTAAAAATTCTGGTCGCAATAGAGTTTGTTCAGATAATGATAAAGATGACACGGATGTAGTAGTCATTTCAACGACAAACAACGATACCAGGCAATAAATATTTTTCCAGCTAGAACGGTTTACTTTGGAAATTCAGCATGAGTTGGTAGTTCGGACGTACTTTCAAACCATGACGCCTTTGATTGCCAAAATATATTCGCCATTGGCCTGATACCCGGATCATTATCCAGCGTACCCCCTGTGACAACAATATTTTTACCACCTTGTACTGCCCAAGGTAATGATGAACCACATTGCTTACAAAAAGTAGAAGCAAAATATTTTGCGTCAGGGTGTTCATAACGTCCGAGAAAGTCCTCACCTTTAGTCCATCTAAACCGCTCAGGGGGCACAAATAAATTCGAGGCATGCGAGCTGCCGCTAGACTTCCTGCATCGGGAACAATGACAATACTGAAATATTTTAAATGGTCCTTCAATCTTATAAGCCACCTCTCCACACAGACAACTTCCCTTAATACTTGTATCAGTCATACGGCCTCCTTAAACTTATAATCGCATGGTCATTCATGATTCGCTGAATTTTGTCCCGTGTTCGTTAGCGATTCCCCACCGTCAACAAATAATATTTGTCCACACACAAATTCATTGCTTAATAAGTATAGTAATGCTTGAGCAATATTATCAGTCTCACCTTGGTGCTTTAGCGGAATACCGTCAATACGCCAATCAATATAATCCTGACTACGCACACTGGCAGGTAAGACTACACCCGGAGCAATCGCATTGACCCGCACATCCGGAGCTAACTCCACTGCAGCCAAACGAGTAAATTCAGCCAAGGATTTTTTCGATAGCACATAAGCAGAATATTGATACTGATTAAATGCTATCTTGTTATCAATAATATTAATGACATTGCCAGTTTTACATTGCTGCGCAAAAGCTTGCGTTAACAGGTATGGCGCCTGGAAATTAACCTTGAACTGTCTTTCAAGTATTAGTTCTGGTGTTTCCATGATAGTCGCCTGATCGTAGACAGAGGCACTATTTATTAATACATTCAGATCTGGAAATTGTTTTCGCACATTTGTAATTAAATCACTGACATCATTCTTCTTGCTGAAATCAAACTGAAAGGTCTCACAGTTAACACCCTTATCTCTAAACTCTTCCGCTGTTACCGCGGCTTGTTCGAATGACGAGTTGTAATGAATAGCCAGATCATATCCTGCGTTGGCCAAACTCGCGCAAAAGATCTTTCCTAATCTAACCGCACCGCCAGTGACTAGCGCAGTACCTTTTGACATTTTTTTTGAATGCTGCATATTAAGTGTTTTACCTTATAGCGTATATTAAGAGTTTATCCAGTTTGAATAAACTTAACGAACTTAATTTTGATAGATACTAACAGTTTATGATATCAACTATTATTTCAGTCGGCTCTAATATTGAGCCTCAAAAAAATTGCGAGGCAGCCAAAGATATTTTGTTATCGGAAACTACCTTCAAGGGGAATGCTAACTATATCGTTACCAAACCCTGGGGTTATGAAGATCAAGCTGATTTTTTAAATGGCGCATTCTGGCTAGAAACCGAATCTGAATTTGAAACATTTAATGCCTATCTTAAAACTGTTGAAAAACGACTGGACCGGATTAAGCATGGCAATAAAAATGGGCCACGTACAATTGATCTGGATATTGTCATTTGGGACAACGAAATAATAGTCGATGATTTTTATGATAAGGATTTTGTTCGAATACCTGTCACTGAGTTGATTGAAACATATTCCCTGACTATCAAGGGATATCCTGATGAAGGCTGCTGATTATCGGCATAAATACATTGAATATCAGGGCGTATACAGCTCTTTATAAAACCCGCTAGTCGAAAGATGAACCTCTATTGGTTCTGAACCTTTATTTTGCCAATACCATCCATGCATTCCATCAAAGGGAGCGATAAAAGCGCCTCTAGCATTAGTTTCGTTATCGTCTTCCCAATAGCTGGTGAATTCATCTCCTGCAGCATCAAGTGCTTCACCATGCATATCGAAGTAAGCGACACCACCCTTTACTTCCCAATTAAAAACAAGGTTTTCATTTTTATTCATTATGGCTTTTATCTCAGCCCCTTGGTTTGGTAATAATGTCAATGTCATCGTGTCGGAACGATAGGGAGCCGTGCTTTTCCATACTGGGTCATTAACAGATACTGATTCAAGGTCTTCGGATTGCACCGTTATATTCACGCTCTTAGTCTCACTTGCAATACTCATTTGCGTTAAACCCAATTTATGTCCAAGACCAGTTGGATCAACACCATACTCTGCGGGTAATATTATAGTGACAAGTAAAATACACCCCGTAATAAAAGCAACAAAAGTTGCTTTTATTAGACTTTTGTTAGAGGGGAGCCCTTCACCATTTAAATCCGTAATATCATGCACAATACTTTCCTCAAGTAGTAATTAAATAACCACTTAGTTGATAACCCATCAGTAAAAAGCCAGCACACATTAAAACAACATTGGTATTAAATGCCTGCCTTACGAAAACATCACTACCTCGCCAAAAGTTCATTCCGATTAAAATCGCAGCCAAAGCAAGCAATTGTCCAATCTCTACACCAATATTGAAGGCTACTATATTTGCGACCAAGCCTTCTTCTGACAAAGTAAAATCTTGTAATTTTGTAGCTAGACCAAAGCCATGAAAAAAGCCGAAGATAAGTACCGCTGCTTTTGTGTTGGGCTGAAACCCAAACCAACGTTTAAATGCACCAAGATTATCCAGTGCCTTATAGACAACAGAAAATCCGATAATTGCATCCACGAAATAGGGATTAACGTGCGTTCCACTCAATACACCATAGAGTAATGTCACACTGTGTCCAAGCGCAAATAACGTGACATAGACTGCAACGTCTTTCATCTTATAGAGAAAGAAAATAACACCTATTAGAAATAATAGGTGGTCATATCCAGTCACCATGTGTTTAGCGCCTAGATAAATGAAAGGAATAAGTTGAGCGCCTATGGCTTGCTCAATAAATGTGGCATCTCCATCTGCCACACCATGAGCATAAACCAAAGACGTCATTGCAACGGAGGCTGGTAATACAAAGATAAGATAAAAAAACGTTTTACGTAAAATCACAAACAACCATCTTGAATTGAAAGATGCTTAATAAGCAATCTTCTCATCTTATATTTAAACTGTTGTTTCAATGAAGCAATAACAAGCAAGCTTGCATTACTCATCAATACATATGTTGTCCACCATTGATACTTAGTGTTGAACCAGTAATAAAGCCAGAATTATCACTTGCAAGAAAACAAACACCTTCAGCGATCTCTTCTGGTTTACCCAATCTTTTAACCGGTATTTTAGCAATAATCTTTTCAAGTACGTTTTCAGGAACAGCGCGCACCATTTCAGTATCAATATAGCCTGGTGCGATTGCATTAACCGTAATTCCCTTACCCGCACCTTCTTGTGCTAATGCCTTGGTAAAACCATGTATACCTGATTTAGCAGCGGCATAATTAACCTGTCCATACTGACCGGCTTGTCCATTGATAGAACCAATATTGATAATCCTGCCAAAACCTACCTCGCGCATATGTTCTATGACCAATCGACTCAAATTAAAACACGATGACAGGTTTGTCCTAATTACATCTTCCCATTGATCAACATCCATTCGATTGATCGTTGTATCGCGTGTAATACCCGCATTGTTAACCAAAACCTCTACAGGCCCAAGCTCAGCTGTAATCTTTTTGATCCCTTCTTCACAAGCAGAAAAATCACCAACATCAAATTTATAGGTGGCAATTCCTGTTTGTTTTGTAAATTCCTCTGCCTTTTTATCGTTACCTGCATAGTTTGCAGCAACGGTATAACCTCGATCTTTTAGTGCAATACTGATTGCTTCGCCAATACCGCGTGAACCGCCTGTCACCAATGCAACTCTTGCCATTTTCCCTCTCCTGATTTATTACTGTGTTGATATATTAAAATTATGATTATTTCTTATTATATTAGGGGTTTTAGCCCTTTAAAATTGACATATATAACTTTACTCTTCTACCCGTCAATTTGGTAGAGCCTATTAGAATTACGAATAGAATTAACAGAATCTTACTTATCCATGTTGAATTTTAAATTGGCTATTAGCTCGGACAATTGATCCAAATCAACCATCAGCAAACTTTTATCCTTTCAGTCAGGCCGAAGTCAGGAATCCGATACTCTTCCCCGTAATGACTTTGTTCTCCCGCGCTGAGTTTTACTATCCATCCGCTTTTTCTTGGCATTCTTACTCGGTTTAGTAGGCCGTCTTACTTTCTGCACAACTGAGGCGACATTAATTAATTCCTCTAAGCGCTCAAGCGCATCTATCCGGTTCTTATCTTGAGTTCGAAACTGCTGAGCCTTAATTATGACAACACCTTCACTAGTAATACGCCGATCACGTAATTCTGAAAGTCGTTTTTTTATAGCATCAGGGAGTGAAGAGGCATTAATATCAAATCGCAAATGAATCGCGGAAGAGACTTTATTTACATTTTGACCTCCTGCTCCCTGTGCACGGATGGGAGTAAGTTCAATCTCATTATCAGGAATAGCGAAACGATCATCTATACCAATTTTGGCTGAAATCATTTCAATTTTAATTCGATCAAACCACCGCCTTTTTATAAATATGCCATGTTGTATGCCCAAGCACGGGTAATACAACAAGCAAACCTAAAAATGCTGGAATAAACGATGCCATTACCGCGAGAGTAACGAAAACACCCCATGAGAGCATTACAATGGGGCTTTTAAACACCGTGCTAACACTCGTAATCATGGCTGTAATAAAATCTATATCACGCTCTAATAATATGGGAAAAGAAACTACAGTTATCGAAAATAGAAATAGCGCTAAGAACGCACCCACTACGTGACCAACTATTACAAAAGTCCAGCCCTGTGGTGTAAAGGCAACGATCTCAAAAAATTCGTTCCAAGTAGAAAATGACATTTGCCCAAGAATGAGCGCGATGAGGAGCCGGACCTGATACATCCAAATCCAAAAGACGAATAACATTACAAAAGCCATCCAACGTAATTCGCGACTGGCTTGATTCCACACTACCGAGAGTACCTCATTCCAGGCTAATGGTTGCCCCGACTGTAATCGACGACTGACTTCATAAAGACCTACAGCTGCAAATGGACCAATTAACGGGAAGCTAATCATTACTGGATAGATCATCCAGATTTTTTTCCAAACTAGTAAGGATTGAATAATAAATATCCCGCCAAGGGCAAAGACACCACCGAAAAATAAACCAAACATTGTGGCCTTACGAAAATCTGATATTCCGTTGCTCAGACAAGCCTTGAGGTCATCAAAAGTAAGCGCGTTGACGGAAGGCATAGGAGTGAGTGGCTCTCTAACCACAGATCCATCTCTATTTTCGTCTGTATTGGTGTCTGACATAATTCTAATTTATATCCAAACTTAGCTATATAGTAATACAACGCTATTAAAATTCAACAATCTCGGAAATATAGTGCTATTTATCAGCTTCACCGTATTATTTTAGATATTTCCCAATCCTTGGACATAGGTAGAAAAGCTTTCTTCTTCAAAAACGGCGACAAATTATTTACGTTAAATAAAGCAAGGTTCTTCCTTCATTACCACTGCTGTAAGAAATTACGAATTTTATTCTTGGGAGTTTTTGATAGTTTTTGAATTAGCATAAACGGAACGGGGTCTATAGCGTATCGTTGAGTAATATTTTCTAGCATCGCCAACCATAATTTCGTAGTCATTTCTGAATCGTATAAAGCTCGGTGAAAAACACCGTCTGTTGGAATGTTTATATAATCTACTAAGGTACCTAATTTATGATTAGGAGAGTCTTGATAGATTCGTCTTGCTGTTAATAGAGAACATGCAAATTGCCCTGTGTAGGTTCGGGATATTCTGGCCAACTCCGCATCAAGAAAACGCTTATCAAATGAAGCATTGTGGGCAACCAGATTATAACCCTTAATAAAATCAGCAAATTGATGCATTACCTCTATACAAGGAGGGGCATCTTTTAACATGCAATTAGTTATTCCCGTATAGTCTTCAATGAAACCATCGATACGCCGTCCGGGATTCATTAACTCCTGAAAACGAGCTACAACTTTTCCATCCTCAATTCGTACTGCCCCAATCTCTATCGCACGGTCACCATAGTCAGGAGAAAGACCTGTAGTCTCAAAATCCAGTACGACTACAGTATCGGCTTTAGTCATAATTAATAATTACTACTTATGTTTTTTCTTAAAAGAAAGGCAAGGATCTTCTCTCACTGCACGAGCAGTAAACCAAACATAATCAAAGGGTAATTTCATGGCGTCCCAGTGTATTAGATATGACGCAATATCAACATTGTCTTGTTCCACTTCAAACAATGCAATCGTTATGATCTTTGCGTCTTTGTCTTGCGAAGATAGGTACACGGGCACGCCACGGTCATTACGCACATGTCCGCGGCCAGCAATAAGTACTCTTCTATCAGCATCTGCATTCAACAGACTTAATGCCATAGTTGCATCACGAATCCGCTGACCATTCATCATTGGTTCTGCTGATTCTTGATCTATCATCCCACAATGAGATTCGATAATATCTTTTCGTAAATTATTTTCCATCTCTGGTGTTAATGAAACTTCGGCCATTAACTTTTCAGTTTCGTTCGGTAAACCGTTCTTGTTATGTCGTATAAAATCATAAAGCTCTTGCCGTTCTATATTTGCTGGGAGAATTTTAAGTCCAGCCCGTAAAACACTATCAAACAATACTTTGTAATAGTCTTCATATTGCCAGGCTGTTTTATAATGGTTTAATAACGTAATCAAATCTTTAGAAGTCTTGATGTCTTTATCCGCAATGAATTCAGCCTGTGTGTCGTCGATCATTTCAAATGACACACTGGTGGAAAACGATTGCCTTGCTAACTCATTTATCACCCAAGCCTGGTTTTCGTGGTGCTTAATATTATCGTGCGTTTCTCCCAATAAAATATATTTACTTCCTATGAGACTACCTAGCAAATTGGCTTTATTTATAAATCGACTATTTTTAATATCATAAATTTTTTCATTCAGGGCATGCTCCTGAAATACCAAAAGGGATACACCTCTCTGCTCCTTACTCTCTAGCGGAAACGCTATACATACAGAAATACAGACACATAAAAAAGCACATGACCACTTCAAAGATTGATGAGGAATTATTTTTAACTTACTCAAGAGAAACTCTTTCTAATATTTATTGCCTTAACAAAGACTGGGCGTTTGCCATTGTTCTTATTTTTGAAATAATTGTCGAATTCTCTCAATACGGCGACGGTTAACGCCGAAATCACTGTAACCAACACGGGAAAATGAACGTAGCTGAAACACACCTTGCTCTGGCACTAATGTAAACTCAACATCGTCTACAAACCTGAATATAAGGCTGCGTACTTCAGCATGAAGATAGTTAGTCTGCTCCTTGACTAGCGTCACCCGTTTTTCTGACAATATTGCATCCTTGAGTCGTTGCATCGCTGCTTCTGGTTGATCGTTAAAGGTTAATGGCGCAATAAAGTGTGTAGAATCACTAGCCAGACTAGAGACACAATTGGGGGAATCTGGACAAGTCATATCATCCTTAATCATTTCTCGTTGACCAGCACAGGAAGAAGTCATCATGAATAGTCCCGTTAGAAAAAAAACGTGAATATAGGATCTGCTGCACATTCAAATTAGTTCTTTTTATTACGTTATCGTTTATATCTCTATTTATGCGCTATTGGTTTATCGGTAAATAGATAGTCTTTCAATTCTTTATCCATTGTTCGATCTTGTCTGCGTATCCATTCCAGAACCATTGCGGCATGCTCTTTTTCCTCATCGCGATTATGCGCAAGAATTGCTTTTAATTCAGCATCTTTACAAGCATCAACTCTCTGATTGTACCAATCTACTGCTTCCAGTTCTTCCATCAGCGAGGTAATAGCGCGATGCATATCACGCGTTTCGTCCGTCAGCTCTCCTATCGGTTCATGATAACCTTCATTTGACATACTGCTCTCCTGTTAAACTTAAGATATTTAATATTGATATTTTACACTAGTAAATTTCATTAAGCGCGAGACATGAATTTCCCGGTTGCGGTATTGATCCTGATTATCTCACCAATCTCCATATACTCAGGCACTTGCACTTCTATACCTGTCGTTAGCGTGGCAGGCTTAGTCCTACCTGCTGCTGTGGCGCCTTTAATATTTGGCACGGTGTCAACAATTTCCATATCCACATACTGGGGCAATTCAATGCTTAATAGCACACCATCCATGATCAATGCTGTCAAACCTTCCAACCCTTCTGTGACGTAACCCATCAGGTCTTCTACATCATCTTCACTTACTTCGTATTGAGAGTAGTCTTCGGAGTTCATAAAGATGATATTGTCACCATCCTTATATGAAAACTGCGCCGGTACGCGCACACAATCGGCTTCTTTAAGTAAATCGTCACTTTTATAAGACTCGTCCAATTTCTGTCCAGATTGAAGGTTCTTGAAACGAATTTTATAAAGGGTCGTTGCGCCTCTAGAAGTAGGACTCTTTGCATCAACATTTTTTACGGCATAGGGGATACCATTAATATCAATCACCATTCCCCGTTTAAGGTCACTCGCTTTAGGCATCTGAACTCCTGATTTTATCTCGAATGAAAAGGCGATGATTATAGAAGAAACCCATACGCTTATCTCATCATTATAGTGGCACAGAGCATGTAGTATATTTTAATTGACAGATTATCTTATATCGATATAGTTAACCATATGGTTAACTATAATTCTTCGTCATTAGATACTGTTTTTTCCGCGCTCGCTGATCCTACTCGCCGGGCCATCTTAGCCCAGCTCGCGGAAGGTGATATTACTGTTAAGCAATTAGCCGAACCTTACTTAATGTCATTACCGGCCATATCAAAACACCTGAAAGTATTAGAAAAAGCCGGTTTATTAAAAAGAGAAATAGATGGCCGAATCCATCGCTGCCACTTAGAAGCGGCGCCACTGGGTGCAGCTGCAGACTGGATCTCTTATTACAAACAGTTCTGGGATTCCAGATTGGATTCACTCGCACAATATTTAGAAGACTCTAAACGTGAGTAAATCAATAAAGCCACAAAACGAAGAACACACATTACTAATAGAGCGATCTTTCGATTCTCCAAGAACTAACGTCTTTAAGGCGTGGACAAGTGCAGAAGCGCTGAGCAAATGGTTTGCACCCTCCGATAAAATGACAACTGAAGTACTTGAATTGGATTTACAAGTTGGTGGACGTTATTTATTCAAAATGATCAATGAAAATAGCGAGGAGTACATTGTAGGTGGTGAATACATTTCTATTATTCCCAATGAACAATTAATTTTTACGTGGAAATGGCAATGCCATGAAGATAGTGCAGAGATGTTAATTACTCTGGATTTTATTGATGAAGGTAATTCTACAACCATGAAACTTTTACAAGAACGAATTCCAAATGAAGAATCACGAAAAGAACATAATAAAGGCTGGCAAGGTTGCCTTGCTCGACTTGATACCTGTCTCGAAAACTAGTTTGAACTTATCAAATTAAATGTAAGGAAAGCTTATGGGTAACATACATCAAAACCACTTCCCAAACGAAAGTAATGCATACAGGAAAAAACGAGATGAATTACTAAATGAAGAGATAAAACTACGAAAAAAACTTGAAGACATCGCCTCGTTGAGAAGGGCATTACCTCTGGGGGGAACATTGAAAGAAAATTACGTCTTCGAAGAAGGTACGATTGATCTATCAGATAACAGCAGCATTAAACAAACTCGCTTCTCTGAATTATTTACAGAAGGTAAGAATAGTCTGATCATTTATAGCTTTATGTTTGGCCCAGAATCAGAAACACCCTGTCCCGCATGTACCTCAATATTAGATAGCTTTAATGGGATTGCCCCTCATGTTATGGATCGAGTCAATTTTGCTGTTGTTGCCAAAGCACCTATTGAAAAAATAAGGACATGGGCCTCAGCTAGAAGCTGGCATAACTTGCGATTGCTATCATCTAACAATAACAGTTACAACGCAGATTATTTTGCAGAGAACCGAGATTGGGGACAAATGCCCGCTATTAACGTCTTTATTAAAACAGATGATGTCATTTCACATTTTTACAACACTGAATTGCTCTATGCGCCATCTGAAGAAGGCCAACACCCAAGGCACGCTGATCCAGTTTGGCCTTTATGGAATCTGTTTGATATGACCCCAGATGGCCGCGGAACCGACTGGGGACCAAAATATTCATATGACTAATTCAAGGAAATAATAATGAGACTGTATATTTTTAACGCCTCACCAAATTGCCGTAAAGTAATGGCCGTTGTTAATCATTTAAGATTAGAGCTTGATGTTAAATCGTTAGTGCCATTTAGTGAAGAATTACGTAGTGAGAGTTACCTTGCAATCAATCCAAATGCAAAAGTCCCCGCTTTAGAAGATGGTGATTTCAATCTGTGGGAATCAACTGCAATCATGCAATACCTCGCATCAAAAGGATCTGAAAATGAGTTATTTCCAAAGGATTCAAAGAAACGCGCAGACATCATGCGTTGGCAAAGTTGGGATCAAGCGCATTTTGGTAAAGCCATCGGCGCCATGGCGTGGGAGAATTTTGCCAAGCCCACATTTAACATTGGTGAACCCGATCTTGCTGTTGTCGAACAAGCCGAAGTTGAATTTCATACTTATGCACCTGTATTGGAACAACAGCTTGAGTCACGAATTTTTGTCACCGGTGAAAATATTACCCTAGCCGATTATTCGCTCGGTGCAATATTGATGTATGCAACTCCTGGGAAAGTACCATTGGAACCTTATCCAAACATTAAGACTTGGTATCAACGCATGGAGGCAACAGATGCCTGGAAAAAGACATCTCCAGAGGAGTTAGATAAACTAAATAATTAGAATTAGCTTAATTCAATTTGTGCTGAGTATTATTTTTCTAGAATTTATTTAGTCTATTGGTCGTATATTGTAATTTTTCTTAATACGTTCTATCTCACCACCTGGTGCCCAGATAACTAATGCGCGACAGTCTTCATCATCCGGCACTTTATGTGAAACAGTATCTTCTGGTCTAACAATTCCGATCATGCCTGGTTTAAGTAAATGACTATTACCATTAACGACATGCTCTAATTGTCCTGATAAAACATAGAAGATTTCGATAGCACCATGCGAGTGAACAGCTGAGTTTAATCCAGCAGGGAGAAATATTTCCCCTATCTCCAATTCTGATGTGCCCAAATTACTCTGTTCAACCAACACCTTGATGATGACATCACTTTTTTTGTTATTTAAATACTGTGTCCCAATACTTCGCGCCTCATATTTAATTCCAGTATCACTTTTGCTATTAGCGTTATTTCCTATTTCATCATCAGCTAAAGCAGACGTCATATTCATTAAATATAAAACACACAATCAAAATGATAATAAGCATTTACATACAATAACTTTAGGACTAGCAAGCTGTTGTATAAATACGTCTATTCCATTTTTTGTATAATTTTTTTGCATTTTAATGTTCCTCATTTTCGATGTTTTGTTGTGTCGTATCATAAAACAATAAATATTTAATCGTGACTAACTATTATAGGTAGTTATTTTATAGCTTCTCTTTCTTGTTTAATAAAGCAGCCAATGGAATCTAGGGCCGTATTTGCATCGGACAGATAAGGAGCGAAAGCCTGAAAGACATGTGGCATGTCAGGATAAACCTCTATGGTTGCATCGACACCAACTGCTTGTGCTTTGTCAACAAAGCCAACAGCATCATCAAGCAGAATCTCTGTATCTCCCACTTGCAACAATAGCGGTGGCAATCCTTCTAGATCACCAAATAATGGTGATGCATAAGGTGTTTTCGGATCAACTTTTTTCTGTAGATAACCATAGGAAACCATGGGCATTAATTTCGCATTCAATGCGACATCTGATTTAGCATTTGTTTTTATAGAAGGTGAAGACCAACTCATATCCGTTGCGGGTGATAGCGCAACAGCAGCGTCTGGCATATCAATTTGTCTGTCTTTTAATACGAGCAATGTTGCTAAAGTGAGATTACCACCAGCAGAATCACCCATTATAAAGGATGCATTTCCAGCGTTACTGTTTTCAGGTCCATTTCGATGCATCCACTCATACGCCGTCACACAATCTTCCAGTCCTTTCGGGAAAGGATTTTCAGGCGCCAAACGATAATCGATCGCTAATACGACACAACCTGTAGCAGCAGCTATTCTGGCAATGTGTGGACGGTATTTTTCAACTCGCCCCGCCATCCAACTGCCACCATGAAGATACAAAATACGTCTATCTGGATCGGATGTATCGGTACTTACCCATTCACCTTGAAATTTATTAAATGACACCGGGGTGACTTCCGCATTCACTTCGAGGATAGATGGGTGGGCTGCCGCATATTCATCAACTAATGCTCGCTTACTCTCAACGCCGCCTAAGGGATTCATAGCCCGTTTGGCAATCTTACGGAGATGTTTATTTACAACGATTAATTCATCTGATGACATTAGAGTAATCAATTATCTGTTTTATTCTTATTTGATTCGGTGACTTAATAAAAAGAATTAACGCCTGCTAGCCGCTTCTGGAATTGTATCGATAAATTTTAATTGTGGATCAGCATAAAATTTAGGGTTTTGTTGATAATCAAGATACATATCCGTTGCATCATTACCCCAGAACAAATGACCGTCAGCAATAATTGTAGGCACACCAAACACACCGGCTTCAATTGCCGCTTCAGTATTTTCTCGCAATTGCTGTTTTACCTCAGCTTGATTGATAAATTTATCAGGATCATCAATATCAAACGAGGAAACAAATTCATACCATGATGTATCGTCATCAACAGAAAGACCATCATGCCAGATATAGTTAAAGATCTTTGCGATCACGCCAATATCATTTCCCATCGCAATAGCCAAACGCAATGGCCGTAATGGACTAAAGGGATGTGCTGGCGGCATCTGCAATTCTACGCCCTGCCGCTTTGCCAACCAGACAACATGTTGATAGGTAAAGAGTCGTTTTGTAGGAATCTCAGCCGGCCCCTTGTGCTGCCAATGATTCAATAAACCGGCAAATAAAATGGGATGTGATTGGATTGTTATATTTTCTGGAAATTCCTGTAGACGTACTTGCTGCAAGTAGGCAAAGGGAGAAATGAAATCAAAGTACCAGGTAATAGTATTAGACATGTTGAGATTTCGCTGCTTGAAAAAGTATTATACGTTAACACTAAAATGATAATGTTTTTTTATTAAAATAATTTAAAATTAAAGTTTCCTGACATTCTAGGACTCAGATTTAATCCAGTTCCTTAGATAATTTAGCCCGGTCTTAAGGTTCTTTTCACCACATTTATCTGTAGCGATTAACTTCTTATCCGGACCATAGATCTCGACATGCGGTGTGCCGCAAACAGATAAGCGATACTCAGTATCTGTCTTAACAACATGATTAAAATTATATCTACCAAGGCGCTCATGATATTCGGCAACTTGTTGCATCATTTCTTCCTGAGTACTTCCGCTAAACGATTGACTAACACCCCCTTCAGGAAAATGCACCTTACGAATAATAACGTCTTTACGTTGTTTCAGAAATTTCGGGAAATCAGACTCCAATCTTTTACAGATTGTGCAGGTATCAATATAGCCTTCTATAACCGTGTAATAATCCTTTTTTGCCAGCTTAGAGAATGTCTTGTTTTGGTCAAACAACTCTGTGAACTCGTACTTCTTGATTCCACTACCCGTGCGTTGTCCTGCTGCTGCAACTGGCTTAACAAATCCTGCTGACGGGTCATTACCCAGATAATAAATGGCACTGGCAATGATAGCTATTATAATAAAAATAAGGTTTTTCATATTAATGTGCTTCTCTATATATTTCCTGGTCGAACCCCTAGTTATAATTGTTTTCAAAGTGTAAAAAGTCAATTAGAAATAGTGCGCCTAACAACAAATACTTCGATGTCTTATCAAGTTCCTTATTAAACTTTACATCCAGAACAGAAATGAATATTGACCTCTTCATAAAAGATAGGTGCAAGCTCATTATCGCAGTCAGGGCATTGCATAAAATTCTCCCCGGAATTTTAATGTCACCACATAAGATAGAACATTTCTGACCTAATAAATAGTAAGTGTTTTATATTTTCTACTTTATAATCATATTAGGTTTAGTATTATCAAGTTCTTGTTTGCGCTGTAATATAATTATTTTAATTCATTAATATTTATTGAGATGCTGATGTGAATTCAAATATAGATGACAACAAAACATACGGTGTAAAGCATTGGCTTTATCAAGTCATTCCACCGATACTTATGTTATGTGTTTTATTTACTACGGATAAAGGCACTGCTTTAGTTTACCTGACAGGTATATTTATACTGCCTGTATTAATCAGTGCTCTTTCAATCCTTGTAAAACTTTTTAAGTTAAAAAAAAGAAAGTATTACCTTGTTAGACCTTTACTAACGATAATTATTTTTATGTTTATTCTCGCTATATCTCAATGGACTTACAAGATTGCCCTTGAACAAGCAACCAGTGCAGCCCAGCTTATTCATGATGAATGCAATTCAAAATCATACTGCCCTGAAAACCCATCTGGCTGGGAGGTGGATGAATCAAGAATAATAAAACGAGATTTAGGTTTCTGGCTTAAGTATTCTGCATTGTATTACAATAACGAAAAAGACTTCACAATACGCGTTTATCAAGGCCCTGATATAGGTGAAACAATAATAGGCGGTGTTAATATCCCCTTTAAAGTAGAGCGCTATAGAGAAAACTAATCATGCGAAGTAACTGACTACGACCAGATTGCTTAAGTAGTTAAAATTCGATGAACATCTGCAATTGGAGTATCTCCTTTTTTCGCATTTTTCAAAGCACATTCTACAAGTGATTGCATACCCCATGATTCTGCCGTTTGTTTTAACTCTATTGTAGAGGCACCTGACAAAATATTTTGTTGCAAGCTTTCCGAAACTTGTAAAAATTCATACGCAGGTATTCTTCCAGAAACACCTGTGTTACCACAACTATCACATCCCTGACCTACGAAAAACTCTTCTTCCTCTCCAAGACCTAGCAATTGTCTTACAACCATGGAAACTTCTTCGACTGTCCTACAATCCTCACAATTTTTAGTAATCAATCTTTGTGCGATTACGCCTAGTAATGATGAAGCAATCATGTATGGTTCAACATTCATTTCCTTCAATCTTACAATCGTATCAGCTGCGCTATTGGTATGTAATGTACTCAAAACCAAGTGACCTGTCTGAGCTGCCTTGACTGCAATATTTGCTGTTTCCTCATCTCTTATCTCGCCAATCATAATCACATCGGGATCATGTCGTAATATATTTCTCAGTGCACGTCCAAAGCCTAGATCACATTCTTGTGCCACTTGTATTTGTTCTAGGCCATCCATGCGAATCTCAACAGGATCTTCAACCGTAATGATATTTACATTCATTTGTTTCAAAACATTTAATGCAGAATACAATGTCGTTGATTTACCTGAACCTGTCGGTCCAGTTACTAAAATCATACCAGCTCCACGATGCAGCAGTTCTTGCAGTGCATTAGTATCATTTTCGTTAAAACCTAGATCTTTTATGGGTTTTAACGTCGCGGCATTAGCCAATAACCGAACAACAACGCTTTCGCCTTCAATAGTCGGCATCGTGGATACGCGCATATCAATTTTTTCGTCACCCGAGGTTATTTGAATCCGCCCATCCTGAGGCAGACGCCGTTGCGCAATATCCATTCTCGCAATGACTTTTATCCTGCTGATAATTGCTGGCAGTAAACTTTTTCCAAAGTTTTTGATTAAGATGAGTTTCCCGTGAATCCTAAAGAGAACTTGCACACCAGTGGACAATGGTCGGATATGAATATCGGAAGCACCACGCTTAATACCTTCAAGTAAGAGATTATGAACTAAGCGAACTATAGGCCGTTCATTAGCCATTTTTTCGAGATCATTTCCGCTTTCTTTTACTTCGGTATGGTTAAATTGCTCTGAAGATTCAATCTGATGGATATTTAGATCAAAATTATCGCCGTAGTATTGATTAATTGCCCATTCAATATCAGTCGGTGTTGACACTACAATTTCAATTGAATGACTAGTTACAAATCCCAATAACTGACGAATATCGGATTGCGTCGGATCAGGAATTGCTACCACAAGTCGTTTACCGCACATCATCAACGGCATCACTTTCTCTTTTTTTGCAATATTCGAGGGCAGATATTGAAGCACTTCTACATTGACGTTGAATTCTTTTAATTTAATAAATGGCAAACCAAGTTTTTTAGCTAGCGCAGCGTGAACTGCCCCTTCTGTAGTCGCACCAATATCAACGAGTATGTCTCCGAGACGACGTTGTCTATTGTTAGTTTGTAATCCCAATGCTTCATCCAATTCTTGATCTGAGATCAATCCCTCGGAAATTAATAATTCACCCAACCTTACTTTCGGAAATTCGAAGTTATTCTTTTGTTTCGCTAGAACTCTTTCCAGATCATCTTCGTTAACAATACCCTTGTCTTTTAAATATTCACCCAACGGTTTATTGCGTATAACATTTTGTGCATCTAACCCTTGTTTAAGGTCATCATCAGTTACGCTCTCAGATTCTTTTAGGATAGTACCTATTTGTTGGCCTACATCAAAATCAACTATGATATCTTTAGGGATAAATAATCTTGTAACATAATTTTCATCAACCACTTTAAAAACATGAAGACCGATGTCGTCAATACTTGTGTAAGCTGAATCGCCGCCTAAACTTTCTCCGTCAACAAGATTTATTGTATAAGGTTGTTTTTGGGTATGAGAATCAATTTTCATAGGAAATTCGATCGGAGCATCTTCACCTATATATAAAAGCTCTGATAAAAATAAAACATACCGACATTTATCAAATTCCAGAGTTTCCCGTTTTTGATCTTCGGAAGACATAAAGTGAATATTCTTTTGAGCACCATCCAGAGAACTTAATGTACCAAATTTTACATCTCCACTAATTAAATGGAGTTTAATTTCAGCACCTTCCAACAACTCTTTACCAACACCAATACAAATAGGTGCGTCAGGAATATCTATAACGCTTTCTTCAAGCCATGTTATCTTTTCGCAAGCTGTCATCTATATACAATCCCATATGTTAACGGTTGATAATGTCCCTTAGCTAAATAATTGAACTAGATCACCTATTATTCAAAGAGATGTATCGGCCGAATATAAAATTTCTTAACAATTCATAAATATCTGAAATGATAGGACCACACACCAATAGCGCTATCGCTAATCAGGGCTTATAAACTTCGGTTAGTTATCTAATTGGAATATAAATCTAATGGATTCAATAGCCTAGACATAAAAACGAGTCTGCGAGTTTCTTTTCTTATTCGTAATAGTCTTTTCAGAACTCGTTTTTTTGATTGTTAGCGAGTAAAGATTCCAGACGACATTTAGCCCCATAGAGAAGCACTACCGAGTATAGTTTGTGAAATCCGAGCAGGGCTCGATAAACAAAGCCAAGAGAATACTCACCTGTCTTGGGATTTACGACAGGAACAACCGCTGATCCAAAATATAACCGCGTGCGTACATGATTACCTTCGATAATTGGAACAACCATTAGCCAAGACCGAGTACGACTTTTGAAATCACATAATAGCAATTGATTTTCACAACGGTCTTCCACATGCCAAGCAGCAAATTCATCAAGTGTACCTGTTGCTAATTGCGCCACTTGAGCATCTGTACTCGGTCGAGAAATAGCTAATTTCAGAATCAAGCGCTCCAACTTAAATATCAGAGTCGTGTAAAAAGCGATAACATACTGCACGTGTGTCACTGTGCTTGCGATATCTGTCACATAGCAATCCGTATAAGTACAACTCTTAATATATTTACCTAACAACGCATTGCAAGGAATGTCGCATGACTCAATCGTTAACATGATTACGTTCCGCTCTATATAGAGGTTACAAGGTCAACTCCTTTGATTTACTATACTAGTTTTTGGGTTAATTTAAAGAAGCAGACCTAGATCACCATCGGACATTTATACCCCTTTTGCCTTGTTCCCTTTAATCACTATAATTGTTCGACTAAACTGTGATATCTTGTTTTTGTAAACTCATCGGGACAGAGGATAAATCATTGCGTCATCGCACAATACAATTCAAGTCTGTGACTCTTATCTTATTCCTGTTGTTCTACTGTTCCAGTAGCTTCGCTGTTAACTTTCCAGACAAACCACCTGAAACTGATTTTTTTGTCGACAAGGCTAGTTTGATTTCAACCGAAGATCGAGCAGAGATCAATTCGATTGCATCAAAGTTATTGTCTGAAGAAAACATACCAATATTTATAGTTACTATTGGTTCACTTGCAAGCTACGAAGCCAGTAGCCAAACGATCGAAACCTACACGACGGCTCTGTTTAATGAATGGGGAATTGGTTCTCCAGAACGTAACTACGGTATCTTGCTATTAGTATCCAGAGGTGATCGCAGAGCGCGTATCGAACTTGGTGCTGACTGGGGGCATTCACATAATCGTTCTGCACAAGACATCATGGATAATCTGATCATCAAGCAATTTAAAAGAGATGAATATTCATTAGGCATACTAGATGGCATTCGTGGTCTGGATGCAATGGCGCGCGGATTAGCGTTACCTAAACCGACTGCACCATGGTGGTTTCTTCCTGCACTTATCATCGGAGTAATCTTGCTTGTGATGCTGATTATTAATTTATTTAAGACCGGACGTAGTGGTTGGGCCTGGGCATTAATAGTTGCTATAGGAATATTATTATTTTTCATACTACGAACCGCCGCATCATCCGGTGGTTCAGGTGGCGGCTTCGGTGGTGGTTCTTCCGGCGGTGGAGGCGCATCAGGGTCATGGTAGGCATTCTTAAAGCAAGCAAGCTCTTCTCAGAAGCTGATCGCGATGCGATTAAACAAGCGATTATGCAAGCTGAAGAAAATACATCCGGAGAGATTATCCCGGTTATCGCTAGTGCATCTGGTCGATACGACCGCGCGGAAGACATCTTCGGGTTAATATTTTCATTACTCTGTGTTGCCATTGGCTGGACTCTATTTCATAACAACACCCCAACTGACGGCTGGAGTAGTTTTAATTTTGAACTGACGGCTATCCTGTTGACGATATTCTTGAGTTTTATCATTGGTGTACTTCTGACACACCTTTGCCCAGTACTACGTTCGACTTTCATTACAAAAAAAGAAATGGAAGAAGAAGTCGAGCGAGCGGCAGCAGAAGCTTTTCAACACAATCGATTACGTAACACTGAGGATAGTACAGGTATCTTGATTTATATCTCGCTGTACGAACATCAAGTCAAGGTAGTTGGCGACGATGGTATCAGCGCAAAACTAACACATCCTGACTGGCAACATATTTGCGACGCCATTATTAAAGACTTTAAAGAAAAGAAATATACCAGCGGTATAGTTGAAGGCATTAATCTTTCAGGAAAATTACTTACGGAACATTTTCCCATTAAAGATGGAGACAAAGATGAACTCGCAAATGAGTTAGTCATCATTGATTGAATTTAACAATAAATAATTCTATTTTCTTTATTTACTAATTAATGATGTTCTGTATCCAAGAATCTATCTAGTTCATCTAGCATATAAATATTATTACTTATTACATTCGTGCTTTTCACCATCTAGCTGACATAATTCAATCGGCACGAACTCCGCTAAATAATCGTCTGCGTTATTTAGGTTAATGGGCATATTGCCCTTATCAAACGAATCGCCTCTAACTGACTTATGGATGAGGTAATAATCTTGTTGGCCCTGTATGGCGATATAATAACCAAGCTCACTTTTACTTTTCTTTGCTGAACCGTTTTTAGCGTCAAGTGAATTTGAGCATCCCATGATGGCAGCAAATGCCTTATGCTTTGAAATCGTCAAATGGCCTAATTGCTCATAGACAGAATACTGCCCACATGACTCTTTTAAGCGCTGTGCTAATCCATCTAAAAAATCTATTGGTTTCGTCTTATCCGCTAATTTCTCAAACCCCTGAATCGTAAACAGGTTTTGCCAGTTATCGAGAATTTCGTCTTCTGGAATAAATTCGATCAGAAAAGCGCCAGAACGTTCATCTTGAAATGCTGTCTTCCAGTCGGTCGGTAAATTAAAAGAAATCTTTTGACTAAATATTGGAATTACCGCGGTAACAGATTTTACGTCTTCAGGGATATCATCGAAAGATTCAAATTCTGCGGCTGATACCGTCAGGGTAAACAACATTAATAGACTAACTACTTTCATGACATCCTCGTTCCTATTTAAAAATTCAATATTATTGATTATAACTCGCTCGTGATGATTATATTACAGTAAGTAAGAGCAGTACTTTTAATAAATCACACTAGCAACTTCATAAGAGGCTTTACTTCTCAGCAATCTTATGAAAAAGTTGAACTTGAATTCAATTCCTTAAAATAGATTGTGGTCGAGATATATGTACATTCGAAGTAGTAAATTATTTGCCATTGCTTGTTTTATCCTATTGATTGCTGCTTGTAGTAATGAACCATCAATTAAATCCGCCACACCTGATAAAGTCATCGTTGGCGGCCCTCCAGATAAATTCGCCTCCGCTTATGAATTGGCAAAGATTGAATGTCAGAAAAACACTAAAATTGCTCAATACATCCCTGACAACTCGGCTAGCTTATCTGAAGTCGCATTTAATTGTGTAGGACCTGAGACCGAAGCTACCGAAGAAACAACTACAGCGACGACTGAGGACACAACAACAGAAGAAGCGCCTACTGAAACTGAAGAAGTTCCGGTAAATGCAGAGGCTGCCACTACTGAGGAAACACAGTAACAAGCCATAAATTCAACCAAATTGAGAAACTAATCACATAATAAACTGCTATATACCCTCCAGGTTTCACCTATTCCTCAATTCAGTGACTATAATTACAGTCCTATGCTACAAAAAATATTTACTAAACCAGTCGAATTGAACATTGATGACAAGGTCATTACGTTCAAATCTATTGATGATTTCGAATTCGCCCTTAGTGCTCGGACTACTATTCCATTGGAAAAAGTTACCGATGCCATTAAATCAACGCCCGGCGAATTAGATCTGGAATTAAATGCCATTGTTATTGCTATTGAGCAGATTTCCGAATTAATCAATCAATCATCTGAAACTGGCGAGGTCACTAAAAGTCTTAAAGCAATCAACCCGGTTATTTTTTCTAATGATAACGGCTGGCGTGATATCTTTTTCGCGCTCAAAAAAGACCGTTCCGCTGAATCGAGTAAATACAAGCAAATAGCATTAACAGCGTATTTAAAATATCTGTCAAACCGGCAGGAAATGATCCAGTCGATAAAATCACAATTAGAAAAAGATAATATTCAGATCGAAAATGCGGACGCTGCTCAATTCAACACGGGTGAGCTGGATCTTGATGACAAATTCGATTCTAAAGTCCTTGCTAAAGAATTAGGCCTGTCGAACATGCCAATTGGAGAACCTGTCTCCTTTGAAGTTAAAGAAGGAGATGAAATAGCACTTCTTCTAGCGAGTTATCAGTGTAAATTAGTCGTAAAGGATGGTTTTAAATTTATTGATAGCAATAATGATGAATATCTAATGTCTATCGGTGAAAATAAAGTTGGCAGAGGTAGCGAATGTAAGGTTCGATTTTTGGACACGATGCAGCGCATTTCAAGGCTACACCTGTCGATTAATATTCATGATAACAATAAACTGGAATTAACCGACCTATCCACTTACGGAACGCACTACCTGCAAAAGTTTTCCTAAATCAATTTAGTGCTTTAGTCTTTGCTCCATTCTCTATTTTCGAGAACATCCCAGCAAAAATCATAATCGTTAAACAAAGTTTCTCCACTTTCATTCCTGGGGCCCGCTTTACTAAACTCAAAATCAATTTTATCAAACAGCAAGGTAATATGTTCTTTAAAAAAATCATCATCGATACCGCCACCTGAAACGATTGATTTAATAACGACAGACTCTAATTTCACGTGCAATAGTTTTTTGACGGGTTCTCTTTTACCTCTGATTGGAGTCATGCTTAATTCGACATTCGGGATTTTTTCACCTTGTGCAAACAACAATCTAATCCCTGGGCTATCAATTCCAATAGGTTTGATAACAGATAGTTCGTTTAGTGATGTCTTGGCACCATCCGTAACCTCTATAGATTTTCGATTACTTGTCATACCCCAATTCCATGAATGAATTTCTGACCAGCCTTTATGTTCAGAACTTATTGATGTCCCGGTAACACCATCTATCTTCATACTCATTTGAAGATCCATAGTTTTCTCCATTTATTAAATAGTTAATTAAAAATGATCTCTGGAGAAGCCATACAAGCAGCATAGTGAATTCAACGTAAATCGGTAATGTCCAGCAAACACTAATTACAACTGACAAGAAGCAAGGACGATACTTAAACTTTTATTTGCTTTTTCAAGAGAAAATAATCTATACATGAAACAGAAAATATCTCACAAATATTGTTCAACCATCGGTAAAACACAAGCAATATTATTTATCTGTAGAAATAAAGGATGAGCTAGTATCCTTCTTGGCTTTTTTTACAGCACGTTTTTCTTTCAATGAGAGTGCAGGTTTCTTCACGGCTTCTTTTCTGCTATTCCGTTCTTTAGACATGGTTGTTCTCCAGATGGGGGGGAAGCATGCAACGATCTGCATAACTGTCCTATCACTCTACTCTAAACGTATAAAGATGTATTGATTAATAGCAGAACCAAAGTGGCTAAAATTGAATAATGTGTGTGGTCATCTGCCTCTTTTTCTCTGCAGGCCCACTAAAACGCTGTTTAAAGGTCCAGAAATTCTAGTTCGCAGATAATTCAGCTTATTCCTAAACTCTAAAACTAATTAATTAATTTACTTAATTAAACACCCTATTAATTAGAGTGTTATAACTTAAACCATGAGTTTGAACACACTGCAATAGTTTTTCCTATCGGGCAGTAATCGACCTGAGTTGAAGGAATAATCAATTACTTTTCAACAATCACTAAATACTGACAGCTAAAGTCCGACATTTATGTCATAATAGCGCGCTCGACCCAAAGCAGCAGCTTTAAAAAACCGACATTTTAGTCGGTCATTCTGTTTCCGTGTTTGTTAAGTTCTCGTTCCTTATAGACATTCCTTTCCGTCGTCAATTTTCTCATCATCACAGGGATCACTATGTCGATAGACAATGCAGTAACGAAAGAGTTACAACCTACCATTCTTTCCTATATAAATGATCTTCCTAATCTGTGCTCTCTTGCAGGCTTGGCCTGCACAATATCAGCGATTTACTTTAGCATTCTAGGTGTTTACTACGCAGCAATGATTGGCATGATCTGGGCCGTCGCTTTTGACTGGGCGGATGGTCTCATTGCAAGAAGAATGAAAGGACGAACAGGTAATGACCAAGCTTTTGGTGGTCAACTTGATGTGTTAATAGACATTGTGAGCTATGGCGTCGCTCCAGCAATTCTTCTTCTGAGCTATGGAAAATTTGATCCTGCAATTCTACCAATCGCATTTATAATGCTTGCTGCCAGTGCAATACGCTTGAGTTACTTCAGTACATTCGGTCTTGCTGGTGGAACTAAATACACAGGATTAGCGCTAGATAACAACAATATAATCCTCGTTTTCATATTTATTTTTGAAAGCATATTTAGTGCGGGAACCTTTTCTATCATTCTTTATGTCAGCGGCATAAGTCTCGCTGCCTTGAATGTTTCCCAAATCAAAACACCAAAACTTTCTGGAAACCCAATCAATGTTTATCTTCTTGCAATTTATACTCTTGGAATGACCGGCATCTATGGCTGGAAACTTTTATAACAAGTACTGAGATTGAAAAAACATAATAACGAAAATTAATTTAACAAAGGAGTTAAATAGCATAATGGTAGTATATACAGTCGGTACATTTGATATGTTACATGTAGGTCACCTTGCTTTACTAGAGCGTTGCAGATCATTAGGCGCCGTCGTGGCAGTGGGTGTTGCTTCTGATAGTGTAGTTAAATCCTATAAGTTCAATGTACCGGTAATTCCTCTCGAACAGCGAATGGAAATGCTAAAGGCACTTCGTTGTGTTGATATTGTTCGTCCTTATCATGAACTTGAATATGTATCTGCATGCAAGGAATTGGATGTCGATATTTTCGTTATTGGAGAAGATTGGGGCGAC
>JAJFKM010000044.1 GCA_021773215.1 Gammaproteobacteria bacterium
ATTTCTCCCTTGGTGCGCCTGCTGCATAAGGCCGTAAATTTCGCCAACTATCTTCGCGACGGCCCCATATAACGACCCGTTAATACTCAAGAGCCTTTTCCTGAACGTATACACCGTCGATTTATCGGATCAATTTTTATGCGCTGAGCAACCGTGCGATGCGTGTGGCGCAATATATGTCCAGTCAGGCTTGGCAGCATTCTTTCTTTCCAGACGCGAGCGGGATGAGTTCCCCCGTCTTAACGCTGCGTGAAGGAAACATCATCTGCGAAAACTCGAACGCCTCCTCGACTAGCGCCTTCATGTGACCAGACAACGGCGATGCAAATTCGCGGCCCGCTTTCGTTTTTGGGATGATGATTGCGTGTTCCTTCAGCTGAATCCAATCTCGTTCGATTGAAACAAGATAATTTGGCCGCAATCCGGAAAGACGCCGAGTTCATGCATCTTTCGACGGAACGGACTCATATTCAAAAGACACGATTGTCGATCCGCTCGTTCCCTCTTCGATCACAGACAGCTAAGGACTCGGAAAAATGAACCTGCAGTGCCCAAATTGCGGATCCGACTCGATTGAGAAATCACATGTCAAGCAGCCCATACAGCGGCCACCGGGTTCAGAATTACCCAAAAATGACATGGTCCCACGCGAGCCAACCGTATACCTGCAGCACGCTGAGTGCCAACGGTATAAAGTGGATCTCTACGTTGTTTCCGAAGGCAAAGACGAGCGGGTTGAATTGGCAAAATAAGAGGACCGAGCGATGACCAAAACACTTGATTGCTAATCAAGGGGTCGCATGCCCGGGTCCAGCCGTGGACACCAATTTCTTAGTCTGTATACGGTCTCATACTCATAAAAGGCACCATAATTTCTGACCTTTTTAATATCCAGCCAGGAAAAGTTGTTAGACTTTCGAACACATAGGTCCAAGGATTATTTACCGAAATATCTAAACGCCTTAGCAATTTGGTTTGCTTCTTTTTCGATAATTCCAGCATCGGACGCAAATTCTCGCCACCCAGATGCGGCTATCTGGATTTCCTCAATGATGTCCGCGCAAAGAGTAGGCTTTAAATCGCCTACGCCCCCTAAAGCCATGAGATCATTAGACGCAAACCCATCGCGCTTGCCATTGATGCTCATTTGGTGACGGCTCGTCCAATCGCCGGATGGGTTATATGAGTACGCCATATCAAAAGCTGGCGACAATCGCCATTCGCCCTTCTTATTCATGAGAAATGCGATGTTCTTAACGTGGTCGTCATGATTGCGCGCAATCACGTTAAACGCCGCCCGGCGAAATTGTTGTTCGACGTCATACATGGGCAATCCAAGCCGCCGGATGGTCTGGATTGCCTGTTCGTAGGAATAGGCGCCAGCCTGATTGAAATCGAAATGCATCATGGCGCCGAGCGATTGCATGTGAAGCTTTTCGCCCGTTGCCGAGCGATCGAAGCGACGCGTCATGAAGTGCGCGCGGCCGCCTTCGCGGTGAAGTCGGCATTCAGTCATATCGATGCCGGCCTCGATCGCCATTTGCGAATACGCATATTCGATCTGGCCAAAGCCCATCGGATCAACAACTTCCTTGTCCATGTTTCCCGAGACCCCGTCGAACTTCATCAACCATTGAGTGAATCCATCGCCAGCAGGTATTTGTCCCGACCGAAACTCGCCGGTTGCTTCGTTCCAGGCGAGAATCGCCTTCGCACGGGCGCCGCCGGCTGATGTGCCGACACGTATGATGTCTTCAATGACCTGAGCGTCATCGGCGCCGGAAAATTTGCCTTTTAGGCTGACCCTCTCATCGAGAACGCGGTTTGCGAGTTCGACGAGCGAGGCGACTTCGACTTTCTTTTTGTTTGTCGGTGCGCCCAGCACTGCAGGTTGAAATTCCAAGGCGCCCATGCCGCGCGCGCCGATGTAACAAAGGCGTTCTGTTGGATTAAAACTTTCTGGAGTTCGCCCTTCACGTGCCAGCCAAGCGTCAATAAGCGCATTGCCGAATTTGTCTGGCAGGGAATCGGCGATTAACCCAGGAAGGCCTTTGAAGGTTTGCCGCGGCAGGGAAGGAAATTCATAAGGCGTCTCCTGAAGCGGCATCATCAAGGGCGCGATTTCGATGCCACTCTCAACGAATTCAGGCGCATATTGGAAGACGCCGATCTCGCGATCGTCAAGCCAAGAAACGGCGCCGATTTCACGGCCCCATAGAATGACGCTCGCATCAGTCATTTTTCACTGTTTTCTTGGACCCACGCCCACTCGCTCGCCTTCTTGTTTGCGCTGCTTTTCGACGGCGTTCTAGCGCGTTGTCGTTGCCGGCCCTTCATGCGCACACGTTCGATAGGCCTTACGCTTGGATTTGGGAGAAGGCTTGCGAGATTGTCGGCAACGCCGAGCGCCCGCATAATGCGGATGAACGTATCGAGCGACACGCCGCCCCCGTTCTCAAGTCTGGTTATGGTGCGCCTCGAAACGCCAGCAGATTTTGCGAGCTTGGTTTGATTGATATTTTTCGCCAAACGAAGCGCTTCGATTTGGCGTCCCAGAGCGATTTCAACCTCTTCGCTGGAGGCAATATTATAGTCTATTTTTTGCGCCATATTTTGCTCACAAAAGTAGTTTTCTATAGTTATTGAGCAATATACGGCACATCATATTAATTTCAAGGTATGATAATATTAATGCGTTGAAAATTGCTCATTATAGAGGTAATATCACGTTATTGCGCCATATATTATGCATTATAAACGCTCTAAGAGCGAATAGCCCCGTTTTTCAATGGCTCGGCGGTATTCTCTCCTATCTTCCGCCGCCGCTTAAACGCCGTATCGCTGTCCATAAAGTCATTGATCATATAGGCGGCGATGATCTGAACCGGCTCATCATCCCCGTACTCCTCCGCATAGATGCGTGCGTAATCTTTGAGTGCATCATAGATTTCCGGCTCGAGCGTCAGTGTTAGTTTCACCGGTTTGCGGTTCGGCAGCTTGTCGAGCTTGATCGAGCTTTTGGCCATGGAACTTATCCTTGATAGAGCTTCAGGACGAGATCCTTGTTGACGATGACCCGCACGGGCCATCCCTGGCGGATCTTGATGGTGGGTTGAATATTGAGGGTTTGATCAATGATGCGCTGACCCGCCTGATTCGCCGAGTTTTGGGCGGACTCGCGCAGCGCCGTGACCAGATCGCTTTCATTATTATCGAAAGACAGTTCCGTGCCGACACCGAGCAATGTTGAGAGCACGATGCCTTTCAACAATCGAAATGTATGAAAGTCGACTTTGTCCTTCAGGCCTGCATAACCGCTGGCGTCAGCCGCCGGAAGATTTTCGATCTGGATGGATGTGCCGTCGGGATTGATGATCCGGGTCCAGACCACAAGCGCACGCGACTGCCCGAAGGCGATGACTGAGTCATAACGACCCAGCAATCGCGCGCCTTGCGGAATGAGCAAATGCTCGCCGGTCACCGTGTCGTAGATATTTTGCGTGACCTGCGCGATGACGGTTCCCGGTAGATCGGAGTTGATGCCTGTCACCAAACTTGCCGGTATGACCGTTCCCGCCATCACCTGATAAGGCGAACGTGGCCGCTGCAGGTGGTGCGCGTTATAGATGTCGTCATCGGCCTGATCTTTTAAGAATCCGATCTTGCGCGCTTGCCGGTTAGGGTCTTCATCAACTGTTGCATCAAAAGGCGATTGCGGCCCGAATATTGACGGCGCCGCCGATGCTTGCTCCGAACCTCGTGGATTTGCAGGCGCCCGTTTCGCTCCGCCCGAGGTTTGAAAGAATACGCCCGCTTCCCGCGCCGCGTTCTCGATCTGCGCCCGGCGCAAGGCTTCTTCCCGCGCCGCTTCCGCCGCCGGGTCCGCGCGGTACGGCGCCAGGGGCGACGACGCCTCATAGGGTTCAGGCTCTGCGCCAAGCTGCCTTTGCGCGGCGAGGATCGATGCGCCCATGTCTCCTTGTAATGGTGGCCCCAGTACAGACTCTACGACCGGGTCGGGTTTTAATTCGCTATAGTCGGATGCCAGCGTCTCCAGGCCTTCGGCCGACTCTTGCGGCCCGGATTTCTGTCTCATCTTCGCTCCCTCATTGGGCTACGATGAGCCAGAAATCCTCCGTTCAGTTCATCCCGTCAAATGTCCCCCAATTGCGGCGCGCTCAACTGGCGCCCGCGACGAGTTCCTACTCGCTGCTATAGCCCAAAACTTTCGAAAACTTGCCTGTAACGTTGCGGTCGCATGACTTAGGGCAGAAGAAAGGAGGTCGGGCAGTAACTTCAACAGCCACGACATCGCGCAAACGTTGATGGAAAGAAGAAAAACCACCTTGGCGCCGATTTTTTCGACAGCATCATCCAGAGGCGGTCATTTTGCGTTCGATGCAAAGGTAAAGTGCTCGTCGCCTATACCCACCAATCAAAAAAGCGTTCCTGCTACCCACAAAACCGCCAGTCCGAGGGAGACTTCGCTCTCCCTCTGCACACCCATCGACCAAAAAGCCTTCGGATCCATTCAAAACCTTGAGCACTGTCTGGCCGTAGCGCAGCCCATCAAGGATTTAGCTCTCTCGGTCGCGCCGGCTATCAGAGAATGAGGTGATGCGACCTCGCTTGTGTCAACGCTTAGTTCAAGGCGCTATGACGAAACCCCGATGTCGCAACCATTTATCAGTGTGATCTCAAATCGCTAGTTGATATCCTTTTCCGAAGGTCCAATGAAATACGGCAGCGCCTCATCAGGAGCTACTACTGAACTGATTGAGCCTGAATGACTGGTTTCGCAGCAAACCTGCCAACTGTTTACTTGGTTAACGACGAATTAATACTCTTTTCTTACAGTGCGCGGGAATAAGAAGCGGCCCTCATCCGTCTAGGAACAGAGTTTCCAAAGCGGAGTAATGACATGACGAAAACCACGCATAAGTGTTCGGCGATTGCGCTTGCGATCGCGCTCGGGTGGTCCGAGGTCGCCGTCGCCGATGAGA
Source organism: Gammaproteobacteria bacterium (assembly GCA_021773215.1). Classification (GTDB taxonomy): domain Bacteria; phylum Pseudomonadota; class Gammaproteobacteria; order Eutrophobiales; family Eutrophobiaceae; genus UBA7359. The sequence continues at coordinate 5,004 of JAJFKM010000044.1, forward strand.
CCCTTGAAGAGGCCCAGCTGGAGCTGGATGAAGCGCTGGCTGAAATCGACGCCGAGCAATCCGAGGCCCAGGCTGAGTTCGACAAGGCGCTCGCGGAAATCGACATTGAACGGGACAAAGTCCAGGCCGAACTTGACGCTGTTCTCAACGATCCTGACGCGGACGCAGACGATATTACGCACGCGCAACGACATTTCGACGATCTCATTATCGATCTCGATGACGAGCTGGCCGACGCGCAGGAAGATTTGCAGGATGAGCTCGATGATCTTGATGACGAGCTGGCCGATGCTCAGGAGGATTTTGAGGACGCGCTCGAAGATCTCGAAGACGATCTTGAGGACGATCTCGAGGATGATCTCGACGACGACGTAGACGACGATCTCGATGATGACATCGACGATGATCTGGATGACGACATTGATGACGATATCGACGACGAAGTTGAAGACGAAGTTGAAGACGAAGTCGAGGACGAAATCGAGGACGAAATCGAAGACGAAGTCGAGGATGAGGTCGAAGACGAGATCGAGGATGAGGTCGAAGACGAGATCGAGGACGAAGTCGAAGACGAAATCGAGGATGAAATAGAAGACGAAGTCGAAGATGAAATCGACGATGAAATAGATGATGAAATTGACGACGAAGTCGACGATGACATCGATGATGAACAAGACGACGGCTAGGCGTCTGATAAATCTCTAAACGGGAAACGGGAGCGGCTTCGCTCCCGCTCCTTTGTAAAGAGGCTTGAAAGGAAAAATTGTGCGTTCAGTTCCAAGTACCAAATCAACATCAAGATTGGCGGCTTCCACAATGATCGGGATGCTGCTGGCGACCGGCGCTGCCGCCCAGGATGAAGCGTCGGGCAGCATCTATGACTCGTTCAAAAATGGTCCATTTTCGGCTGAATTCAGCGCCGGTGTGGAATATGACAGCAATGTATCGGTGATCGAGATCGACACCTCTACCGCGCAGGATGATTTCGCCGCGCAGTTTGATTTTGGTCTCGGCGCCGAGACTGATCTTGGCGAAAACACCGAAGTCAAGGTCGGTTATAATTTCGGCCAGGACATCCAGTTCGACGTTTCGGCTTTCGACACCCAAAGCCACCGCCTGTCAGGAGAGATTTCCCATGATTTCGGCGGCGTCGAGACCGGCGCTTCCTATCAATACATTTATTCAAAGCTCGGCGGCGCCGGCTTTTTGCGCATGCATCGCGCGTCTCCCTATGTCGCCGCCTATGTCGCCGATAAGAAAGCCTATCTCCGCGCATCATACATCTACACCGACAAGACTTTCATTGGCCGTCCCACACGCGACGCCCAGGTCAACGCTGGCAATGGGGAAGTCTTCTACTTTGTGAATGGTCTAAGGACCTACATCATCGCCGGCTATCGCTACGAAAGCGCAGACGCTGTGGCGCCCGAATTCGACTTCAACAGCCACAACATAAAACTCCGGCTTAATCAACGCATTCCGATAGCCGGAGCGAAAAGCAAATTCCGCATTGGTTGGCGCTATGAAGACCGAACTTACCGGTCCGTAACGCCGTCAATCGGCGCGATCCGCGCCGATGAACGTCACCGGTTTAACGCGTCCCTCGAAGTTCCCGTCAGCGACATCGTCTACACGGAACTTGAATATCGTTACGATGATTTCAGCTCTAACCTTCCTTCAGCGGACTTTAACCAGAATGTCGCGACGTTCCGGATCGGTGGTCGTATCTAGAGCGTTTTCAGCGAAAGTGGCACCGGTTTCGCGGTTCGAAAACGCGACCAAACAATAAATTAGAGCCGCCCCCTATCGGCTAAGATCGGAACGGCTCTAATAATCAGCTTTCATGATTGGCGCGCGCGATGCCTTTTGGCGTCGCGCGCGTTTTTATATGGATCGGCAATCGTCAACCCGTTGGTTGAATTCAATCAACGGGACGACGTAGATGGTCAGGGCCGGATCAACCCGAACCCATAGACCGGATCGAACCCTTCAGACCCAAGATCAAGCGCAGACTTCTCGAGCGTCGCAAGGATGCTGTTGAAGTCCCGGCTTGCCATCTGCGCGTCGCAGCAAGACGCGATAATCGCCGCCGCAAAGGGCGCTGCGATCGATGTGCCGGTTTCGTAGGAATAAGCTTTACGGGAATCGTCCGACAGCGCATCTGCCGTCACAATATTGACGCCCGGCGCGGCAAAATCGATATGGGGCCCGCGTCCGGCCAGACGATAAACACGATTTTTTTGGTTGATCGCGGTAATTGCAATCACATTGTCATAGGCTGCAGGATAACGGGGCGCAGCCGATGGCCCTCCGTTGCCTGCAGCCGCAACGACAATTACACCCTTATCGCGGGCGCGTGTGATCGCCGCTTCAACCACCCGGTTTGGCGGCCCCGCGAGGCTCATATTGACGACCGGCACATCGTTCAGAACCATCCAGTTGAGGGCGCGCAAAAGACTGGGAGTCGTTGCAACGACGCCAGCGGTTGGATGTTCGACGAAAACCGACGCAGCAAAAAGCGTCGCCTCGGGCAACAGACCGGAAAACCCACCGTCGCGCCCGACCAGGATCGAAGCGACGGCAGTACCGTGTTGGACGGGCCCTTTTTGTGTCTCCGCAACAAAATCCGTATAGGTAATGATACGGCTTTTCAGAGCGGGATGGGTCAGATCAATCGCCGTATCGATCAGGCCGATTTTCGCATCCGGTTTCATGGCGTTTTTGGCGTCGATCAGCGCCGCCGGCACGCGGCCTTTTTTGTAATTTTTGGACCGGCTTTCCTGAACCCTGTAGAGGTGATTGAAGTCCAGCTCCGCTGACGGCTCGGCCGTTTCGACTGCGAGCGCTTCGGCGTCGAGATCAATGCCTTGCGGCGTCTCGATGCGGGCAAGAACCAGCCCCAATCCCTCAAGCGGCGTTACTTCAACCGCTTCGTAGCCGCGCTCTTCGAGCAGATCGACAGCATCCGGCGAAATGATCAACAGGCTTTCATCCGCCCGCATCTCATCGCCGTCCTGATCGAGATCCACATCAAAGGCGAGCGCATCGGGCCCGCTGGCTGTCGCTTTGGCGACATCGTCATTATTTTCATCATCTTTTTCGTTATCGCGGCTGTCTTCCTCATCGCGGCTGTCTTCCTCGTCGCTATCATCTTCTTCATCGAATTCGTCGTCCTCGTCGAAATCGTCTTCGGTTTCGTCCTCCACGTCATCTTCGACATCATTTTCAACGTCGCCCTCAATGTCATCTTCAACATCGTCTTCAATATCGTCCTCAACGTCATCCTCAATTTCATCTTCTACATCATCTTCGATCTCATCCTCAAGTTCATCCTCAAGGTCATCCTCGATATCGTCTTCAATGTCGTCTTCGATTTCATCTTCGACGTCGTCCTCGATATCGTCCTCAATATCGTCCTCAATATCGTCATCGGAACCGCTGCTGGCTGCAGCAGGTCCCACAAATCCGTCCGGCCCCGGCCGCCACTGCGCAACGCCGCCGGAAAGCGCAAAAAGCCCGGCAAGCAGAGCCAAACCGGATTTTTTCATATGTGACATCGTTAACAGAATGATAATGACCGCAATTTATTAACCATCGAGAGGTAAACATACCTCCTTTTAAGAAGACGTTTCCAAGCCGCTTCTATTCCCAAATAAATCCTAATTATGGGGGAATAAAATCCGCTTCTTAAACGTCAGGTACCCAGATGGTTCGAAGATCAGTAGCGTTCGAAGCGGAGATGTTAGCGTTTCTGCCGCGCCTGCGGCGGTTCTGTTTTGCTTTGACGGGCGCCGCCCATGACGCAGACGATTTATTGCAGGCGACTGTTGAACGGGTCCTGCAAAAACCGCCGCCTGACGATGCGGACCTCAAAAAATGGATGTTTCGCGTGTGCCGGAATATCTGGATCGATGAAATCCGGGCGCGCAAGGTTCGAAGAGCCGACGAATTAAACGAAGAAGATTATTTGCCTGCAACAGGAGGTGAAAAAGAAACGATGGACAGACTGACTTTGCTGGAAGTGAACGCAGCCATGGCGAAACTGCCCGATGATTATCGCGCGGTTCTTTCCCTGGTCGCCCTTGAAGGCTGTTCTTACAAAGCCGCCTCGCAGGCGCTTGACATCCCCGTCGGCACCGTCATGAGCCGCCTTGCCCGCGCCCGCCGCGCGCTGGCTGATATGATCGAGCCGGGCAACCCTGCGCGCGATCATGTGATTGCTGCGCCAATTTTGAACTGACAAATAATGATGACCTATAGCGACGAAATTCTGTCCGCCTATCTCGACGGTGAAATCGAAAGTGAAGAAGCCGAAAAAATCGACGCGGCGCTCGCCCTTGATGTGGCGTTTCAGGCGCGCCTCCGCGAACTGACCCGCGCTGACAATGCGGTTCGCAACGCTTACGGTCCTATTGCCGACGAACCGGTTCCCGAACGCATTGTCGATCTTGTCAAACGCGGCGCCCGGGGAAACTCATCCGGAGACAACAATGTCGCCGCATTTTCCCGGATGGCTTTTGCAACGCCGCGCCCGGTCTGGGCGCAGGCGATGGCAGCCTCCCTTATCCTGATTGTGGGCGTGCTGATCGGACAATTTGTATTGGACCCGCCTGTGGGCGAAGAAAGCGCAACCCGTATACAGCTGGCAGGAACAATCACGTCGGGCGAAGAGCTTTATGAAACGCTGGAATATGCGCCAAGCGCCGTCAGGCAAGTGGTTGACGAAAGGTCCGGCGCCCTCGCCGAGCCTTTGCTCACATTTGTTTCGACCGACGGACGCCTTTGCCGGGAGTTTATCGTCGCCTCGCCGGGCGCCGCTGTCCATGCTGTAGCCTGCAAAGCCGGCGAGCCCTGGCAGGTGGTGATGGCGCTGGAATCAGCGAGCGGCTTTGCCGATGCGAGCCAATACAGGACGGCAGCCGCCGCGACCGATGAAAGCGTCGGCGGGTTTCTGGAAAAATTCATGGCCGGAGACGCCTTCAGCGGCGATGACGAAAAAGCGCTGATTAAATCGGGATGGAAAGCAGCCAAATAGCGTTGCCGAAAACAAGATTTTCCGCAACCCGCATAGCCCGCGCGTCAGCCTGTGCCGGATTGCATGGCCGAATGATGCGTAACCTTAACGTCGATTGAATCGAGCTTGACGAGCATTGAAGCTTTGTCGGAAAGAAACAGCGGCGGACGACGCTAAAAGATGTGATGAAAACGGCGATCAATAAATTTTCACGGCCTGAGATAGCGTCGACAAGGCGATCATTTCCTATCGGATCGGCACGCGCAACCAGAACAATACCCGCCGCTTCTTATATGACCGGTGTTCGCCGTTGCCTGCATGCACCGCACTGAGGCGTCGCCGGCGGCGAAAATCCATGGCTAATGCCGAGACTGAACGCAGTTAAGCAAGTTAGCCATTTTTCGAGCCCTCGCCCTCACCACCGCCGGTGTGCCAATTTTTGTCGGTATACAAATTATAATTTGGAATCATCAATCCCCACGTCGGGGACAAATTAGTTCCAATTCATTGGCAACAGCTAATTTGCATGCCGTTCAGCTATCAACGCGATCGTTTCGTCGCTCACGCCATGATTTTTCGCAAGGCTGCGCCACCCAGAAAGCACCGATCGCGTTTTTTCTATGATTTCTTCGGCTTCCTTTTTTTCTATTGAAGCGGCCTCAGCCAGTCTTACAAGTTCATTCGCTCCAGGATTTCGTCCTTCGCCCATGATCATAGTCGACTGCTCGCCTCCTGGTCCCGACGCAAAAGTAAGATCATAAGCCGGGGCGAAACGCCAAACACCGTTTTCATCCATAAGGAAAGTGAAATTTTTAGAGTGGTCATCTCGATTGTGGGAAAGTACATTGAAAACAGCCAACCGGAACAGTTTTTCCGATTCCCGTATATCGCGCGTCAGCATTTGGGAAAGCGCGATCAAATCTTCATAATCGAACGTCGGCGTTCTATGGTCAGCATGCAAAAGCCCGCTTGCTGTGTGAACGTGAATTCGCTTCGCGCCTAAACGATCAAATCGCTTGGACGCGAAATAGCCGGGGCCTTCTTTTGCCTGAAAGAGGTGCGTCTCGGCCATTTCGACGCCTGCTTCCTTCGCCATCAGCGCATAAACATATTCGACAGCGCCGGCGTCTACGCCGTCCGCTGTGTTCGGAAATTTGACCAGCCATGGCTCAAACCCTTCTTCGAGAGCGGCTTCACCGGCGCGAATTTCTGCTCGGGCCTCGTCAACACTGATCATTGCTTTGGGACGCGCGCCAGCGGACGACCCGTTAAGTTCAATGAGTTTCTGCAGGACATCTCCGGCAGCGCCCTTCATGACGGCGGAGACGCCGTCGGCGATCGCATCAAGTTCAATTTCGTCGCCGCCGCGTTCATCCGTTCCAAAATCAGGCTCGTAGGTAAGCGCTCCCATTCCGGTTTCACCGACAAATGATAATCGGTCGAGCGGGCCGACGCTATCAGGTGCAATGCTTTCGGCTCGCAACGCGCGATCGAGGAGAAGTCGGCCCCATCCATCCGGCAAGCTATCGTTGAAGAGGCCCGGCAACCCCTCGAACAATTGAGGGGCGAAACTTTTAACGCCAGTTTCCATAGGAAGCCGCACTGGCGAGAGATCCAGTCCGTGAGATAGAAAATCTTGATCATATTCAAAATAGATGCGTCCGCTTCTAGATGCGAGACGCCCAACGGGAACAGGATCATCCGCAATATCGAGAGCGACTTTCACTTCCCTGACAGGGAGGTCTTCTGCGGAAATCTCGACAGGCGCGCGACCACTCATTTTCGCTTTCCTCGTTTGCGCTTTGGCTTGGCATCCGTTTTCAGTACCTCATCAATGGAAGCGAATTCGCGGTCCTTCGGCGCTGTCGCATCAACGACTATACTCAAATTGCCTAGGGCCGTTTCGAGCTTTAGATAAGACTCAAACGAGATGCGGCCTGTACGTTCGAATTTTTTCAATGTGGCAAGCGGCACGCCGGCTCGATCCGCCAGCCCAGCTTGGGTAAGGTCGCGCTGTAGTCTGCGCGCCCGAACGTTGCGCGCAACCTTTTCCATTGCCCGGCTTGTTGTTATAAGCGATACCATGATATCCTTAAATCGGTCATTTCTTCGATAAGAGATATTATAGTATCTTTTATTGAATAGTCAACTTTGAAGCCTGTTTGGCCCCATTCTAATAGGCATTTGGAGGCCGTCCCAGTTTATCTATCTACGCCATTAGAAAGCGGGAAAGAGCGCTGAGCCCTCAATTTTCTCATCCGCTTAAACGCTGCATCACCATCCATAAAGTCGCCAATCATGTAAGCGGCGATAATACTCACCGGTTCGTCATCACCGTATTCTTCCGCGTAGATACGGGCGTAATCTTCAAGGGCGTCATAGGTCTCCGGTTCAAGTGTAATGGTGAGCTTCACGGGTTTCCGGTTTGGAAGCCGGTCGAGTTTTAACGGTCGTTTGGCCATGATCGTCACTCCGCGATTGGTTGTAAGATGAGATCCTTGTTGACGATGACCCGCACTGGCCATCCCTGCCGGATCTTGATGGTGGGTTGGATGTTGAGGGTTTGATCGATGATGCGCTGTCCTGCCTGGTTCGCCGAGTTTTGGGCGGACTCGCGCAGCGCCGTGACCAGATCGCTTTCGTTATTATCGAAGGACAACTCAGTGCCGACACCAAGTAATGTCGAGAGCACGATGCCTTTGAGCAAACGGAATGTGTGAAAGTCGACTTTGTCTTTCAGGCCCGCGTAACCGCTGGCGTCAGCCGCCGGCAGATTCTCGATCTGGATGGACGTGCCGTCGGGATTAATGATCCGGGTCCAGACCACAAGCGCGCGTGACTGCCCGAAGGCGACCACAGAATCATAACGGCCCAGCAATCGCGCGCCTTGCGGAATGAGCAGATGCTCGCCGGTCACCGTGTCATAAATATTCTGGGTCACTTGTGCGATGACCGTGCCCGGCAGGTCGGAATTAATCCCCGTCACCAAACTTGCCGGTATGACCGTTCCGGCCATCACCTGATAAGGCGAACGCGGCCGCTGCAGATGGTATGCATTATAAATGTCGTCATCGGCCGGTTCTTTTATAAAACCGATCTTGCGCGCTTGCCGGTTAGGGTCTTCATCGACTGTGGCGTCAAATGGTGATTGCGGCCCGAATAATGACGGCGCTGCCAATGCTTGTTCCGAACCTCGTGGATTTGCAGGCGCCCGTTTCGCTCCGCCCGAGGTTTGAAAGAATACGCCCGCTTCCCGCGCCGCGTTCTCGATCTGCGCCCGGCGCAAGGCTTCTTCTCTCGCCGCTTCCGCCGCCGGGTCCGCGCGATACGGCGCCAGGGGCGACGACGCCTCATAGGGTTCAGGCTCTGCGCCAAGCTGTCTTTGCGCGGCGAGGATCGATGCGCCCATGTCCCCTTGCAGCGGCGGTCCGAGCACAGACTCAACGACCGGGTCGGGTTTCAATTCGCTATAGTCGGATGCCAGCGTTTCCAGACCTTCAGCCGTCGGCTTGTTTACAACATTGTAGAGTTCGCTCGCCTGGGCATTGCCGGACAAATTCGGCGGCTTCAAAGCAACCGCCAGCGCCACAAACAGCAACAAGACCATGCCGCCGGCGACGACCATCAACGCCGGTTTTGAAAATCTGGTCGTGGGTCTCGGCTTTCCGCGAATTTCGAGGGGCTCCGCCATCGATTACCGCCGCGCCATGCGAAGATCATTGCGGGTGATGCGCACGACATTCTGGTTCCTGGCGCCATGACGAAGCTCGGCGGCTGCAAACAGACGATCAACAATGTAGAACGCGCCTTTGACGCGGTAATTAACGAGTTCGCTTGTCTCCCCCTCGCCGACCACGAAAAGCGGCGGCGCTTCACCTTGGGCGATATTGTCCGGAAACTGAATATAGACCTTTTTACCATCATCGAACGCGCGGATCGGCCGCCAATGGGGTTTGTCGCCGTCAATTTCGTAGCGGAATTTCAGGGACGCGATGGCCAACCCGCGTTCAATGGCCGGCGATCGCAAGGGCCGCTCGCCGGAGCGTTTTGAAACCAGTTCTGTTTGCGGATAGCGCCAGGACACCGCCGCCATGTAAGTCTCATTAAAGCTGCGCAATTCGAGGTGGTAGGCGCGAATGTCGGTTGTGATGACGAGATTGGTCGTAAGGCCGGGCGATATCGGTTTGACAAGGATATGAACCTGTTCATTGTCGCCATAACCGCTGGTCGTATCGCCGACGATCCAGCGCACCGTATCGCCGGCGGAAACGGAGATGAGTTGTTCCCCGGCCTGCAGCGCGACATCGGTGACCTGCTCCGGCGCCGCATAAAGCTGATAAAGCGCGCCTTTTGTGTAGGGATAGATTTGCACTGCATTGACGAAATTATCGAGTTCCGGTTCGATCTTGGCGCTGGCGTTCGCCTGATCAACCCGCTGAAAGGGTTTGAGCGACGGCGCGCGGCTTTCATTCGTGATCGGCTTTAGCTGCCCCGGCAACGGCAGCGGCGTTACACGCTCATCGAAAGCAACAACCGTCGGCGGCTTATCGCGGATCGCTTCTTCGAAGCCGTCCGGATCCAGGACAAAATCCGGATAGGTCGTTTCGCAAGCGGTGAGCGCGAGCGGCGCCATCATCATACTAAATTTACGCATGACTTATCCTCCGTTGAGGTCTTTCGACCAATTGAGCCCATGGACGTAGATACCAAGGGGGTTTTTATGGAGCGCTTCCGCCGTGCGGGGCGCGTCCATGACAATGCTTAAGACTGCCGTGTAAGTCGCCGTGCCGACGGGATTACCGTTCCGGTATTCATTCTCGCGCCAGCGGATTTCGAAGCTGGTGTCGGATGAGCGAACAATTGAATTGATATCGACGGAGACGCTGCGTTGCCCGACTTCCGTGAAAGGGTCATTGACCCTCGCATATTCATTGAGCGCGGCCGCGCCGCGATCGGTGGCGAAATCATAAGCCGACAACCAGTTCTGGCGAACAACGACGGGATCGATGGAAACAGCGCGCACATTGCGAATGAAGCTTGCAAGATGATGAGCGATCTGCGCATCGCTCGGACTAAAGGCGCCGCGCGCCGGACCGACAGCGCGGACGCCGCCATCGGCGGTAACTTCAACCACATAAGGCGTCACAAGGCTTTGCCCTGATCGCCAGACCAGCCCGCCGGCAAGCGCTGCCGACATGGCCAATGAAACAAACGCCGCAACCCGCCAGTTCCTCGCCTGCACCCGCGCCGATCCTATACGCTCGTCCCAGACTTGCCCTGCCCGCTGATACGGCGTTTCCGGTTCCGGTGTTTTGCCAAAGGCGTCCTGACTTCGCTTCCACATCTTATTCATCGTCCTGTTTGAGTTTTGGAGAATCGCCGCCGACGGGCCGGTCGCCATCACGAATGGCTTGCGTTGTTGCGAGCCCCGCGTCGCGCACGAATTGCTCGCGCTTGAGGTTTTGCGCCCATTGCGGCGCCGCCGACGCAATCGATGATGGCGAATTGACGGGCGCAGCGACTTTGCCGCCGGTTCCTTCAAAAGCGGCGCGGGCGCCCGCGTTGAATGAACCGCCCGTATCGCCAAAAACATGGGCCGCGCCTTTGCGCACAGATGACATGGCGGCGCTTGCGCCAGCCGACGCAACGGACGAAACCCCTGCTGCAGCGCCGCGCAAAGCGCCAGTGCCGGAGAGCGAGCGCCCCATGGAATAGGCCGCCTGGGTTCCGCCAGCGAGCGCTGCGCCGGACGACACTGCTGCCCGCGATCCGGTTGCAATCGCTTTAACGCCGCTTGCGGCAATGGCGCCGCCGGCAAGCGCCCCGGCGCCAACGCCTGCAATAGTGCCAACCGCTGCCCCGGCACCCAACTGCGGCGCCCCGGAGACGAGACCGTTAGCGATCGCCGGACCAAAAACGCCAAGCGCTAGCAATGAGAGCGACGCTAATATGACGGAGGCGGCTTCTTCGAGCGTAATGGCGCCGGGTGTGAAAGCCGATGTAATCGATCCGAAGATTGTCGAGCCAATGCCGACAATGACAGCGAGCACCATCAGTTTGATGCCTGACGACATGACATTGCCGAGAACTCGCTCTGCAAGGAACGAAGTCTTGTTCCACAGCGCGAAGGGCACGAGCACAAATCCGGCAAGCGTTGTGAGCTTGAATTCGATGATGGTGATGAAGAGCTGGATCGCGAGTATAAAGAAGGCGAGCAGCACGATCACCCAGGCGAACATCAAGATTGATATCAATACGAAGTTTTCGAAAAACGCGATGGGTCCGAGCAATCCGCCTACTTCATCAAGCAACGGAAACGCCGCCGTATAGCCGGTATTGGCGACAAAGCCCGGTTTTAAGAGATCCGCGGCGGTAATCGTTCCGCCGGTTGCGTTAAGCCCAAGCTGCGCGAAAGACGAAAAGATGACGTTCGCGAGAAACGTGAAGTTGTTCAAGATAAACGCAAAGGCGCCGACATAAAGGATCTTCTTCAAAAACTGTCCGATGATGTTGGTATCGGGGCCGAGAGACCAAAAAAGTCCGGCAAGCACAATATCAATGCCGATCAGGATCGCCGTCAGATACGCGACGTCTGGCGCGAGCAGCCCAAAGCCTGAATCGATATAGGCGGAGAACGTCGCGACGAACTGATCGATGATATTAAGATTGCCCATGGGGCCCCATCCTCACGGCGTGTAAATGACGCCGTCGCCGACAAAACGCGACATCCGCTCGCGCCCGGCTTCCTTGGCCATCAGTTTGTTGGCGTCATCCAAAGTCTGGGCGCGATATTGCGCCGCCAGGAGCTGCTGCATCTGCAGTGTTTGTTTGGCGCTCAAAGCCGTCAGCTGATTGCCGGCTTGCGCGACTTGCAGATTGCCGGCCGCGCTCTGGCTTTCAGAAACTAAAATATCGAGTATTGCTGAATCGGCTTTCGCGATTTCTGCGATCTTGGCCTGGATGCGCAATGCATCTTCCATGGCGAAACGCGCTGCCTGCCAACGCGCCTGCGCATGGATCGACATCTCCGCATTGGTGTAACTCGCGTAACCTTGCGGGTAGAATGCGGCGAAGGCCGCATCGGTTTGCGTGACCGTAAAGGCGATGCCTTTGGCGCTGGTAACCAGAGCGTCAATTTCAGCAAGCGTTGTTTGCAGATCGGCGGCGACCGTAAGCGGGAGATTCTTTAAATTTTCCGCCTGATTGATAATCATCTGCGCTTCATTGGCGAGCTGCCTGATCTGGTTGTTGATCATCTGCAGCGTCCGTGCCGCGGTCAGCAAATTCTGGGTGTGATTGGTGGGATCGTAGACGATCCCGCCAAGGATAAAGGCCTGGGACGGCGTCACCGCTGACATCGCCAACGTTGACGCCGCCAACAGAGCTTTCAACTTACGGCGCATAATTTTTCTCCTTCTTTGGTTATTGGGTCAATCAGATCCGCCGCCCATTGAACGCCGCAAACGCGCAGCCAGGCGGGCGCGAAAGCGCCTGCCGGCGACGCTTCAATGATTTGATCAATGCGTTTTTGATCGGCCTTGGATGAGCTGGCGCAGAACGCGCGGGCGACGTTGCCCAACTGCAGGTCGAACAGCCGATCGCCATCGCGGGACTGAAGGTAGTAATCGCGCTTGGGCGTTGCTGCGGCGATGATCTCAACCTGCCGCCTGTTTAATCCAAAGCGCTCATAGGTCTCCCGCGATTGCGGTTCGAGCGCGCTGGTGTTGGGCAGGAAGACGCGGCTCGGACAGGATTCAATAATCGCCGGCGCTATCGAGCTCGATGCAATGTCGCTCAAAGACTGCGTTGCAAACCAGACGGCAACGTTTTTCTTGCGCAGGGTTTTCAGCCATTCTCGAATACGGCCGGCAAATTTCGGATTGTCGAGAAACACCCAGGCTTCATCGAGGATAAGTAAAGTGGGCGATCCGTCAAAATGCTCTTCAAGCCGATGAAACAAATAGGAGAGCGTCGGTGCGATGAGACGCTTTTGATTCATCAGCGCTTCCATCTCGAAGGCGACCATGTCGGCAAGCGCGAGCGTTTCAGCATCTGCGTCAAGCAACGCCCCATGGGCGCCATCGAGCGTAAAGGGTTTGAGCGCGGATTTCAGTTTCTGGTTTTGGAGAAGAACCGAGAGTCCGGTCAGCGTGCGCTCTTTTTTCGGTGCGCTCGCCAAATTCTGCAGCGCCGACCAGATCGCATCTTTTTGCTCCGGTTCAATGGAGACGCCCTCGCCGGCGAAAAGATCGCAGAGCCATTCCAGCGCCCAGGCGATTTCATGTGCGCCGTCAATGCGCGCCAAGGGTTGGAAACTCAATTGTACGTCATCGGCGAGATTGTAAAATACGCCGCCGAGCGCTGCCGTCACTGCTTTCGCCGAGCCGCCCTTGTCAAAGAAAAAGACTTGGGCGCCTTCATAGCGGCGAAACTGCAGCGCCATTAAACTCAAGAGAACTGATTTGCCGGCGCCGGTCGGTCCCACCACCATGCCATGGCCGACATCGCCGATATGGGTTGAAAACCGGAATGGCGTCGCGCCTTCCGTTGTTGCAAACAAAAGCGGCGGCCCGTTCAAATGAGTGTTTTCTTTTGGCCCCGCCCAAACGGCGGACATCGGCGCCATATGCGCGAGATTAAGGGAATGGACGATGGGCTGGCGGACATTGGCGTAGGCATGGCCCGGCAATGTTCCGAGCCACGCTTCGACGGCATTGACGCTTTCGCGAATGGCGACAAAGCCGGCGCTGTTTAGAATGCGCTCAATCTCGCGGGCTTTCTCGTCAGCAATCTTGGCGTCTGTGCCTGAAACAACGATCCCTTGGGTTAAGTAACCGAACGCAACGTCGTCTGCGCCAAGTTCCTGTAACGCCGCGTCAGCATCGGCCGCTTTGTTATCGGCGTCGGTGTCAACAAGGGCGCTCCCCTCATTAAACATCACTTCCTTGATGATCGCGGCGATGGATTTTCTTTTGGCGAACCATTGCCGGCGATATTTGGTCAGCGTCCTGGACGCTTCCTGTTTGTCGAGGGGCAAGAACCGCGACATCCAGCGATAGGAAAAATCCAAGCGGTTAAGCGCGTCGAGCAAACCGGGCTCGGTCATGTTGGGGAGACCCCTGACGCCAACAACGCGCAAATGCGCATCACCCAGTTGCGGCTCAAGCCCGCCTGTAAGCAATTGATCGCTTAAAATCGCATCGAGATAGATTGGCGTTTCAGGAACCGAGACGCGATGACGTTTGGTCGAGATACATCCGTGAAGATAGGTGAGCGCCTCGCTGTCATTCAAAATATGAAACTCGGCGAACTGCTCCGCCAAAAGATCGAAAGCGCGATCACTCTCGGTCATGAAGCGAACGAGGTGTTCTTTGTAGCTTGGTGGTTTTGTTTCGCATTCGCGTTTGACGAACACTTTTTCCGCCGTATCGACCGACGATGGCGGCGGCAAAAAAGCGAGCGTCAGATAATATTCGCTTTCAAAATGCCGCGCCCCGTCTTCGAGGGTGCCTTCGAATATGGCGCGGCGTTCTTCATCAACGAGCCAGGCGGCAGGATCACGCCAATCCGATGAAGGATAATCGATCGCGGGAATGCGCGCAGCTTCAAAATAAAGCGCCCAGCCAGAGCCGAAGCGTTTCAGGACATTGTTGATCCGTGCGGTCTTGGCGAGAAGTTCTGCCGCTGTCGCGCTTGCCAAATCACCGCCGCGATAGCAGGCCGTGCGCTGAAACCCGCCATCCTTATTAAGGACGACGCCGGGCGCCGCCAGCAAGGCCCAAGGCAGATGATCGGCGAGACAAACGCCGCGAGCGCGATATTCTGCGAGGTTTAACATGTAAAAACTCTCGGCTGGCGCACATGGCGCATGATGACTTCGAGGAATTTCGGATCGCGCTTGGCGGCGAAGACGGCACACCCGTGACCGACGACCCAGAAGACAATTCCGGCGAGCCACAGCTGCAATCCTAATCCAATGGCGGCGGCGAGTGTGCCGTTAAGGATCGCAACCGCTCGCGGGGCGCCGCCCATCAAGACCGGTTCGGTCAGTGATCGGTGCAGCGGCAGGGCGAAGCCTTGTGGGAGGTGATCCGTCATTAGATCGCCGCCCCGCCGCCAAAGGAGAAAAACGCCAGGAAGAAACTCGTCGCCGCAAAGGCGATCGACAGCCCAAAGACGATCTGCACGAGCTTGCGAAAACCGCCATCGGCGCCGCCAAAGGCGAGCGTCAGCCCGGTGATTGTAATGATAATAACGGCAATGATCCGCGCGACCGGTCCCTCGATGGAGGCAAGCACTTGCGCCAGCGGCCCTTCCCACGGCATGCCGGAACCGGCGGCGTAAGCCGGTGATGATAATAAGAAGACCCCTGCAACGATCAGCGTTAATTTTTTAATTTGGATCATGATGCTTCCCTTTCCTCGAAATACTTTGACGGATTAAATTCGTGAATGTTGAATTGATCGCCGGCGATACCGATGACTTCAGCGATGCTTTCAACGCGGCGGGCGTCGCCGCGCCCGGCGATGTAAACAACGATGTCGATGGCCTCGGCGATGAGAGAACGCGGCGCATTGACGACGGCTTCGCCGATCAAATGCTCAAGACGCGTCAATGCTGACGCAGCAGAATTTGCGTGCACCGTTGCGATGCCGCCTGGATGACCGGTGTTCCAGGCTTTGAGCATATCGAGTGCCTCGCCGCCCCGCACCTCGCCGACAATGATCCGGTCCGGACGCAATCGCATGGTCGAACGAACAAGATCGCCAAGCGTCGCGACACCGTCGCGTGTGCGAAGCGCAATGCAGTCATTGGCGTCGCAGGAAAGCTCACGTGTATCTTCAATCAGAATGATGCGTTCGTCCGACGCAGCGATTTCAGAAAGCAACGCGTTGGCGAGCGTTGTTTTTCCCGAGCCCGTACCGCCGGCGATCAAAATATTTTTGCGGGCGCCAATCGCGCTTCGCAATAAGTCGGCTTGGGTTTCTTTCAAAACGCCAGACAGGAGATAATCTTCCAGACGATAAAGTATGCCGGCGGCCTTCCGGATTGAAAAACACGGGCCTTCGGAAATCGGCGGGATGACGCCCTCGAAGCGTTCACCAGTTTCCGGGAGTTCCGCAGAAACGATTGGATGATCGGCGTCGCAGGAATAACCGATATGGCTGGCGACCAGGCGAATAACGCGCTCTGTCTCATTCGGCGACAATTGCGTGAGCGTCTTCTCACGGCCGCTTCCATGGCGTTCAACCCATAAAGCGCCATCGGGATTGACCATCACTTCAACAACAGACGGATCAGACAACGCGGCGATGATGTTGTCGCCGAGCGCCGTTTGCAGCATGCCGGAGAGGCGTTCCTTAAATGCGCTATGCATGGCCGCCTCCATGGAGGTCGGCGAGGTCTTTCGCTTCAAAGAAGTCTTCAGCCGACGGCACGAAGTCTTCAAAGGCGTCTTCAAAGACGCTTCTGCGACGTTCGAGCTGGCCTATAACCGCGTCGATATACCGGGAGAAGCGTTCGTCGCCTTTGAGTTTAGCCGCCTGCTTTGACGCCTCCGGAATCATCGGTGCGAAGGTCAAATAGATGCGCACAAACCGGGTCATCATTTCGGCGAAGATGGCGTCATTACGCTCCAGCCGCGCCAGCTGCCGGCTCAACCGGTCAAGCCGGCGAATAATGGCGGCGTCGCGCTGATCATCGATTTCATGGGAGAAAAAAGCCTTGAGCGCCGCCTCGATGATTTCCGACTGCGAGACATCGGGTTTTTTTGCAGCAGCGGCGACTTTGGCGCGGATGTCATTGGAGACGTAGGCAATAAGACGGGGCTTCGACATCGCTATCGCTCCCCTATCAAGTCGAGATTGGCGTCGCGGTCGGCGCCATAAACCCGCTGCGCAACTGTCAATCCCTTGCCGACGCGCGTCATCATCTTGGCGGCAACGTCTTCACCCATATCATCGCGCGAATGGTCGTCGTCTTCGTTGCTCTTGCGATGCGTGGATTTGAACGGTTTACCGTAAGCGCGCTCGCGTTCGATCTCGTCGTCTGACTTCCAGGTACCGCGCGAGGCTTCCAATAGGTCATCATGCACCTCTGCGCGGACGCCTTCCCAATCATGGGAGACAGGAGCATCGTTGATGACGGCGCCTGCCTGCGCTGGCAGCGTCCGCTCAATGAAATTACGATCCTCGTAATATTTAAGTTTTTGAGCGCGGATCGGCGCCATGCCAGAGATGAGAACGAGTTCATCGTCCGGCGGCAGTTGCATGATTTCGCCAGGGGTCAATAACGGCCGCTGGGTTTCCTGGCGCGAGACCATGACATGAGCGAGCCATGGCGCCAGGCGATGACCGGCATAGTTGCGCATGGAACGCATTTCGGTTGCAGACCCCAACATGTCGCTGACGCGCTTTGCAGTGCGTTCGTCGTTGGTCGCGAAGGAAACACGCACATGGGTATTATCGAGAATCGAATTGTTCGGCCCGTAGGCGTTTTCGATCTGATTAAGGCTCTGGGCGATTAAAAATGCGCGCACGCCATAGCCCGCCATGAAGGCGAGCGCGCTTTCGAAGAATTCGAGTTTGCCAAGCGCCGGAAACTCGTCGAGCATCAACAGCACTTGGGGTTTGTTCTCACCGGTTTCGAGCTTTTCGGTAAGACGCCTGCCAATCTGGTTGAGAACGAGCCGCATTAACGGCTTGGTTCGTGAGATGTCCGATGGCGGCACGGCGAGATAGAGCGACAGTGGATTTTTCGCACAATTCAAATCCGCGATCCGGAAATCGCATTGGGACGTCGCGTTCGCGATAAGCGGATCGCGATAGAGCGATAGAAAACTGAGCGCCGTTGATAAAACACCAGAGCGTTCATTGGTCGTCCGGTTTTTAACTTCCTGAACAAACTCGGCGATCACCGGATGGGTGCGCGGCGCAGTTGGCGTGCCCACATGATTTGTCCCGGCAATACGATCGACAGTTTCGTCAAAAGTGCGCCCCGGATGTGATAGCAACGACACGACACGCGACAGCGACTTGTCTTCTTCCGTGTAAAGGACATGCAAAATCGCACCGACAAGAAGTGCGTAAGCCGTCTTGTCCCAATGATCCTTGCGGATATAGGGCCCGTCGGGATCAACGAGGATATCCGCGATATTCATCGCGTCGCGGACTTCGTTCGCGCCCTTGCGCACTTCCAGGAGGGGATTGAACCGCGCTGAATGCGGGTCGGTCGGATCAAACCGAATGCATTTGGAAAAACCCGACCGCCAGCCGCTCGTCAGATCCCAGTTTTCGCCCTTGATGTCGTGAATAACGGCGCCACCAGGCCAGGAAAGAAGCGTCGGCACAACAAGCCCAACGCCCTTCCCTGATCGCGTCGGGGCAAACGCGATCACATGTTCGGGTCCGTCATGGCGAATATAGCGTTTGTCGTGAGTCCCAAGAAAAACGCCGGCTGCCTTGTAGAGCTTTGACTTCGTAATTTCGCGGCGGACCGCCCACCGCGACGAGCCGTAGGTTGTTACATTCTTCGATTGTCGCGCCCGCCATACCGATCCGGCGACCGCCGTTCCGGCGCCAAGAAACCCGCCCATCGCCGCCATCGCGCCAGCCTTGTTGAAAACCGCCGGTGCATAAGCTTCATAGGCATACCACCACTGAAACAAACGCCAGGGGTGATAGATTTTAATATCGAGAACTGTTTTCCACGGCGCGCCGAGCCACGGATCGTGATTTAAAGTCGCCGCCGTCCATTGGGTAGCG
>JAJFKM010000045.1 GCA_021773215.1 Gammaproteobacteria bacterium
GTGATCGCCGCCGTCAAGGTCGTCTTACCATGATCGACATGGCCTATCGTGCCGACGTTTATATGCGGTTTCGTGCGTTCAAATTTTTCCTTGGACACGGCTCATTACCTCTTCAATATATTTAGTTAGTAATAAAAATTAATTAAAACTCAAATAGTGGAGCTCATAACCGGATTTGAACCGGTGACCTCTTCCTTACCAAGGAAGTGCTCTACCGACTGAGCTATATGAGCAAATAAACCAGTTTCAGCTACCTAGTCAATACACCCGACAATCTGAATAACGCTTTATACACCTGTAGATGTTATTTATTGGAGCGGGTGATGGGAATCGAACCCACGTGTTCAGCTTGGAAGGCTGACGTTCTACCATTGAACTACACCCGCCAAATATCACATCACCCATTTGCTATCAATCTTCAATTGACAGATTTACCCCGCATCATTCACTTTCGTCGAATCTGGCATTTCAAAAATACCATTACGTTAAAAATCTACTACACTTACTACAATCCACTATAAAATTCATTTTGGTGGAGGGGGTAGGATTCGAACCTACGAAGGCTGAGCCAACAGATTTACAGTCTGCCCTCGTTGACCGCTTGAGTACCCCTCCAAAATTCAGCCGGCTATTCTGGAATAATCATTAACTGCTGTCAACACTCGTATTATCAATAATTTAGCTTACTCGAATAATATTGCCGTTTTGAGCGTCTCTTATCTCTGTTGGATTCAAATTATTTTTAATATCTGCAGGAATTACATAATCAAGGTCTGCTCCAAAATAAGAGAGCACCTCCTGAGTAGTGACAGCTGGATTTGAACCTGCGGGGTTTGCACTTGTAGAGACGATGGGGCCCAACTCACGACATAATGCATTTACAGTCGGATGAGAACTCACCCTCACAGCCAAAGTTTTATGGGCCCCTGTCAGCCAAGTCGGCGTCTCTTTTTTAGCTGGGATGAGCCAAGTCACCGGTCCCGGCCAACTATCGCGTATCTGATCTATCGTAGTCAAACGATCAAAATGCACATAGTCTTCAAGCTGTTCGATGGATGAAGCAACCAATATCAATCCTTTTTCGATAGACCGGTGCTTTAATTGCAGAATTCGATATACAGAATCTTGAAAAAGAGGCAGACAACCTAAGCCAAAAACGGCTTCGGTTGGATAGGCAATTACGCCACCTTTTTTAAAGGCGTTTATTGCTTGCTTCAAATGCGATGAATTCATCTGAAGTAGATAAGTCGTCCAAGTGGTGATTTATGAATTAGCTAGTTTTACTAGCCGTCTTTTTTGTGGCTTTCTTTTTACTAGCTTTCTTTTTGCTAGTCTTTTTCTTAGTCGTAGCTTTTTTGCTTACTTTCTTTTTTGCAGCGGCCTTCTTCTTACGCCCACGACCACGAGAGACCGGAGCTGCGGCTAATAAAGTGATGCATTCTTCCAATTCTAATGAGGCAGGTTCCCTGTCTTTAGGTACTTTGGCATTCTTAGTGCCGTCAGTAATATAAGGTCCATAACGTCCATTTAGTATTGATATCCCTTGTTCAACAAATATCTTAATCTGCTTTTCTGCATCCGCCTTTTTCTTTTCTGCTACAAGTTCAAGCGCTCGTTCAAATGTGACTGTATAAGGGTCTTCATCTTTTGGGAGTGAAGCAAATTTACTACCGTATCGAATATAGGGGCCAAAACGGCCAACGCTGGCGGCAACTTCCTCACCTTCTTCAGTGTCACCAAGTATTCTCGGTAATTTGAACAATTCCAGCGCTTCTTCAAACGTGATGCTATCTAACTTCTGCCCTGGTCGTAGCCCGGCAAATTTAGGCTTGTCTTCATCATCCTTCGTACCTATCTGGGCATAAGGACCATATCGGCCAATTCGTACTGAGACTTCTTTCCCTGATTTTGGATCAGCGCCTAATACCCTTGCTTGCGCGACTTCACTACGGCTAACGTTTTCATCTATATCTAAAACTTGAGTATGAAAAGGTGTCCAAAAATCTTGCAGCAATGGGACCCAATCTTTCTCACCTCTGGAAATCGCATCTAAATCATCTTCAAACTTGGCAGTAAATTCATAATCCACATAGTCCTTGAAGTGCTTAGTCAGAAAATCATTCACTATTTTGCCTACATCGGTAGGGTGAAAACGTTTATTTTCCACCTCAACATATTCACGGTTTCTTAGTGTTGAAATGATATTGGCATAAGTTGACGGACGACCAATTCCATATTCTTCAAGAGATTTCACCAAACTCGCTTCAGAATATCGTGGCGGTGGTTCAGTAAAATGTTGTTCATCGCGTATCTCTTTTAATTTTATTTTTTCGCCTTCTTCTATCTGGGGTAACATTTTTTCATCATCATCCCCTTTAGAATCATCTTTGCCTTCAAGGTAGACTGCCATAAACCCCGCATCGGCAATGGCTGAACCATTGGCTCGAAACAAATTTCCTGCACCACATGACATATCAACCGCGACAGTATCTATCGTAGCGTGCGTCATTTGACTCGCCATTGTTCTTTTCCAGATCAATTCATAGAGCTTGAATTGTTCTGCACTTAAACTACTTTTAATTTCCTGCGGCACTCTGGTTACTGACGTTGGACGAACGGCTTCATGTGCCTCTTGCGCGTTTTTAGATTTTGTTTTAAACACTCTTGGCTCGTCTGGCAAAGATTGTTTGCCGTATCTAGAAGATATGAAATCGCGTATTTCAACAATTGCTTCTTGAGCGAGATTCACTGAATCTGTTCGCATATAGGTAATAAGACCAACCGCACCTTCTCCAACATCAATACCTTCATAAAGTTGTTGTGCTGTTCGCATGGCCCGTTGTGCGGTGAAACCTAACTTGCGTACTGCTTCTTGTTGTAAGGTTGAAGTTATAAATGGCGCTGCAGGTTGGCGTTTACGTTGTTTCTTTGTGACGGTTTCTACCAACAACTCACCACCAGCTGCTTTATCCAAAGTAGCTTTAACTTTTGCAGCATGATCAGTTTTCTCTATAGTGAATTGTTTTATTTTTTCATTTTCAAACTGCGTAAGTTTGCCAAGAAAATTACTTTTCTTATGTTCCAGATCAGCTTCAATGGTCCAATATTCTCTTGGTTCAAATGCTTGTATTTCTTTTTCACGTTCAGCAATCATCCGCAGAGCTGGTGACTGAACACGACCGGCAGATAATCCTCTTTGAATTTTTTTCCAGAGTAATGGCGAAAGATTAAAGCCCACCAGGTAATCAAGTGCGCGTCGAGCTTGCTGTGCATCAATTAAATTTGAGGCTAATTCTCTCGGATGTTTAATTGCATCCTGGATTGCACTCTTGGTGACTTCATGAAATACAACTCTATGAACCTGTTTGTCTTTAAGCTCGCCTTTTTCTTTTAATAACTCATGAAGATGCCATGAGATGGCTTCTCCTTCTCTATCAGGGTCAGTTGCAAGATATAATGTGTCAGCTTTCTTTAAAGCTTTTGAAATGGCATCAACCGCTTTAGCATTTTTTTCAATGGCTTGATAACGCATTGAAAAATCATTTTCAGTATCAACCGCGCCTGTTTTAGGCAAAAGATCACGGACGTGACCATACGATGCCAAAACCTTGAAATCCTTACCAAGATAACGTTCAAGTGTTTTACATTTGGCGGGAGACTCAACAATTACAAGAGAACTACTCATATTTGCTAAACAATATCACTTTCTAATTAATGAAAAAAAAGATAAAAACTTTAATGTGATGAAGATATCAAATTCTAATAAATTACACTAATGAACAACAGCACTAACTTCATCCATTATAATATCTTCCATCCAGGCAAACGCAGCTTCTTTACCAGGTCGATTAAATAATACCATTAACACAACCCACTTAAGTTGCTGCAATTCTATATTGTCAGTTTCAAGTGCCATTACTCTATCGATAACAAGCTCACGATCTTCTGAATCAAGTACGCCTGATTGTTCAAGGAATAATAAAAAACCCTTGCATTCAACATCAAGCTTTTCATTCTCAACATCGTTGAAAACTCTTATTGATCGTGAACACAGAACACTGGTATCCAAAACATCCTTTTGTGTCGCTAATCCTTCTAACCAATCGATTGCTTTATCAACTTGCAGATCGGCAAAACCAGCCTGAACTAATTGGGTTTTTAGATCTTGCTGATCGGGATTTATTTCGAGTTCTTCCTCGACGTAATGATCAAATAAATAAATGAGTACATCTAAAACGGTTTCTTTCATAAATTGTAATCTTCTTTATGTCCAATCACTATGAGCAACGACAATACTTGCCACCATGTTGGGATCCAATCATTCCTTGCAGTTCCAATATTAACAGCATGGAGGAAACTACATCGGCCGTCAATCCTGTTAATTCAACAAGCTTATCTACTGATACAATTTCGTAACCCATACTATCTAATAGTAACTTATAATCCGGTTCCAAATCACTATATCCATTCTGACTATCTTCAAGTGTGCTGGGCCTATTCAGAACAACATTCGCCATCGGGGATAGCTCCTCAAGGATATCATTTACCGTCTCAACTAATTTTGCACCTTGTTTGATTAGACTGTGTGTCCCGCGTGCCAGTGGATTATGAATTGAGCCTGGTATCGCAAAGACATCTCTACCCTGTTCTAGCGCATAATTCGCTGTAATCAGTGAACCACTTCTTTTTGCAGCTTCGACAACCAATACACCCAGACTCATGCCACTAATAATTCGGTTTCGTCGAGGAAAATTGCCCGGATTAGGTTTTGTGTTCGGAAGATACTCCGAAAGGAGTAAGCCATTTTCAATGATTTGATGGGCAATTTTTTTATGTCGCGCTGGATAAATACTATTTAAGCCATTACCTAGTACTGCTAATGTTGAACCAGCTGCTTTTAAAGCACCTAAATGACTGTGGTAATCAATACCCAATGCAAGACCACTGCATATACTCAGACCTGACCTTGATAATTCAGAGGCAAAATCTTCAGCTAACCTTTTTCCTCCAGTCGTCGGATTTCTGCTGCCTACGATTGCAATATGTAGAAAACCCAAAGCCTGCCGCTGACCTATCGCAAACAAAATCATAGGTGGAGAGTGTATTGACTTTAGTAACTCTGGGTAATCGTCATCAAGGTAAGTAATTAAATGGTGATTTGTCTGATTTAACCATTCAAGGGTTTTGTTTATTTGCTCTTGATCGGGTTCAAGCAGAGAATTAATTGAATCGTCACTTAAACCAAATTGTCTCAGATTATTGTGATCACTTGATAATATGGCCTCAGGACTTTTGAATTCGAGTAATAATTTATTACAAATTGCAGGGCCGATACCACTAGCCTGAGTAAGTGACAACCAATCGGTATGATTTTGAGTAGTATCCATATCCATATGAAAACTCTAATTGAGATAACCCCTTCAACATCATGAAGGGGTTACATTATTGTATATACGCTGACTATAGTAAGATTTTTGCTATAAGTATGCGCTTGTTTTCGATTCCTAAAGATTTAATATCTATCTATAAGCTTCTTACTGCATCTAACACATGCACTGGCCCTTGTGTCTCCATTACCAAGGCATAACTCACTTTATTGAAAGTTTTGAAGACCATAACAACACCTACATATTCTTCCGGTAAGGTTACATCTTCAGATTTGTCTTGTATATTTGCTATCGTTGGAAATGTCTCATTAAACGCATCTACACCTCGCGCTAAATCGTAGGCAAGATGCCCGACAATATCACCACTATCTTCAAGCTGTTTTAACTCTGCTGCTTTATCGGCTGCACTTTTAGGTATATTCGGCCCAATCTTGTCTTGAACAACATAACCAGCTTGATAAACACCAAGTACATTACCCGCTTCAATACCTTGCTCTGCGCCAAGATTTAAAACAACAACTTGATATTGTCCAATTTGAGCTACACCATCAACAACGGATAAAATACTTCCGGCTACCTCATTACTTGTAGATCGTGGAATAAACTCTGTGCTGATCTCTTCATCAGTTTGAGGAAGCAATCGATCTCCTTTCATAACCTCTCGATCAACGACTGTAATTATGGCTGAAGCAGGGTCACCATCTTGTGTAAGTGTAGCATCGCCAATATAAATGGCTTCATATCCCAAAACCTCACCATCATCTTCTTCATTCTTTTTAGGGTTCACATAAGGCTCGCCCTTTCGATATATAGAATATCTTGCTACATCCGAACCTTCCGGAATACCACGCACATAGATAGTATTTCCTGTAGTTGCTATCAAGTGTTCATCATAGCTAGACACGACATAGGGCCACTGCTCTATCTCATTATCTTCAAGGACAATTGGCCGCTTTAGAAACTGTTGAATTGCATCGATAGGAATAGTTTGAATGGCCTCATCATTGTCCATACTACGAATAGTAGGTGACAGCTTAACATTACGTCCGGATACTAACTGACCGGTTCCTCGTTGAAGATTTAGAACTGGCTGGCCATCTTTATATGTCAGAGAGACAATATCACCTGGGTATATCAAATGTGGATTGTCAATTTGAGGATTAACGCCCCAAATTTCTGGCCATTTCCAAGGTTGCTGTAAAAACCGGGCAGAAATATCCCATAGAGTATCGCCTTTGACGACAGTGTAGTTTTCTGGATGGTCTGGATTTATTGTTAATTCATCCGCTCTAACGCTAATAGTTAATAGCAAAATCGCGCATGAAATCAGAATTTTATTCAACATCTCTATTACCTTACATGATTTCCTTAATGTAGATTAGCAAAAAGTCTAGCAAAATGTTAGTCGAGACGCTATTTTATTGTGGTTTAACTGCAACAAATAATTTTTCCTATATACTATCAGTCAGTTATAACCATTTTGGAGTGAATATTGCCATGGCAATACTCAAAGTTTTGCACTTTCCTGACCCACGCCTGCGTAATAAGGCGACTCCGGTAGAGAAAATAGGACCTGAGATAAAGGAAATTGCTGAAAATATGCTGGAGACAATGTATGTCGAGAATGGTATTGGTCTCGCGGCGACTCAAGTCAATATTCAGCAAAGAATCGTTGTTATTGATATCTCGGAAGAAAAAAACGAGCCATTAATATTGATCAACCCTGAAATTACTAAATTAGAGGGCAGCGAAACAATGCGAGAAGGATGTCTTTCGGTGCCGGAATATTACGACATTGTTGAACGTGCTGAATATATAGAATTTTGTTATAAAACTCTTGATGATGAGTTAATTACTACCAGCACAGATGGTTTGTTAGCCGTTTGTGTTCAGCATGAAATCGATCATCTAAATGGTAAGTTATTCATTGACTATCTCTCATTACTCAAACGTCAGCGCTTAAAGAAAAAGATCGATAAGCAAGAAAAGCTTCAGCACAACGTACTGTGAATCACGCAAAATTAAGGCTCGCATTTGCAGGCACACCGGAAATTGCTCGCATAGTGCTGGAAGCAGTGATTCGTGAAGGCCGCCATACTGTTGAACTGGTTTTAACTCAACCTGACCGACCAGCTGGAAGAGGTCGTAAGCTCAAACCGAGTGATGTTAAACTCTGCGCCCTTGAAAACAATATTCCTGTTCTCCAACCTGCAACGTCTAAAGAACTTATTCCAGAAAGCTTGAAGAATTGTGACTTAATGCTGGTAGTAGCTTATGGTCTTCTTATTACTCCTGAAATTTTGGCTACCCCCAAATATGGCTGCATTAATATACACACCTCATTACTCCCGCGGTGGCGCGGAGCAGCACCTATTCAAAGAGCCATCGAGGAAGGTGATAGTGAGACCGGCATTACTATAATGCAGATGGATAACGGCTTAGATACTGGCCCAATGCTGGAACAATTTACATGTTCGATCATGCCTGATGACACTGCGGGCAAATTGCATGATCGTTTGGCTGAAATTAGTGCGACAAATATAAATGATTTGCTGAGTAAAATTGTTAATGGTGAAGCTAGTGCAACAGAACAAGATAATTCAAAAACAACTTATGCAAATAAAATAAGTAAACAAGAGGCAAAATTAGACTGGACTCAGTCGGCCATTGAACTGGAAAGAAAAATTCGAGCGTTCAATCCATTTCCTGTGACGCATACAGTAATAAACGATATCAATATTAGAATATGGGAAGCAGAAGTTAAACAGAGCCCAGAAAATTTAGTTGCTGGTACCTTGCTGAATAACAAAACAAGCTTGGACATTATGACAGGTAAAGATGTTCTTGCTATAACACGATTACAATTACCTGGGAAACGGCCAATGTCCGCAAAGGACTTTCTTAATGGTCATCCTGAATTTATCAACGATAATACTGTTGCCTGTTAAATATAACTGCCATGTCATCACGTTTAATAGCCACCCAAATTATTGAGCAGGTATTTGAAAGTAAAGCCACCCTCACCTATGCATTGCGTAATAGCGAATCATTCAAACAAGCAGGAAATGACAAAGCATTAATCCAGGAAATTTGTTATGGGACATTCCGGTGGTATATCCAGCTTGAATATATTCTTAATCTTTTATTAGAAAAACGTATTAAGAAAAAAGATAGTCGCCTTAAATATTTAATGATCGTCGGGTTATATCAATTACGCTTTATGAGAATTCCTCCTCATGCCGTTGTCTCTGAGACCGTTAACACCTGCAAAAAAATAAAAATGGAATGGGCTAAAAACTTAGTCAATGCAATCTTACGTCGGTATATTCGAGAAGCTGATATATTTAATCCAGATATTGATAATGACAAAGGACTTGATTCATCGCATCCCAAGTGGATAGTTGATCAAATTAGGCGCGACTGGCCTGAAGAATGGAAAAAGATACTTGATGCAAACAATCAACATCCTCCCATGTATCTCCGGGTAAACGAACAACGTCAAAGTCGAGAACAGTATCTGATAAAAATGGAACAAGCTGGTATAGCAGGACAAATTACACCTTATAGTAAACAGGGAATACTCCTGGAAAAACCAGTTGATGTTGACCAATTACCTGGCTTTAATAAAGGGGAGGTTTCAGTACAAGAACTTGCCGCTCAATTATCTGTAGAACTACTTGACTTAAAGCCCGAACAAACTGTTCTCGATGCCTGTGCTGCACCAGGAGGTAAGAGTTCACACATACTTGAGTCGCAAGCAAAGATTAAATCATTAACTGTCATTGAAAAAGATCCAAACCGCGCAAAAAGATTATCCGAAACGCTAAGCAGGTTAGACCTCCATGCTATAACTAAAGTCTCAGACATTAATGATATTGAACAGTGGTGGGATAAAGAACTTTATGACCGTATTTTATTAGATGCCCCCTGCTCTGCCACAGGCGTGATACGGCGACATCCTGATATTAAGATTTTAAGAACACCTGAAGAAGTTAAATCTATTAACACCTTGCAGATGCAGCTTTTAGAAACGCTTTGGCAAACCTTAAAGCCACAAGGGTTATTGGTTTATATTACTTGCTCTATATTTAAGCAGGAAAACTCAGAGCTGATAAAACAATTTATTGATAATAACAACGATTGTGTTCTCAAACCTATTGATACGGAGTGGGGTAAAGATACAGGTTATGGCAAACAAATATTAACCGGTCAACATAATATGGATGGTTTCTTCTATTCTTGCCTGGAGAAGGCTTAGCCTGATGCCTTTATTGTCTACTAACACAGCAAAACTTAGCGTGCTTTTAATGCTGCTATGTATCAACTATTCCAGTATTGCAAATACCACCAAGATAAATACGACTCATCTATATCTTGAAAATAACACTTATTACCTCGATGCCACATATGACTTTGATTTATCCGAAGAAGCTTATAAAGCATTGCGCCACGGGATATCGTTTGAGATTCACGCTCATTTTCAATTGCGTTTAAAACGCACCTGGTTATGGGATGAAACGATTAGTGAAAATAAATTGATTTATAAACTAGAACATAAACCACTAACCGAGAATTTTCTAACTATCGATTTATTAACTGGCTTACGTCATTCGCATGATAATCTTGACGCTGCATTAAACTATATAAAAACCATTTCAAGAATGACGCTGTTTGATCAAGATTTATTAATTAAAAATAAAACCTACACTGCAAGAATTCGGGCTTATCTTGATATAGAATCATTACCTCCACCAATGAGACCTCAAGCTTATTTTTCTTCAAACTGGGATCTGTCAAGTGAATGGTATGAATGGGAATTGGGACGATGAACAAAGGTAGTAACCTAATATTATTAATCGGCTCAAGCCTGTTTATTTTCATGCTTGCTTCATTAGTAATGATGAGTCAGGCATTACAAAACTCAGAATTATTTGATCGTTATTATTCAGTTCTCCTTATATTAAATGCACTGGGCTTGATTAGTCTGGTCATATTAATCCTTTTGAATCTCAAGCGATTGATCCGCCAGTTTAAAAACAAAATTGTTGGCTCTAGAATGACCGTAAGAATGGTTATGCTTTTTTCCATTTTATCAGTCACGCCGGTTTTAATTGTGTATTACTTTTCACTGGATTTCCTGCATCGCGGTATAGATAGCTGGTTTGATCTGCGAGTAGAACAAGCGCTTGATGACTCGCTTGAATTAAGTCGGCTCGCACTCGATGTCCGCATGCGTGAATTATTAACTACAACTGAAAAAATTGCAGAGGAATTGAATCAGACAAGCGATGCAGAATTACCTTTTGATGTTGACCAAATAAGAGAGCGCAGTAGTGCCTATGAGCTTACATTATTAACCAGAAAAGGTGTTGTCATAGCATCAAGTTCCAGCGACACTAAAAGCCTCGTTCCCGACACTCCGGGTAAAACTATTTTATTACAATTATTACAAGGAAATAGTTACATAGGTCTGGATGTAATTAAAAACACAGACTTATTAATTCGTGTTGTTGCAAATCTGCCTGCAATTGATATTGATAAAGAAGCCCGTATTGTGCAGGCGCTATTCCCTATCTCTGAACGGATGAATCAATTAGCTGAAAGTGTTCAATCAGCCTTTATTGAATACAAGGAACTCTCATACCTACGCGAACAACTGAAAGTTAGCTTCATAATAATATTAACGCTGGTTTTGTTATTTAGTATGTTTAGTGCCGTATGGGCGGCTTTTTATTCCGCTCGTAAACTTTCAGAACCCGTTAAAAACCTGGCCGAAGGTACCAAAGCAATTGCAGAAGGAGATTATAGTACCCGTCTACCCGTGCCGGGGAATGATGAACTAGGTTTTCTGGTCTCATCTTTTAATGACATGACTGATAAAATATCTCAAGCACGAGACTCAGTAAAACAAAGCCAACAAGAAACTGAGTCTCAACGCAATTTTCTGGAAACCGTTTTGTCTCGCTTGTCCTCAGGTGTCATTGTATTTAACAAAGATGGCAATCTTGAAAAATCAAACATTAGTGCCAATCAAATATTAAACGTTGAAGTTGAAACTCTCGAACAAAAAGACATGGCCACACTCATTAATGAACTTCCATACCTAACTGATTTTTTTGAATGCATTTCATCGAATATTGAAGAGCAATTAGACGAATGGCGTGAACAGATCACCCTGACAAGTAAAACGGGTAACCTTATATTGATGATTAATGGTGCTACGCTTGTAGGAACGGATGGTATAAAGAGTGGTTATGTTATCGTTTTTGATGAAATTACCGCTTTGATTCGAGGGCAACGTGATGCCGCTTGGAGTGAGATGGCACGGCGGCTTGCTCATGAAATTAAAAACCCACTAACACCGATTCAACTAGCAGCAGAACGATTACGACATAAATATTTATCTTCAATGAATGCAGAAGATGCAGATATGTTGGATAGAATGACAAACACTATCATCCAACAAGTAGACACCATGAAAGAAATGGTAAACAACTTTTCAGACTATGCACGGTCTCCTGAATTTAATCCCGAAGAGATTAGGCTAGAGCATCTCATCCAGGAAGGCCGCGACTTGTTCAGTAACATGGATAATGAAATTGAAATTGAAGTAGATATTGATGCCGATCTACCCTTAATCATAGGCGACGAAAAAAAATTACGACAAGTATTTAATAATCTTTTGACTAATGCTATTGATGCAAACGCAATGGGAGAGAAAAACCATCTTATAATCAGTGCTAAAGGCATAAACACAGATAACAGCCATATGGTTGAAATTCGCGTGAAAGATAACGGTCCTGGGATTGATGCACAGGTTGTGAATAAATTATTTGAACCCTATATAACGACCAAACAGAAAGGAACCGGACTTGGCCTGGCTATCGTAAAGAAAATTATAGACGAGCATTCTGGCACGGTCTGGCTAGAGAACAATAATGATAATAATGGGGCATGTGCCGTGGTAAGATTACCCGCTCTAAACCAATCGATTCAAACAACTAAAACACAGACAGCTTAATGGCTATTCGACATATTCTTGTTGTAGATGATGAACCTGATATCAGAAGCCTGGTGAAGGAAATTCTTGAGGATGAAGGTTTTAGTGTCGCGGTTGCAGAAAATGCTACTAAAGCGCGTCAATTAGTAGAATCATTTAAACCAGATTTAGTGTTACTTGATATTTGGATGCCAGACATTGATGGTATTACTTTACTAAAAGAATGGCATGAAAAGAATGTTTTGTCTGCACCTGTAGTCATGATGTCAGGTCATGGAAATGTTGAAACAGCAGTTGAGGCGACGCGCCTCGGTGCATATGATTTTATCGAAAAACCACTTTCAATTGCCAAGTTATTATTAACCATAAAACATGCGCTAGAAACCACTTCATTACAGCAAGAAAATTTACAACTGCACCATGTCACATCATCCAAACTTGATCTAATTGGAAGAAGCAAAAAAATATCAGACTTAAGAACCCAGATATCAAGGATTGCAAACCATGACACACCAGTATTGATTCATGGCGAATCTGGGACCGATAAAGAATTATTTGCACGCTACTTACATTCGCTTAGTAAATATAGTGACGGTCCGTTTATTTCAACAAGCATATCTACTTTAGGTAAAGATCATGCAGAAACCGAACTATTTGGACTGGAAACAAATCACCAATTACAAGAAGGTTATTTTGATAGAGCTAAAGGCGGCACAATTTATATAAAAGACATTGGTGAATTAAACAAGGCCCTTCAATCCCGTCTGCATGATGTATTAGAGACTAAAAAATACACTCACATTGGAAGCTCTGATCCGATTGAGCTGGATATGCGGATAATAGTTGCTACAAGATTCAATATTAAATCTCTGGTTGAAGAAGGTAGTTTTAGGGATGACCTGTATTACCAATTAAATATATTGCCTATTACAATCCCTGCACTACGGGATCACTATGAAGATATACCGGCATTACTTGAACACTTTGTTAATTATTTTATAGAAACAGAGGGTCTCCCTTACCGAAAATTCAGTGTTGCCGCACAAAATCGTCTAAGAAGCTATCAATGGCCTGGCAATGTAAGAGAATTGAAGAACATTGTTCAACGTCTTTTAATACTTGGTACAGATGAAAACATAAATATCGATGAAATCGAAGCCAGTCTGGGTAATACTGAAACAAAACAAAATACCGCCACTACAGAGATTTTCGATTTCGATTTGCCATTACGAGATGCAAGAGAAAACTTTGAAAAGGCATATCTTGAATATCAATTAAAAAAAGCAAAAGGTAGTGTTAGTAAGGTTGCAAATGCGGTTGGTATAGAACGTACACATCTATACCGAAAACTGAAAATGCTGGGAATAGAACTAAAATGAAAATCATTATATTAGGAGCTGGTCAAGTTGGTGCGTCAGTAGCAGCCAATTTAGTTAATGAAGACAATGATATTACATTGGTCGACAATAACCCTGCAGCATTACAGCTGATCAGTGAACGCTATGACTTGAGAACGATTACCGGTATCGCATCACATCCTTCAGTGTTAGCAAAGGCTGGTGCCAAAGATGCGGACATGATACTGGCTGTTACCAATAGCGATGAGGTCAACATGATAGCCTGCCAAGTTGCCTACACCTTGTTTCACACCCCTACAAAAATTGCACGAATACGTGAAGAAGAATATCTCACAAGTACAGCGCTATTTGCTCAAGAAGCATTACCTATTGACGTATTAATAAGTCCAGAACAGTTAGTTACTGAATATATAAAAAAATTAATCGAGCACCCTGGAGCACTACAAGTACTCGATTTTGCGAATGGGAAAGCACAGATGGTTGCTTTAAAAGCATCGTACAGTGGTCTGCTAGTGGGTCATTCATTACGAGAGCTTAGAAAACAACTTCCAGGGATTGAATATAAGATAGCGATTATCTTCAGAGACAATCAAGCGATCATTCCAAATGCAGATACCGTTATTGAAGCAGATGATGAAATATTCTTCATCAGTTCACAAAAATCTATCCGCCAATTGTTACAACTTATTCGTTTCAAGGAAAAACCGCTTAAAAGTATTATGATCGCTGGCGGTGGCAATATTGGTTTACGACTAGCTGAATTATTAGAAGATAATTACAAAGTTAAATTACTTGAGTTTGACCCTGTAAAAGCACACGTTGCATCTGAAGCATTAAAAAACACAATTGTTTTAAATGGCGATGCATCAGACGAAGAGCTGCTACATGAAGAAGATATTGATAGAACAGATGTGTTTTGTGCACTGACGAATGCTGACGAAGCTAATATCATTTCTTCTATGCTTGCAAAGCGACTAGGTGCTAGAAAGGTAATGGCTTTAATTAACCGCGCTGCTTATGTTGATCTAGTACAGAGTAATACTATTGATATCGCAATCTCACCACAACAAGCCACCATTGGTAGTTTACTTGCACATATACGTAAGGGTGATGTAGTCGTTGTACATGCCTTAAGAAGAGGTGCTGCTGAAGCGATTGAGGCTATTGCGCATGGCAATACAACCTCATCAAAAGTGGTCGGTAAAACAATCGGTGAAATCAATTTACCACATGGCACGACAATCGCGGCCATTGTACGAGGCGACGATGTTTTAATGGGAAAAAAGAGAACCGTTATTGAAGCTGAAGATCATGTCATCCTGATTGTTTCTGATAAAAAGCATGTTGCAAAAGTCGAGTCCTTGTTTCAGGTTGGCATTACCTTTTTATAGATGAATGATTTCGACTAGAGAATAATAACGATGCAACTTGCCGTAATACAAAGAATATTGGGCATATTGTTAGCTTTGTTCAGCCTAACAATGTTTCCACCATTGCTTATCTCTGTGATCACAAATGATGGTACTACAGTTCCGTTTATCTCAGCTTTTGCATTAATCCTATCAATCGGATTAATTCTTTGGTTCCCGGTTCGTCATGTAAAAAATGAATTGCGACTACGAGATGGTTTTGTTGTTGTTGTTCTCTTTTGGGTTGGCCTTGGATTAACCGGTAGTGTTCCTCTCATATTATCCAATACCCCAGAATTATCTATTACAGATGCAGTATTTGAATCAATATCAGGCCTCACTACAACCGGCGCAACAATTATCGTCGGAATAGATTTTTTACCTAAATCAATTCTCTTCTACCGACAGGAACTTCAATGGTTAGGAGGCATGGGTATCATTGTATTAGCAGTTGCGATTCTACCAATGTTAGGTATCGGTGGTATGCAACTATATCGTGCTGAATCACCCGGTCCGGTTAAGGATAATAAACTAACACCTAGAATTACCGAGACCGCTAAAGCACTCTGGTATATATACCTGACCATGACAATTCTTTGCGCCCTTGCATATTGGTTAGCAGGGATGAGTGCTTTTGATGCGATTACACACAGCTTTTCAACTGTCTCTATTGGTGGGTTCTCAACCCATGACGCCAGCATGGGGTATTTTGAAAGTGGCTTAATAGAAACAGTCGCCATCTTTTTCATGTTTATCGCTGGGATTAACTTCAGCTTACATTTTATATTTTGGCGACAAGCAAGCTTGAAAGCTTATTGGTATGATGCGGAACTACGTGCCTACGTAAGCATCTTGTTGATGATCTGTTTTATCTGCGCGAGTTATCACGTTCTTATCGGGGACTATGAAAGTTTTGGAAAAGCACTTGAAGACAGTATCTTTCAAACGGTTTCTATAGCAACTACCACAGGTTTTACCACAACAGAGTATCAAGGCTGGCCTGGTTTCATGCCATTGTTATTATTATTCTCCAGTTTCTTTGGTGCCTGTGCGGGTTCTACCGGCGGCGGAATTAAAATCATACGTATTCTTTTGCTCTTTAAACAAGGAATGCGAGAAATAAAACGGCTGATACATCCAAGCGCTATTTTTATCATCAAGGTAGGAAATAAACCCATTTCTGAACGTATTATTGAAGCCGTATGGGGATTCTTTGCTACTTATATCGCTGTATTTGCGATACTGCTATTGGCATTAATGGCAACAGATCTTGACCAGGTTACCGCTTTTTCAGCGTTAGCAGCCTGCATGAACAACCTTGGTCCCGGATTAGGAAAAGTCAGCCAACATTATGGCAATATCAATGATGCCGCCAAGTGGATACTCTGTTTTGCAATGCTGTTAGGTCGTCTTGAAATCTTTACTTTATTAGTTCTATTCACTCCAACATTCTGGCGACGTTGAACGATAAAACAAAAGAGAAGTGGGATAAAAATTATGAATCCTGCTCAAGTGGCTACCCTTCTCCCGCAGAAGTGTTACGTCAAAATCAACATCTTTTACCAACACAAGGCGCCGCGCTTGATTTGGCATGCGGTCGTGGTGCAAATGCAATATGCCTTGCCGAAAATGGATTGTCTGTATCGGCATGGGATATTTCGGCGTCTGCGCTGGAACACCTTTCTAATGAAGCAATAAAGAAAGATTTAATAATTGAACTTGAGTCTAGGAACATTTCCGAACAACCACCTGAACCTCATTCCTTTGATGTCATCACAGTAAGCAATTTTCTCGAACGCGAATTAATCGACGATATTAGAAATGCGATAAAACCAAGTGGTCTTATTTTTTATCAAACATTTATTCAAGATAAAGTGTGTAATGTTGGACCAAGTAACCCTGATTATTTATTAGCAAAAAATGAATTATTGTTATTATTTAATGACTGGAATGTTCTCTACTACAAAGAAGAAGGAACAGCAGGAAGAATTGATGAAGGATTTAGAAACCAAGCGATGCTAATTGCTCAAAAACCATAAATTTTTAAATGACTCAACTAGAAACATTTACAGCCATGCTCGAGAAAGGCAATGACAATGAATTAATTCGCTACAGTCTCGGCAATGAATACTTCAAGCAGGATGATTATGAACAATCCATTATTCATTTGAAAAAAGCCATCGAACATAAACCATCCTTCTCAGCTGCGTGGAAGTTATATGCAAAAGCCCTGACTGGAAACAATCAAAATGATGAAGCAATAGTTGCCTATGAAAAAGGAATTAATATTGCTGAAGAAAATGGCGACAAGCAAGCTGTTAAAGAGATGCGTGTTTTCCTAAAACGTCTTAAAAAAGATTAATCGTGTAAATCAAGTGTTCCGATAAGTTCGGATATATTATTCAGATTATGTTTGTTTAGATAGTCAATAATACCTTTATTTAACTTAGGACAAATAAGCGGCTCATAGAATAATGCTGTGCCAATACCCACCGTTGTTGCACCAGCGATCATAAATTCAATCGCATCTTCTACTGTTGTAATACCACCTTGACCGATAATGGGAATGTTATGCTGTTTAGCGACTTGATGGACCTGATGCACCTTCAATAGTGCAATCGGTTTAATCGCAGGGCCAGATAAGCCCCCCTGATTATTACCTATAACCGGTTGTCGCGATTCAATATCTATAGCCATACCCATTAGAGT
The DNA here is from genome assembly GCA_021773215.1 of Gammaproteobacteria bacterium. GTDB lineage: Bacteria > Pseudomonadota > Gammaproteobacteria > Eutrophobiales > Eutrophobiaceae > UBA7359. The sequence goes on from JAJFKM010000045.1 coordinate 17,864, forward strand.
ATTAATCACAGCAAAGCCATCTGTGCCAGCCTCTATACAGCGCCTCGCATTCTCTGCAATATCTGTCTGATTCGGCGATAGTTTTGTTATTAATGGTTTTTTAGTCGCACTCCGGCAAGCTGCAACAACCCGTGCAGACATATCAGGATCATTGCCAAATGCTACACCGCCCTCTTTCACATTCGGGCATGAGATATTGATCTCCATTGCATCAATCGGCGAATCATCAAAAATTCGTGTCACTTCTTCATATTCTTCAACCGTTGAACCGGATAAGTTTGCGATAAAGCGTGTTTCAGTAAAGTCCAGATTGGGAAGGTACTCATCGACTACAATTTTAGACCCTGGATTTTGGAGACCTATCGCATTGATCATGCCCATATAGGTTTCTGTAACACGGTGAGGAGGATTACCCAGCCGTGGTTCCAGCGTCGTGCCTTTTAAACATATAGCACCCACATCAGTATTGGAAAAACCATTAATGCGTGTGTATTCTTCACCAAAGCCTACACAGCCCGATAATAGAACCAATGGTGAGTTAAATTTCAAACCACAAAATTCTATCTCTAGTCGTTTCTTATCTTGTTCATTTAGCGAAGTTATTGTCATACTAGATATTGTCTTTCAAAAATATAAAATCAGCTTATGTTTAATATTGTTCTATTTGAGCCAGAAATCCCACCCAATACCGGCAACATTATACGTCTTTGTGCGAACACCGGCGCACACTTGCATTTAATTCACCCACTTGGCTTTGATATGAATGAAAAAAGCCTGCGACGTGCTGGGCTGGATTATATCGATCAATCCATTATACATCACTACGATAATTATCAAGATTACCTCGAACGCAGTGATAGAGAGTCACTTTATGCAATCTCAACAAAAGGAACTCAACATTATTCTGATTGTAATTTCAATGAAGGAGATGATTTTATCTTTGGACCAGAAACCCGAGGGTTGCCAAATGAGATATTAGATGAGTTTAAAACTGATAAAATCTTACGTATTCCAATGTTAGAAAACAGCCGAAGTTTAAATTTATCAAATTCGGCAAGTATTATTGTTTATGAAGCCTGGCGGCAAAATAATTTCAAACAATAGATCAGGGAGCATCCGTTATTGATATATTAACTTGTCTGGAAACATACGCTATGTCACCAGGATTGCCTCTTGTTGCTCTTGAGGTTAGTGCGTAAACATTGTACATGCCAATACCGGACTCATTATATTGAGTCACTGGAGAAGGCAGTCTTGTACATGTAAGTACCACTGCATAACCATTAGTATTTCCACCTGTTAAATTAATCGTTGGTGAAGAACAAGCTCCCGAACCATGAATAAGATCTCGTACAGCCCATTCAATACCGCTACGTGCTGCAAACCAGGCCTGCATAGTTCCTGCTGAAACTGTTGTATTAATAGAGCTGACACTCGTCAGAGTTGACATATAACCACCAATCAAGGCGAGCAAGACAATTAGTATCACCGCGACGATAGCACTGAATCCACGCTGACATTTTCTCATTATCTTCATGGTTGATTGTCCACATGGACTTGCTGTAACAAGGTAACACTGGCACCTGCCAATGTAGAATCAGATATTGTTACACTTAACGTGACTAAGCCGGCACGTGTTGCAGAGCCTGCATTATAAGTGAAACTACATGCACTAACCTGATTGACCAATAAATTACCCATGGCAACTGACCCACCAATAGGGTAATCATCGAATCTATTAATTTCCCCACCACTACAAACAAAACTGACCGGTGTATCTACAATAAAAAATCTTTGTCGTGGCGATCGAAAGGGGAAAGGAGGCGCATCAGCAAATGTAATATAATTAGCCGTTGTGGCTGAGGTAATAACTGCAATATTATCTTGATTATAAGCATTTGCTCCAGTTTGCCCGGTATTATAAATCACCAGACAATCTGCCGTACTGGCAATACATTCCGCTCGTGATGTGCCGAAACTTGTTGGAACATTATTTAATGCCCCCATTACTTCAAAACAGTCTCCTGTTAATGCGAAATTCAATCTATCCTGGGCAGGCGGTGATCCACCGGGACAAACTGCAGCTCCGCCACCAGGTTTAGCACGATAACGACCTCCATCTAATGTTCGTAAAAATTCAACCGTTGTTCCGCCAGTAACGCGAATGCTGTTGGGCAAAGCCAGACGTATTTCTCGTGTCATTCTTTGTAGTGCAGTGTCTGCAATATCAACCAGGCGCGTCCTTTTTTCAACGTCGACAAAGGCTTGCATGGGACCGCGAAGAACCATAAATAACACACCTGATAAAATGCCAACGATCAAAATGACAACAATCATTTCGATCAAGGTAAAGCCTCTTTTAAATTTAACTTTCATTCTGGACATCAAAAGTTTGTCTTATAGCCACTTAGACTCATAGTTGCTCCATTAGAGTGAGTCACATCAACATCAATGCGCACAACCTGTCCATTAGTTCCATTTAATCCATTTAACGTTGCCGTATCGTCAACGGTCACATTAACAGTATAATTTTCCAGTCCTGAAATCACTCCACTTCCGGTTTGATCCATTGCTCCCACGTCATTCAAACTATTGTAATCACAAACATCATCAAAAACAGCGCGTCCTGTTTCTGCTCCACCTGTTGCATTTACACCACCACAAGCATTTGGCGATACAGTGCTACATGCTGAAAAAGTGCAATCAACAGAACACCCTGTTGCAGGATCAGTATCAGGATCAAAATTCGGCTCACAAAATTGATTCAACATAATCTCTTCCAGATAAGCTCGTGCGATAGCATTACCTTGAACCCGTATTTGTGGATCAACACTATTTTTTGTGGTGTTTATTATGAGAGTAAGAAATGCTGTCACTCCGATTGATAAAATAACAATTGCTACAACTAGTTCTATCAGGCTAAACCCTGAATAATTAATTTTAATTTTATTCATGTGCAAAACCGGTTTCTGGTTCTATTGTAATAATTCGTGAACCAAGATTTAATGATAAATCACCTGCTGTAGCAGTTGGTCGCCCAATATTATCGAATCGTATTGCCGTCGTCAGATCAGCGCTTGATTCAGGTGTGCTGTTATTACAAAAATTATTTAATCCTGTTGCTGGGTTTGTTATTGAAGTTCCAAGACAACCTAAGCCGGCAGGCGTACCATTCCATTGCAGAGTACAACCTGAAGCAGCGATAGAGACATTGACCTCGCATCCAGAACCAATCGCCTGTTTTTGTCCATACCGTATCGCAGCCATTGACTGTTGCGCAAAACCACTCTCACGAAATGTATCCAAATCAACCTTGGGTAACATAAATGCTGCCAGTATTCCCATGAGCAAGATAACAACAATTAATTCAATTAATGTGAACCCATTTTTTTCTTTTGAACAAATCATCTACACACCTGTTCTTCTGCTATGAAGAGTCGACTAATTCTGTTCGCACTTTGATTAAATAATATGAATCTGGATTTTGCACCAAATAGTCATCAAGTAATTGTGTCGCTTTTTCATATTCTCCTATAAGAAACAGGGTGCGAACATATTCAGACTGTGCCTGCTGATTATTTGGTAACCATTGTAAGACATTTTGAAACCACGATAATACCACTTCATGAGATACCGCATTAGATAATAATTCTGGCATATCACGATGCAGGATTGCTCGCCAAAATAAGCTTGCAACTTCATAAGGATTAGCTTTTACGCCCTGTTCATAGAGCTTGTCAGCTCGTTGCGCTGGCTCAGATTCTCCTGTTACTTTAGCCGCGTGATACCAAATATCCCCTTCTACTAAATAATACGAAGACTCATAGGGTGCAAACCGGCGAGCCATCTCGTAATAGACTAAAGCTGATTCTATATCCAGCCGTTTCTTATCACGATTGGCTTGATCAAAGGCGAGCTGTGCTACAGCAGGTTGAGATAGATAAGAGACAACAACCAGTCCGACAAGACTTTTAATGACCACAGGTCTAATCATAATGCATGGTAATTTCAACGTATAAAAGAAACAACCTTGTAAATTCTTATTAAATAACTGATTAAAATACCCGAGATAGCAACCATACATCATTATTAAAAAAGGTGTATAAAACAGAAAACCGACCAATGCCTGCACATAGAACCCAACAAGACCTGTCATTAAAGCCAACATTATAGCGCGGTCTGAAACAGCTATTTCTTTCCAACTTATAAATAACATACTAATAATCATTACAGGAATAGATATAAATATTGTTAAACCTAAAATGCCTGTTTCCATCCACAGTTGCAAATAATCATTATGCGCAAAACGGGTTGCATTGCCTATGTGCGGCGCATGTTGATCGCGGACCTGAAAATATTGATAAGTATGAAGTCCATGCCCAGTTATAGGCTTTTCTTTTATTTGCTGCCAGGCTATATCGTATAGCATGGTGCGGTGGCTCATAGTAGAAACCACACTTTCTGTTCTTACCAAATGACTAACATCATTTTTAAATATCAAACCAAAATTTCTGTCACTTTGATTTATTCCAAATTCGATTTTTTTCAAATCCACTAATTCAATAAAACAATACGTAGAAAAAACAAGAACAAACCCAATAGTCAGCTTTTTAAGCCTGTTCTTATTAATATCAATAACTAAGATCCTGCATAATATATAAATAAAGAAAATACTGACAATAAACGCAGTCCAACCACCACGACTCTGCGTCACTAGCAATGCCAAGAATAGTACAAGTATCAAAGCATATATCTTTTGTGACTCTTTTTTATGAACATAAAAAATGGTTAATGGTAATAAGATTATATTGATACAAGCAGCAAATGAATTCGGAGTATAGAATATTGCGTTGGCTCTCTGCCCTGCATACACTAAATAACCAGAACCTGTAAGGTATTGCGTTAAACCCCAAATGCTCAACAGTAAAAACAGTGCACATAAAATAGTGACAGACTGCTTTATAAAATTATCACTGGCAAAACTAAATAGCAAAAAACCACTGGCAAAAAATAGGATGAGATAAGCAGCATTTGTATTATTAGCGGGATGAACAAATATCATATTCAGTGTTAATAGCAATATAAATGCAAATACTGTAATCGTTAAGGGATTCAGAACTAATCTTGAATCATAATAATAAAGTGAAAGGAGGAAAATAATAGAAACTGAAACCCACCAGAAAACGTAACCATTAATGATTGAAATCACTAATGCCAGAATTAGAGAAATACACATAAAAAAAGAGGGCCAATTGGCCCTCTTTATTAAATCAAACATTGGCAAATATATTACCCGCTACATAATCCAGAAGATAGTGTTCCGGTAGCTGCTGTTCCTGATGGAGGGGTAACCGTTATAATAGTTGTACCGCCTACTGCACAAGTTGCTGCAACACCACCAACAGTTGACCCACTAATAGTTACAGTGCCACCACCGCCATCACTTGTTACATTCGTGATAGCTGGAACATTAGAAAAGTCAGTTGCGGCAATTATAGTATTTAGTGTTTGAGGTGCACCCTGAAATAGACCTAATTGAATTACTGCAGACGAGGAAATTGCACCCACAATACCCTGAGCAACTGCCGTGTTTGCATTGTTAGTTAAATTTGCAAATCGAGGTACTGCTGTTGCCGCCAGAATGCCTAAAATAACTATCACAACGACTAACTCAATAAGTGTAAAACCTTTCTGTGTATTTCTAACTTTTATTATTTTCATGAAATTTCTCTCCTAGTAATAGAGCCGCAGCTCTTTTATAAATAGCCCTGCTCCCGCTGATCGCAACCTTGGGGCAATCCTTTAGTTAGGGTGTAAATAATCAGGCTCCATCCTGATATATATACTGGATAACTCCAGATTCTATTAAAAATTTACATTGTGATTAACTGTGGTTTCTAAACATATAAATTTCAAGGCAAAGTTTACGTAAGTTACTGTATTTATTTAAATTTAGAATGGCTTAACATTCCAAATCATATAAATCCCGGCAAGTGCTACAAAAAATCCAAAAATTCGAGGATTACCTGGCAATATCCTGTCTGGCAGATCTTTATTTGAATCCATAAATTTCAATGGTCCATCAGTATCAACCCAATGATTTCCCCATGCCTCAAATGACTTTAAGGCGCTAGGACGGCTAAACATAATCAGGCCAAATATTATTGCCAAAACTATCGCGGCAATTAATAGATAATACAGCATAACAAACAACCATTTTTCAAATTCAGACTCGGCTAACTTAACAAGATAATCCATTATACTCTCAATGCCGGTATAATATGTAAGCATATATAAACATATGATAGAGGCTATGATTACCAAAGCTCCAAATACTCGATGATGCCGGTAAAAAAATCGCTCTTTGTATCTGGGTGCATTTAATCTATGAAAAAAGTCGTCTGTTGCAACCCAATGATTTAGTTTGTTTGCAATCTTAAATATTTTTTCTGGAATTAACATGAATCCCATGCCCACCGGTATTAAAAGAACACCGATAACAAATATAAAGTTAAGCAACCAGGTATAAATTTCGTTCGTATAATTCATGCTAATATCTTTTAATTACTTAATAATTCCATTGGTAGTTATCGACTGGGTGTAACTTCATCGACTTAAATTCATCTATTTCCGGATCATATTGTTTATTAGAATTTTTATCAGCATAGTCAATTTTTATTCGAAACTGAATCATAGACGCATTATCATTGTCACTGGTAAAATACTCACTGTTACTAACTATATAAGTCAAAAATAAATTATCCTGATTAAAATACCACTTACCTTTCTCCATCGAGTCCATGGTATATGCGTTAATTTCACCACCATAGTTTGAAGGTCTGTTATTTGAGCCCATCACTAGAGCCGATGGAATATCATTCATTTTTATTTTCAGAGTATTTACATCTATATTTGATTGCATACCTAACATAGGATTTGATTCTGCTATAGTGTCGAGTTCCTGATATTTGCCACGCATGACAGCCATTGCTGCACCATAGTTTAGCGCTGTATTAATATTAATCACTGTACTGGCTATCATGCTTTGTTCTGCCCTTGAAAATAAAACTAATACATTCCGACTTAACGTTCCAATCAATATCGTCAAAATAAATATCGCAATCACCAACTCAATTTTTGTAAGATTTCGATCACTCCAGCGATGAGCCAATTCCATTATTGTATGACCACTACTATATGACTTTTGCTAAATCCCACATTGGTAGGAATACACCTAGAGCTAATATCAAAACCATTATTCCAATCGCTACGATTAATACAGGCTCGATAGATGAGCTGAGATTTTTTATATCGTAATCTACTTCTCGATCATAATACTCTGCGACCTCTTCCATCATTGTATCTACTTGTCCGGTCTCTTCTCCAACAGACAACATTTGTAAGACGAGGGGTGGAAACATTTTTGTTAGTGATGCGGTACGTGTTAATGATTCACCACGTTCAACCCCGTTTCTCATACCTAATATTCTGTCGCTAATATATTCATTATCAACAGAACGAGAAACTACTGTCATTGCTTGTATCAAAGGCACACCAGACTTAAGTCCCATAGCAAAAGAACGGGCGAACCGCGCTAGTGTAGCCCGATAAATAATATCACCGATTATTGGTATTTTTAATTTATAGTGATCCCATTTATAACGTCCAACCTCAGTTTTAACATATAATCGAGAACCAACAATTGAAACAATAATGACAGCCAACAACGCTGGCCACCACTCGACAAAAAAATCAGACGTAGTCATTAATAAACGCGTTTGCCAAGGTAACTCAACACCGGCCTTGGCAAATAAACCTGAAAAAGCGGGAATAACAAATATATTAATTATCGCTATTGCTATTGCTATTGCTACGATAACAAACGTCGGATAACGTAACGCTGCTTTAATTCGTTCTCGCGTGTCTTTTTCTCTTGCCAGATATTCTGATATCCGCAAAAATGATTCTTCTAAACGTCCGGTCTCTTCACCAACCTTTACCATACTGATATAGAGAGGAGCAAAAATACCAGGATGTCTAGCCAAAGAGCTGGATAGATCTCGACCTGATTCAAGGTTAGCCATTATATCTTTCAGTGCTTCAATAATCTTAAAATTGCGAGAAGACTGTATTAGACCGGTAATAGATTTAATCATTGGCACTCCAGCTTTCATCAGTGTATACATCTGACGGCTGAACAAAATTAGATCGTCCAGGCTAGGAGCTTTTCTATTAAGGTAGTTTGCTAAAGAAATATCAGTATCAGAAGCTGCTTCTTGCTCCATAATATCTATCGGAGTGACACCAATATTAAACAACTGTGACGCGACTGAATCTATAGTGCCTGCATCTATCTCACCCTGAATCAAACTACCTCGCGCATTTCTGCCTTTATAAGCAAATAACGGCATTAGCTTAATGCCTCCTCACCAGCCTTAATAATATTATTATCGACAACACTATCAATATCAGCAGAGATACGAATTACTTCATCCATCGTGGTAATTCCCTCAACAGCATACTGGAGAGCTACCATATTTAATGGCCTAAAGTGTCGAGAGTTAGTAGCTTTTTCCATAAACTCTCCGGTATCGCCATGTGCTAATGCATTAGAAAGTTCTTTATCAAACTCAAGCAATTCATAAACACCAATTCGACCCTGATAGCCGGTGTAGTTACAATGAGCGCAACCAATACCTTGCTTGAAAGTAACATTAAACTTTTCTTCATTAACGAAACTACTTAACCAGCCTTTTTGTTGAACTGTTAGATCTGCGGGCTGAGCGCAACTTTCACACACACGCCTAACCAGACGTTGAGCAAGAATTGCGTGTAATGCAGATGCCAGTAAATAACTTTTTATACCAATATCCATCAAACGATTTACCGTGCTCACCGCATCATTAGTATGCAAGGTTGATAATACAAGATGTCCTGTCATAGCAGCACGCAACGCTATCTCCGCTGTTTCTTCATCGCGCATTTCACCTATCAGCACAATGTCGGGATCTTGTCGTAATGCAGACCGCAACACTGTAGCAAAATTAAGTCCTATATCAGAATTGATCTGAACTTGATTTATTCGTGGCAATTTATACTCAACCGGATCTTCGACCGTAATGATCTTTTTTTCCGGGACGTTGAGAGTCTGCAATGCTGCATATAAAGTAGTTGTTTTACCGCTGCCAGTAGGGCCTGTAACCAATATCATCCCATGAGGACGTTGAATCAGTGTCTCAAACCTGTTGAGAATTATTTTTGGCATTCCAAGCAAATTAAGATCTAATGTGCCGCCAGTTTGATCAAGGAGACGCATTACCACTGACTCTCCATACTGAACAGGCATAGTCGATAAACGTACATCGATATTATGTTCCTTAACCTTAAGGCTAAACCGCCCATCCTGTGGCATTCTTTTTTCAGAAATATCCAACCCTGCCATGAGTTTCAATCGAAGCACCAAGGCTGGTGCTATTCGCACCTCATCCATAGTATGTTCCTGCAAAACACCATCAACTCGCTGCCTGATTCGTAAAACTTTTTCATCAGGTTCAATATGAATATCAGAAGCTTTAATTTGAATAGCATCTTCAAATAAAGAAGCTAATAATTTTACAACGGGTGCATCAGCAACATCAGCATCTGCCAGTAGTGCACCTAAATCAATATCACTCTCGGTTAATTCTTCATTTAATTGTTCTGCAAAACCACTAATTTGGTCAGTTTTTCGATAAACGGTATCAATTGTTTTTAATAGATCTATTTCACGTACAACCGCAAGTTTTATGGGTTTATTTAAAATTCTTGATAGTTCATCATAGGCGAAAATATTTGTTGGATCTGCCATTCCAACAAGAACACCAGAATTATCTGTACTTAACGCAACTGCGCGAAAACGACGCGACTGTATTTCAGGTAATAACTTAATAACGTCTGGATTAAATTTATAGTGTAGTAAATCAACAAATGGGATTTTTAGTTGTGCAGACAATGCTTCCAGCATCTGATCTTCAGTCAGATAACCATCTTCAATGAGTACCTTCCCTAGTTTTTGTCCTGATTTTTTCTGATCTGCAAGAGCTTGTTCAAGCTGTGTTTGAGAAATTAGCTTTGAATCAATTAGTAAATCACCAAGTCTGATTTTTTTACGAGGACTCATCTTTAATCAGATTACTCAATAATGTAATGCGTTGTTTAATAAATTGCCTGGATTCACTTGCTAATGAAGTATTCTTTGATGCCTTTTGATAGGCATACAATGCATCGTCATATCGTTTTAATGATTCTAAAGATATACCGAGCCCCATCCACCAAACCGATTTGGCTGGATTAAACTGTAATAAATCTCGGTATATTTTTGCAGATTGGCCATGTTCATTTAACTTCTGCAAGATAACTGCTTTTAATCCGTAATATTCGACATTAACCGATAAAGGTGGTGAATACTGCGTCAATAGATTATCAGCTTCAACAAGCTTACCTTCAATTAACAGTAAACGGGCATATACCTTCAACCATTCTGTTTGTTCAGGATATTGAATTAAACCTTCAGTGAGTATGCTGTATGCTAATTCAGTATGCCCCTGTTTAGATAAAATTGTTGCTAAAGTTGAGCGTGCATTTACATGCCCAGCATCTTGATCTAAAGCCATGTTTAATTTTTTCAGACTATTAGATATATCCCCATTTTTATAATCTTTGTAACCTCGTCTAAACAGTTTCTCTGCATAAGCGTTTACATCTTGACTAACTGGTGTTTTTACAAGTTCGCCTTTGTAAATCGTTTCTTGTTCTAACTCTACTTGCTTTTCTACAATATCATTTAAACCATCTTCTAATATATTTGTGTCTTCATTCCTGACAAATTCATTTTGCCACTGGTAATCCATGGCAATAACAAGATCATTGAACCCATTCTCATTATTAGAAGATGATTTCTTTATATTTAATGGCTGATCTGTTTCCAAAACTAATTTAAATCGGTTATCTGCATTAAGCGAATACCGAATAGCAACAATAGGATCAACGGGCTTAAGATCTTCCAACAGAAACCCTAGCTCAGTATTATTAACCTCTATTACAATACGATTAGGATTATCTAGTCCATAAACCAGGTAATCAATGTCCGCTGACATTTTCATAACCAAGCTTATACTTTGCTCATTTGTGTCAAAAAATATATTTTGAATTTGATTTAACGGAATTGTTTTTGGTATATCAATAATTGAGACTGGTTCTTTAATAATCAAGCTATCATCCAGTTTAAGAATGTGATTATCTTCTTTGATATTTTCATCAGTACTTGAGGCGGGATGAACAATATTATTTTTTTTAATTATTTTAGAGTCAGCTTGAGAACTACTATCATCAACAGTAATAAATTGTTTTTGTGAAAAATTATTTGAATTTAAATAAAATGATATCGCTGCAAATGCAATTACTACAAACAATGTAATAAATATTATAGTAGATGATTGCCAGTTTTTTTTCTGTTCTAATTCTAAATCATAGGCAGAATATAAACCATCCAGTACGTTATCGTGATTTTCATGTAGAAATGCATCACGCTTCTCCAGATCATTTAACATTTTATTAATTAAACTCATTGCTAGTTTCCAAATAAACGCCTTGAAAAAGCAGGAACCAATGAATTCAACCATGATTCAGACTTTTCTTTTGTATGTTCTATTTCGGGAGCAACAAGATTGACATGCTTATGTGTAATTTTCCCCATACCTTCTCCATAAGCACAAATTAATGATTTGTGAGACAAAATATTAATTAAACGAGGAATGCCGTTGCTATGTCTATAAATGGCTTCACAAGCACGCTTTGTAAACAAACCAGTATTACTACACCCTGCAATTTGTAATCGATGTCGTATATACGCAAATGCAGCAACTTTATTTAGCGGCAATAATTGGTATGAAAATGTAATACGCTGTTTTAATTGTCGAACCGAAGGTTGATTTAAAAGCAAGTCTAGTTCTGGCTGACCAAACAATATTACCTGTAATAATTTACGCTTTTCTGTTTCCAGATTCGTCAGCAATCGCAATGACTCAAGTGTTTGTACTGGCATAGCCTGGACCTCATCGAGGCAGACAACTACTTTTTTACCTTTTCTATGCGTATCTAATAATGCACGGGTGATCGATTTCATTAATAAATGTTGCGACGTAGTATCTGTATATTTGACAGCTAAAGCATCAGCAATAGCAAACAAAAGACTATCTGGCTTGATATAGGGATTATGTATATAGGCGGTCACAAATTCCTTGCTGATGGTTTTCATCAATGTTCGACAGAGAATTGTTTTGCCTACACCCACCTCACCGGTTATTTTTACAAAACCTTCTCCACTACGAAGTGCAACAAGAAGTACATTCAGCGCGTCTTGATAGCCAGCTCGATTCATAAAGAAACTGGTATCAGGGGTGATACTAAAAGGTAGTTCTTTTAAATTAAAATGTTGCAAATACATAAATATATTCCTGATTTATTTAGACTAAATATTTTCGTTCGCGAAAAGATCATCTAAAAATGATTCTGGTGGAGGCTCGTTCATTACATCACGAAGCTCATTAATATTGCCTCTTGATTTTAACAATTCATCATTCCATTCATCTGCACTACGAACGACAACGGGTTTTAATAATATAACGAGTTCACTTTTTACTGAGGCATTCTTCTTATGATTAAATAATTTACCTACACCTGGCAGATCTCCCAGAAAAGGGGTTTTTGCATCTTGATCATTGATTGATTCCTGCATCAGACCACCTATAACAATAACCTGTCCACTACGAGCTCGAACGATGCTATCAGATTCCCGTACTGTACTTAATGCCAATGGTAATTGCTGAGTTACATTACCAACGGTTACTGTCTTTTGTTGATCGATGACTTCACTAATAGAAGGATGTACATGCAAAGTAACATCACCTTCCTGACTAATTTGTGGTGTTACATCAAGCGCAATACCAGAAAAAAACGGCGTTAATGTTACGTCAGGATTCACTGTTGTATTATTACCAGTTGTCGTATTTACAGACGAAACATCTGTCACAAAGAACTCATCCGTACCAACCTTAATCACTGCCTTTTGATTGTTCATTGTGGCCACACGAGGACTTGATAAAATTTGCACATTACCTTGAGTTTCAAGAAGTTCTATAAAAGCTGTAAAATCGCCAAAATTTAAGGCTGCTGAAAATACACCGCCAAAAGCAGCAGCAGTAGCACCTGATATAGCAGAAAAATTAGCCGGATCAAGATTTCCAGAGTTACCCGCAAGTCCACTCAATCCGCTTTCGCCAACCAATACAGAACCACCGCCCGTATTAGAGGTTGTTATCGAATTATTCCCAGGTGTAAGTAGAGAACTCCAATTAATACCAGACTGGAAATCTTCACTTAATCTAACTTCAATGAATTTTGCTTCGAGTATGACTTGTCTTTGTACGATTAGTTGTGTTGCTTGCAAATAGGCCTCGACCTCTCTTAATTCATTTGGTAAAGCACGAACCACAACAACACCTGACTGTGGATTAACCACAACACTACGTCCATCACCCGCACCTACAATAGCCTGGACAGAATCTTGTAATTCATCCCAAAAAGAATTTAATGTTTGTTCAGTGCGGATATTTGTTCCTTGGCCATTACTACTTGAAGATGCTGCTCCGTCTTCGCCAGTATTACCATTTTGTGTCAATGATCCTGAACTAACAGAAGTCTCCGAACTTCCCGATCGTTCAATATTTAAATAATTTATTTGATAAATACGTGCGCGTAAACGGCCAGGTAATACTTGAAAACCGTATGCTGTACTAATAAATTCATAACCATACACATCACGTGCAGCTTCTAATACATCCGGGATAGTTACATTACGTAAATTTAATGTTATTGAACCCGTCACTTCAGGATGAATTACCATATTATAGTCTGTGCCATCGACTAAACTTAAAAAGAATTGATCAGCGGCTACTGCATTGACAGAAATATCAAAGCGCTCTTCATCTTTAATTATAGGGACGTTTGCTGTGTCTAGATTAATAGTCGGTATAAGTGAATTAGTAACACTATCAGGAATAGGATCCTGATTGGCATTATCGCTCACAGATCGATTAATTTCATTTTCCATTGTTTCAACGACATCTTGTCTTACTGTTTGATCCTGACATGCCATTAAAAACAGCAATGTTATAAATAAGTGTTTATGGGCAATTTTTTTAATCTGTATCATAGTTTTTATCTCAAAATTACTTTTGTGATTTATAACTTTTTATCACTTTAGTGTTATATAAACGGACAATTAACTTTCTTTCCTCGTGATTTATTACTATCGACAGTGGATTGATTTCCAAGACTTTAGCAGGACCTATATCATCACCAGCCCTTACCAGCTTCCCATTCAAAATAGCAGATCTATCTTCGGCAGATATACGAATTGCAGAGAGTTTCCAGTTTATTTTTTCGCTGACATTTATCTCTTCAAAAAACGTCGGCTCAAGATTTTCATCTATATAAGTAGCTGGTCGAGTTGGATCAGGTAATTCCGCATTAGCCAATGCCATCATTGGTAAAAAGCATATTATAAAAAATATATAATGTATTAAACTCATCTTACTAAACACCTATCCACTCTTTATTCAGACTTAGAGTAAATATTTCAATTGCCACACTCGCATCAGGATACTCATTCACTGTTAATTTAAAATTATCCCAATAAAAACCCCATTCCAATTCTTCCAGTCTTTTTAAATAACTTAAGGTTGTTAAATAATCACCCGTAATTTCAATTCTCAAACCATGTTTATAAGCATTATCAATATTGTCTGCCGTGAGCTTTTCTTCAAAGCCATTATTGTTAATTTCTGCCTTTACTACAGACTCTGATGCTGCATCATTCTCAACAATCGGAGTAACGCCGAGACTTTTTAGGTTAAGTAATGTCAAGCCACCTATTTTATGTAATACAGTTTCCAGTAACTTAGGCATATCCTTTGGTGAAACAAGGCTGCCAGTTGATGACTCAAGATCTGCCTGCACATCAATTAAACGTGAACGTAATATTTGTAATCTTGTTATATTTTCTGCATTAGGATCTTCATTATTTGATGTCATCAGTTTCTGAAATCGATTAACTAATACGAGTCGTTCAGCATTCTTTTCATTCAGTTTTGCAATTACACTTTTTTGTTCTGTTTCCAAAGGCGTTAACAAATAGGAATCCCAAACACTAAACAACACAGCAAGCACTCCAACAAATACAATAGCGCGCTCTCGCAAGCTTAAGCTATCAATTTTTTCTGAAAGTTTAGTTAGTTGTTCCATGTCATTAATTCGTGCTGATTGAAAAACTAATTTCAGGATCGCCTTCTTCTTTCTCAACTCGGGCTAACTCCATCACATTAAATGATGAGCCCATCAAATTTTTTTCTTCAGCTAGTTTTTGTAAATAGATCGGTACTAGCTCAGAGGATAAGGTTTTACCCTTAAGGCCGAGTGCTGCACCACCTTGATTAATTTTGACATCTGTTAACCAGGTGCCTTGAACATGACCTCGTGCAAAAGATTCTAGATATGATGAAAATCCGGATGAATTGCCAAAAGTTCTACTCGATAATATTTTTGAAATTCGCTCACGCTGAACCAACTCATTACTTAGTTTTTCAATCTCATTTTCTAGTAATTTACTTTTGCTATTACCTTTTTGAAATTTTTCTAATGCAGTAACCTGACTACTAAGTTGTGATAATTCAGCCTCAAGACTGGTAAGTTGTTCTTTATAAGGTTTAACTTTTGCAGTCTGATAAGCGTATAGGCTCAAAAAAATAAATAAGAAGAAGATCCCTGCTTGCAACATTGTTGCCGCAGAAAAAACCACGCTTTGTTTCCGAAACATTGGTTGGTAGAGATTAATCTGCTGCATCATAATGTCACAACCCCCTGACGTAAGGCTGTACCTATTGCTAATAAGCAACGAGACTGCAATTCAGAAGGTATCCTATCAGGTGCATCAATCAATTCATTTACATCAAGCA
The DNA here is from genome assembly GCA_021773215.1 of Gammaproteobacteria bacterium. Taxonomy (GTDB): domain Bacteria; phylum Pseudomonadota; class Gammaproteobacteria; order Eutrophobiales; family Eutrophobiaceae; genus UBA7359. The sequence goes on from JAJFKM010000045.1 coordinate 33,916, forward strand.
TACGTGCTGGAATTTGTAACTGATCAGTCAGGTATTCAGTAATTCCGGGTATCTCTTTACCGATCGGTGTCATCACTAATGCAGATACCTGTGGTTGAGAAAAATGACTCTCATAAAAATCCATTGAACGCTGAACTTCAATAACGATACTATCCAACCAGCGTTGACATGATTCATCATCCATCACACTCAAAACTGATTCAGGCAGAAGTGATGTGCCGACATTTATTGTACGTGAGAGATACAAAGACGATTGCCTAGTGATTGTGATCAGACCCTGATGTCGGCCAGCATATATTAACGCTACGCCACCGACATCCTCTGGCAGCATCGCAGCAATATTTCTTAACGCGAGCTCTGGGATATCAATAATGTTGAGATTAAGATCCGCATTATTTAATTGGTCTATTAACGCTTTAACCCTGTTAGATTTTGCAACAACGGCATACATCATTTTATTATTGCCAGCAGCTTTATAGGCAGGCGCCTCAAATACATCGACCACTGCGTCATCAATGTGAAAATCAATCAATTCTTTTACTCGCCAACGTATAGCCGCACGTAATTCTTCAGGTTGCACATCAGGGGCTTCTACTAATAATAGATTGTAATCACCGAGCTCCAGTGAACTCAGACATTCATATTGATCAAGATCATATTGTTTGGTCAGTCGCACTATTTCTGCATCACGAATAGAAATGTTCTCTATTTCCTGTACTTCACAAAGGTCCAAAATCGGAGGCAGGTCTTTTTCACGGCGGATACGGGCTATTGCTATCGCATTCTCATTAGAGCAAATGGCAACCTTGGCATCTTTCTTAAGTTTTTTTTTGAAAAAGTCCAGCAACTCATTACCCCTGTTGAAATTTTAGTTGTAAATCTCTCTTAAAATTTATGTCTCAAATAAGTGACGATATTACGCCCATAATTTAATAGTTAACTGGAGTTTTCCACTCTAAGTTATTAATGTCAAATAGTTTTATGTCATTTTATGGACTAACAAACTTGACTACCGACTGAGGCAGGCAATAAAGTTTGGACCATAAATTGGTAATTTCAGATATTTTAAAAATTAAAGTGGCGCTGCGACATGAAAAAAGGGAGGGGCTATTTAAAATAGTGACGCTATAATATTGATTTTATTATGCTTATTTATTTGTAAACACTTACTTTAATTACCAGGGCTCACGTATATAGATAAACTCATCTGGACCTTTGAATAAACCAAAATCAATACGACCACTCGGTTCGTCGTCATACGGTCCATCATTATTGCCATCGTCGTCAACCCAGTCATAGCGTAAATGATCGTATATCAGCGAACCAACACAGGCGGTTGCATCATTACAGCCCAAATTTCCAGTAATATTCACAAAGCCAGTATTATCTTCGCCCGGCGCGGAAAATGTGGCACCCGTATCACCTGCACCTGTCGGATTATTAAATGTTGTAATAGATGTTGTACCAGCACCTATTGTCATTGTGGCATCGCCAAGTTGTAATGAGCCACCACCGGTATCTCCATTTTGCAAGCGCAAGTGATCTCTCAACTCCAGTGTCCCCGAGAATGTACAACTATCATCGGTATGAATTACAAATCCTGTTCCATTAAAATATTCTGTAATTACGGCTGGACTCAAAGTTAATAATTCCGACCCCACAGCAGTACCAATAGTAAAACGCCCAAAGCGTAACTGATCCAAACTCAGTGCAGTGCCACCCGTATCTGTTAAGGCCGTATAATCATCGCATGTGTCATCATCATCAACGTCATAACAAACATCATCAGTATCGTAGAGAGAACCTGTAACGCTATCAACTTCTATAAGTACGTCTACACTCGCTATAAAAGGCGCGCCTTCAGCAGCACTAATATCAACTGTTGAACGGTCAAACATAAAAGTATCACGATCACCAATCGTATTATTTAGCGAGAATACACCTAGCCCATCAGTAAAATCATCATCACCCGTAACCGTAACGGTTGCGAGCGCAGCACTGATAAAATTTGAACCATTGTTGACGCCGTTATCACTAAAACTTCGGTCAAGTACGGTTGGTAATTTCCAATAGTCTGTTGCAGCCGTCCCACCATCGCCATAATTAACGGTTGGGTCGCCGTATGTGTTAACAGCAGAAACTGTAATCTGAGGCACTACATTGTAAGAAAACACCTCATCCATATAAGTGAAATTTCCTGCGGCACAAGTATTAAGTAAAGACGGACTACCGTTACCCGTTATTAAAAATCTGTCAGGAATAAAACGGCCTACAGAACCATTGTTAGGATTAGAAACAAGATCAATATTAGAACTACGTCCCGTAATAGCCTGTCCCGTAGACAAATAATCTGAGCCATCAGCCTTCATGGTCATGGTGCCAACTTCGTCATAATAAATCGTAGTTATGGTTCCAAAACCACCCGCAAATGAAGCTGCTGTTACAACAGGCGCTGTTAATGTGCCACTGTCTTCTAGATTACCTAATGTGCCCGCACTGGGTGAAAAGGGTGCTACCGCACTTAATGTAATATCTATCGCACCAGTACCCTGAAAATTAGGTGTCGCCGCTAATGCACCACCACCATTATTATCAGTAAGAACGGCATTTGTGTCCGGTATTCCATCATCTGCTGCACAACCCGGATCAACAACAAGATCACAGCCCGTTGCATCAACCGATCCATCATCGTCACCTGTTCCCCAATTAACAGCAGCAATAGTCGTACGAAAGTCTTCACCTGCCTTTACAAATCTCGTGCCCGTCGCATCGACAGCAGCAGGGTTTGCTCCAGCTCCCGAATCCTGAATTACACCGACCACAACACCAAATGGACGTACGACAAATGCATTACTAATGCCAGTTGCAAATTCACCGGAACCCGTTACTCCATCGTCCAATAACAATTCATAACGCGCATGTAATTCCAATGAACCGGCATCAGGATAAGTTAAGACAATTTCAGCGGCAGCATTTGCACCGAACTCAAGATCAACTGCTTCATAAGAAGACACTGTTGTCGCAACGGTGTCATCAGTACTGGTATCAATATCGACACCTGCAGCTGGTAATGCGGCATTAATATTATCGATATTCAATTCTCTACCGGCACACGCAGTTGGGTTTTTACATTCCGCACCAAGTTCGATACTAACGACATCCCCTGATCCCAAAAGTGACTCGCATACTGTTGGATCATCCTCATCTGCATTTAAAACTTGCAGGTTATATGTTTTAGTATTAAATCCAGTATTAGATGGTTTGCCTGAAATTTGTGTCGTTATGGTGTTATTAGTGTCCGTCACATTGTTGAAAATAATAGTGGTAAATTCAAAAGTGACACTTGGATCATCGTTAGCATCGGCTATGCCACCATCTTCATCCGGGCTCGTCGTAATATCAATTTCAAACGTCTCCGAATTCCCAGCGACAGCAAATTCATTGTAACTCAGCGGAATGGTAACGCTACTTTCACCAATTGGAAATTCATAACTGAAATCACCATTGTCCGGTGTACCCGGTGTCGGATCAGAAAATGATCCGGTACCACTACTCGGTATTCCCCATTCGCCGAGATTGGTTGACGTATTAAAATCTATCGTGGTAAGCGACGTATGGTTAACCGTTGTGTCCGTATTATCTTTTGCTGTTATTGTGACATCGACAGGTAAACACGTAATTCCTGTTAATGAACTAAAATCGATATCATAATGATTTACAGTAGTCGAAACACAGGTTGGATAACAAAACACCTCAGAGAAAACCAGAATACTGGCTTGCTCATTAGTATGACTTCTTTCTGCATCGTTAAATATATCTTCTTCAAATGCC
>JAJFKM010000046.1 GCA_021773215.1 Gammaproteobacteria bacterium
GCTGAAGGCCATCAAGGCTGCGGCGACTCGCTCCTGCGGCCCGACCGCGACCGCCTCGTCTGGATGCAGGGAGTTGACCCTTCGGAGGACGTTCAGGTCCAGAAGGAAGAGGCCCTTATTGGCGTGGGCCCGCTCTTGGACTCGGTAGTCCGCCAGTTCGTAGGGATCGAACCCTTGGTCGCCGATGCCGACCGGGGTGCAAATGAGATCAGCCTCTCGGAGGATCTGGCTGACCTTGTCCACGTCGAAAGGAGTTTGCTCAACGAGTAGATACTCTCAGAACGGGCGTCTTGACCGAGGGCGAATCGGCGGCTGACGCGCTCGCTGTCCGAGGGAAACAAAGAACGGCCCCTCACGGAGCTTGAGACTCCGAAGGGGCCGTCGTCCACTTGTTGCTGCTTACACGACAAGGGACGCCCCCGATGATGCACAAGCTGCTCGCGGACGCGAGGTTCTACGCGCTACTCCTCAAAATAGATCGTGGCCTGGCCCGCGGCGTGCGCGACGCGCGCTGTGAGTGCGCCGGGCCGCTGCACGCCAGCCACTACCCGCGAAAGCCGCGCGGAGGGCCAGTGGCGCTGCCCGAGGGCTACGAGCGGCGCTACAGCTTTTGCTGCGGAAGGGAAGGCTGCCGGGCGCGAACGACCCCGCCCAGCGTGCGCTTCTTCGGCCGGCGCTGGTATCTGGCGCCGGTCGTCGTGCTGGTCTCAGCGCTCCAGCACGGAGTAAGCGGCCGCCGACTGGCCGCGGTCCGCAAGTGGCTGGGCAAGCGAGTAAGCCGACAGACCGTCGAGCGGTGGCGCCGCTGGTGGCTGGAGGTCTTCACGGCGAGCCCTTGCTGGACCGCGCGGCGCGGGCTCTTACTTCCGCCGGTCGCAGAGTCGCGTCTTCCGCTGAGCCTGCTCGACCGCTTCGAGGGAGACGACGCGGAGCGGCTGTTGGCAGCGCTTCGCTTCCTGAGCCCCGTGACGACGGGCTCTTGGGCGCGCTCGCTGGTGGGCGAGGCTCGCCGGTAGATACCCGCAGAGTCTGGTCCTGGAGGAGGTGATACCTGCTCGCTCACCACAAGGAGCGAGCGAAATGAAGCAGAGATACGAGAGCAGTCATAGGAAGTGGGCGAGCTTCCGCTTCTCGGTGGTCGGGGGCCTCTTGGCCTGCCCGCCGGCGAAGGGGGAGCTGCGTGCTGAGCTGAAGGCGCTGGCGGCGAAGACGTGGGCGCACCCGATCACGGGTGCCCCGGCGTGCTTCGGGCTGTCGACGATCGAGCGCTGGTACTACGCGGCGAAGAAGGCCGGCGCCGATCCCGTCGGCGCGCTGCGACGGAAGGTCCGCAAGGACGCGGGGACGCACCCGAGCCTGGGGGAGTCGCTGCGCGAGACGCTGGAGAAGCAGTACGGCGAGCACCGGCGCTGGTCGATCAAGCTGCACTACGACAACCTGGGCGCCCGCGTGCGTCGGGCTCCGGGGCTGGGTGAGCTGCCGTCCTACTCGGTGGTCCGGCGCTACATGCGGGAGAAGGGGCTGCGGCGGGCGAAGGGACGGCGCACGCCCAAGACGAAGGGCGGCGAGGAGGCTGCGCGGCGCTTCGAAGAGCGCGAAGTGCGCAGCTACGAGCGCGAGCACGTCGCGGCGCTCTACCACGCGGATTTCCACGAGTGCAGACGGCTGGTGCTCGCGCCGGACGGGGAGCTGAGGCGCGCAGTGCTCTATGGGTGCATGGACGACCGCTCGCGGCTGTGCTGCCACCTGCAGTGGTACTGGACCGAGAGCGCGGAGACGTTTGCGCACGGGACCCAGCAGGCCTTCATGAAGCGCGGGCTGTGCTGGGACTTCATGACGGATCGTGGAGCGGCGATGCTCGCCGCGGAGACGCGGGAGGGCTTCGAGCGGCTGAGTGTGACGCACACGCCAACTCTGCCCTACTCGCCCTATCAGAACGCGAAGCAGGAGGCTTTCTGGGGGACGAGCGTCGAGGGGCGGCTAATGCCGATGCTGGAAGGGATCAAGCCGCTGACCCTCGAACTCTTGAACGAGGCGACCCAGGCCTGGGTGGAGCTGGACTACAACCGCGAGGTCCACAGCGAGGTGGGCGTCTCGCCACTGGAGCGCTGGCTGGAAGGGCCGACGGTCGGCCGCGAGTCGCCTGGCCCCGAGGCGCTGCGCGACGCCTTCCGGCGCACGATCACGCGGCGACAGCGTCGGAGCGACGGCACGGTCACAGTAGAGGGGAAGCGCTTCGAGGTCCCCTCGCGCTACGGGCACGTCGAGCAGGTTGCGATCCGCTACGCGAGTTGGGACATGACCCGCGTGCACATGGTCGACCGGCGGACCGAGGCGATCCTGTGCCGGCTGTGGCCCCAGGACAAGGCGCGCAACGCCGACGGCCGACGGCGGCGGCGCGAAGGGCCAGCGCTCTCCGAGCGAGGGACGCCGCTCGCGCCGCCGGCGAGCGGGCTCGCTCCTCTGCTGCAGGAATACATGGAGGAGTACGTGGCCCAGGGGCTGCCGTCCGCCTACCTGCCGCTGCGCGAGCGGGACGAGCACGAAGAGGACGGCGACGCCGCTGGAGCGGCGGTGCCAGCGTGAAGCACAAGCTCAAGGCCTACGGGCTGAAGTGGGACCCCTTCTCGCGCGAGGTCCCAGTCGAGGCGCTGTATCGCTCGAAGCTGGCCGAGTCGCTCTGCTGGCGGACCGAGCACGTCCTGCTGGAAGACGGCGGCTTCGCGTCGGTGATCGGGGAGCCGGGCGCAGGGAAGAGCGCCTGTCTGCGGCTGGTCGAGCAACACCTGCTGCGCTCGTCCGGCGCGAAGGTGGTGGCGCTGGAGCACGCCTCGGCGAGCGTGTCGAGCTTCTACCGCGAACTGGGGGAGTGCTTCGACGTGAAGCTGACGCCGCGCAATCGCTGGGGCGGATTCAAGGCGCTGCGCGACACCTGGCACGAGCACATGGAGACGACGCTCTTGCGGCCGGTGCTCTTGGTGGACGAGGCGCAGGAAATGAACCCCAAGGTGCTGACCGAGCTGCGGCTCTTGAGCAGCACCAAGCTCGACTCGCGCGTGATCCTGGGGGTGATCCTGGCTGGCGACGGCCGCCTGCACGACACCCTGCGCAAGGAGGAGCTGGCGCCCCTCGGGAGTCGGCTGCGGGTGCGGATCGCGCTGGAGCCGCTGGACAAGGAGACCTTGGCGGCCGTGCTCGATCACCGGCTGGAGACGGCCGGTGGCGGGGCACTGTGTACCAAGGGGCTGAAGGCGACGCTGGTCGAGCGGGCGGCGGGGAACCCGCGCACGCTGCTCTCCATGGGCCAGGACCTCTTGATCGTGGCGGTCCAGCGTGAGCTGAAGCGCCTCGACGAGAAGCTCTTCCTCGAGGTCTACGGCGGCGACGATCGCCCGCCCCAGCGGAAGCGAAGGAGCGCATGACCGGCTTGCCGGTGCTCCTCGCCGCCGACCTCGAGCCCTGCCCGGAGGAGCGGCGCTGGCTGGTCGAGGAACTGTGGGCCGACCGCGCGGTCGGGATCCTGGGCGGTGAGCCGAAGCTCGGAAAGAGCTGGCTCGCGCTCGACGTGGCGGTCTCGGTCGCGTCGGGCGCGCCGTGCTTGCGACGCTTCGCCGTGCCGCGTCCGGGGCCGGTGCTGCTCTACGCGGCCGAGGACGCGCTCCACATAGTCCGGCAACGCTTGGACGCGGTCACCGCGGCGGCGGGCGTCGACCTGGTCGGGCTGCCGCTGCACGTGATCACCGCGCCGAGTGTGCGGCTCGACCTCGAGCAGGATCGTGAGCGGCTGCGGGCGACTGTGGCAGCGCTCTCGCCGCGCCTGCTGGTCCTCGACCCCTTCGTGCGCCTGCACCGACGGGACGAGAACGTCGCCAGCGAGGTGGCCCCGCTGCTGGCTTACCTGCGGCTGCTCGAGCGCGAGCTCGGTGTGGCAGTGCTGCTGGTCCACCACGCTCGCAAGAGTGGTGGGGCGCGGGCAGGCCAGGCGCTGCGGGGCAGCTCGGAGCTGCACGCCTGGGGCGACTCGAACCTCTACCTCGGCCGGCGCGGCGAGGTCCTGTGGCTCACGGTCGAGCACCGCGCGGCGCCGAGCCGTCCGCGTATGCCGGTCGCCCTGCGTGAGCGTCAGGGCGGACTCTCGCTCCAGGTCCTCGACGAGGCGCCGGAGCCCGAGGTCGACCGACCGAGCCCGCGCGAGCGCGTGCTCAAGGCCCTCACCGCTGAGCCTGCGACGGTCCGCGAGCTGCGGGAGCGCTGCCGGATGAAGACGGCCCGCCTCTGCGAGCTCTTGGCTGAGCTCGTCGCCGACGGGACTGCGACCAAGACCGACGCCGGCTACGGCCGCGCGGCCTGAGGCGTTTCCCGACCTCCCAACCCTAGGGGGCTGGGGGAAACGGAAACGGAAACAACGAGATTGCCTGGTGAGACGGACGTCGGCTCTGCTGGAGAGCAACCGACGAGGGGTAGCCAGGTCGACGGTGTGCCGATGGCACAGACCCCTGGCGGCCTGCGGGCCGTCAGGGGTCTTCTTCGTCTTGCCAATCGGACGCCAGAGCCACACCTCCGAAAACTCCGGGGGTCTGGGGGCAGAGCCCCCAGCGTGGTCGCTCCTGGGAGACGGGCGAGCCCTCGATTACCTGGCGTCAGGTGGCCTCAGGAAGCGCGACCCCTCTCACCATGCGACTGCCAGGGGCTAGACTCGTCTTGCCAAGCTTGCAGTGGAAGCGGAGTACTCAAGGAACTTGTTCCCGCTGATACTCACCTAATGCTCACAATGGGAGTGGCCGTGGCTGGCGAGGTCTTAGAGAGCCTCCCTAGGCCTTACCCAGATCCTCTGGATGAGAGGAATTGCCCTGGTCACGGAAATCACAAGGGGCAGCCCTCAGTTTCCTCCAGCGAGTTCACAAAGCGGGTCTGGGTGTCTGAGCAGGAGCTAGTTCTGGTTGCAGGGGAGGAGTGGGTGACGGAGCCACCGCTCATGGGGGCCAGTATCGACTGTTGGTGCTGCAATCTGCCCATCGTGCATGGATCCGATTTCTGGGTTGGCCTTCCTCCAACAGCCACGGTCCTGGACCATCTTGCCCCTCAGTGGTGCTCCGGCGTGGTATTGCCGTCCGGCCCCCATTACTCAGCCCAAGTGGTCGGCAACATCTTCGAGCACATCTTCGAAGCTCCCATTGGTTCCCGACTCTTGAAGGGCCTTGCAGCTGTCGGAACGGCTGCGCATTTTGGATGCGTATTGTCCCGCGCCGGAGCGATAGCGCGCTGGCCCGAT
>JAJFKM010000047.1 GCA_021773215.1 Gammaproteobacteria bacterium
ACCGGCCTGTCACGCCGGGGGTCGCGGGTTCGAGTCCCGTCCACTCCGCCAACATTAAAAATTTGCGGGCGTATCTTGTAAAATGATACGCCCGTATTTAATTTCAGAAATAGAAAAGTCGAGTAAGTCATCATGTTAGGAGTAATAAGAGATAGAGCATCAGGTTGGATAGCCGGTATCATTGTTGGTGCGTTGGTTCTTTCCTTTGCTTTCTGGGGTGTTAGTTCTTATTTTGGCCAAGGTGGTGACGTCAATGTCGCTACTGTTAATGGCTCCGACATTAAACTCAAATCATTTCAGCAATCTTTCTATACCCTCAGAAAACAAATGCAATCTATGTTGCAGGATGATGCTCTAAGCTTGGAAGAAGAAGCGTTTGTTAAAGAAGAGACATTAAAAAGACTGATTGAAACTGAAGTAGTCAATCAGCTCATAAAAGATAATGGACTACGCATAACAAATGCAAAAGTAGTCGAAACAATTAAAGAGCTGGACTATTTTAAAGATGATGAAGGCTTTGACCGTGACAAATACGAGCGAAGCATCATCAGCATGGGTATGGAACCTGCTTTTTTTGAAGCACAATTGCGGATGGATTTATTATCTGAACAGTTACAAGCAGGACTGTCTGAAAGCCTCTTTGTCTTAGAATCCGAGTTAAATGATGTCGTTAGATTAAAGTCACAAACACGTGATTTAACATACAGTATCCTCAATTTGTCATCATTCGTCGATGAAGATGACGTTGCTGATTCAGAAATAGAACAATTCTATAAAGCAAACCCACAACGCTTTGTAGAACCTGAAAAAGTTAAAGTAGAGTACCTTGAGCTGGATGTTAATGAATTAGCCAAGACGATTACTTCAGATGAAGAAAGCCTGAGAAATTATTACAACAACAATAAAGATAAATATGATGTTGTAGAACAACGCTCGATTACAAAGTTGTTTGTAAAGACAGGTGAAATAACAGCGGATGACAAAATAGAAGAATTTAATGAAGAAGAAAGAACGAAGGCTAAATCTGTCATTGAATCAGCATTAGTGATGGTTAAAGAAGGCAAAACCTTTGAAGAAGTAATTGAGAAGTTTTCAGAAGAAGGTAAAGGCGCACTGGAATTTAGCGAACATGCCTTTATGACTAAAGGTGTTACAGATAAGGCAGTTGAAGAATTTCTATTTAGTTCTGACGAAGGCGCAATCAGTGGTGTGATTCAATCCAAAACAGGATTAAATATCGTCAAAGTAGGTGAAATCAAAGGTGGCCCCAAGAATGTATATGAAACTGTTGCTGAGCAGGTAGATGTGGATTATAAAAAATCAGAAGCTGAACTACAGTTTTTTGAATTATCCGATCAGTTAACAAATTTAGCTTATGAACATTCAGACTCACTTGAGGTCGCCGCAGAAACCGTTGCTCGGGAAATAGTGGAAAGTGAGTATTTTAGTAGAGATAGTGCTCCAGAAGGTGTTCTTAGTAATTCTAAAATCATTTCGGCAAGTTTCAACCCTGAACTAATTAGTAACGGTCAAAATAGTGAAGCTATAGAATTAGCTGATAATCATATCGTCGTTTTAAGAGTCATAGATCATAAGGCAGCTACAACGAAAGCACTTGCAGATGTAAGAGAAGATGTGGTTGTAAGTATTAGAGAGGAACGTGCTGCAGAAAAGATAAAAGAAGCTAAAGAAGTTATTACAAAACAATTGGAAGAGGGTATTGCCACAGATGCTTTATCAAGTGATATTGAAGTTGAATGGACAACTGTTGAAAAAGTCACACGCGATGATGTCAACGTAAATAGAGCCGTTCTGCGATATGCATTTCAATCCGGAAAACCAACTAGCGATCAACCAATTATCTTGAGCAACCGTCTTGGTAGTGGTGATTATGCCATTATATTAGTGACTGCAGCGTACGATGGTGAAGTTGTTGAAGATGATGAATCTAATAAAAAGTATGATTTAGAATTAAGGCGGAATCGCGGCACTGCCGAATGGCAAGAGTTTTTGCAAAACGCTAGAAATAATGCGGATGTAAAAGTATATAAAGATAATATTTAAAAATTCGTATTAGAGAAATTGATACAGGTTTTATTCCGCACAATACTGTACGTTTTATGAGCTCTCTTTTGGCAGGTATGGTTCTATTACTGCTGCACCCACACTATCACCCCAGACGTTAACCGTTGTTCTAAATCGATCTAGAAACCAATCAACGGCAAGTATCATCCCAATACCTTCCACAGGCAAATTCACAGCATTAAGTACTATCAACATCGTTACTAACCCCGCTTGGGGAATGCCTGCGGCGCCTATAGCAGCCAGTGTTGCCGTTATAAATATAATGGCCTGATCACCCAAGTCCATCGGCATACCATATGCCTGAGCAATATACATGACAGCCACTGACTCATAGAGTGCGGTACCATCCATATTTATGGTCGCACCGATTGGTAACACAAACTTTACTGAACGCTTATCAACACCGGCTTCAACAGCACACTCCATTGTCAGTGGCAAAGTAGCTGATGAGCTAGCTGTGCCAAAGGCTGTAAATAATGCGCGTAACAATTTAAATAAATAGTCTCTACCTCGTTTGCTAAAAATTACCAAGATGATAAACAACAGGATAAAGTGTAATGTCAGTCCGAGGATAACGGTAAAACAGTAGCTACCCACTGCAAGTAATTCATTCTTTATTGCTACCCCTCCACCAGCTTTGCCAATTTGTCCTGCGATAAGTGCAAAGATACCAATCGGAGCAAATGTCATAACCCATATTACTAATTTCATCATGACTTCATTCAAGCCATCAAAAAATCGTATTATGGTGACGTTTTTTTCGCCGATGGTGGTTAATGCCGCAGCAAATAAGAGACAGAAAACGATGACAGGAAGTAACTGTGTTTCAGCAGCAGCTGAAATGATATTGGGTTCAATTAAAGATTGAATGATCTCGACAAACCCGGTTCCTTCTTTGTCGGCAATCTTTTGTGGAACAGTATCGCTGAGTTTTTCGACTCCATTACCTGGCTGGATAAGATTAACAACAAATAAACCAATTAATACAGCGCATGCAGTTGTGGTCGCGTAATAAAGCAGGGTCGCACCTCCCACCTTACCTAATTTACGTATATCACCTAATGAAGTAACACCACTGATTACGGCCGCAACGATCAAAGGGATGATCATCATCTTCAATATATCTAGAAAGAGATCTCCTATCCAGGCCACAGAGACCATGGCTGGTCCAAATAACCAGCCACAGATAATTCCAGCGATAGCGCCAATCAGGATTGCGATGATCAGTTTGTTTTCGCTGAAAGACACCTTATCTTATTAGCCCATGCCTATAGAATTAAACCCACCATCTACATAAGTGATTTCTCCGGTTATAGCTGAGGCATATTCGGAACAAAGAAATGCAGCGACATTTCCTACTTCATCAATATTTACGTTACGTCTTAAGGGTGACACTTTTTCGACGTGATTGAGAAAATCACGCATCCCCTTGATGCCAGATGCAGCTAATGTGCGAATAGGACCTGCTGAGATGGCGTTTACCCGTATTCCTTCTGGACCGAGGCTAGATGCCATATAACGGACATTTGCCTCAAGGCTGGCCTTTGCAAGGCCCATGACATTGTAGTTTGGCATGGCTCGTACGGCACCGATATAACTGAGGGTCAACATAGCGCCATTCCTGCCTTTCATCATTTCTCTGGCAGCATCGCCAAGTGCTGAAAAACTGTAAGAGCTAATCTCGTGGGCCATCAAGAAGCCTTCACGGGTGACGTTTTCAAGATATTCGCCATCCAACTGTTCTTTAGGTGCATGGGCTACAGAATGAATCAAAATATCCAGACCATCCCAATAATCATCCAAATGTTCAAAAACCGATGCTATTTGTTTGTCATCAGCCACGTCACAGGGTACGGTAATCTCTGAATTGACCTCGGCAGCATATTTTTCGACTCTGCCACGCAACTTTTCATTTTGATAGGTAAATGCCAGTTCAGCACCTTCACGGTGCATGGCCTGAGCAATTCCCCAGGCAATAGATCGATTGCTGGCAACGCCAACGATTAAAGCGCGTTTATTATCGAGTAGTCCCATCTGTATTTCCTTTTGAAATTATAATTTGAATCTTTTTATTCATTTAATATCGAAGTGTACAGAAAAACGCTCACGTTTATAATGCACCAGTGATGACAAAACATATAAAAATAATAAAACGAAGCATCTCAGAATACAGCGCTATTTCGCTAGCGTTCCTTTGTTTGCTGTTACTTTGTACGGGATGTGACAATTCCCCCTGGAATAACCCCTATCCAAATCAGGATTCGGCAAAAAACATCTATTATGATTCATTTTCAGAGCGTCCCAAGCATCTTGACCCAGTCAGCTCTTATAGTTCAAATGAATATGTATTTCTGGGGCAAATCTATGAGCCGCCATTACAATATCATTTTTTGAAAAGACCCTATGAATTAATACCTCTCACAGCGACAGGTCTACCAAAGCCGCAGTATTTTGACAAAGAAGGAAAGCTTTTAGAAGAAGACGCGAACCCGGAAAATATAGACAGAGTCAAATATAAGGTTTCAATCAAGCCTGATATTTTATATCAACCGCATCCGGCATTTGCAAAAAATGCGAGTGGCAAATATCTTTATCATGATCTCAATGCAAAAAAATTGAGCAATATTCATTCATTATCAGACTTCGATACGGTTGGTACACGCAAATTATTAGCTATAGATTATGTCTATCAAATTAAACGAATGGCGCATCCACGTGTGCATTCACCTATTTCTGGATTAATGGCTAAATATATTTTAGGTCTTGATGAATTTGCCGCAAAACTTTCAGCAGTTGAAAAAGATAAGCCTGGCTCAAGCTTTATTGATTTAAATGATTACGACTTACCGGGAGCAAGGGTTATTGATGATACAACATTTGAAATAACCCTTAGCCAAAAGTATCCTCAGTTTCTTTATTGGTTATCAATGTCTTTCTTTGCCCCTATGCCTTGGGAAGCAGAATATTTTTATTCCCAAGAAGGAATGACTGAAAAAAATATAACACTTGATTGGTATCCTGTTGGTACAGGGCCATTTATGCTGTCTGAAAATAACCCTAACCTTCGTATGGTGCTCGAACGTAACCCGAACTTTCGCGGTGAAGCTTTTCCATCAGAAGGGGAAAGCGGAGATCAGGAGTCAGGCTTGCTTGCTGATGCGGGTAAAAAAATGCCGTTTATTGATAAGGCCATATATAGCTTGGAAAAAGAATCAATCCCCGCGTGGAATAAATTTCTTCAAGGTTACTATGATACATCAGGTATCGTATCCGATAGCTTCGATCAGGCAGTGCAGTTTAATTTGCAAGGTGATGCTGAACTAACTGATGAAATGCAGGAGAAAGGTATTCGCTTATTAACTGCAGTGACGACATCTACCTCGTACATGGGTTTCAATATGGCGGACGAGGTCATAGGTGGAGACAGTGAGCGTGCGCGATTACTCAGACGCGCAATATCAATCACTGTAGATTACGAAGAGTACATTTCTATATTTGCCAATGGACGAGGTAAACCAGCACAAGGACCCATTCCGCCAGGAATTTTTGGTAATGTTCAAGGTGAGACTGGGATTAACCCCTATGTATATCAATGGCAGGGAGACAAGCCAGTTCGGCATTCGATTGAACAGGCAAAAGAATTATTGGCGCAAGCAGGTTATCCGGATGGTCGCGATAAAATAAATGGCAAACAACTAGTATTAAATCTGGATTCTCCAGCGGCAGGACCAGGGAGTAAGGCTAGTTTTGACTGGATGCGTAAACAATTTGCTAAGCTTGGAATAAATCTGGTTATTCGTGCAACCGATTACAATCGCTTTCAGGAAAAGATGAGAAAAGGTACAGCACAAATTTTTCAATGGGGCTGGAATGCTGATTACCCTGATCCGGAAAACTTTTTCTTTTTACTCTATGGTCCCAATGCAAAGATTGGTCATAATGGCGAGAACGCAGCGAATTATAAAAATGCTGAGTTCGATGAATTGTTTAACCAGATGAAAAGTATGTCTAATAGCACTGAGCGACAAGTTGTAATTGATAAAATGGTTGAGATTGTCAGGAGAGACGCACCATGGTTATGGGGTTTTCATCCTGTTGGCTTTTCACTCCACCATCAATGGTATAAGAATGCCAAACCAAACTTGATGGCTAATAATAAACTTAAGTATAAACGCATAGAACCGAGGTTACGTACAGAAAACCGTACTTTGTGGAATCAACCTGTTTGGTGGCCAATTGCCTTGTTAATTATATTAACAATTATTTTATTATTACCTGCGATCATTTCTTATCGTCGTAAGGAAACTGAATCAATCTTATGATTAGTTATATTCTACGACGCATAGCCTATGCTTTTCCGATATTAGTCGGTGTGAATATTATTACGTTCGTTTTATTTTTTGTTGTGAATACACCTGATGATATGGCGCGTATGCAACTTGGAATGAAAAGAGTAAATGATGCGGCAATTACAAAGTGGAAAGAAGAGAGAGGTTATGACAAACCTATACTTTGGAATTCAAGTGCCGAGTCTGCAGAAAAGATAACCGATACAATCTTTTTTCAAAATTCAGTGAAGTTGTTTGTGTTTGATTTTGGGCGCTCTGATAGTGGCCGTGATATAGGGCATGACATTAGTCAACGGATGTGGCCAAGTCTTGCTATAACTGTTCCTAGTTTGATACTTGGCTTGTTAGCTTATATCTCGTTTGGTCTCACGCTCGCATTTTTTCGAGGGAGTTACGTTGACGTTTCCGGCGTCATACTCTGTGTCATCATGATGTCAATCTCGGGCTTATTTTATATTATTGGTGGACAATACCTCATTGGGAAATTTCTTCACCTAGTTCCCATCTCAGGTTATGACACTGGTGTAAATGCAATAAAATTTACAATTTTACCAATACTTATTGGGTTAATAGGTGGAATTGGGGCAAGTACGCGCTGGTATCGAACCATCTTTCTCGAAGAAATGGGAAAAGATTATGTGCGCACCGCAAAGGCCAAAGGCTTGTCTGAGACCCGCGTATTATATCATCACGTCCTCATGAATGGATTGATACCTATATTGACTGGCGTCGTAGTTATATTACCAAGCTTGTTTATTGGTAGCTTGATTGTGGAATCATTTTTTGCGATACCTGGACTAGGGAGTTATACCATTGATGCTATTAGTCGACAGGATTTTGCCATTGTGCGTTCGATGGTATTTCTAGGCTCAGTGTTATATATCATTGGTTTAATCCTGACTGATATTTCCTACACTTTAGTCGACCCCAGAGTCAGGTTGAATTAAATATGCCTGTTATATTTATTACTGACGCTTTTATTTTTCTACTCGTGTTCATGGTTGTTGCTTATGTGCTTTATGCAAGACGACATGAGCATCTACGTGCACCTTGGCGTAATGTAGCCTGTCGGCCATTAGCGATGTCCGCTGCAATTATTCTTTCTATCTACATTGTTGTCGGCTTGCTGGATTCCATGCATTTTCATCCGAAGCTGGAAGCAACAAAATCGAATGACTCGATATATTCAACAGAAGTATCCAGCCTATTGGATCTCGTGCTTGGTGATTTACACCAAAATACAGAACGTACTTATTCAGCTCCGTTGGCAAGTTATGCCTTTGCCAAAGAGATGATAGATCTTCCTGATGGAAGTCAAACTAGAACTCATCCTAGATTAAAGTTCGGAGGGGCACATCTTGAGGTTCCAGAGTCTAAGAGTGCATCTGATATTACTAAAATAATGCTCATTGGTTTAGTCTATGGTCTAGTAATCAGTTTGGTTTTATCGGGTTTAATTGTTTTTATTCTAAGTAAGTTACATAAAACTTCATTTAAGCAGGTACTTAATAAAATATATAACAATGATTATTATGCTGCCTGGACTGCAATGTTAATCACAATGAGTCTTACTGTCATAGTTTTGTCTATCGTATATAACTTGTCACAGTACTATCATGTATTTGGTACCGATAAAGTGGGTCAAGATGTGCTCTATCAAGCTATTAAGAGTATTCGAACCGGGCTTGTTATTGGCACCTTAACAACATTAGTAATGTTGCCATTTGCCATCATGATGGGTTTGATGGCTGGATACTTTCGCGGTTGGATTGATGATGTAATCCAATACCTTTATACCACCTTAAACTC
>JAJFKM010000048.1 GCA_021773215.1 Gammaproteobacteria bacterium
TTTATTTTAGTTATCACGATTGGATACATTCCAGCGTATCATTGTCATATATTAGTCTTGAAATTAAATATACAGTAATGGAGCCATCATGAAAGCAACAATCTATCATAATCCGCGTTGTTCCAAATCCAGACAAACACTGGCATTGCTTGAAGAGAAGGGGGTTGATCTGAATATCGTTGAATATCTAAAAACACCGCCTGACCAACAGACTCTAGCGGATATTCTTAACAAATTGGATATCGCGCCAACTGATTTAATGAGAAAAGGCGAATCAGTCTACAAAGAGCTCAATCTCGGTAACAAAACCGATGACACCCAAGTATTATTGGATGCCATGGTAGAAAACCCTATCCTGATTGAACGCCCTATCGTAGTAGCCAATGGAAAAGCCGCAATAGGTAGACCGCCTGAATCGGTCCTCGATATTCTTTGAAATGACACAAATTCTCGTTCTCTACTATAGCCGCAGTGGCAGTGTCGCTGAGATGGCACGTCATATTGCTCGCGGGATTGAATCCGTAGCTGACTGCGAAGCCAATTTACGAACTGTACCTGCAGTTTCTGCTACTTCAGAAACTGTTGAGTCAGAAATTCCTGAATCTGGCCCACCCTATGCCACACATGAGGATCTGATAAATTGTGATGGTCTTGCCTTAGGTAGCCCCACCCGGTTTGGCAATATGGCATCGGCTATGAAATATTTTATAGACTCAACTTCAGATATTTGGGCGTCTGGAAACCTTTCTGGGAAACCCGCTAGTGTATTCAGTTCATCAGCAAGTTTACACGGCGGTCAAGAAACAACGTTGCTAACAATGATGTTACCTTTAATGCATCACGGTATGTTACTGGTAGGTTTACCCTATTCCGAATCGGGTTTATTTAGCGACGAGGGTGGCGGTACGCCATATGGCGCCACACATGTCGCTGGAGATAAAAACCAGCATCCCGTCAGTGAAAATGAAAAGAAACTTTGCTTTGCTGCAGGAAAAAGACTGGCAGAAATTACTAAACGATTAAACGCTAGTTAATCAAATCTTTTACAAACGGTATCGTTATTTTTCGCTTGGCTGCTAGCGAAGCATGATCGATCTTATCAAGAATACTAATAAGCGTATTTAAGTCACGGTCAACTCGTCGAATAATAAATTCAATAACTTCATCACTCAGTTCAAACGATCGCAGCTCGGCTTTTTGTTTTAAAATTTGAATCTTCAATTCATCGCTAGGTGGTTTAACCTGGAAAACCTGATCCCAACTCAACCTGGATTTCAGATCCTCAATCTCAAACGGAATATTTTTCGGTGAGATATTGGCACTCATCACCAAAGAATGTCCATTATCACGCAACTCATTATAAAGCCAGGTCAATCCTTGTTGCCATTCACGATGACCGGCAATGCATTCAAGATCATCAATGCAAACAATATCTAAATCACCCAGATCATGCAGGATTTCAACACTGATATCGTTAAGTTGCTTGAGTGGGATATAGGCAACATGCAAGTTTAGCTCATTCGCTTGTCTAGTCACTGCTTGCAAGAGATGTGTCTTACCCGTTCCCTGCAAACCCCAAAGATATAAGCTATGTGTGTTTTCACTTCTAGCTATCGATTTTAATAATTGCAACAAGGTTTCATTCTCGCCTTGCAAATACGATGCAAGATCATGCTGCTGATTACTTCCAAACTGAAATGGTATCTGTGAGACAGATGAAGGGCCTAAAGTCATGGAGTATAAAAACTACTATTTAAATATTGCTCATGAAAATATCTCAACAAGACGGTAACTATTGCAGCAACGGGTAAAGCAATCAGCATCCCGAATAGACCAAATAATTGTGCGCCTGCCATAACCGCAAATATCACTGCGACTGGATGAAGGCCAATGCGGTCTCCAATTAATAGTGGCGTAAGTACCATGCCTTCGAGCATTTGCCCTGCTCCAAAAACGAGCAGAACATAAATAATGTGGAGTACATCATGAAACTGCATGAGCGCGGCAACTCCGGCAATGACAATTCCAACGATAAAACCAAGATAAGGAACAAAACTCACTAGTCCCGCCGACAAGCCAATTAACAATGAAAACTCAAGCCCTATGACCCACAAACCAATGCTATAAAAAACACCCTGTGCAAGCATGACCAAAAGTTGTCCTCTAAAAAACTCCGACAAAACTGCATCACAGTCTTTCGTTAAATGCGTTACAACGAGTTCATATTTTCTCGGAATTAGTTCTCTAATCCTGGCAACAAGATGGTCCCAATCTCTAAGGAGATAAAAAGTAACAACTGGTATCAATAAGACATAGCTGAACCAGAGTAATATTAATTGACCAGATGCGGAAACCTCAGCTAAGAACTTTGCACCAAAACTGCCAAATGATTGCCATTGGCCTAATAAAGATTTTTTTAATTGGTTTAAATCTATGCTGGTCAGGTCTAATCCAAACCTTTGTGAGAACCAAGGCAAAAAGCCGGTCTGTATCCAATCAATCATCTCGGGAATTCGAATAAACAAGCGCCTAATCTGCTCTTCAAGCAATGGGAAAACGATCAAGAAGAAACATACCCCAATAATCAGCATCAAGAAAAAGACAAAGACAACTGAAACAGTTCGTGAAAATTTTATCGTCTCCAGTCTATCAACAGCAGGATCACCAATATAGGCAAGAAAAGCACTAACCAGGAAAGGCGTTAATATAGGCGCCAATAGATATAACAAATACCCGGTAATTATTAATACTGCCAGTATTAACCATTTCTGGGCATCGGTTATTTGTGTACTCATCTTGGCAATAAACGATAGGTTAATTGCTCATTATTACTAACAAGCTCAAGTGTCTTACCCAGTTCAATAGATTGATCAATAGCAGCTAGTCCGCCTCTATTGATCAACGTAAAAATCACATTATTTCTAGAAACACGCTTAACTTGAACTGAACTGATAGATTGCACAGATTCCAGATACGCTAAAGCTCTGGCATATTTATCCAGGTTATCAACATCCGTCACTAACAATTCGATGACTTCTGAAACAGATGAACCAGTATTTGCATATTGTGAGGCGATTCTATCTGCGAGTTCATCAACACCTTCTTTCAAGACTATCGCGGCTAATTCACCCTGACTGGTCCAGCTCTCTGTCAGATCATTGATATAGGCCGTCCATTTTGACTCCCAAAGATTTGGTGATAGCTGAATGATCTTTGCCGCCAAGATAACATCAGCTTGATAACGATTCGACGCATGTGAGATTGGCTCTTTAAAGCCGCCCCATACATCACTAACACTTATTTGCGAACTATCTTCGAGATCTAGCAGCGGAAACAATAATGATAGACCTCTAGCTCTCGCACCTGCATCGAGCATGTTCAAATATTCTGGCTTATTTTCAAAACTAACAAGCTGACGGCTTTCATTTTGCTCATGGGCTAACCAAATCAATACCGATGGTCGCTCTTGCCCCCAAATCGTTAATCCATAGCTTCTAAGACCATCATTTAAGGCCGTTTCATCAAATTCAACCAATAACTCTGTAGACTGAACACTCGGTTCTTCCACGTCGTCTATTTGTCGATAACGAAATTGTTGAACAAATCGCTCTGGGCGTTCGAGAAGAGGAACAATATCGCTATTGCTTCTGATGTTTCTATCGCCGGTCAGCTTGACCAGCACCTGAATAAGCGCCTGTTTTATGGCAGGGTTGCGTTTTGCGGCAGATTCATCAGCAACAGGCACAGTCCCTTGATAAAGACCTGAGACTTGAATCGAATGGACATTTTGAGCCAGTAGGGCAAATATAAATAGGAAAACCGTCGTTCTAAATTTCATGTTGAGCACGCTAAGCAAGACTTGTCTTTAAGTCAAGGATTGCGAGAAGGTGACGACACCGATACCATAGCCGCATGACAAAAACGACAGAAAAAAAACTTAGCTATGAAGACGCTGGCGTCAACATAGAGCACGGAAATGAACTGGTTAAACGCCTGAAAAAAACCGTAAGTAATACTCATCGTCAAGGCGTGATGGGTGGACTTGGTGGCTTTGGGGCGTTATTTGACCTTGGATCATTAAATTACAAACACCCCGTATTGGTATCCGGTACCGATGGTGTTGGCACTAAAATTAAACTCGCCATTGATAATAACCGCCATGAGTCTATCGGTATTGATCTGGTCGGTATGTGCGTAAACGATTTAATCGTACAGGGCGCAGACCCGTTGTTTTTCCTCGATTATTTTGCTTGTTCCAGCCTTGATGTTGATGTTGCTGAAACTGTTATCAATGGTATAGCCGAAGGTTGCTCATTGGCAGGCTGTAGTCTTGTTGGTGGTGAGACTGCAGAAATGCCGGGTATGTATCAGTCAGGCGAATACGACTTGGCAGGTTTCTGTGTCGGCGTAGTTGAAAAAGATGAAATAATTACGGGGCAATCTGTATCAGCGGGAGATACTGTAATTGCCATTGCTTCGAGTGGCTGTCATTCAAACGGCTACTCTTTGGTTAGGAAAATTATTTCTGTCACCAATCAGGATTTATCAGAATCATTAGATGGAAAAACACTACTAGACCACCTGCTTGAACCAACCCGAATCTATGTAAAACAAATCCTCGGTTTGATTAAAGAAGTGCCCATCAAGGCTATAGCGCACATCACAGGTGGCGGATTAATTGAAAATATTCCCCGTGTCATTCCTGATAATCTAGCCGTACAAATAGATGCCAAGAGCTGGAAATTACCACCTATTTTTGAATGGCTACGTGAAAAAGGAAATGTTGATTCTCACGAGATGTATAAAACATTTAACTGTGGTGTGGGTTTAGTACTATGTATAGATGCTGATAATGTTAATAGGACTTTGTCCTACCTAAAAGATATTGGTGAAGATGCTTGGGTAATTGGGAAAATCACAACTGACGAAAAGATAAATGGAAGTGTAGAAATTAAGTAAGCAACACGTCTCAGACTAGGACTTATTCTCCTCTTGATTAGAAAGATATAGTGATTTCTGCATTTCCTTTACAATATAAAGCGGTCTATTTTTAGTTTCGTTAAATACCCGCCCTAAATACTCTCCAATAACACCTAGAGCAAGAAGTTGTATGCCGCCAATAAAGGTAATTAATACAACCAATGATGCATAACCCGCGACAGGATCGCCATAAAGGAATTTCTTTATGATAATAAGAGAGCCAAAGACTATTGCTATAAATGCGGATAGCACACCAACCATTGAAGCTAACCTTAAAGGCAGAACAGAAAAAGAGGTTAAACCCTCGAATGCCAGATTTACCAGCCCCCAAAAGCCCCATTTTGTATCTCCGGCGTATCGTTCGTCGCGTTCATAGGTGACTTCTACTTGCGAGTAACCTACCCATGCAAACAAGCCTTTCATATATCGATGTTTTTCCCGCAATTTTAATAACGCATCTAAAGCATCACGGCTTAACAACCTGAAATCACCCGTATCTTTTGGAATTTTTATATCACTTAATTGATATAAAAATCGATAATAAACATAGGATGTTAGTTTTTTAAACCAGCTCTCCCCTTTTCTCTTGAGCCTTTTCGCATTAACAACATCATTGCCATCAAGCCATTTTGCAACCAACTTTGAAATTAATTCAGGCGGGTCTTGCAAATCCGTATCTATCACGACAACAGCATCGCCTAGCGCATGATCCAAGCCTGCGGTTAAAGCGATTTCTTTACCAAAATTTCTACTTAAATCTATTATTGTAATTCTTGGATCATCATTACGTTGCTTGCACATAAGCTCAAGCGTGTCATCCTGGCTACCATCATTCACATAGATGATTTCCAGTTCCAGACTTAAATCTTTTGTTGAATTTATTAGTCTTGAATAAAACTCATCCAGACCAGCAGACTCATTGTATGCCGGCGCTACAATAGACAATATTTTTTTGTTTGCTTCTTTGTTATCCATATAAAAACTTATGCTTTCTCAGCAACAACAATTATTGACAGCCCGAAAGGAAACGAGAATTTACCCAGGATATAAGCCTCCAGACTAAATACCTTTTCAAAAAACCGGTTTATTATTCTGTTCGGCACAATTAAACCATCAATTTTTGATGGCGGAAATACTTTATCTTTAAGTCTAACCAAAAACGCTAATGGAAATAAAAATGAATTAAAATAGGATATATAATTCACCTTCCAACCATTATTTTCTATGATTTTTTTCAGCTGTCCGATCGTATATCTTCTTTTATGATGATGTAATTCATCATGCTTGGTCCAAAGAAATTGATATGCTGGGACAGTGATTAATAATTTAGCATTATTCTTCGCCCATTTTTTCAGCATAGATAAACTCTTTTCATCATCCTCTATATGTTCCAGGACATCTAACAGCACAATCAAATCATTTTCTTTATTTATATCTAACGGGAAGTTATCTGGCAATTCCCCTTTAACGACCTCACCTATTTGCCTAGATTTAGCTCTTGCCAAAGCATTATCATCTCTTTCAATTGCGATTAATTCACCATATTTTGACAAAAACTCAAGATTATCACCGTTACCACAACCAGCATCCATTATCTTAGAGTTTGATCCAAGTCCTAAAGTATCAATAACACTAGCAATTATTTTTCGTCTCGCAACTAACCACCAATGTTGAGTTTCAACCTTGTACATTTCATCAAACAGTTCATTTTCCATAGCTAAAATCCAATCGTTTTATTTTATTTTCTCTTGAATTTTAGCCAGAAAACCACGTAATATTTTCCATTCACTTTCATCTAATTGTGCTCGATTGTACAGGCGTCGCATCCTATGCATCAATCGTCGCGGATAGTTAACATCATGATAGCCTACCTCAATCATGCATTTTTCCAGGTGTTCAAAAAACATTTCTATCTTTTCCTGACTCACAAAAGGTACTTTTTCTTCTTTAGCTATTCCCTCATCCACGTTACGTTTAAGGAATAACTCATAACATATAATCTGGACAGCCGACGCAAGATTCAGAGAACTATAATCAGTATTAGTGGGTATTTGTAGCACCAAATTTCCTAATTCCATTTCTTCATTACTCAGGCCAGAATTCTCTCGACCAAATACAATCGCAACATTTCCGCCGTTTGATTCTGCTGTCTTTGCAGCACACTCCCGAGGAGAAACCATTGGCCACGGTATACTCCTTGTCCTTGCGCTGGTTGTAATAACCAGTTCACAATCTGAAATGGCTGATTTCAAATCATCATGTATGCTTGCATTTGACAGAATATCATCCGCACCCGCTGCTCTGGCTGTTGCGACGGCAGATGGAAATTCTTTCGGATTTACTAAATATAGATTATCCTGTGACATTGTTTTCATTGCCCGTGCTGCAGCACCAATATTACCCGGATGTGTCGTGCCAACCAGGATAATGCGCACATTACTTATTATCGAATTCATATTTAATCACTACACTCATCTTTTCACTCAACGTAGAATACGTTTTTAATATTTCAAGGATTTAAGACACTTATGCATCCCATGCTCAATATCGCTATACGTGCTGCCCGGGCAGCAGGAGATCTAATTGTACGTGAAATGGATCGCGTAAGTGACATATCTGTCGATTTCAAAGGTAAAAATGATTTTGTAACAGAAGTCGATACACAAGCAGAGTTTACGATTATTAATATAATAAAAAACTCTTATCCAGACCATGCCTTCTTATGCGAAGAAAGTGGCGCATCGGGTGATAGTGATTTTATGTGGATTATAGACCCATTAGATGGAACAACAAACTTTCTCCATGGATTTCCACATTTTGCAGTGTCAATTGCCCTCCAGCATAAGGGACATCTTGATCAAGCAGTGATTTATGATCCAATTAAACAAGAACTATTCACAGCTTCTAAAGGTAAAGGCGCACAACTCAATAATAAAAAAATTCGTGTTAGCCAACAAAAAACACTTGATGGAGCATTACTTGGTACTGGTTTTCCATTTGGTGATGCACATAGCTTGGATGAGTTTATTAATAGTTTCAAATCATTATATCCCGAAATTGCTGGAATCAGACGCGCTGGAGTGGCCTCGCTTGATTTAGCCTATGTCGCTTGCGGGCGATTAGATGGTTTTTGGGAGTATGGTCTCAAGCCATGGGATATTGCAGCTGGGGTATTAATCACTCAAGAAGCAGGGGGAATTAATAGTGAGATATCGGGAGGCCTGGATTATATGAAAAGTGGAAATATAATTTCTGCGAATCCAAAATTAATGAAAGCCATATTACAAAAAATATCCTAGTTGCCTCTTTGGATCAGAGCATGCGCCTCTCTGATCAAGCAAAACTCATACTGACAGAGTCTTTTCAAAAACATCTCTATACTGGTCCACCATAGTAATAACAGAATAATTATCGACCGCTTTTTCTCGGTTGTAGTTTCCCATAACTAGTCTTGCGTCAGTATTGTCCGCAAGCTGAAAAACATTACTTGCAAATGATTCTGATGATATTTCATCACATAGATACCCTCCTTTATGATTATCAACCAATTCGGGTATTGCCGAATTGTTTGCTGCGATTATTGGCAATCCACATGACATAGCTTCTGCTATTGCAAGACCAAATCCTTCTCTTATGCTTGGTGATACTAATATGTCTGCCGCAGCATATAGCGCGGGCATATCTTCATGTTTTATGAGGCCAACACAACGTGCGTTTTTATGTTTGATTACTGTTTTATTATTTTTTAATCCTGATGTATAAAGAAGTTCATACCTATCACCTAATAGATCAAGCATAGCGGGAAAAACATGAATGCCCTTTGCTTCCCTTAAATTACCAACAAACAATAATCTTATTTTACTATCCGATTTATATTTAGTTTCTGGTTTGAATTTATGTATGTCTATTCCATTTGGTATAACTTCAATATCGCCATGATAATTTAATTCACTAATTATTTTATTTTTAAGATAAAAACTAACACAAATCACTTTGTCTGACATCGATATAGATTTATTTATAAAATACTTCAAGTCTGTTTTATAATGCAGATACCTAATGATTCCAGAGTATTTATTCACTTGCTCATCAAGCATATAACCATGAACAGTTGATACTAAAGGAATATTTTTACGCTTTGAAAAACAAGCATAATCGATTGAAGCATGTGTTATGTCAGCATTTTTTTCACCAAAGCCACTTATCGCAGGAGGAAATAATTCCCAATAAGGACTATAGGGATATAAATAGTAGTTATCTATTCCAGCGCTTAACATTTTATGCACAATAAATGCACCACTACCGGAACAGACAGGACTACTGATTTTCACAGGGGCTATCCATATGTAATTTCTATAATGATACCTATACAACTCATACGATAATCAATTCAGATTCTTTTCTATCAAGAAATATCATATAGAATCTGATATAAGTGCTGGCAGGCACCAGTATCTTTCCAGAATCTTCTTTTTTATTCTCTATTATTTTTACTAAATCATTACTATTCATAATTCGTTCTGTAGTAATCTTTGGCAGAACGCCTATATTTATAAATAATTTTAAAATCACTTCGTCAATCTTATCCAAAAGTATGACCCTACAAGAGTAGTTAATTTTAGTTTTATGCATATTTAAATATATGATTAGGTCAACAATACTAGATGAAAATATATTACGCGCCTTTACATCCCTTGCTATTTTTTTTGGCGCTTTTGATATGTTTTTCAACCTTAA
Source organism: Gammaproteobacteria bacterium (assembly GCA_021773215.1). GTDB lineage: Bacteria > Pseudomonadota > Gammaproteobacteria > Eutrophobiales > Eutrophobiaceae > UBA7359. The sequence continues at coordinate 9,718 of JAJFKM010000048.1, forward strand.
CAACTTTTTTGGTTTTTTCATCACATGAACTAACAATCGAAATACATATAATATTTTTACAAGTATTTTATAAATAGTTACCTTTGTTATCGTGTTTCTAGTCAATTGTGATTTAATACATACTCGAGCTTTCTCAATCGATTCAAATGTCGAAGTATTTGAGAAGCCTGACATATGATCATTTTCAATACTTTCGATAGTGAAGATATTTCCGTTCTGAAAGATACGTGCTCCTAAATATGTTTCCACCAAGTGCTTACTATCTATTTCGTAGACATCATTACCGCGTCCATCAAGAAGGGCTCGTTTCCAATTTTTCGCTAGTTGTTCGTCAATAAGTAAATTGACTAATATTTCTGGCTTACTCTCCTTACCCTCTCTTAACTTTCTGATAGCCTTATTTTCCACCAATGGATATATTCTTTTGTCTACCAAGGATAACAAAGATGTCGTCGACATATTCCTGCCATCATGAGGCCCCATATAATTATCAACCCCATCAGAACCTGGATGCCACGTGTGATACATAAACTCATCTTCAGACCATATTTCACGTTTCCCCGCATTAAAAAGCCTGAAGGTCATATCATATGGGCCACAGATATGACCTACATAATCAATATGTTCATCCGCACCACCTATGTTGATCAAATCCTCTCTAGAGGCACACATACAAGCACCATAGTTTCGTGCATGTATAGGATCAGAGTCGTCAACAACACCCGAAGTCAGGCCATTAGCATAATTCATACATCCTTCATCAATTACTTCATCAAATGCAGGATAATTAAATGGATAAAATTCCTTTTTATTATTTCTGAATTGATCAATGTGAAACACGATATTCTTATCGGCATTAAAACTTTCAATTATTTTATTTACATACGTAGGCTTTACCATTGCATCTGAATCACAGATTGAAATAATGTCTCCACTACTGATTACTATTCCTATGTTGTACATTAGATGTTTATGATAGTAACAATCCTCAGCCATCTCCATTACAACCCATGAATCAACCTGATCTTCAAATTTTCTAATCCCGTCATACTCACGAGCATAATATTCAATTACGATAACCTCAAAATCATCTCTATCACATTCCTGATTTTTTAAATAATGTAATATGTGAAAACTTTCGCGCACGCTCCAATCAAGCAATATAAAACTGATTTTTGCTTTCGTCCTATTGCTCTTTTTCAGCATTTTCATACTTGCTTAAGCTCCAATGTTTTTCTATTTCAATATTGTATTTTTCAGTTAACAGAAGATTAGGTTTTCTATAATAATTAAGTAGTTTATTAATTATTTCTGGAGAAAACGGCTGCGCTGGTTTGTAATATAAACTATCAAATTGACGAGCTATTTTTGCGACTGTATATCTTTCAAAAAAACTCCTCGACTTTACTATCATATACCGGAGCATAATATTCTTACGTCTTATATGCAGAGTCACATTATGTATTGGAAACTGATACTCAAACCTGTTTATTAAGCGACTAAAGTACCTATAAAAATAACTGTTTGGAATTACACCTATCTGTTTATTAGGTATATAAATAATTGGATTTAAATATTTAAGAATCACGAGACCAAGCTTTCCAGGCCTGCGGTTTACTTTTTCTGTAGAGATTACTTCTTTATACGACTCTTCAAAGAAAGCATATAATTCTTGATGGTATCCCAATGGATCATTTTTTAACTTTTCATATATGATGACTTTAATATTCTCATGTAAAAACACATCCTCCAGTAGGTTTAGTATCTTATGATATTCAAAATACCCAAGATCAATATGAGAATACTCATCATAATCCAGAGCCTCAAATTCTTTCTTGTCAGAATTATATTTCAAAAATTCTGCTGGGTTTTTCCACTCACCATTAATTATGCTTTGACAATATAATGATTGTAAGAGCGAGACTTGCTCCCTTAATGAAATTAATACTTTTGCATTAGGGAAAACATGTTTTATTACGCAAATATTTGAATAAAACCCTTGAGCACTATTTTCAGCATTAATAAATGACTCATCACTTATTAGAAGTGCTGATTCCTCTATGCAGTCAATATATTTATTAAAATATGTTTTTATTTCATCAGCGTGTAATATTGGATTTTGATATTTAAATTTTTGTACTATTTTTGTAAATGTATAACTTCTCCAATCAACATAATGTATATTCTCGATTTTATTAAAAACATATTTTTGAAGATATTTTGAGCCTGTCTTAGGCAACCCCATATGAACATATGTTTTTAACTTTTCATTTTTCTCATGATTTAAATATTCATACACATCAATAAACTTTCTGAATATTGTTTTTTTATTATCTTCGTCACCTTCTTCTTGATCATAAACAGAGTATTGGGAACCATCGTAAAATATTTTCTTATTAAACAATGTTGCTACAAATATAGAATCCTGTTTAACCAACAATTTACTGTCTAGTAAATCACCAAACACCTCAAAAATATTTTCTCCGCCCGAAAGCTGACATAAAATATTTTTTGCATTGCATATATCTATAGCCTCAGTAATTAAATGTACTTTTCTATCATTATAAACAATATGATGATCGAGAATATTTGTGCATAGATATCTATTTTCAATGGATTGACTGTAATCAAGTTCGAGCTTGAGACGCGCGCCTCCAAAAAGCATATTGATCAATTCTTTACTAACAAATGATTTCATGATCTATTAATTTTCTTAATAATTAATGCTCTATATTTACTATGCCATGCATAAAGGACGGGGAATTTGAGACAGATATATATGCGACTGATGCATGCCTCTCTGATATATTGGTACTAACTTTAAGTTCTTTTTTATTAATTGATATTGTTACGCTGTAACAACCATTAGCAAGTGTTAATTTAAGCTTTAATATACAATTTACTACTACTGATTTTTCAGAAGACTCTTGAAAAGGCAATGATTCTATTGGCACCCACTTTCCATAAATGTTGTACCCTTTGCTATCTCTTAATAAGATAAGAAAATATTCTTCACAAACATTTCTATCTACCTCAGCAGTTATACTAATATAACAATTATCATTATAATTAAACTGGTTAGTAAAGCTCATTTCATCATCATAAATATCTATTGAACGTATATTTATATACGATTTACCATAAGCAATCATTGAGCTAAACTGATCTGTTTTATCAATTATTTTTTCTTTACTACTTCGGTCATTAATGCTTTTTATATATTTTTCTGTCGTTATTTGTGCTTTATCGAAACAAGTTATTTTTCCATTTTCTAACAATAATACTTTTTCACACAATGAATTTATCAATTGAAGATCATGCGACACAAAAATAAGTGTACCTCCATTTTCAACATATTCTTTCATCCAATTTATACATTTTATTTGAAACTCTAAATCGCCAACTGAAAGAGCTTCATCAATAATTAATATGTCAGGTTTTAGTGAAATACATGAAGCAAACGCTACTCTTACCAGCATTCCTGAAGAATAGGATCCTACTGACTGATCAATGTAATCGCCTATTGATGCGAACTCAATCATGTCTTGTAAATTATTTCTTATTTCTTTCTCTTTTAATCCATTCATTATGCCTTTGAGTATTATATTTTCCCTTCCTGATAGTTCTGGATTAAAGTCAATGCCCAACTCCAAAATGGATGCTATGCTCCCGTTCACTTCAATATTACCTAACGTAGGTCTTTTAATTGAACTTATAATTTGTAATAACGTTGATTTTCCTGATCCATTTTTGCCAAGAAGACCTATTACATCACCTTTCTCAATTTCAAAATTAATATCACTGAGTGCCCAATAGTCATCGTGATATTTTTTTCCAAACAGACTTACTGCTTCTTTTAACCTGTCTTTTTTAGAATTGAACAACCTATACTTCTTACTAATGTTAGTAGCTTTTATAATTATATTATTCATCAATTTAATTATATTGCGTCTGCAAACTCTGACTTTAATTTATTGAATACTATCGCACCGATGATAAATACAAAAACATATACCGTAATATTTAATAAAGCATAATCATTAAAATAATTTACTGCATCTTGATACAGAAATGCATTCCTGTACCCATCCACAATATAAGTCATAGGGTTGTAGTTAATAATCCAACTATATTGATCCGGTATAATATTTTTATTCCAGACTATAGGTGTTGCCCAAAACCATGTATTTAGTAAGACTGGAACAAATTGACTAACATCTTTAAACAGGACATTGAGAGAAGAAAAAAACCAACTCAAACCTATCAAAAACAAACACAATATTAAAACATAATACAATATACTTATGATTGTGAAATCTATATTAATATTATTAAAATATAAAATAATTAATAATATACACATATAAATCAATTGAGTTATAGCTGCGGTTAAAAGATAAACAAATACTAATACTTCACTGGGGTATTGTGTTTTCTTTATCAAATGTAGATTTCCTCTAACACCATTAATGCTTGTGTTTAGTACTTCACTAAACATTAACCATGGGATTAGACCTGAAACAAAATATGCAATGTATGGGATATCACCTGGAGTAGTTACTTTTAATCCTTTTGAGAATATCAACCAGTAAATCAATACGGTTATAGTCGGGTTAACTATTGCCCATGTAATACCAATATATGTACCCGCATACCTTAATTTAAACTCTGTTTTCGCCATATAAATAATGGCATATTTTTGGCTATAGATATTTTTAAAAAAGTTAATTATATTTTTCATTGAAGTTAACACTCTAAATTATTAAATACATGACATATAAACTTAATGAGTGCCGAGTTCTATTTTTATCTCATACCTGACATCTAATTAAAGATGTCCAGATTTAATACATGTGAGTAGAGTAGTTGCATCATAAATCAATCCATCATGTATAATTTTTTCTATCTGTTCAAATGTAAACCATTCAAATTTCACATGCCCGAGTTCATCTTCATTTTGTAGACGTTGGTCGTTTGCAATATTTGCTATATATAGATTCACCTTCGCAGAAATAACACCAGGCTCAGGAGCAATTGTGCCTAAAGCTTTTATCATGTCTTTATCACATGTTAATCCCGTTTCTTCCATAAGCTCTCTAATTGCTGCATCTTTCGCTGTTTCATCTTTATCAATAAAACCCCTCGGAACTTCCCACCCATATTCTCCAATGGGGTGGCGATATATATGAATTAAGCCATATTTATCTTTGTATTTTGGCAAAATTGCTACACCAGTAATGCCATCCCTATTTTTTTGTTTTGGTTCAACAACAAGATAATCTTGCACTAAGGATAATTCGCCATCTTTTAAATGATCAAAATTAATTTTGAATACACTGTTTTCACAAACAGTTTTCCTATTATTTAAAGTAAAGGGAGCTTCACCCATAGATTTCAACTACCCTTTTACACATTACTGTATCCCGATTGTTTAATCATCTGATAGCCTTTAATAAGCTCCTGAATTCCATCGTCTAACGAAAACGTAGTTTTGAAACCAGTCTTTTCTATCTTTTCATTCGAAACAATATAATTTCTTTGATCAGGGTCCTTACCTAATTCTTCTTCAAGAAAAATAAATTCTGGTAAATATTTTTGTATTCTTTCACATAATTCTTTTTTTGATATATTCGTATCAGATAGTCCTACGTTATATATTTCACCCTTCATTGAATCAAAATTTTCAATCCCATGTATAAAAACACGGGCCACATCCCTGACATGCAGATAATTTCGTTTAAAATGACTTTCAAATAAAACAACAAATCGGTCATTTACTGCTCGATAGACAAAGTCATTAACCAGTAAATCTAATCTCATTTTTATTGACATTCCAAACACTGTTGCCAACCTGAAACTAATTGCCTGTCCATGCTCGAGCAATGCCTTTTCTATTTCAACTTTCTCTATTGCATATTGCGATATTGGATTTAGTTCAGATTCTTCTGTGCAAAAATTATTTTCGTCACCACTACCGTATGCACTGTTTGTTGTGGGCATTAATACTCTTTGCTGTTTTGAAAGTAATTTCAGCATTAATTTGATGCCATCCTTATTAACCGTACTGGCACCTACTGGATCTTTTGAACAGATTGGAGCACCTACATAAGCAGCAAGCGGGATAATAAGATCTGACTTTGCCATTAAAGGCTTAATAACTTCTTGCAATCTAATATCACCATTTATCACATTGAAATTCTTGTGATTACATTGATGCGCCAGACTATTTTGCTTGTACATAAAATTATCCAACACAGTGATATGGTGGCCCTGTTTTAATAGTTCTGGCACCATGATAGAACCAATATAACCTGCTCCTCCTGTGACTAGGATGTTATAACTCATGCTTATTGTGCTCCTGTACTAATTAGTAAATCATCACTTAAAAACGTTTGTGCTTTATGAAAATCATCAGGAATACCAATGTCGATAAAGTCTCCATCATCCATAAATCCACAAACATCATGAGTAGAGATGATTGTTGGCAAAATGTCATTCTCAAGAGATATACTTTTATTCATGGCATCAGGCCACTCACTAAATAATTCTGAATTTATAATGTATACACCACCATTGATTTCCCCTGGTTCCTCTTTTTCATTTGGCTGTTCTATTGTGATTAACCTACCAGTCTCATTAACACACATGCGGTGATATCTTCCTGCATTTTCTACCTGTCGTAACGACAAGGACAAGTTAGCCTTTGAACTAGAATGTAATTTATACATTCGTTCTGGGTCTATCAAAAATAATGTGTCTCCATTAATAAGGAAGAAATCTTTTTCCAGACAGTTTTCATTTAATACCTTTAAGAGCGCACCACCTGTACCCAATGGTTTGTCCTCAATGGCATATGTAATTGGTATGCCTTTAAATGTTGAACCAAAATGGTCTATTATTTGTTGATGTTTATAACCTACTGATATAATGAAATGACATGCATTATTTTTTATCCAATACGACAATAAATACTCTAGGAAAGGCCTGCTTCGAACAGAAGCCAAAGGTTTTGGAACGTCATTAACTACTTTCTGTAGTCGTGAGCCTATGCCACCGGCTAGTACGACTACTGTATATCCGGATTTAGTTTCCATCGTTACTTAACGACACGATCAACTACTGAATGAAAAAACCTTAATTCTTTCTCAATATCTCGTGGATGGTTTCCTACAAAAAATCCTCTGTCATGTGCAATATTGGCGTTATCTAGATTGTCTACTATTTCATAATCGAAATACTTAATGACGTCATGCCTAGGGAAACAACCGCCTGTTATTATTCGAAACTGTATATTTTCTTTTCTCAAGTGTTCAAGGCAATCCCTTCTATCTGTCTTAACTTCAGAACTTAAAATAACAGTGAAAGAAAACCAACTACTCTTCCCATTTTCTTTTTGGATAATAAACCTCTGGTCATTATCAAATAATTCAACAAATAGTTCGGCATTTTTACGCCGCGTTTCAATCAAACTATCCAGTTTTTCTAGTTGCTTTAATCCGATTGCGCCAGACATTTCTAGCGGCCGCGCGTTATAACCTGGAAGAATAAATCTGTAAGCTTCAAAAAAATCATCATCGGATTTATCGTATATCAATGACCCTTCCGGTACATCACGAGACCATCCATGTGCCCTAATTGATCTCATAAGATGATACAGTTCTTCATTATCTGTAATGATTAAACCACCTTCCATGGTAGAAATGTGATGAGAAAAAAAAGTACTGAATGTGCCTATGTCACCAAAAGTACCGGTATATTGGTCATTAATGCTGGCTCCCATAGATTCACAATTATCTTCAAAGAGAATTAAGTCGTGTTTGTTACAAAACTTTCTGAGTTTTTCTAGTTCTGCTGGATTCCCAAGAATACTTACCGCCATCACCATTCTTGTTTTTGGTGTTAATGCTTCCTCTAATTTTGATACATCAATATTCAATGTATTGAGATCGATATCTACAAACTTCAACTTCAGGCCATATTGCTGTAATGGAGTGAAACTTGTTGCCCACGATATAGCAGGGACAATAACCTCATCTCCACGTTGCAAAGGTTTGTTTGATTTATAAAAAAGTGCCGCAACACTAACAAGGTTCGCCATAGAACCAGAGCTGACCATTAGACAGTGCTGGCAATTGAATTTTCTAGCGAATGCAGCTTCAAACTCGCTTACCTTTTCACCCATAGTAAAGCGACCACTCTCTACGACTTGTTTAATCGCATCAATTTCTTCAGTTCCCCATGAGTCGCTAGCTAATTCGTACATTTTATTTCCAATAGATTGTTATTTATCGTTTGAAATTGTTAATTTAATTGCGTCTGCAATTTTTTCACTCGTTGGGTAGTAATATTGCTCTAATGTAAAGCCCGCTGGTGTTGGCGAATCAGGCAGTCCTACTCTACGGACAGGTGCTTTTAGATATTCAAATGCCTTCTCCGCAACGAGGCATCCCACTTCAGCACATACACCGCCCATAGCCCACCCGGTATCTACGACTAATATTCGTCCTGTCTTTTTAACTGATTCAATAATAATCTTTTCATCGAGTGGCTTGATAGTTCTAAGATCTATTACATCCGCTGTAACACCCTCCTCAGCTAAACTATCAAGTGCTATTTGTGCTAATGCAATAGCATGTGATGAACCAACGATTGTCAAGTCTTCGCCTCTAGTACGGTAAATTCCTTCACCTATAGGTATTTTATAGATCCCTTCAGGTACATATCCGTTCTGTTTCATTAACCACCGGTGTTCAAAAATTACTACAGGATTGTTATCCGCAATCGCAGACAACATTAAACCTTTTGCATCATAGGGTGTGCTTGGCATGATAATCTTTAAACCAGGGACGGATAAAAGTAAACCTTGAACCGCTTGTGAGTGTTGCGCACCTGAACCCCAGCCACGTCCGATCGCAGACCAAATAACCATAGGAACATTCGTATGTCCTTCGTCCATGTAATGCATTTTCGAAGCATGATTCACGAGTTGATTAAATGTTAATAGCAAAAAATCTGGTCTATTATGCAAATAGACTGGTCGCATACCATTCATCGCAGCACCGGCACACATTCCTGTCATTCCCTCCTCGGATAAAGGAGTATCGAATACACGTTCTTCACTAAATTTTTTGTACAAGTCTGTCGTTACCCCAAACATACCAATCGGGTCATTGACGCCTTGACCTAGAATAAAGGCCTTCTTATCGAGCTCAAGTGCTAAATCAAGTGCTTCATGCAAAGCATCTGTGTATGACAAGTGCCTTTCATTACTATCTGCTAAATTTTCAGAATTATTAGTTTGTGTATTTAAAAATGCTTCTGCCCAGGGCATGACTATTTTCCTTGGTAATTAATCTGCGTATACGTGTTGCATCAGACTATCTTCTGATGGATTCGGACTACTGACAGCGTGATGAAAAGCTTCATCAATCTCAAGCTGCGTCCTATTTTGGAAATCATTAATTGTATTTTCATCAATTAAATTATGATTTTTCATTTCATTTTGAAGAGTGTGAATCGGGCATATATTCTGCCAACTATCAACCTCATCAAGTCCTCGATATCCTGATTTACTGTCATCGCCCGCACCACCATGCCCACGCAATCTATAAGCTACATTTTCAATAAATGTAGGCCCTCCTCCATTTCTAGCTTTTTCAGCGGCTTCCAATACAGTTTCATAGACGAGCAAAAGGTTAGTTGCATCTATTTGTTTAGCTTCGATGCCAAAACCTGCCGCTTTGTCAAAGAGCTCAACTGATGCAGGTTGCCGCTTATCAAGAGGTGTACAAACTGAATAAAAATTATTTTCACAGAGATATATAATCGGTAATTTTTTTAATATCGCAAAATTAAGTGACTCCCAAAAGGCACCCTCTTCCATTGCGGCATCACCAAAGAACACACCTATGACACGGCCTTCATTCTTCATCTTAGAAGCCATCGCTGCACCATTAGCAATCGGCACTATCCCAGAAACTATTGCGGAGGTACTCATCATGCCTACACTCTTATCTATCAAGTGCATTGAGCCTCCACGAGAACCACAACAACCATTTGCACGACAAAATAATTCTGACATCATCGCCTTCAGATCACCGCCTTTTGCCAGATAGTTCCCATGTGTACGATGGCTGCTATAAATATGATCTGTCACTTTAAGAGCAGCACACGCACCAACTGATGTTGCTTCTTGGCCAATCACCAAATGAATTGGTGATTTCATCTGGTCTTCATGATATTTGGATTCGATCGTTTCCTCTATCATTCTAATTCTTATCATTGAGAATAAGAGATTTAGCAGTAATTCTTTAGAATACTTATTGATATCAGTATTCGAATATCCTTGCCCTTTGTATTTGTATTTAACCATTAGGACACCCCGGAAACTTTTCCGTTAACTTTATCGGGTTTATAGTAAACAATTCGTGAACCTTCTCTTTCAAAACTAAAAGGTACATAAATCAATTTGTTGAGTTTTTCTTTAACTATTTTTTGTTTTTCTTTTGGAACATAAAATAAAATAAATCCACCGCCACCTGCACCAAGTAATTTCCCACCTATAGCACCAGCATTTTTTGCAACTTTGTAAATTTCATCGATATACTCAGTGCTGACCCCGTCGGATAAAATTTTCTTAAGTTTCCATGTTTCATCAAGTAGAAGGCCAAAATCATCTAAAAAACCAGAACCTGAATTTAATATTTTTATTGCATCATCAACATGGCTATAAATTTCTCTTAATTCTTGCACTCGATTATTGATATTTTCAATTTTTTTCTTTTCAATTTCTGAAGCTGTTCTTGAAATGCCGGTGAAAAACAACATCAAGTTTTCTTGTAAATGATGAATGCGCTCACTTGAAACCACCATTGGTTTTACAGCATGCGTCCCATCAGCATTAAAAACTATATGGTTAAGTCCTCCGTGTGCTACCGCTAGTTGATCTTGTGACCCTACATTTTCTTTAATTATATTTTGTTCTACGTGTATTGCTTCATCACCCAACTCTTCAGATGACTTGTATTTACCTTTTAAAGCATAAATTGAATTAAGTAAACCCACTGTAAAAGACGAGCTTGACCCTAAGCCCGATCTAGCAGGCAAGTCACCATCATGATGAATTTCCAAGCCTTGATCACATTTTAATTCTTCTAATATTGCCTTTACAGAAGGATGTTTAATTTCAGAGTAATGCTGAACATTCTCAATTAATGAATAAACAATCCTATATTTGTGCTGGAAAAATGGGGGAAGATAACGACAACTAATATAACAATATTTATCTATGGCACTCGATAATACTTGCCCACCATTCTCCAAATACCAATCGGGCAAGTCGGTGCCGCCACCAAAAAATGACACTCTAAATGGTGTTTTGCTAATAATCATTTATATAGCGCCCGTGCTAATTTAACTTCAACCATGTTTTGAACATGGCTATAAACATCATCGCCAAATTTAGTCTTCACCAGATCTAGATAACGTTTATTTGTGAAATACTTTGTAAACGCCTCATCTCGAAACTTTAGGACTTCTGCTGCGGATATATGTTCTGTTGGTAATGGCTGAGTTTCATAACTATGCTGCGAATAACCAATCCAGTTATCAGGCAACTTCCATTCTTGTTTCTTAGCGTACAGATACAATGGAGAACCAGGATATGCCATGGCTGAATAAAAATTGGCAAATTCGCAATTTGCTTCAATTGCCATGTCCAAAGTCTCTTGCATTGTATTTAAATCATCATCCGGCAATCCAAAAATATAATTGCCAATAACATTAATATTTGCGTCTTTAATCTTTCCAATAATGTTCAGAATATCACTTGTCCCAAAACGACCTTTTTCCACACCATCACGAACATGTTTACTAGCAGACTCTATTCCTAATGCTAACCATCTGATGCCAGCTGCTCGTAGACTCTCCAGATATTCATCTTTAATAGTATCAATTCGAGCATACGCCCAAATATTAAGATCATACCCTCGATCTATTATTCTTTCGCATATCCCAAGCACATGATTTTTATTCAGCACAAACATTTCATCAACAATTTTTATATTTTTTATACCGTAATCATTAACCAGAATATCAATTTGACCTATAATGTTATCGGGCGACCACATTCGATATGATGACTTACCAAATGGGGCATTAATACAGCAGAAGCTACAATGATAGGGACAACCAAGACTCGTATGTATTGATGCATAAGGTTGCCTATGGTTGATATCTTCAAAACAGTGCCAATTGTGTGCCCTATACTTTTCCATTGGCAATAGATCAAGTGCAGGTTCTGGCATGGCACTATCCAAATCAGAAATCAATTGTCCCGGCTTCGTAAACTTTATTTTATTATTATCGTAATAATAAAGACTAGGAACATCAGAAAAACCAGCATTATTATTCAAATTTTCCATTACCTGAAAAATTGTCTCAGGCCCTTCACCACTACAAACAAAATCAACATCTTCTTCTCTCAATGTTTGTTCTGGCAATGCAGCGGGATGTGTACCTGTCATTAATATCTTAGTATCAGGCAATAATTTTTTAATTGCTGTGCAGGTAACACTTGCAGCAGGCATATTCTGTGTCGAAGCAGAAGGCTGGTATCCATACACAACCATAACAATCAAGACAGGATTAAAATGCTTTGATATGATTTCAGCAACTTGTTCCGGGGATAAGCCAAATGCAGGAGCATCTATAATATCGACAGACGCTTTTTTATTTCTCATATAACTTGCAAACAACGCAATTAAACTAGGTGTTTCAATTGCAGAAAGATTTGATGCTAGATTCTGATATACAGCATGCAAATTCCCGGGATTAATGAAGACAATATCGATGTCTTCACGGTCTTTTATTGTTAATTCATCTAGTGTCTTCATCTTAGTAGGCTATTGAGTCAATTTTATTTCTTCTAAACATATTATAGGTTTTAGATACAAACATACCGAACGCCGTCTTTATCATAAAAAAGTGTCCTGCGAACCTTACGAAATATTTAATTCTTATAATTAATGGGAGCCCTTTATCTCCAAGGAAATTATCGTGAAACCACCTGCAACAATTTAAATAATTCTTATGCCTATCACTTAATGTATAAGTATCATTAATTAATGGCACTTCAGTATTTTCAATAATTGATTGCAACCGTGCTGCCTGCAACTCTCTCAAGTCACGTAATGAAATAAACGCAAAATCATCATGGCAGTCAGTTCGTTGAAAAGATTCGTTATTATCATGGTGTGAATTTAACTTTAGGTGCGTAAATTTAATATCAGCTAAATAGATTATTCTTTCGTAGGATTTATTTACCAATCTCTTAAACACATCCATTAAATGTGTGTCAATGAACAATCGTTTATATAATGGTGGGTACGGATAGACCAATGCTTCACATGTTTTACGCGATAAAATAGGGAAAGTACTTAATTTGTCCTGATTAAACCCATCATTAGGATAAGCAAGGTATATCTCATCATCAATTTTATCTATTTCTTTTATTAATAATTTATCCCAGTTACTGGTTTCTATAATGACATCATCATTTATCAACATTATAATGTTTCCAGAACAGTATCGATAGCAAACAGAATTATATTGCCCCATAGTTAATCTTGGACCGATTATTTTTAATATGCTTACATCCTCGTTCACAAATTCACGAGTTGATGAATCATCGTCATCCACGTAAATTACCACTTCAATATATTCTAGATTACACGACTTTCTAATCAGGCTTTGAAACAATCTATCCAGATGTTCTATTCTATTTCTTGTTGGTAACAATAATGAAATTTTTATTTTCTTATCTTTTTTATAATTATGTCTTTCGATAAGAAGATCCAAACTGTCATAATCAGATATATCGGCAAGCTTATCTTTCAGATTATTTTTATCATGATAATTTGATTTTGAATTCAACATTAATAGCACCTAAGCATTTTTCTCTTATCTCTTTTCCCAAAGGATTAATTGAGTACGTTGTTCTAATTGTGGCTTGAGATTCTTATATTCTTCTAATGTTAAGCATAGTGTTCGTATCTTTCTTTCAATATATTTTTCAGTTTTATCAACTAAATCTTCAAGGTTAGCAGTATCAATATCACCAACGAGAACCAAATCAATCAATCCAGTGTCTTTTCCCTGAGCATAGTCATCAATCAAAAATGCTTGCTTTAAATTTCCCAATCGCTCCAGAATGCTTTCAAGGATCTGGTCCATGCCGAGTGCTTTTTTTACCATGGAATGTAATTCAGGAAATAACGCGTGGTCATTATTTGCCTGATAATAGATATTCCTACCTTTTTTATGGCATGAGATCAGATCAGCATCGCAGAGTTGTCGCAGCTCTTCCGACACCTGACTTGATGAAATGTTAAATTCATTTGAGAGTTCTCTAAGATAAGCTTGCTGCTCATAATTCAAGAATAATCTCATAAGAATTTTGATTCTGGTTTTTGATGTAATTAAACCGGAAAAGATAGACACATATCCACCACTAGTTCGTTCTGTATTTAAGAACAAGATAGCATAAAGTCATGATTTATCAACGCTTTAATCGGTAATAGGTCACAGTTTTAATAGATATATACTGTACAATTGGATGCGAAAACGAATATATAGTAACGAAGAATTAATTTTAATTTGTACGGAGGGTTAGTCTTTAGAAAACTTATCGAGTTTAAATATTTTATTTACTTCTCACTACAAATTTTGTCGATCAACTTAGTGTATCTGCTACTTACCAACTGCCAATCAAATTTTTCTCTCGCTTTTTGCCTTCCTGTAGAAGCTAGTTTTCTTGAATACGTTTTATCCATCAATAACGTGATGATTTGTTTTGCTAAATCATCTGAGTTCCCAGGAGTAAATAATAAACCTGATATATTATGTTCTATAACCTCTTTAATAGGTTCTAGCGCAGAAGCGATCACTGCACAACCACAGCCTAATGCCTCGATTGTTACTAATCCAAGACCTTCTCTGTCACCTTGTGGGTCAATGATGGATGGTATAACTGCTATATTTGCAGATGAATATAGATCTGGTAATTCAGTATTTGAAACACCACCATAGATCTTCACATTATCATCTAGTAATAATTTTCTTATTTTACTATCAACCTCACCACGCAACGGCCCATCTCCTACGAGGATCAATTCAACCGATGGAACTGAATCTTTAACCAATGATATTGCATCGATCAATACATGAATTCCCTTTTTCGCTACAAATCTTCCAACAAAAATAATTTTATTGTCTTGTCTTTCTATATTTACTGAAGGGATAAACAAATCTTGTAAATCTACACCCATAGGTGAAACACTGATCTTATTTGTCGTTAATTCCAGGTTTTTGCAATCATTTTTCATTGCCTCACTCACAACACATAAGTGTGTACAATTTTTAGCCGTCCATTTTTTTAGCCATTGCATGAGTCCGCCATTAAAGGCATAAAGATCCCCCCCGTGTGAAGTACAAAGAACGGGGGGTTTAGTTTTAGTGAAAAACTTGATTATAAAAACACAAATAAGTGATTGAGGTATTAACCAGTGAGAGTGAAGAAGATCGTATTTTTGATTTTTTAGCCTATTTATAATCGTGATAGATTGAAATAGTAAAAAGAAAGGCACTAAAAAATAATTTAATTTTTTATTTTTAAGATTCGCATTAATACCTCCATTATACGCCAATGTCTGGAAGCTATCTGTAAAGTACTTGTATCGATAAACATTTACTCCTTCCATTGTTTCATGCCGTTTTGCACCATACGCATGTGGTGCTATGACATCAACTTTAAAGCCACAACGTACATAATGTTTTGATAATTCATAAACGAAAGGGGGAGTTGCATCGTTTTTCCATCGTGGGAATGTTGAAGTGACGACAAGTAGAGACTTCCTATCCACTATTTATATATCGATGTATCGCAATCAATTATCATCTTTCTGATTTTTACTATAAATCAGAAAAGTAATTTGTTCCGATAATAAACCTATCAAAAAAACAAGAATTGAAGTCAAGAACAATAAAGCACTCATATTAGTAAATCTTTCAAGGTAATAATATGTGTAGGCATAATAGCTAAGTCCTGTAATAAAAACGGCAAAACTAGCAGGACCAAATATTTTGAGCGGAGAGTATAATGCAGTGATTCTAAAAATTATCAATAAAAATCTAATCCCATCTTTTACTAATTTAATGTGACTAGTACCAGTTCGTTTCTCGCAACTGATTGGAACATATTTAATGCTGTATCCAGATCGAAAAAAAGCCATAGTAATGGTTGTTGGATAAGAAAAACCATTCGGCAATAAATATAAAAAGTTTTTAAACATATTTGCTTTCACAGCTCTAAAGCCAGAAGTTAAATCAAGTATTTTATGTCCTGACATATAACTGGCTAGCTTATTATAAAACAGATTAGCTATATACCTTGGAAAGCTCGTTTGAGATTTCTTATTCCGAGCGCCAATAACCATATCGTTTCCATTGTCAATTTCAGCAAGAAATTTTTTAATGTCTTCTGGCGAGTGCTGACCATCTGCATCCATAAAAACCAATATGTCACCAGTTGCCGTGCGCGCACCTGCTTTTATCGCTGCACCATTTCCTTTTGAATACGGATGGCTAATTACTTTTACAGCATGACTATTACAAATCTCGATTGTGTCATCTTCGGAACCATCATTGACAACTAGGATTTCTGCTTCTGGACAACAAGCACGTATTCGAGGCAATAATTTATTTAATGATTCTCCCTCATTTTTTGCTGGCAAGATAATACTGACTGATGTTTCCATTTTTATAGAATCATTCATTTTCCTGAATAGGTCTTTGTTCAATCATTGAAATTTGCTCTATTAATTTATTGTAAACCCAACTATTTCCTTGCTGCTCAAAACTATACAACAACTCGTTTTTTCTTATTTCAGCCTCACTAGCTTTACCTAAACTAGATAATATCTTTATTTCTCTAATCTTCTTTTCAATACTGGGATATAAATTATCTGATAAACGTAAGTATTCTAAGGCTTTTATGAAATTACCGCTAAATATTTCAAGTCCTGATAAATAATCATAAAATTGTGCATGGTTAACATTGTCATATTTATGATTATTTATCAGGTGATTTATTAAGTTTTTTAATTTTTCTACATCAATTATCGGGCATTTATTTTTAAGTACTTGCAATGTCAGATTATCAAGAACAACGACAACATTAAACCCAGTTGGAATACTCACATCTGCAATATTATAGAATTCATTCCAATCTTCATCAACGCTCCTCAAGCCCCTTATACAATTATCCAGTTTTATCTGCTCAGCATAGGGGTAGAATGATTTGGGACTAAGTTTTTTTAAATCCTCAATAATCAGTCGGGCTTGTTCATGATCTTTATTTATTTTCAGATTATAAAGATCAGTTTTAGCTCTGATAGAATCAGGTTGATTTCTGGCCCATTCATTTATTTGTAATGCAGGTTTCGACCAAAGATCTACCTCGATCACTGTAATAGCTAATATCAAACCGCAATACATGAAAGCTGTTAAAATAATCCATAGACGATGCTTGACTATTGTGGACAAATAAATAAAGCCACAGGAAATGCCTAATATTAGGCTAAAGGAAGGTAGGTAATTCCTATGTTCAAAATAAGGTTCCAGATTCAAATAGGTCGATTCAAGCAAATGTCCACCCAGAAACCAAAGTATTGCAAAACTATATATAGGCTGCGACTTTCTTTTTATCAAGGCTGTTGTGAGTAGCGTCAACAATATAATCCCACTTAACATAAACCTACTCGAATAAATACTCCTTACGATTTCATAATTATCATGATACAAACTGAATGAAGATGGACTTGGTAATAGAATATTCTTTATGTATTCAGCCAAAACAACAACTTCAGTAAGTATTTTTTCTATAACTCCATAATCCTTAAAAGCATAACCATATAGATTCGCCTCGAATTTAAATGCAAGATAAATAATCAATAGCGTTAATGGCGATATCAAGAAAAACATTGTCCAATGAGACCAGTATTTTGGTCTCTGCAAATGCATCAGGATCGTTATTTCCAAAGATAAAATATAAATCAGTAAAAGGATTCCATTTTCTTTACATAGAATCGCCAACGCTGTAAAAAATAAAATTAATCCGCCAGTGAGACAATCTTTATATAAACTCTGTCTGTCTGCATGTTTTAACCTCATGAGGAGATAGGTCAAAACACCGAGTAACATAAAAAACGTAGACAATAATGTCATCCGTTGAATCACATACAAGGTCGTTGTTAACTGAATAGGGTGCAGCAACCACAAGCCTGTGACAATTATTGGGATGTACTTTCGAAATGTGCCCTCTTTAAATAATATAGTTAGATAAGCACTGATAATGTAGATCAAACATCCATTTAGAAGATGAATGCCCAGATTAACTAACTTAAAATCAAACGGCGCACTAGGCCAACTTTCATGTTGTAAGGCGAACGTTACTAAAGATAATGGCCTACCAGAAGGTCCTGCAATATCGGTAGC
The DNA here is from genome assembly GCA_021773215.1 of Gammaproteobacteria bacterium. GTDB lineage: Bacteria > Pseudomonadota > Gammaproteobacteria > Eutrophobiales > Eutrophobiaceae > UBA7359. The sequence continues at coordinate 28,270 of JAJFKM010000048.1, forward strand.
AAATATAAAATAAGGAAACCCATAAGTCTTTATGGTGTCCAAATCACGCAAATTAGAAAAATCATCTAGTAAAAAACGACTATCCAATCCTGGCCAATAGATCAATGTTGTTAGCATCAATAAGCAAAGCAACATCATAAACTGCCAACGATTAATAGTTGGTTTTTCTTTAATCATTATCATGTATCAAGGATAACAGCAGAATCTTTCCAAGGTTGATAACTTAATAACAGACATAAAAAAAGGGCTGCGATAGCAGCCCTTTCTTTCACACAGTTATCGGTGATAACTATATGGTCTTACTTACAAGCGCCTGGTAACAATGAACCGGGAATATTACCCGCATTACAAACCCATTGTTTTCCGTCAGTACTTGACATTATGAATGTGCTACTCACAATCTTTGAGTTAACACCAGTAGCTTTCATAGTAGCCGTCATTGTGACTGCTGGAGCGGTACCGGTTAGAACGATAGTATTAACGTACTTACCTTGATCAGTACCACCGACTGCTGTCACGGTAGCAGGAACAGAACCAACGTCCGAGATATATTCAACCAAAGGCGTTTTCAGACCAGAAGTCAGTGACATGGCTTCAGAAACTTGCGCACGCGCCGTATAATCAGAGTACGCGGGTATGGCAACTGCCGCTAAAATACCGATAATCGCGATAACGATCATCAATTCAATAAGAGTAAAACCTTTTTGTAACTTATGCATTGGAAACATCTCCTTAATTAGTTATTTATAAAACATCATCAATATTGATTAACAAGTATAACCTAGCAGAGTTCATGCCAGCAAATGAACGCTGTTAAGACACTGATTTTAATGACATTATATATTTTAACACATTACATTTTGTCTGAAAGTGACCATTATCGTCATCTTTTGACGTCAGCATAGGTTCTAATCATACTCTTAATTCTCACTTTCCCGTTCCTGACAATAGACTAGTCGGGATACCCGTCGAGACAATATAATAATCTCAGGATTACCCACTCACCGCTATTTGCATAGCAAAATGCTATACACGATCTTTATATTCACATCACATAATGCCATTCATGGTTGTTTGATATTTTCAATTAAGGTGTATGCTTCATTCACAGGCTTAGGCCAAATGGCAATGGCTCGTTTTAGAACCTGCTTTGCATCAGAGTAATTTCCTTGTTTCATTAACATTTTCGCGTATACAATATCGTAACGAACGAAGTCTTCTAAATTCACTGCTCCGTGTTGAAGGTCTTTAGCCTCATTGATTAGAGCGTTTATAAAATCATAATCTGGCTTTTCCTGCCGAATAAGACTATTTGCTGCTACCAGCAAAGCCAAGTAACCTTTACATACACGCCTAATTAGACTTTTATCTAACTGATCCTCCAGCATTGGGGGTATAGCTGTATATACTCTGCAATAATCAGAAATAAGTAATTTATGTATTATCGACTCCCAAGGATCATAAAGTTTATCTATTAACAGCAATCTTTCCATGAAGGCTTTGCCTTTTGGATTAACATTAAAACTAGTCAAGTCGTTACCCACAGATTTATCTATTTCTAGATAAATCCCAAAATCTATAGCCCCATACAAGCTTGGTACTGATGTGACAAAATAAATTGGTCTGTCTTGTATATAGATAAAATTACTTAATGTTTCATAATTTGAGTCTGTATCCAGACTCATAGGATCCTCGAGGCGAGTATTGAATACAAGAGAAAGTATATTATACAAAGTAACATCGGGACGTACGTTTTCTATTAGGTTGAAGTAACCTAATGCGCCTACATCCAGATCACTCGCCGTTAAAAATACCGCGTTTTCTTTCAAAGATCCTAAAATAGTATATGCATAGTTTTTTGCCAAAACATCATTAGCTCTGTAGTTATGAGGTAGGTTTACAAATAAAGCCGTCGATACAACGGCAAGGCAAAAAACAACATTAGTGGCTTGAATCGAGCTATCCATTGCTAATTTACTTTTTATGAATACCACTGTTTCTTTTATTCCTAAAACCAGCCATATTATAAAAATTGCGTACGAAATTAGTGGGTATACTTTAAACGTTATTTTGTGAAAAAAATCAAAATTAAAACCTAATAAATTAGCTAATATTATTGTGCTACCAAGGTACGCGAATACCAAACCTACGCATATACTTTTGTCCCAATATTTCCACTGTCTAACAAACCCTATTATTCCTAAAACACCTCCTAATGGACCAAGCTGGGTAAGTGTTTCCTTAAGTGCATAAGCACAGAATTTAATTTTATCTGAATACCCCGCACCAATATTTGAATCCGCTTCAGCATAACCTTCTCGGCTAACCATAAACCAAAACTCTTTAAAAGAGTCGATAGGTCCATAAAAACTAATCACCGGGTCCATTTGAGAACGAATTACCATCCATGCATAGGGCAATAAACCTAGAAACAGAAAGAATGTCCCAAGTATGAAATGTTGGAAAATTTCTTTCTTTCTAAACCATAATATTATGATTAATGCAGGAGTTGAAAGAACAAGTAAAGGCCAATGATTACTTAAGCCCAAACCATAAATAAAAAATATTGTGAGAATAGACCGGCATGATAAAGCACGATTTATCTTGGCTAAATAGATCGAAATTAATAAAAGTGATAAAAATATAAATGCATTTAAAGTATAGACTTCCGCAATAATAGACTGAGACCAGAATATTTTTGAAACGCCCAAACAAATCGCTGAGGCATATGCTAGGACTCTGTCTTTAAATAAGATAAGCGCGATGAAATATAAGCAAACACAACTTAACGCACCAAATAGAGCACTTGCTGCATGCACTCTATAAGCAACACTGCCTATAGGTATTTGTGACGCTAAATGACCTAATAGAGTAAACAGAGGATACCCTGGTGAATGAGCAATCCCATTGAAATACGCTGCAAGTATAAATATCCCATCATCTTCAAGTACAACAGTACGGGGGGCACTCCATAAATACAAAGTCAAGACTATTGCAAAAACTGACAAAGCAATTAAACACTCCATCGTATTGTGTGTAAGTCTTATTTTTTTAAATGACATAATTTAAATGACATAAACTGCTATCGTAATAATGTAAGAAGAAACAATAAAATCATGAATTATTTTATTGCTTAGCTAATTCTTTTTTAGTGAATATCCAAGCTATAAAGTAACAAACTGCAACAATCCAAAGCAAGTTTCTATAACCAAACATTAATGACAAGTATTCCATGCCCCCCCCTGCTACAGCACCAAGTAAATTCCAACCAAAAGCCTGAGTACTAAACTGCGTATCGCGAAATTCTCTGCTAAATATCAAGTTTGCAAATAGGACCGGTGAAAAAACTAATGATATAGCAAGAAAATATCTCAAGAATCCATTATCTATAGACAAAAAATAATTTTGAGGGATTAAATAAGCAATGGCAATACATAGAAAAAGACCTGCATATAAAGGCCAACGTAGTTGTATTCTGAATTTTTGAATAATAAAGTTTGCAATTAATATAGACAACAATATGCCTGCAAATGCAAATGAATTAACTAGCCATGTTGTCCCAAATAATAGTGCAAAAAAAGCCAGACTTTTAGTCTCTAGCAATAAAAAAGCGACACCCATGAAAAAAAATGCTGGCATAGGTTTTTTTAGCGTATTCTTCGGAGCTAAAAAATGAACTGCAGAAAGAGAAGTTATTAAAAACATACCGATCATTGCCAGATATAGCCAATGCACTGTCGGATACCGTAAATACACAAACGGCCAGTCGTCTTCAGGTATCCCTTCATATTCTTCAATCTCAAACTGCCTAGTACTTGGTAACTTATCACCAACAGCAAGTAAAACAGTTTCATTTGAAGTAAACAGTAATGGTGGCTTTCCAAACACCACCTCAATAGTTGCAGAGATTTTGTTAATCAGCCAAGTCCATCTATATTGATTGTACATTATAAAAATGCCGTTTGGCTTCAAGTGCTCATTAACTTCATGGAATGCTTCTTTAGTAAACAAATATGATTCCAGTCTTACACTAGAAAATGATGATAATCGCGTTAATGAATCAGGAAGCGCATAAACAATCAGATCATATTTTTTATCAGTACTTTGCAAGAAATTTCTACCGTCAGCGATATGTATTTTAACTCGCTCATCCTCGTATGGGCGATCTGGGTGAAATTGTTTTCCTAATGAAACTATTCCAGCATCAATATCAACGGCGTCGATGTTTTTTGCACCATGATAAAGTGCAGTCGTTACATCAGTTCCAGAACCTGCGCCGATGATTAATACATCATCAAGTGTATTATCATATTGATTAGAGAGTGTGTAAGGAACACTGTAGTACCAGTCCTTGGTTTTTTCAGCCGGATACATAAATTGGTGCATAATACTATTAGCAAAAATCACCGGATAACCCGTCTCATCTTGTTCAACAACTTCTAGTTTCTGATAAGTTGACCAAATCGTTTTATTTCCCTCAGCGGAGCTAAGCATCAAGACAACAACACATAAACAAGAAACACCTAATTTTAGGCATGTCTTATATGGATCATTAGCTGTATTTAACATGAGTCCAACTGCAAGTAATACCGTTCCGGTCACAATCCAATAAGGTGGAGAAACTGAAAAGAGACTTTGAACGGTAAAAATACCAATGCCAATAAGACTTCCTAAAATGTCATATGTATAAGCTTTAATAGGCTTAAATAACGTAAAAGCATCAGCAATACAATTTCCTAAGCATGCAAAAAATGTGGCTGTCGAAACAAAAAGAACCAATAATAATAATGCACCTGGAATACCCGCTCTTCCAGTAACGTTGCCAAAGAAAAACAAGCCAAAGTGATTAGTTAGAATATTGACATCGAACTCAGACACTAAAACTAATGCGATTATAAATAATAAAGAATATGGAATGAGCCCTTCTAAACGAAGACTTCTACTATAAGAGAGAAAGCCAACCCCTAAACCTACAAAAGAGGTGATCAGCATGAAGTTGCTAAAATAACCAAGGGAAATTACTTCTGCTGATGTGAAACGTATTATCGCCAACTCAAAATATAATGTGGCTGCGGCTAATGCTATAAGGCGAATTATTCCAAAAAGTTCCTCGTTTTTCATGAAGCTTTCCTGTGTTTTATATTACTAATAATCGGATAATTCTTAAAATCAAATAAACTTTTATCTCTCATTGCCACTAGCCTTGCGCCAAGTAAATATTGCTGTAAATGCGTAGTTCCATACTGCGCCAGCTACAGTACCGAGCGCTCCTGCCAACCACCATGGAAAAGCGGCATTAAACAACCACGCTGAAAATGCGATATTTATAATTGCACCAAAAGAGCAAGCCAAATAAAAACTGAACAACCCCTGGATTAATTTCTTTCCAACTAATTTTCTATCTCTATAAGTAAAACTATTATTAAGAAAGTAATTGCTCGTCATTGCAACAAGTGTGGCTAAAGTTTGAGCCAGAATAAAATCACTTCCTATAATTTGGTGTTGTAACCAAAGCACAAAAAGGTGAACAAAAACTCCGCTTAGTCCAATTGTTATAAATGAAATAAAACGTACTGGAAAAATACGACCTAATAATTTGTCTGCAATGAGAGTAAAGAACTCCCACGTCACCATAAAGTTCAACTTGCTCTCACCTGCGACTCTATGTCGCATCGTATACGGGAGCTCTTTATATCTAGTTGATTTGGGGGATGAAACTAAAATATCTAATAATATTTTAAATCCTTTACCTGATAGATTATGGATGACATTTTCGAACAAGCTCCTTCGCATCATGAAAAACCCACTCATGGAGTCTTTAACGGGAAACTTGAGAATTATTTTACTAGCCAGAGTAGCAAATTGACTTATCCATACTCGATGCGCCGCAAGCGAACCAGTACTCCCAGTAGCGGCATAGCGACTACCAATAACAATATCAAAACCATCATCTTTCAATTGCTGCAACATTAGAGGCAATAGCCGTTCATCGTGTTGCAAATCTGCATCCATTACACAAACATAAGGTGATGATGATGCCAAGATTCCTTCTATGCATGCTGATGACAAACCTCTCCGTCTTATTCGTTGAATCCCACGAATACGTATATCAGTTTGAGCCATTTCGCGCACAATAGTCGATGTTCCATCAGGTGAATCATCATCAACAAAAATTATTTCCCAATTTCCTTCATTTAGTACTTCATATATGACTGATACTAATGATGCAACATTCTCTTTTTCATTGTATGTAGGTACAACGATTGTTAACTCGACCGTCAAAATAATACTCCGGAAATTTATTTGTTACATACTGACTATTTAAGAGGCATGCCCTGATATGATTGAATTATTTTATTCTAAATTTTTCCAAGCGATATCTTAAAGCCCTAAGGCTGATGCCTAGCTGTTTCGCTGCTGCTGTTCTATTCCATTTGGTTTTGTTAAGCGCATCCAATATCACATCTTTTTGAACATCTTCAAGATAATCTTCCAACCTGACTTTTTCTGTCTCAGGATTCTCTTTATCAACAACGATGTTTTCTGATGCTATCTTTTCATTTTCTAATATTCCAATATCAGTAACCGTGATTAAATTTTTCTCACACATCGTCATGGCTCTTTCAAGAATATTCTCAAGCTCACGAACATTACCAGGAAAATTGTATTTTTTAAGCCGTTCTAATGCATCGTCTGATATTAGGACTTCTTTTGATGATGAATCTGATATTAAACGATTCATTATATACTCAACGAGTAACGGAATATCATCGCGCCTTTCTCTTAATGGCAAAACCTTGACTTCAATCACATTTATTCTATAAAAAAGATCTTTTCTGAACTCACCACTATCCACCATCTCTTCCAAATCATGATGCGTAGCACTCAAAATTCTGACATTGACAGGTATCTCTTGCTGAGACCCGATAGGACGAATTGATTTTTCTTGTATTGCCCTTAATAATTTAACCTGAATGTTTTGAGGTAAATCGGCTATTTCATCAAGAAAAAGAGTTCCGCCTTCAGCCGCTTGGAACAAACCATCCTTATCTGCAATTGCCCCGGTAAAACTCCCTTTTTTATGCCCGAAAAATTCACTTTCCATCAGTTCATGGGGTATTGCTCCACAGTTCACTGGTACAAACGTATTCTTTGACCGTGGCCCCATTTCATGAATCATTCTTGCAACCAACTCTTTACCCGTGCCTGACTCTCCACTTATATAAACTGGAGCCTGACTTCGAGAGAGCTTATCAATTTTTTTACGCAGCTCTCTGATTACTGAACTCTCACCTATGAGCATTTGCTCTGTTTGCTCATACTGATCTGAAAGCTTTAAAGCTTCTTCTACAAGTGTTCTTAATAAGGATAAATCAACTGGTTTACTTAGAAAATCAAATGCACCTGACTTTAATGCAACAATTGCACTATCCATACTGCCATGTGCCGTTATCACAGCAATTGGCAATTCAGGAAATGATTTTTGTACTTCACTAACAAATTCCACTCCATCACCATCTGGTAACTTCATATCTGTCAGACAAATATCAAATGTGAATTGATCCAGTAATTCACGAGCTCTGGCCAGGTTCTCTGCGGTATAACAATCCACTCCCATTCGTTTCATCGTTATATCTAATAACTCACGAATACCAGGTTCATCATCTATAATTAATGCGAGTTTATCCATTAGTTCATATGGTTTTGTTTATCACTATGCATGAAACTTACTCTAAAAACCGATCCCTCACTGGTACTACGTTGAAGACTCAAAGTAGCCTGATTTGCTTCACAAAGCTCTCTTGCCAAATAAAGACCTAAACCAGAACCTTGCGTCTCTGTGGTAAAAAAAGGCTCAAACAAATTATTTCTGACTTCTTCTGACATTCCACCACCAGTATCTATAACATCTATATAAGGTCGTTGAGTATCTTTGTTTATATCACAATATATTGATAGTAGTGGTTTGCCACCTGAGTATCTAAGTGCATTTTCACATAGATTCCATAAAATTTGGTTTAACTGAGTTGGATCCATTTTAACTATTAAATTTTCTTTATTAATTTTAAGTTCAATTAAATCACCTACCAGATCAAATCTTGTCATTAATTCATTAGTAAATTCTTTTAACCATGTGCTTATCTTGATATTTCCGAGTGCAGATTGTTCCCTCCTGCTGATGCTCATTACATTCTCAATGATATTATTCACCCGTATTGAATGTTCATTAATAATTTCTACTAATCGTTTATCCCCGTCAGATAGTGAATGCGATTCATCTAGTAATTGTCCAGCATGGCTAATCGCGCCTAATGGGTTTCTCACTTCATGTGCAATACTTGCCGTTAATCTCCCTAAAGATGCCAATTTAAGATGTTGTGCGCGTTGCCTTAATTCTGCGATATCTTCAATAAACACCAGGACCTGATAATTATTATTCTGCTTTAATTTTACGAATGAGATTTGCAGTTCATGTTCGTTTCCATCTGCATGAATAGTTAGATTTTGTCTACTATCACCAAGAAGCCATGCATCCATATGTTTTTTTAACAAACTAGAGACATAGTCCTGTTCACTTCCTGTCTCTGTTTTTGAGCGCATTAATAAATGTTTCGCAGACTCATTCATAAGCAATATATTCATCGAATTATCTAAAACAATAATCCCGGATTGCATATATTGGACAATATGCTCATTTAGTTTTGCTAATTCATTTATTTCAATACCGCGCCGTTCAGCTAACGCTTCAGTTTCTTCAACTCTGGCAGACAGAATATTGCCGATAATTGCTGAGATAAAAAATGTCGCGCCTAATATCCCAGCATGAGTATAGTTAACCGTGTCCAAAAAACGAAAAAACTGAATATATAATTCATGCCCCAAAACCGCTAAGGTAGCAATAGCTGCAAACAATATTGATATTTTTCCAGCCCTAAGAATGCTTCCACCAGCTACAGCAATAATAATTAACATGCCAAAGCCACTACTGAGACCATTACTAGAATACATCAGTAAACTTAATACAATAATATCTACAAATACATGAACCGCTATCTGAAGATTGTATCTGGGAAACTCTTTAGTAATGAACAGACTAAAAAATATAGCGATAAAAAAATATACGTGGCTACCAATCGAAAATAATCTTTCATCTAATATGCCTAACGGCTCCGGCAGTTGACCTATATAGCTCAATAAAAGAAATAAGGCAGATAGTAATACCCGATAAAAATTAAAATAGGCTAATGCTTGCCAATTTATAGTTTTTTGATGATGCGGAATAAGTGCTTTTTTATTAATATTTTCCATTAATTTTTATCGATTCTTTTTAATTGGCACGTTTATTGTGTCTTATATTTTAAAGTCGAAACTATAGGTCGAATAATATAAGATTATGAATAATCCATGACTAAATACATGATTATTACAATTAAATTCATTAAAAAAGCATCATAATCGATTCAAATTAATGAATGAATCGGCTATTTTTAAGAAAAAACACATTTCCACTATCAATATATCAATCTACCACTGTTAAGGACCTAACATGAACCTACACGAATATCAGGCAAAAAAACTATTCGAGGACTATGGCATACCCACCCCAGCAGGCAAATCGGCACAGTCTATTGCTGAGGCAAAACAATGCGCCTCTGAACTAGGTGGTGATGCCTGGATAGTCAAGGCTCAGGTCCATGCTGGCGGACGCGGCAAAGCTGGCGGGGTAAAAATCGCAAAAGGACAAGATGAGCTGGAATCTATTGTCGACTCATTACTTGGTTCTCAGTTAATCACAAAGCAATCAGCTCCACATGGTCAGCCTGTCAATAAGGTCTTGATTGCTTCACTCTCTGAAATCGCTTCGGAATTGTATCTCGGTTTAGTCGTCGACCGAGCTAGCCGAAGGGTGGCCATTATGGCATCAACAGAAGGTGGAATGGACATTGAAGAAGTCGCCGCCACACAACCTGAAAAAATTATCAGTATTATCGTCGACCCCGTACTTGGCCTACAAGGTCATCAATCCCGTCGAATCGGCTTTGCGCTAGGCTTTGATAATAATCAGAGAAAACAGTTATCCTCTATATTACAAGGCTTATACAAGTTATTTATTGAGAATGATTTGAGCCTGGTTGAAATCAATCCTCTTATTATTAATAAAGAGGGCAATTTAGAAGCCATCGATGCAAAAGTAGGAATAGATGATAATGCCCTCTTTAAACATCCCCAACTTGAAGAACTGCGGGACCCAACTCAAGAAGATGAAAAAGAGAATATCGCTCGGCAGTTTGATCTCAACTATATTACTCTAGACGGTAATATTGCCTGCATGGTTAATGGCGCCGGCTTGGCAATGGCGACAATGGATATTATTCAATTACACGGTGGTAAACCGGCAAATTTCCTTGATGTGGGCGGCGGTGCAACTGCAGAAAGAGTTGCAGAAGCATTTAAATTAATTGTCTCTGACAAAAATGTAGAAGCTATTTTAGTCAACATCTTTGGTGGTATCGTACGTTGCGATTTGATTGCGGAAGGCATTATACAAGCGGTAAAAGAAGTTGGTGTCGATGTCCCCGTTGTCGTCAGGCTTGAAGGAACCAATGTTAATGAAGGTAAAGCCGCTCTTGCAAAAAGTGGACTTGACTTACTTGCAGCAGAGGATCTCTCTGATGCTGCCCAAAAGGCAGTTGCTGCTGTTGGAGGAGCAAAATAATGGCAATTTTGATCGACAAAAATACTAAAGTAATTGTTCAAGGTTTTACCGGTCGTCAAGGTACATTCCATGCTGAACAAGCCATTGAATACGGAACCCAATTAGTAGGCGGTGTTACTCCTGGTAAAGGCGGAGAAAAACATCTCAACAAACCTGTGTTCGATACAGTTGCAGACGCAGTAAACGAAACGGGTGCTAATGCAAGCATGATAATGGTTCCTCCTCCATTTGCAGCAGAAGCAATAACAGAAGCTGCGGAAGCAGGTATCAATATCATCGTATGCATCACTGAGGGCATTCCTGTTATAGATATGGTAAAAGCCAGAGCCTATGTTGATCAGTTTCCAGATATAAGACTTGTTGGACCAAACTGTCCCGGCGTCATTACTCCTGGCGAGTGCAAAATAGGAATAATGCCCGGTAGTATTCATAAAGTAGGCTGTATCGGTGTGGTTTCACGTTCTGGCACACTTACTTATGAAGCAGTTCACCAAACCACTATGAACGGGCTTGGACAAAGCACTTGCGTCGGCATTGGCGGCGATCCTATCAATGGCACAAACTTCATTGATTGCTTAGAGTTGTTTCAAGAAGACCCTGAAACGAAAGGGATCATAATGGTAGGTGAAATTGGAGGTACAGCAGAAGAAGAAGCGGCACAGTTTATTAAGGATAATGTTACTAAACCTGTCGTTGGTTACATCGCGGGCGTCACAGCACCACCCGGAAAAAGAATGGGTCATGCTGGCGCTATTATTTCAGGTGGAAAAGGAACTGCCGATGATAAATTTGCCGCACTTGATGAAGCTAATGTTAAGACTGTTAGATCGCCAAGTGAACTGGGAACTGCCATAGCTTCGATAATGCCATAGTTTTTTATCAGCAATTAACATATTTAATATTAATTTGAACACGTCTTTTGTCTGCTTGTTAATAAACAAGCAGACAAAATCAGTTTATAGTCAATACAGTGTCACATGAAAACATGTCTGCAAATCAACTGCGTATTACACTAGCTCAATTAAACCTCACCGTTGGCGATTTTGAGAACAATACAAAAATAATAATCGAGTCAATAAAAACTGCTTGCTCAACTTTTAAAGCTGACGTAATCCTTTTCCCAGAACTCACCATCAGTTCTTACCCGCCAGAAGATTTGCTATTTAGGCCTGCTTTTTTAAACTCTACGAAAAAAGCGCTAGATGAAATTGTAAATGCTACAAATAATATTCATGTACTGATAGGTTATCCCTGCTTACATGAAGGCGAGTTATACAATGCTTGCAGTCTTATTAACAGCAGAAAAATATTACAAACCTATTTTAAACAGCATTTGCCGAACTACGGTGTTTTTGATGAAAAACGATATTTCAAGGAAGGGACGGAACATTGCTTGTTTGATATTAATGGCATTACTGCAGCCATAAGTATCTGTGAAGACGTCTGGATACCAACATTCACACAAGATGCTGCAGCGGCAGGAGCACAAATCATATTTAATATGAATGCATCGCCCTACCACAAAAACAAGTTATCTCAACGGGAGGAGATTATATCAAAACAAGCTTCAGACTCAGGTTTGTATATTGTCTATACCAACTTAGTAGGTGGTCAGGATGAGCTCGTCTTTGATGGAAACTCAATGGTAATGGATGATCATGGAAAACGTATTTTCCATGCTCCACAATTTGAGGAAAATTTATACAGTGTCACGTTAGATCTAAAGTCACCCAACAATAATAAACTGAATAATGTGTCTATTCCGTCATCAACCGAGGAAGAGAATATATATAACGCGCTTGTCCTTGGCGTAAAAGATTATGTAGGAAAGAATAATTTTAAAGGCGCGATTATTGGTCTTTCTGGTGGTATAGATTCGGCACTTACTCTGAGCATTGCTGTAGATGCATTAGGTGCCGAAAATGTTGAAGTATTGATAATGCCTTCGCGCTATACCGCAGACATGAGTAATGAAGACGCCTGCCTACAAGCAAAAATGCTTGGTGTCGATTATGAAATAATTTCTATTGAACAACCTTTTGATACTTTGCTAAAGGCACTAGAACCTCGTTTTAAAGATTTCCCTGTCGACACTACAGAAGAAAATATTCAGGCCCGTTGCAGAGGTATTTTACTCATGGCGATATCCAATAAAAGCGGAAAGATAGTTTTAACTACCGGAAACAAAAGTGAAATGGCTGTTGGTTATGCCACGCTCTACGGTGACATGGCAGGAGGTTATGCGCCACTTAAAGACGTATGGAAGACTCTTGTATACCGTCTCGCAAAGTGGCGCAACACAAAAAAACCTTCAATACCAAAAAGAGTCATAGACAGAGCTCCTACAGCCGAGCTACGTCATGATCAACTAGATCAAGATTTGCTACCTGACTATGAAATTCTTGATCCGATTCTTGAGCAATATATAGAGCTCGATAGGCATCCTGAACAGATTATTGCCGCAGGCTATGATGCAGATACTGTCTACAAAGTTATCACTCTCGTAGACAGAAGTGAATACAAACGAAGACAAGCAGCACCGGGAGTCAGAGTAACGAAAAGGGCTTTTGGCAGAGATCGACGCTATCCAATTAGCTCGAATTATACAGAAAATAAATGATTATTTAACTACTTCTACTTCCTTCACTTCATAAAGTCCAGGATGGTTCGGGTAATTGAACTCTAGCACGCGCAGCGCATCATTTGAGAGATCATCCATTTCAAGCACGCGATAAGCTTTGGCCATAACAACTAATGCATCAGGAACAGCAGGTGTCTTTGGGTAATTTTCTATTACGTACCTAGCCCTGTTAGCAGCTGCAATAAACGCTCCTCGTCGCATATAATAATTTGCAACATGAACCTCATTTTTTGCCAGTATATTTCGTAAATAACGCATTCGTTTTGCTGAGTCTTCTACATACTGACTTTCAGGAAACCTTTTAACGAGCTCAGAGAAATCCTGAAAAGCACTAAAAGCGGCACCCGGATCACGTTGAGATTCATCAGTAGGCATATAACGCTGTAAGAACCCCTTGCCTTTATTAAAGTGTGTCAAACCTTTTAGATAATAGGCATAATCGACATGTGCATTTTGAGGATATAATTTAATAAAACGATTGCATGCTGCAATTGCCGCATCCGGGTCCTCATCCTTATAGTGTGCATAAGCTAAATCCAATAATGCTTGTTGTGCATGCACTCCAAAAGGGAATCGTGTCTCCAGTTTTTGATAAAACTCAACTGCTTTACTGTATGAGCCAGAATCAAGCTCCCCTCTTGCCTCAGTATATAGACGATCAGCGTCCCAACCTTCAGTATCATCACCCTTGTCTTTGAAATGAGAACAAGCAGAGAGTATAAAAATAAGTAAAAATATTATTGAATGTCGCATAAACTGTAGATTAGCTCAAACCCATCATGAGGGCAAAGCTTCATACACATGCCTAAACTCCAATTACAAATAGTCATTCCAGAAAAACTCTCGGGCAAACGCCTCGATCAAGCGCTTTCACAATTGGTTCCGGAATATTCACGTTCACGAATTCAATCATGGATTAAGGCGGGAGATGTAAGCGTTAATAAATCAACTTCTAAACAACGAACTGAAGTACACGTCGGTGACATTATTGAAATAGATACTGAAATCAACAAAATTGAAAAACATCAAGCTGAAGCAATTAATCTAAACATTCTGCATGAAGACGAGGCGTTAATTGTGATAAACAAACCTGCTGGTTTAATCGTTCATCCTGGCGCAGGCAATCCAAATCACACTTTGATTAATGCCTTGTTAAATTTTGACGAAGACCTAGATGCTATTCCACGAGCAGGCATCATTCATCGTCTTGATAAAGACACAACGGGTGTCTTGGTTGTTGCACGTACACTTGAGTCACACACCTACCTAGTCGATCAACTTCAAAAACGATACATTAAACGTGAGTACCAGGCGATAGTCTGTGGTCAACTTACCTCCGGTGGCTCTATTGAAAACAAGATGGGGCGACATCCGAAACAACGGATCAAAATGGCCGTGACTAATAACGGTAAAACAGCAACGACGCACTATAGAATAATAAAGAAATATGAACACTATACGCACCTGCATGTACAACTTGAAACAGGACGGACACATCAGATACGCGTTCATATGTCCCATATTAAACATCCTATTGTGGGCGACCCGGTGTATGGAAATAATAAATCTATCCGAAAAGGTGTGGATTCTTCACTTCGTGATTTCATCCTTAATTTTAACCGCCAAGCCTTGCATGCATTCTCACTTGAACTGACGCATCCCGTGAGTAATCAAAAAATGAATTTTATTGCAGAACTCCCTGATGATATTAAGACATTAATCGATACTTTAAATAGCTATGACTAATCAGTCAGATAATCTTTGGCTATGGGCAGATTGGCCTGCGCCAAAGCATGTACGTGCCGGCACATCACTCAGAACTGGGGGGGTTAGCCTTCCTCCTTTTAACGAACTAAATCTAGGTCTGCATGTAGGAGACGATGCGAAAGACGTTGTAAGCAACCGGAATATATTATCTCAACACCTAAGTTTACTTTCTGAACCAGTTTGGTTAGACCAAATACACAGCACTAATATTATTTCATTAGATGGTCACAGCCTAGATACATCTGCCGATGGCAGTTATACAACAAAAAAGAATAATGCATGCACTATCATGACAGCAGACTGTGTGCCGATTTTACTTTGCAATGCGGCAGGTACGAAAGTCGCCGCCATACATGCTGGCTGGAAAGGGATCTGTAATGGAATCATAGAAAATGCCGTTAATTTATTCTCAAAGCCTGACACACTATATATATGGATAGGACCATGCATCAGCAATGATTATTATGAAGTAGGTAGAGATGTATATGAACAATGCCTAGACCACGAAACTAGTCTCAAAAGTGCTTTCACACAAAAGAGCGAAGAACATTGGTATTGTGATCTAGTAAAAATAGTGAAAATAATCCTTAATATTTCAGGAGTTGGCCTGATTTATGAATGTGGATTATGTACCTATAAAATGGACAGGCTATTCTATTCATATCGTCGTGATGGGGTTTCTGGACGTGCAGCATCAATGATCTGGATGGAATAGTAGGAATATTAGACTAAGCTTTATTTTATAATTAAGAACCGAAACAATCATCAGGGGAAGAGAAATGGGGCAAAAAAAGAAGAATAATAAGTCACTAAGTTTCAGTGAGAGTGTCAACTTCATGGTTGATCGCGCAATAACCGTTCTTGATATTGATTCTGGTATTGCAGCCGCTCTCAAAGCCTGTAATTCAACTATAAAAGTCAATTTCCCTGTAGAAATCAACGGCAAAATAGAAGTGTTTACCGGTTGGCGATCTGTCCATAGTGATCATAGATTGCCATCTAAGGGCGGTATTCGTTTCGCCCCTATTGTTAATGAAGATGAGGTCGAGGCCTTAGCATCATTAATGACATACAAATGTGCCATCGTCGATGTGCCATTTGGTGGTTCGAAAGGTGGGTTATTAATCGACCCTTCCAAGTACAAACGAGATGACTTACAAAAGATCACACGAAGATTTGCACGAGAGCTTGTTAGAAAAGGCTTTCTCAGCCCAGCTAAAAATGTTCCAGCACCGGATATGGGCACGGGCGAAAGGGAAATGGCCTGGATAGCCGATACATATAAACATCTTCATCCCGAAGATATTAATTACACAGCATGTGTCACCGGTAAACCCGTTGCCCACGGCGGTATCGTCGGTAGAACCGAAGCAACTGGCCGCGGAGTGGTTTATGCGATACGTGAATTTTTTCGCAATGCCGATGATGTCCAGGCAGCAGGACTCAAGCCTGGCCTCGGGGGTAAACGCATCGTAGTACAAGGGCTTGGCAATGTAGGTTACTACGCTGCGAAACTCTTGGATGAGGAAGATGAAAGTAAAATTATTGCAATAGTTGAACGTGATGGCGTACTAATAAATGAGAATGGCCTGTGTGTCGAAGATGTGAGGATGCATATAAATGAGCATAAAACCATTAAAGGATTTCCCGATGCCACTTTCTCAGAAGACGGTGCATCAGGTTTAGAGATTGAATGTGACATCTTGATTCCCGCAGCGATGGAAGCCCAGATCACTCAAAAGAATGCTGAAAATATTAAAGCCAAACTAATCGTTGAAGCAGCAAATGGGCCCGTGACTTTTGAAGCCGATGATATCCTACGTCAAAGTGGCGTTACTATATTACCCGATGCCTATGTCAATGCAGGCGGCGTAACAGTTTCATATTTTGAATGGGTTCGAAACCTTGCTCATATTCGCTTTGGTAGAATGGAAAGGCGACACGATGAAATGCGTGGAGCTAAGTTATTGCAAGCACTGGAAACGATGGCAGGAAAACCAACCGAAGACTGGATGCAAAAAGAATTAGTTTATGGTGCCAACGAACTCGACCTGGTTAGATCTGGGCTTGATGATACGATGCGTAATAGTTATCAACAACTAAAGGAAGCCTATAACTCAAATGAAAATGTTAATGATTTTAGGACCGCATCATATGTTGTCGCGATTCAGAAATTAGTACGCTCATATATTGATATCGGTGTATTTTAATAAAAAATAATAATCACATTTATGCAGATGTTAATTTATGAATCGTCTTGAAAACACTTGAATCCGTGCTGAATGGCCTTATTTATTAAGTAGTACTTAAAATGCAAGGCTAAAATAATGCGACCCGATAAATTAACAACGAAATTACAAATGGCACTGGCTGAAGCGCAAAGCATCGCCATTGGACGTGAACATCAATATATAGAACCTGCACATTTGGCGCATAGCCTGTTAAACCAAGATGGCGGGACACTTTCGCACATACTCTCCTCTTCAGCTGTCAATCTAAACAAGCTAGGAGCTGAACTCAGTAAATTGCTCGACACTATGCCTACGGTAAGTGGATCGTCAGGTGATGTCCATATCAGCAGAGATCTTGAACGATTATTAAACGTTATGGATAAAACTGCTCAGGACAGGAAAGATGACTATGTTGCAAGTGAACTCTTCGCCATAGCCGCACTAGAGGATAAAGGCAGACTAGGTGATATTTTCCGGGAATGTGGTGCAGAAAAAAATAAACTAAATGACGCCATAGATAAATTACGTGGTGGTGAAAAGGTCAATGATTCAAATGCCGAAGACAACCGGCAAGCACTGGAAAAATATACCACTGACCTAACTGCACTTGCCGAAAAAGGAAAACTTGATCCCGTTATTGGACGTGATGAAGAGATTCGTCGGACTATCCAAGTATTACAACGGCGCACTAAAAATAATCCTATTCTGATTGGTGAGCCTGGTGTTGGTAAAACTGCAATTGTTGAAGGTCTGGCACAACGTATTCTCAATGGTGAAGTTCCCGAGTCATTAAAACATAAAAGATTATTATCCCTTGATATGGGCGCACTAATCGCTGGCGCCAAATTTCGTGGCGAATTTGAAGAGCGCTTAAAGGCCGTTTTAAATGATCTGTCTAAACAAGAAGGCCAAATCATCTTATTCATCGATGAAGTACATACCATGGTTGGCGCTGGAAAAGCAGAAGGGGCTATGGACGCAGGTAATATGCTGAAACCGGCTCTGGCAAGAGGTGAACTACACTGTATTGGCGCGACAACCCTGAATGAATATCGTGAAAATATTGAAAAGGATGCTGCTTTGGAACGGCGTTTCCAAAAAGTGCTCGTCAATGAACCTACGGTTGAGGATACCATCGCAATTCTACGTGGTTTAAAAGAACGCTACGAAGTACACCATAATGTGCAAATAACCGATCCAGCTATCGTCGCTGCGGCAACCTTATCTAATCGCTACATAACTGATCGGCAATTACCAGATAAAGCCATTGATTTAATTGATGAATCTGCGAGCCGGATCAGTATTGAGATTGATTCAAAACCAGAGTCTATGGATCGACTTGAACGTCGTGTCATCCAGATGAAAATTGAGCGCGAAGCACTAAAGAAAGAAACCGATGCTGCCTCAATTAAACGGCTCGAACTACTCGAAGAGGAAATTAAAAAGGTTGAACGTGAGTTCACCGATCTTGAAGAAATATGGATATCCGAAAAAGCGGCCTTACAAGGTACGCATAACATTAAAGAAAAACTGGAACAGGCAAGACTCAACTTTGAAGCAGCCAAACGAGGTGGTGATTTAAGCCGTATGTCGGAACTTCAATACGGCGTTATTCCAGGTCTTGAAAAACAATTGGATATGGCAAGTCAGGCAGACATGCAAGACATGACGTTACTTAGGAACAAAGTAACAGAGAATGAAATTGCAGAAGTTGTTGCCAACTGGACCGGCATACCCGTGAGTAAAATGTTGGAAGGTGAGCGTGAAAAGCTATTATCCATGGAAGGCATATTACATAACCGTGTTATCGGCCAAGAACAAGCCATTACCGCAGTATCCAATGCCATTCGTCGCTCACGTGCGGGGCTTTCAGACCCAGATAAACCCAATGGCAGTTTTCTGTTCCTTGGACCGACAGGTGTCGGAAAAACCGAGCTCTGTAAAAGTCTTACGGAATTTTTATTCGATAGTGAAGATGCAATGATCCGCATCGATATGTCCGAATATATGGAAAAACATGCTGTAGCAAGATTAATCGGTGCGCCACCGGGTTATGTTGGCTATGAGCAAGGCGGCTATTTGACTGAAGCCGTCCGCCGTCGCCCATATAGTCTGATATTGCTGGATGAGATAGAAAAAGCGCATGCCGATGTTTTTAATATTCTGCTGCAAGTATTAGATGATGGACGATTAACAGACGGGCATGGACGTACCGTTGATTTTCGTAATACCGTTATCGTTATGACCTCTAACCTCGGCTCTAACCTGATTCAAGAAATGTCCGCTGATTCTGAATACACCAATATGAAAGAGGTGGTGCTAAATGAAGTCAGCAACTATTTCAGACCTGAGTTTCTCAATCGCATCGATGAAGTTGTCGTTTTCCACGCCTTAATACAGAAACAAATCATGGCAATTGCAGAAATTCAGGTCGATCGTTTACGTAGTCGATTACTTGACCAGGATATATCTCTGGAATTAAGCCCAGAAGCTATAAGTAATCTAGGCTTGGCAGGGTTCGACCCAGTATACGGTGCGCGTCCGCTAAAACGTGTCATTCAAGACAAACTTGAGACGCCAATAGCAGAAAGAATACTATCAGGCCAATATGGTGCTGGATCTTTGATAAAAATAGATGTGATCAATGAAAAATTAGATTTCTCTGGACTAGATACTGATGCAGCCTGACTGAAATTCTGACTAATTATTAGTAAATAGTCCGGTTTTATATATTTTGCGGTGATTAGACCCTATTTATGAGCTAAAACAGTTGGTTATTTACGTCATATAATCTAATATTTAACTTAAATACTTGATAACAATAGGTCAAGAATACGGTAATGGCTGCTCCAACAAAAAAAATAAATCTCAGTGGGTTAGCGCGCAAACTCGTGCTCGATGGCTTACTTGATGAAGAAAAGGCTCAAAGTGCATTCGAAGAGTCTCTGAAAAAGAAAAAACCCTTTGTTAGTCTTATAGTTGAAAACAAGCTTGTCCCCAGTAGCAGTATTGCTCTAGCCGCCGCACAAGAGTTTGGCGCACCATTAGTCGATATTGATCTGTTGGAAATAGATCCTGATATTATCAAGCTAGTCAAAGAAGAGCTCATTAAAAAACATCATGCATTACCTATTTTCAAACGAGGTAAGCGCTTAGCAGTTGCTGTTTCTGACCCGACAAATATTCAAGCTCTGGATGAAATCAAATTCGCAACTGGTTTAACAACGGATGCAGTCATTGTTGAGGAAGATAAACTAACCAAAAATATTGAGAAAGCACTCGAAGCGGCTGATGGCGGTTTAGGTGATATGGATGATGAAGAATTTGATGACCTAGATGATTTAGAAGTTGCTGAAGATGGTCCTCAGGATGATGATGATAACGATATTGATGATGCCCCGGTAGTACGTTTTGTTAATAAGTGCTTACTTGATGCCATCAAAAAAGGGGCTTCTGACCTTCATTTCGAACCCTATGAAAAGACATACCGTGTTCGATATCGTATAGATGGTGTTTTGATGGAAGTAGCAAAACCACCGATGAGTCTTTCCAGCAAGATCGCAGCACGTATTAAAGTTATGTCCAGACTCGACGTATCAGAGCGTCGTGTACCGCAAGATGGACGTATTAAATTAAAACTTTCAAAATCAAAATCAATTGATTTTCGTGTCAGTACGTGTCCGACACTGTTCGGCGAAAAGACTTGTATGCGTATATTGGATTCAGATGCTGCTGCATTGCAGATAGACCAACTTGGATATGAAGACCACCAAAAAGAAATGTTTCTCACTAACCTGCATAAACCTTATGGCATGTTCCTGGTCACAGGACCGACAGGTAGTGGTAAAACCGTATCACTCTATACGGGCATAAATATACTGAACCAGGTTGATATTAATATTTCTACAGCAGAAGACCCAGTTGAAATAAACCTCCCTGGTGTTAATCAGGTACAGGTAGACGAACGAACAGGGATGACTTTCGAAAAAGCGCTAAAAGCTTTCTTACGTCAGGATCCCGATATTATCTTGGTTGGAGAGGTTCGTGACCTTGGCACAGCTTCCATTGCTGTTAAAGCTGCACAAACGGGCCATATGGTCATGTCTACATTGCACACCAATGACGGTCCACAGACTTTAACACGATTACAAGACATGGGCATCCAAGCGTTTGCTGTTGCAACTGCTATCAACCTAATTACCGCGCAAAGACTGCTACGCCGCTTAAACCCTAACAATCGAGTCCCATTTGAGATGCCTGATGAGGCGTTAAGAGACGAAGGCTTTCCTGATGACATGATCGAAAAAGGCATTAGCTTATTTGAGCCAGGTGAGATAACTGATGATAACCCTGGTTACAAGGGTCGTGCTGGAATATATCAAGTCATGCCCATTTCGGACGAGATGAAACGTCTGATTATCGAAGGCTCTAATGCAATAGAGTTGGCAGATCAATCTGCATCTGAAGGTATCTGGGATATTCGAAAATCGGGTTTGATGAAGGCTGCGTCTGGAGTAACCAGTCTAACTGAAGTTAACCGAGTAACCGTAGAGTAATCATTATGGCTGAAGCAAAAAAAGCAGATATGTATGCCTGGGAAGGCACCGATAAAACAGGCAAACGCGTTAAAGGTGAATCAAGTGGTCAAAGTGAAGCACTAGTAAAAGCTGTGCTCCGGCGGCAAGGCATAAACCCTTTAAAAGTAAAAAAGAAAGCAAAACCTTTATTAGGTGGTGGGGGTAAAACCAAAATCACGCCTAAAGACATAACAGTTTTTAGTCGTCAATTAGCAACCATGATGTCGTCTGGCGTACCTCTGGTACAGGCTTTCGAGATTGTAGGTCGTGGGCATGAAAATGCGGGCATGCAGGAATTGATTTTGGGCGTTAAAGCTAATGTCGAAGCAGGTAACAACCTGACAGAATCATTAAAAAAATACCCTCTACAGTTCAACGAACTTTATTGTAACCTCGTACAAGCAGGTGAACAGGCAGGTATCCTTGAGGCTATCTTGCATAAGCTTGCTACATACATGGAAAAAACAGAAGCATTAAAATCGAAGATTAAAGCGGCTTTGTTTTATCCAGCCGCAGTAATCCTAGCGGCCATCATTGTTGTTTCGATATTGATGATCTTTGTTATTCCACAGTTTACTGAATTATTCGAGGGTTTTGGTGCTGATTTACCTGCTTTAACTCAATTTTTAGTTGATAGTTCAGATTTCTTCGTTAACTACTGGTACATTATTTTTGGTGTAGGTGGTGGCATAGTTTTTGGTTTATTAGAATTTAAAAAACGTTCATTAGCCTGTCAACAATTTTTAGATCGCCTTATTTTAAAAATGCCTATTCTTGGAGAAATCATGACAAAGGCTGCTATTGCTCGCTTTTCACGTACATTGGAAACCATGTTCGCAGCAGGCACCCCTTTAGTTGAAGCGATGACATCTGTAGCCGGTGCCTGTGGCAATGTTGTTTTTTATGATGCGACAATTAAAATGAGGGATGAAATATCAACAGGTACACAACTTCAAGCATCAATGAGGGAGAGTGGCTTATTCCCGAACATGGTTGTGCAGATGGTTGCTATTGGTGAAGAATCAGGTGCCATTGATACTATGCTAGGCAAAGTTGCCGACTGGTACGAACAAGAAGTAGATGATGCTGTTGAAGCCTTAACTAGTCTACTTGAACCCGCAATTATGGGTTTTTTAGGCGTTGTTATTGGTGGTATCGTTATTGGCATGTACTTGCCAATATTTAAAATGGGTGCTGTTGTTTAATAGCAAGCTAAAGATTACTAGACTCTTTTAACTTTTCTGTTGATATTTTTAGTGGATCACCTATTTATAGAGACTATTCGTGCCACCTATTATTGAATTATTTATAATTTATCCAGTTCTATTCCTATCTACTATCTTTGTCATGGGACTGATGATTGGCAGTTTCCTGAATGTTGTCATACTAAGATTACCTGTAATGATGGAAAGAGATTGGAAAGAACAATGTTGTGAATTACTTGAGCTTGATGACTCTAATGTTAAAAAAGATAATTCAGATATTAATTTAGTTACCCCACGTTCGCATTGTCCAAAATGCAAGCATCAAATTAGCGCATTTGAGAATATTCCGGTTATTAGCTACCTTTTTCTGAAGGGAAAATGTAGCAAATGCGAAAATAAGATATCTGTTCGCTATCCACTAATAGAAGTTGTGAGTGGTGTATCTGTAGTCATCGTTGCTTACTATTTCGGGGTTTCCTCTCAGACTTTGTTCGCTCTATTTTTAACGTGGTCACTCATCGCATTAAGCATGATTGATTTTGATCATCAGCTATTACCTGATGACATTACATTGCCACTGCTTTGGCTTGGAATCATTATTAATCTTTTTGGAGTATTCACTGACATAGAATCTAGTGTTCTTGGGGCCGTATTTGGATACGGTACTCTTTGGTCCGTATACATCATGTTCAAATTAGTTACCGGCAAGGAAGGCATGGGCCATGGTGATTTCAAATTACTGGCCGTACTAGGTGCATGGTTTGGCTGGCAATTACTTCCTTTAATAATAATTTTATCGTCTTTAGTTGGTGCTGTTATTGGTATTTCATTAATGGTTTTTAAATCGCATGATAGAAACACAACAATACCATTCGGTCCATACTTGGCAATTGCTGGTTGGGTTTCTATGCTGTGGGGTCCATACATAATGTCAGCTTATCTAAATGCCGTGATTTAACATGACGAAAACCATGCGCGTTGCCTTAACTGGCGGTATAGGTAGTGGCAAATCGACTGTTGCATTTATATTTCAAAAGCTAGGCACACCGGTCATCGATTCTGATGTTATATCAAGGACTATAGTAAAGCCTGGAAAACCTTGTTTAAAAGCCATTACTGAAGCGTTTAGCAAAGACCTATTAAATGATATAGGTGAACTTGATCGCCATAAACTGCGTAATATTATATTCGATGATTTAGAGGCCAAAAGAAAGTTAGAAGAAATACTACATCCTGTAATTTATAGGGAAATTGAGAAAGAGGTTTCTAAGGTAGACTATCCATATTGCCTTGTTGCAATTCCTTTACTTATTGAGGCTCAAGCAACAGACAAATTTGATCGCATTTTACTGGTTGATATTCCAGAGGAAACACAGCTAATACGTGCTTCTAAGAGAGACAACGCATCAATGAAATTAATATCTAAAATTATTAAAAATCAGGCTACTAGAGAACAACGTTTAAAATATGCAGACGATATTATTGACAACAGCGTTAAAATTGAAGACCTTAGTAACGCTGTAAATAATTTACATAGTAAGTATCTAAAATTATCTGAAAAACATAAAACATTATGATTAATAATTACCAGTGTAAAAGATGATTTGTATAACTAATTATGCAAAATAAAATAATATATGAACAACCACTAAACGAAAGGATTAGAAACTTTCTACGTTTAGAACATCTTTTTAATCTCATAGAATATCGCTCACAAGACACAATAGAATGGGATTGCAGAAATACCCTTGAATCACTCCTTGAAATAAATGATTTATTAAGCCGCTCAGATCTAAAAGCGGAACTGATAAAGGAACTGGAACGCCATTCTTTAATGCTCACATCATTAAAGAATAATCCTGCTGTAGATGAAAATAGATTAAATACTATTAATAACGAAATATGCGACTTATTAATAAAACTGCGTGACAATGCATATCAGCCAGGAAATATTTTAAGAAATGATGAATTAGTAACTAGCATAAAACAGCGCATAAGTATTCCAGGAGGGACTTGTAGTTTTGACCTTCCCCGGTTTCATTACTGGCTTAATCAACCCGTTATTACTCGAAAACAAGATTTGGCTAAATGGGCAACCGACTTAGAACCCATAAAAAAGTCTACCTATATAGCTCTAGACATGGTTAGAAACAGCACTCACCCGATTAAAGAAAAGGCGGCGACTGGTTTTTATCAAAAACCTATAGAATCAACTCTATCCTGCCAATTAATTCGAGTATTTTTACCTTCTGCTAGCCGCTATTATCCTGAGATTAGTGGAGGGAAACACCGGTTTACAATACGCTTTATGGAAGAATCAACAAGCGACGCCAGACCAATTCAAACTAAAAATGATGTTGATTTTGAACTTCACTGTTGCATATTATGAATAAGATTATTTATTGTCCTATTTGCAAAAATACTACCAGATTAGATAGTTCCAACCAACATCGACCTTTTTGCTCTGATCGTTGTCGGTTAATAGACTTGGGCAAATGGGTTGATGAAAAATACGGTATTGCTGATGCATCCACAGTTGATGACGAACAAACCCATCCTGAAATACATTAATCTATACGAAAATTTATACTTTTTACTAGTGAATCTTCATTCCAAACCCCTCCAAGCATAGCAATACCATAGGCGCCATAGTTTTTTGCAGTCTTAAGATCGGTAGGCATCATCCCACCTAGTGCATATATCGGAAAATTTACTTCCTTAATGAGACTTCTAAATCTTTCCCAACCAATCGCAATAACATCAGGATGACTAGCCGTATGTTGAACAGGAGATAAAAATGCATAGTTAACTTTTATCTCAGCCGCTTTAATCAATTCTTCTTCATTATGGCAAGAGGCGCCTAATATATATTCTTCACTTATAGGTCTATTGTCATGCCTCATTAACTCATTAGCATTAAAGTGGACACCATCAATTGGATATTTATCTATGTCTGTTGCCAAACCATTTAGAATTATTTTTGAATTATATTTATCCGCTACTTCACTTAGTTTTTTTACAATTTTCTGAATCGACTTATTCTTATCTATTTTCAATCTTAGTTGAAAAATCTTTAATCCCGCAATAAAACACTCTTCCGTAACCAAATATAAATGTGAATAGTTTTCGTATGATTCTTTACTAATGACGTACATCGGGGACAATGATATCGATTGGATGATATATTTATTCGCATCAGGAAACTTATACTTATTAAGTTCATGTATACTTACCCAACAAAACTCCTGATTTTCTCTACTTTCAGGTATACCAGACCAATCCGTTACCTTCCATACATCAAGTAAAACTTTTTTATTCGGATAGTCATGACTTACCGATGTAAATGTCTCTGCCTTACTTACAACTATTCCTAATTCTTCAAATAGCTCACGCTTTAAAGCAGTCTCAACATCTTCATTAGATTCAACCTTGCCGCCAGGAAATTCCCAGTAACCAGCTAGATGTTGATTTCTTAAACGTTTTGAAATTAACACTTTATCTTTTGTTGTGTTATATATAACACCAACTGCGACATGTGTTCGTTGAGTCATTATATCTTTATACTTATTGCTGCTACTAACATTGAAACTTATGTTCGATATTCAGCATTAATTTTAATGTACTCATGTGATAGGTCGGTTGTCCATATTTCTTCCTGATATGCACCCCTATTAAGATTCACTAATAATGTTATTTCATCTTGAAGCATAACATTTTTTCCTTTCTCTTCTGTATAACCAGATGCACGCTGACCATTTTCAATTATGCATACGTTGTCTAGAAAAACTTCAATATTGTTTATATTTAGGTCGTTAATCCCTGAGTTACCAATTGCCGATAATATCCGACCCCAATTTGGATCTGAGGCAGTGAAAGCTGTTTTTACTAATGGAGATTCAGCAATTTTAAAAGCGACATTTGTACATTCTGTTTCTTCCTTACCCCCAGTTACTTTTATAGTTATAAATTTTGTTGCACCTTCACCATCTCTAATGATCGCTTGAGACAACTCGCAAAAGACATCTATCAAAGAGTTTTTTAGTAGCTCATATTCATTACTATTGAGAGTATCAATATATTTATTACCTGCCTTACATGTTGCAATTAACATACAGGCATCATTTGTAGATGTATCACCATCAACAGTAATTCGATTAAAACTTTTGTTAACTGCATGAAGTAATATTTTTTCAAGCAAGTCTTTTGCTATATTTGCATCTGTTGCTATAAATGCCAACATAGTTGCCATATCAGGACGTATCATTCCAGACCCTTTCACGATGCCTGTTATACTAATGGTAGAATCACCTAATGATATTTTTTTCGATATCGCTTTAGGAATAGTATCTGTGGTCATGATGGCTTCAGCTGCTTCAATCCAATTATCAGTAGATAATTTACCTATTAATTCAGGCAGCGCATCATTGATTTTATCTACTGGTAATTTTTCTCCGATCACACCTGTCGAAAAAGGCAGAATCTCATTTTCTTTACACCCGGCTAAATTTGCTAATGTCTTACAAGTATAATTTGTATCCAATAAACCTTGATCACCAGTTCCAGCATTAGCATTACCTGCATTTATCAAGCAGTAACGTGGATTAAACTCAGCTAAATGTTTTTTTGCTACTTGTACAGGTGCGGCACAAAATAAATTCCTGGTGAATACTCCAGCGACTTTGCTATCTTCAGAGAGCTCGATTAAAGTTACATCTGGCCGTTTTTTTTGATATATATTTGCGCAACAGGCCGATAAGCGAATCCCATTTATAGGCAAAATGGATGAGGGGAATTTTAATCCAACAGACATGATTTTCAGTCTATATATGACGAGTATAATTTAATAGAATTCTTGTTATTAAGACAATCTTCCGTGACATTGCTTATACTTTTTACCCGACCCACAGGGACAAGGTTCATTTCGCCCTACTTTAGGCGTGTTTCTGACAAAAGGTTTTTCTATGGGCCCTTCATTTACCTGTGATTCATCATTTAAGCTATTAGGTGCGGAGGCATGATTAAAACTCATATCCTGTTTTTTCTCTTTTTGTTCCGCTGCCTCTATATCTTCTTCAGTTCTAATATTAACTTTATATAGAAAAACAACGACATCATGTTTAATATTTTCAAGCATTTGTAAAAACAAATCAAAAGCTTCACGTTTATATTCTTGCTTTGGATTTTTAGCGGCAAAGCTTCTTAGATGTATGCCCTGTCTAAGATGATCCATATTAACAAGATGCTCTTTCCAATGCCTGTCCAACACGTCGAGCATGATTTGTTTTTCTATACGCCTCATTAAATCAGGCGTTATAACTTTCTCCTTTTCCTCAACTACCTTTCCTAAGGTTTCATGTAATTTTTTTCGTAATGTTTCTTCATATAATGATTTATCTTGGTCTAACCATAATTTAATATCTACTGTTACATCAAACTCATGTTGAAGAGCACCCTCTAATCCACTTACATCCCACATTTCATCCATACTGCCACGGGGAATATATTCATCGATCACATTTTCAATGACTTCATAGCGCATGTCATTGACTTCTTCAGCGACGGTCTCACCTTCAAGAAGGTCATTACGTTGTTGATAAATAACTTTTCTTTGATCATTGGCAACATCATCAAAATCAAGTAAGTTTTTGCGTATATCAAAATTATGTGCTTCTACTTTACGTTGAGCATTTTCTATTGCTCGAGACACCAGCTTTGATTCAATGGCTTCTCCCTCTTCCATGCCTAACTTTTGCATGATTGCAGAAACTCGCTCTGATGCAAATATACGCATCAAATTATCTTCAAGTGAAAGATAAAAACGGCTGGATCCTGCATCACCTTGACGGCCTGAACGTCCACGCAACTGATTATCTATACGTCTGGATTCATGCCGTTCAGTACCAATTATGTGTAAACCGCCATTGTCTAGAACTTCTTGATGACGTTGTTCCCACTCTTCTTTTAATTTGTTTATCTCTTGTGCATCTGGCTCGCTTAATTGTTTTACCTCTACTTCATAATTCCCACCCAACACGATATCGGTACCTCGTCCGGCCATATTTGTTGCAATCGTAACAATACCGGGGCGACCTGCTTGCGCAATAATTTCTGCTTCTTTCTGATGAAATTTTGCGTTTAGAACCTGATGTTTAATATTTTCTTTATCTAATAATTTAGATAAATATTCAGAAACTTCTATAGATGCCGTACCAACAAGTACAGGTTGACCATTAGCTTGGCATATCTTTACATCTTCAATTATAGAATCATATTTTTCTTTAGCTGTAAGGAAAATGACATCACTTTGATCATCTCTAACCATAGGCATATGTGTTGGTATAATAATAACTTCAAGCCCATATATCGTCTGAAATTCATAAGCTTCGGTATCTGCAGTACCTGTCATACCAGATAGTTTTGAATATAAACGAAAATAATTTTGATACGTAATTGATGCTAGTGTCTGGTTTTCATTTTGAATCGTCACCCCTTCTTTTGCTTCTATTGCCTGATGCAATCCCTCAGACCATCTCCGACCTTGCATTGTACGGCCGGTAAATTCATCAACAATTACAACCTCATCATCTTTGACTATGTAATCGATATCATTTTGGAATAAATGATGTGCTCTTAGTGCAGCGTTCAGATGGTGCAGAATACCGATATTTACTGGATCATATAAGCCTTGTCCCTCAGCAATAATCCCTTTCTCTCTTAACAAGCGTTCGAAATGGTCATGGCCATCTTCAGTAAGGTATGCCTGTTTAGTCTTTTCATCTAGCGTAAAATCACCGGGACCATCTTCAATTTTTTGAGCAACTAATTTGGGAATTAATTTATTTATGGTGATATATAAATCCGATTTATCATCGACCATACCGGATATAATTAATGGTGTTCTGGCTTCGTCGATTAGAATTGAATCGACCTCATCAACAATAGCAAAATTCAGATTTTTTTGAACACGTCCTTCTTTGCTAAAGGACATGTTATCGCGTAGATAATCAAAACCAAATTCATTATTTGTACCATAGGTAATATCACATGCATATGCGGCCTTTCTTTCTTCCATAGACAAACCAGACACGATGACACCTGTGCTTAAACCAAGAAAACTGTATATCTGCCCCATCCACTCAGCATCACGTTTTGCTAAATAATCATTAACGGTAATGACGTGCACGCCTAAACCAGACAACGCATTCAAACTAGCTGCCAATGTAGCTACTAGCGTTTTACCTTCACCAGTTCGCATTTCTGCAATATTGCCATTGTGCAATACCATGCCACCGATCATTTGCACATCAAAATGACGCATATCCAATACACGTCGACCAGCCTCTCTTACTAGTGCAAATGCTTCAGGCAAGACGTCGTCTAAACTTTCGCCTTGCTTAACTCTATCTTTTAATTGATTGGTCTTATCTGGAAAGTCAGCGTCACTCAACAACTTCAATTCATCTTCGAGGATATTGATTAGCTTAATTTTCTTATTAAGTTTTTTGATTACCCGATCATTTCGCGTACCAAATATTTTTTTTGCCAAATCTTTAATCATTGTATTTAGTCTAAATTTAAAATCGCGTGTATATCACGAGTCGGGGAAAGAATATTTATAATCGGATGTTAACGGTAACTTAGAGGGAAGCTTAGTTCAGTAAAATATACTTTTTAGGATTTACAGCTTTACCATTATTGACCACTTCAAAATGAACATGTGTACCGGTGGATCTACCGGAAGAACCCATAAGACCTACCACCTGTCCTTTATCAACCTTTTGGCCCACAACAACTAGATTTTTCTTATTGTGCGCATAACGTGTTTGATAGCCATTGCCGTGATTGATCTCTACCATATTGCCATAGCCATAACGAACACCTGACCAAGTTACAATTCCAGAAGCAACCGCAAGTATTGGTGAACCTGACTTGCCTGCATAATCTATCCCGTCATGAAACTCCATTTTTCCGGTCATTGGATCCGTTCGCTTACCGAACAGTGATGATACCCAGCCATCCATTGTAGGACTTCCTGTTGGCAATGTTTGACTCTGCAAGGTTCTATCAATCAACATTGATTCCATTGCTGACAATTTTTCTGAACGATCCTGAACTTTAGAGTTTAACTCTTCCATGGCACTGATAAAATCACTGACTTCCATCGATCTAGGTTTTTGGCTCGGTTGAGGTCCGCCTAAGCCAGGAGTAGATGTAATATCAAAATTTATCTCATTAAGATCTGCCATACTAGCTAAACGTGAGCCAAGAGCATCCAAGCGCATAACATGAGCTTGCAATTTACTTAACCTTGTCGCCAGGGCATCAAGATTTTTTGATGCATTATCTTGCACTTGATTGAGCATTTTCTGTTGAACTTCTAGTTCTTGATTCCAGATAGGTGCTGTTTGTGTATATAAGTTTTCTATCGAGTCACGCGTCAAATTCAATGCATATTGGCTCCCAGCATGGAATACCAATAAACCACAGATGAAACTTAATACAAGGCAGACGCACAGATATACTGGCCCTAGTGTAAGGGACAGACTTTTCTTTCTCGTTTTTGATATTAAAAATAATTGCATATATTTGCGTCAAATTTAAATCTATAATCGTACATAATCATGAAAACTGATAATAAAAACAAAACTCTACCAATCAGTAGTTTTTTAAATGACGGCCAGTCTTCTTTTGCTGCTTTGTATAAAAAAGCAAACTCTTTCCAGGAAATTGATCGCAATTTAAAAAAACTACTTGATCCAACCCTAAAAGATAAATTTGAACTAGCTAATATAAACGCAGATACTGCGATTTTACTAACAAGTTCTTCAGCCTGGGCAACCCGGCTTCGTTATAATATTCCAGCTATCCTTAATATTTTTAATAAACAACTAAATTTCACTTCTATTACAACTATCAGAATTAAAATTAAAAAATCAGTTTCTGATAATTCTGTTTTAATTAAAAAACCTATTTATTTGTCGAATAATTCAGCGCAATTTCTTAATGATGTTGCTAATAATTTCAACGACCCTGAATTACGCAAATGTATTCTAAATATTTCTAAAAACCGTCTTAAATAAAATTAATTTACAGGCATTGCCTGCATAAAAGAAATCGGCGCCTTATGCTCATCTTCAAAGGTTACCAGTTCCCATGATTCTTCATTTGCCATTAATTCACGTAATAATGCATTGTTAAGTGCATGTCCTGATTTAAACCCCGTAAAAGATCCAATCAGACTATGTCCTAATAAATACAAATCACCAATAGCGTCTAGTATCTTATGTTTTACACATTCGTCTTCATACCTTAGACCATCCTCATTAAGGATTCTATAATCATCAACAACAACGGCATTATCAAGACTGCCACCTAATACCAAATTATTCTCACGTAATAATTCAACATCACGCATAAAACCAAAGGTACGGGCACGACTAACTTCCTTAACAAAAGAAGTTGTAGAGAAATCAATTTCTGCCTGACAATTTTTATCATTGAAGGCGGGATGGTCGAACTCGATTGTAAAGCCTACTTTGAATCCATCGAAAGGTTCGAACATAGCCCATTTTCCTTCATGCTCGACACGCACCTTTTGCTTTATTTTTAAGAATTTTTTTGCCGTATTCTGTTCTTCGACACCAGCGGACTGTATTAAAAACACAAATGGACCAGCACTGCCATCCATTATAGGAACTTCATCAGCACTGAGATCGATATAGGCATTATCAATTCCAAAGCCTGCCAAGGCAGATAGCAAATGTTCAACTGTTGAAATTCGCACATTATCTTTGACTAATGTGGTTGAAAGACTAGTGTCTCCGACGAATTCGGGGTTAGCAGGGATTTCAATAGCTGGATCCAGATCAACACGACGGAAGTTAATACCTGAGTTTACTGGTGCAGGCCGCAAGGTTAAAAATACCTTTTTACCCGTGTGGAGACCTACCCCGGTAGCCCGAATTACGTTTTTTAATGTCCGTTGCCTTATCATCTTAGCTATTTCAAACTTACTCTCTATTGGAGCTATTATTCTTATGTTCTTGTTTTATGGGCAATTTTTGTGCCAGACAGGAGATCTGACCCGGAATTCCCCAATTCCGGGACCTACTATACCACGTACAAACTAAATTTAGTCTGCTTGCCTCCTCAAAAATGCAGGGATATCAAGGTAATCCGTATCTCCTGATACCGCCTCTTCTTCTGCCTCAGGTACTTGGTTTCTCATCACCGTTGGACGTTCAAAATCCTTGTAATCAACACTTATTGCCTCATTTTGGACCAATTTTATCCGTGATGCATCATCTTTGACTATATTTCCAAGTCCAGTAGCGACTATAGTGACTCGAATATCACCAGACATCTCAGGATCAATAACAGTTCCAACAACGACTGTTGCATTATCAGAAGCAAATTCCTTGACCGTTCTACCCACTTCATCAAACTCACCAATAGATAGATCCATGCCTGCAGTAATATTAACCAGAATACCTCTCGCACCAGATAGGTTTACATCCTCTAATAATGGGCTAGATATTGCCGCCTCTGCCGCGACTTTTGCACGTTCTTCACCTTGTGCCTTTCCAGAACCCATCATAGCCATACCCATCTCAGACATTACTGTTCTAACATCCGCGAAATCAACATTGATCAGACCAGGACACGTTATTAATTCTGCTATGCCCTGCACAGCACCTAACAACACATCATTCGCCGCACCAAAAGCATTAAGCAAACTGACATCTCTGCCAAGAACGCTCAGTAATTTTTCATTCGGTATTGTGATCAATGAATCAACAAACTGACTTAATTCAATAATGCCTTCTTCTGCAATTGCAGCACGTTTTTTACCTTCAAATGCAAACGGCCGCGTGACAACAGCAACGGTCAAGATACCCATCTCTTTTGCAACCTGAGCAACTATTGGTGCCGCACCAGTACCAGTGCCACCACCCATGCCGGCTGTAATAAACACCATATCCGAACCTTCGAGAACATCCATTAAACGATCACGATCTTCTAATGCTGCTTGCCTTCCAACTTCTGGATCAGCACCCGCGCCCAATCCTTTGGTCATATTTGTACCCAATTGCAAAACAGTTTTTGCGTTTGAATTTCTAAGTGCTTGTGAATCAGTATTCGCACAAATAAATTCTACACCTTCTATATTAGCACCCAGCATATGCTGTAACGCATTGCCACCTCCACCACCGACACCTATTACTTTTATAATAGCCGCCTGATTAGTTGCATCGACTAATTCAAACATCTTGTAACCTCCTACATTGCATATAGTTATTAATTAAAAATTACCCTGAAACCAACTTTTCATTCTTTCCAAAATACCTTTAACACCATCATTGATATGAATCTGTGTATTACCCTCTTGACTCTGTCGCTTTCCAAAAATAAGTAAGCCAACACCCGTTGCATAAATTGGACTTTTAACAACGTCGGACAAACCTGAAACATACTGTGGAATGCCAATACGAACTGGCATATGAAATATTTCTTCAGCCAATTCAATAGCACCTTCCATTTTTGAACTGCCTCCAGTCAAAACAATTCCGGCTGCGATTAAACTTTCATAGCCGCTACGTCTTAACTCTGCCTGTACTAAGGTAAATAATTCTTCATAACGAGGTTGTACAACCTCAGCTAAAGTTTGCCTCGCCAAACGACGCGATGGACGATCACCGACACTCGGGACTTCGATACTTTCATCATGATTAGCCAATTGTGTGAGCGCGCAAGCGTATTGAACCTTTATATCTTCCGCATGTTGTGTAGGTGTGCGTAATGCAACAGCAATATCATTAGTAACCTGATCACCAGCTATTGGAATAACAGCAGTATGGTGAATGGCACCATCAGTAAACACTGCAATATCAGTCGTGCCACCACCAATATCGATCATGCAAACCCCAAGATCTTTTTCATCTTCGGTCAAGACTGAATAACTTGAAGCTAATTGCTCTAAAATAATGTCATCTACTTCCAGGCCACAACGTCGCACACACTTCACTATATTCTGTGCAGCGCTAACAGCGCCCGTCACCATGTGCACTTTTGCTTCAAGCCGTACTCCAGACATTCCAATCGGCTCTTTAACGCCTTCCTGATTATCGATAATAAATTCCTGCGGTAATATGTGCAGAATCTTTTGGTCGGCAGGTATTGCCACAGCCTTAGCTGCATCGATAACCCTATCAACATCACCATAGGTAACTTCATTATCCCGAATTGCAACAATGCCATGCGAATTCAAACTGCGTATATGACTACCAGCAATCCCTGTAAAAACAGAATGAATTTCACACCCGGCCATTAACTCGGCTTCTTCAATCGCTCTTTGTATTGAATGGACTGTTGATTCAATATTGACGACCACACCTTTCTTAAGACCACGTGATTGGTTTGATCCAATCCCGATTATTTCAATCTCATCATCTATTGATATCTCACCAACGATGGCAACCACCTTGGATGTACCGATATCTAACCCAACGATTAGATTTTTATCCGCTTTTTTAACCATATTTAATCCGCCTGATATTATCTTGCAGAGTGATTGATATTATTTTTTCCATAGAATTGAAAACCCATTTGTATATCGCATATCTATTGATTCAATTTGATCAATACGACCTGATGTTGTTGTTGGAATTAAAGTTAAAACTCTATTAAACCTTTCATTGAAATCACGCCGTCCTAGAGTTACCTTTATGCCGTTTGTAAAATGAAATGACCATGCGCGTCTATCGTCTAGGAATAGTGATGCCATATTAAATCCAATAAGCTGAATTTGTTCCTGCATAGAATTAAATCTATTTAACAAGTTCTGTTCTGAGCCAACAGGCCCTGATAACAATGGAAGTTCATTAGGAATAGTTTCAGCCTCAGGTGAAAAATATTCACCTGCTGGATTTAACAAACCTGAATCCCCCCATCGAACCACAGGAATCTGTTCGATCACGATAACGCGTAATGCATCTGGCCAAATACGCTTCACAATAACTTCACTAACCCAGGGTTCATCCAGTAGAGCAAGCCGAACTGCATCTACATCAAGATTGAAAAAACCACCTCGCACTTTATCAGTAACCAATAACTGCAGGTCTACTGGAGACAAACGTGTAAAGTCTCCTTCAATTCTTACCTGTTTAATTGGCAGAGTATCTGGATTTGATAAGATCATCACACCCCATACCATCATCGAAATAAAGACCAAAACAAGCATACTTCCAAACAATCTTGATCCACGAAGTTGACCCCGGGCTGGAGTTTCAAAATGTAACTTATCTGGATCAATAACCATATCGATAGCCATTAGTTCTGTAACTCCATCTCAACGGGAATAACTAAACTTGTTGCCAATATTTGAATTACTAATTGTTCGAATGAAATATTTGCTTGTTTAGCTCCCATCGGAACCAAACTATGGCTTGTCATACCTGGGACAGTATTAACTTCAATTAGCCAAGCTTGATTCGCATCATCAACCATTATGTCAACACGAGCCCATCCGCTAACACCTAAACGTTGGCATGCTTTTAAAGATAATTCGCCTAATTTTTTTTCAAGCGTCTCATCAAGACCACAAGGGCAAATATATTTTGTATCGTTATCTTCATACTTTGCTTTGTAATCATAAAAATCACGCGAGGTCTCAAGTTTAATTACAGGTAATACAACACCGTTTAATATGGGGACGGTATATTCATCACCTTCAATCCAACTTTCTGCCATTACTCGGCCATCAAATTGATTTGCCTGCG
This sequence comes from Gammaproteobacteria bacterium, assembly GCA_021773215.1. GTDB lineage: Bacteria > Pseudomonadota > Gammaproteobacteria > Eutrophobiales > Eutrophobiaceae > UBA7359. The sequence goes on from JAJFKM010000048.1 coordinate 65,186, forward strand.
ACCACGCGGCTGATAAATCTTGAATATCAGTTACTTTGCTTGCGCCTATACTAGAACCTTCTCTGACAGGTTTTACCATGATGGGTAAACCAATCTGTTCCGCTATTTGGCGCCACTGACTTGTTGCAGATAATTCAACGGCAGCAGGCGTAGACAAACCAACATCCCGCCAAAGTGATTTACTTCTGATTTTGTCCATTGCTAATGCAGAACCTAAGACGCCACTTCCCGTATAAGGCAGGCCAATGGTTTCCAAAGCACCCTGTATTGTTCCATCTTCACCACCGCGCCCATGCAATGCGATAAATACACGTTCAAAATCATCATTAATTAATCGAATAAATGTCTCTTTATCAAAATCAATGTCATGCGCATCTACTCCTGCATTACATAGGGCTGTGGTTACAGCTTTCCCACTTTCCAAAGAAATAGCTCGCTCAGCAGATTGCCCACCCATCAAGACAGCAACCTTGCCAAAATCTTGTGGTTCATAATCAGGTAGACGCATTATTGATATCTCCCTGAGTCACCAATAACCCTTACTTCAGGAATTAATTTGACAGCATGTTTTTCGTATACTGTTGCTTGAATTAATTCGATCAACTGCTCTATATCAGATGAAGTCGCATCGCCCATATTAATTATAAAATTGGCATGCTTCTCTGATACGCAAGCACCTCCAATATTTCTTCCCTTAAGCCCGCAAGACTCTATTAATCTTGCCGCATGATCCTTTGGTGGATTTCTAAAAACCGAACCACAGCTTAATTGACCTAGAGGTTGCGCTTCTGCCCGTTCGCTTAACATCGTTTTAATACTTTTCTCGACTACACTCTTGTCGGAGATTTCCAAATCAATCTTACAAGCAGTAAACCATTCCTCTTCAGGAATTGAGACACTACGGTAGCCAATCTTAAAATGGTCTTTAGCATAGATCTTACGTTCGCCTCTTCGGTTTATTGTTTCGACCTGATTTATATTTCGCCAAATCTCTCCACCATAAGCGCCGGCATTCATTGCTAAAGCACCACCGATTGACCCGGGAATGCCTGCCAAAAACTCAATTCCACCAAGTCCTTGTTTTGCAGCAAAACGTGCTGCCTTAACACACGGCACACCCGCACCAATAGAAATTTCATTTCCATTGGTAAACTCAAGATTATCAAGCACACCCACTACAGAAAGAACTACTCCAGATAAACCACCATCGCGCACTAATAAGTTACTACCAAAACCTACCCAGATAATGGGCATTTCAATAGGCACCGCAGAAATAAAAACAGATAAGTCATCAATATCAACTGGCGAATAGAAATAATCAGCAGCACCACCAGTTTTCCAGGAAGTATGACGAGACATTGATTCTTGCTCTCGTAACTCACCTCTTAATCTCGATGTATCAATAGTTTTTCGCATTCTGTTATTTAAACCTGACTGCCTATATTGCATTTCATTTTTAACACTTAACAAAGTTATATCCTTTAATGCAGTGATCCAGAACATTCTTGATAAAGCTGTTTTGAAACTGAACCAATATCACCAGCACCTAATGTCAAAAGCAGATCATTTTCGTTAACTACGCTCGTCAATATATCGAGCACCTTATCTTTATCCTCGATAAAAATAGGCTCTACTTGACCTCTTAGCCGTATTGCTCGACATAATGAACGACTATCTGCTCCAGCTATGGGTTCTTCACCCGCGTCATAAACATCCAGTATTAATAGGCTATCTGCTTGTGAGAGCACCCGACTAAAATCTTCGAACAAATCGCGCATACGTGTGTATCGATGCGGTTGGTATAACACTACTAGTCGACGAGTAGACCAACCCGCTCTAATGGCTGAGAACGTAGCTTCAATTTCTGTAGGGTGATGAGCATAGTCATCTATGAAGGTAATATTGAGATCATTAATTTTGATCTCTCCATGCACATGGCATCGACGAGATATACCCTGAAAATGACATAGCGCATTAATAATATCTTGATCACTAACACCTAATTCATGTGCAACTGCAATTGATGCAAGTGCATTTAATAAATTGTGTTTGCCTGGTAATTTGAGTTCTACTTCTAACCAGTCTTTTTTATCTTTACGTGAGACCTTGAACCAGGTTCTTTCATTTTCCTGACGTAATAATTCAGCGTTATAATCAGCTTCAAAATCAATCCCATAAGTTACAACTGGCTTGGTAACTTCAGGCAATATTTTTCTAACACCTTCATCATCAATACATAGCACGGCTAAACCGTAAAAAGGTAACTGGTGTAAAAACTCAACAAAATTATGCCGCAAATTTGCAAAATCACCTGCATAAGTATCCAGGTGATCAGCATCAATATTTGTAATCACTGCAATAATGGGATAAAGATGTAAAAATGAGGCATCGCTTTCATCTGCTTCAGCAACAATATACTTACCACTACCAAGACGTGCATGCGAACCTGAACTGTTTAGTAAGCCACCAATGACATAGGTAGGGTCAAGTCCACCCTCCGCAAGCACACTGGCAACCAGACTTGTCGTAGTTGTTTTTCCATGAGTCCCGGCAATAGCGATACCAGGACTAAAGCGCATGAGCTCCGCTAACATTTCTGCACGACGTACAATGGGGATTCTGTTTTTACGTGCTGCACAGATCTCTTCGTTACTCTCATCAATAGCACTCGTTATAACGACGACATCCGTTTCTTTAATATTTTCCGCTGAATGTCCTATTGATATTTGTATTCCCAGTGACTCAAGTCTTTGCGTAATAGCACTCTCTTTAATATCGGACCCACTAATTTCATAACCAATATTTTTAAGCACCTCAGCTATACCACCCATGCCAGCACCACCGATGCCAATAAAGTGGATATGTTTCACTCGTCCCATTGCATGTGATTGCATATCAGCCATGAGCAGCCTCCATGCATAAATTCGCAACAAGTATAGTCGCTTCTGGTTTAGCGAGTGACCGCGCTTTAATTGCCATCTGCAATAAGTGTTCAGGCGCATTTATAAGTTGTGATAACACCTCTTTTAATTTCTCGACTGAGAACTGGGTTTCTTGGATCAGGATTGCAGCACCCTCTGCCGACAGATAACTTGCATTCGCAGTCTGGTGATCATCGACGGCGTATGGAAATGGAATGAGTATTGAAGCTACACCGCACGCAGCTAATTCGGCGACGGTCAATGCGCCTGCCCTACACACAACAATATCGGCCCAGGCATAAGCAGCTGCCATATCCTTAATAAAGGCTGTTACTTCAGACTTAATGCTGCTGCCATTATAGACAGTACTCGTTACTGCATAATGTTTCTCTCCGCATTGATGCTTAACCTCAATTTCATAATCACTACTGAGGGCCAATAATGATTTCGGCATTACTTCATTTAATGCTTTTGCACCGAGGCTACCACCAAGCACTAATACCTTTATTAACTTGGCATCATTATTCATATGACGCTTTTCAGGTTCTGGTAAATTTGCAATTTCGTTGCGTACAGGATTACCCGTTATGGTCATTTTTGAAGACTCTTTAAATGCCCCAGGGAAAGCAGCCATTACAGAAACAGCGAATGGAGCTAACAATTTATTCGTTAATCCAGCGATCGCATTTTGTTCGTGAATCAATAATGGTATTCGCATCAACCACGCAGCAATTCCTCCTGGCCCACTTGCAAAACCACCCATTCCTAACACAGCAACAGGGCGTACTTTTATCATTATCGAGAGTGCTTGAACCAATGCGATTAAAAGCATAACGGGAGTAAACAATAAACGGACTAAACCTTTACCTCTTACACCAGCAACATTAATTTTTAGTAATGGATAACCATGATTAGGAACTACATTCGTTTCGAGCCCCTTATCTGTCCCTAGCCAAAATAAATTAAATCCATTTTCTTTAAGATGATCAGCGACAGCCAGTGCTGGATAGATATGTCCACCCGTTCCACCTGCCATGATAAGAATATTTTTATCACGCATAGGCTGGCACCACATTAGTTATTATGTTGCGGGTGTCTTGGCGGTTTTCATATTCAATACGCAAAAGAATGCCTAGCAACATACAAAAGACAATCAAACTATTTCCACCATAACTCATCATCGGTAGTGTCAAGCCCTTGGTAGGTAAAACACCCATGTTCACACCAATATTTATATATGCCTGTATGCCAATAATTAATCCAATACCGTAAGCAAAGTAAGCAGCAAAATATTTCTCCACCCGTTCGGCTATATGTCCAATAACAAATGCACGCCAAACAATGAAAGAATATAAAAGGATCATCGTCATACTACCGAACAACCCCAGCTCTTCTGCCAAAACAGAAAAAACAAAATCAGTATGTGCTTCCGGCAAATAAAAGAGTTTCTGCACGCTACTTCCAAGCCCTACTCCAAACCAATCGCCCCGGCCAAATGCGATCAAGGCTTGTGTCAACTGAAACCCACTGTCATAAGGATCCTTCCACGGATCAACAAAACTCATAAGTCGTTGCATACGATAAGGCGATAGGACGGCCAAGGTAATTAATGCACTAACTGCGACAGATACCCATGCAAAAAAGCGCGTTAACGGCACGCCACCCATGAACAACATACCTAATGCGGTTGCAAACAAAACTACACTCGCACCAAAATCAGGTTCAAGTAATAATAATCCAGAGATAAAGGTTAATACACCAATCGGCCTGATAAACCCTGCGAAGTCAGTTTGTACAGTCTCGCCATGCCGCACCATATATCCGGCAAGATAGGCAATGACACACAGCTTAACTGGTTCAGAGGCTTGTAACGCAAATGGGCCCAGTTGAACCCAACGCATACTGCCATTAACTTCTTTACCAACCCCCGGGATTAGAATCAAAACCAACAAAAATATTGCCGTCATTAACAAAGGGACACTGGCTACTTCCCAGAGGCGCATCGGTATCTTTAAAATTATCAGCGCAAGGAACAAACCAATTATTGCAGCTATGCCCTGCCGCCAAAAATAATGCAGCGGATCATTAAATTCCTTTGCCGATATAGAAATAGAGGCAGACGCAACCATGACCAAACCCATACACAGTATTAATAAAGAGATACCCATCAACCAGAGGTCGTAACCTGCTATTAATTTATTCTTCACATGGTAGTGTGAAGATAATGTTGCCTGTTGTTTATACCGCGCAGACATCAACTCGCCTCCAAAGTATTAACTGCAGCAACAAATGAATCACCACGCTGTTGATAATTTTCATACATATCCAGACTTGCACATGCCGGAGCAAGCAGAACCAGATCACCTGCCTCTGCTACGTTACTTGCAATGTTTACCGCTTCATTCATATCACTCACAAAATCATGCATGACTTCAGAACCAATAGCATTTGCCAATTTTTTTGCATCAACACCCAATAACAAAACATGTTTCACATATTTTTTTATAATCGGACCCAAGCTAGATAAATCTGCACCTTTACTATCACCACCGGCAATAAGAACAATCTTACCAAGATCACAAAGCCCTTTAATTGACGCAACACAAGCACCCACATTTGTCGCCTTCGAATCGTTAAACCAGCTAACCTTGTTAATTGTTGCGATTCGCTGACATCTATGTTCGAGGCCAGAAAACCTTTTTAAAGTTTCTACCATAGCTTCAACAGGCACATTAATGGAAGTTGCTAATGCCATTGCAGCTAGGGCATTGGCTACATTATGTTCACCTTTTATTCCAAGCTCGTCTTGCTTTATTATTTTGTTACCAGCCTGACATAACCAGTCTTCACCATTGTCTTTAATGATGCCGAAGTTGTTCTCCTCAGGTTCACCGAGAGTAAAAGAAATCGATTGCCTTGAATTGTCATTCATTGCTTTTACTACATCATCGTCCTTATTGATGACCATCAATCCATTACCTGAATAGATCTTTTTCTTTGCATTAGCGTATTCATCTGAATTCGCATAACGATCCATATGATCAGGTGAGATATTTAATATCACGCTTGCATGTGCACTTAAGGAAAAAGTTGTTTCCAGTTGGAAACTGGATAACTCAAGTACATATATATCGGGAATACCTTCATTTAATAATTCAAGTGCTGGCGTGCCAAGGTTTCCACCGACACATGTTTTTAAACCAGCCTGTCGAGTCATTTCCGCAACTAGCGTTGTTACGGTACTCTTTCCATTAGATCCAGATACCGCAATGATTGGTGCTTTAGCTTGTTGGCAAAATAATTCAATGTCCCCAAAAACAGGAATGCCATTTGCAATCGCTTGTTTAACCGCCTCGTTATTCAACGAGACTCCTGGGCTTAAAATTATTTGATCTGATGACAACAGAATTGCTGCGCTGATTTCCCCAAGAAATGCCGTGACTGATGGGCACTCAGTCTTTAACGTCGAGAGGCCAGGCGGATTCATACGACTGTCGGTAACAGCAATAGCCATACCTTTACTCAGAAGATAACGAACGCACGAGAGCCCGGTCTTACCAAGACCAACAATAACTACATCGTAATGTTTTTTAGTGTCATTCATCGTTATCTTTTTTTCTGTAGTACAAAGCAAGTGGCATTCCTCATCGTATCTTCAGGCTAGCAAGGCCAATCAAAACCAGGATGACGGTAATAATCCAGAACCGAACAATCACTCTGGGTTCTGGCCAACCTTTTAGCTCATAGTGATGATGCAAGGGAGCCATTCTAAATATTCTCTTACCGGTTAACTTATAAGAACCAACTTGTAAAATGACCGATACCGTTTCCATAACAAAGACACCGCCCATTATGAATAGCGCTAATTCTTGTCGTGTAACTACGGCAACCACACCTAACGCTGCGCCTAATGCCAAGGCACCTATGTCTCCCATAAAGACCTGTGCGGGATAAGTGTTAAACCAAAGAAAACCTAGTCCCGAACCAACTATGGCTGCACAAAATACTGCGACCTCACCTACGCCAGGAATAAATGGAATACCGAGGTATTTAGAAAAGCCTGCATGTCCAGTGGCATATGCAAAGATAGCCAATGCACCAGCGACCATAACGGTAGGTAGAATGGCTAAACCATCTAAACCATCTGTGAGATTAACAGCATTACTTGAACCGACGATGACAAAGTAGGCAAGCACGACATATAACCAACCCAGATCAAAAACAAAGGCCTTTACAAACGGCACAATTAATTGCGTTTCAACGGGGAGAACCGCCGTTTGAAAAAGATAAACCGCTGCGCAAATACCAACTACAGATTGTGCGGTGTATTTATATTTTGCTCGCAACCCTTTTGGATTGTTATAAATAACTTTTTTATAGTCATCAATTAAACCAATAACACCAAACAACAAGGTAACTATTAAGACAACCAATACATAACGGTTAGTTAAATCCGCCCAGCATAAAGTACTAAAGGTAATTGAAATTAGAATTAATAAACCACCCATAGTAGGTGTACCAGACTTTTCAAGATGAGATTCAGGACCATCATCTCTGATACTTTGACCAAACTGTTTATTAGTTAAATGACGTATTAAATAAGGACCAAATATAAAGGATACAAATAATGACGTTAGCACACCTAAAATAGTTCTTAATGTTAAATAACGAAATACGTTAAACCCGCTATCAAACTGTGCCAGATATTCTGTTAACCAGAGCAACATTAGAACTGTCCCTCCGTCAAAGTACTTACAATACGTTCCATCTGCATAGATCGAGAACCTTTAATCAGGATCGTTGTATCTTTGCTTAACAACTCTAATAGCGCCTTATTTAGAGCTTCATAAGACTCAAAATGTAATGCGCTATCACCATAAGCCTGCATTGCATTTATACTCAAATCACCAATAGTGAATAGACGGTCTATTCCTGCTAGTTTTGCCGCTACACCAGCATCTTGGTGAAACTCAATTGCCTTATCGCCTAACTCACCCATATCGCCCAACACCAAATAACGCGTTCCTTCATAACTGCTCAGAACTTTTAATGCCGCCTCTAATGAAGTTGGATTAGCGTTATACGTGTCATCAATAACGCGTGCGCCTTGCATGCCTAGTTTGATCTGTAAACGTCCTTTAACCGGCGACATTTTTTCTAGTCCAGCTTTAATTGTCTGCAACGACACATCCAAACACAAACAACATGCAGCAGCAGCTAATGCATTCATAACATTATGCGTACCAGCAAGGGGTAGTCTTATTTTGATTGCACCAGTTGAACAAATTAATTCAAAATCAGTAGACGCCGATTGTTTAACAAGCTGAATATTATTTGCTCGAACATCTGCGTTTGTAGATTCTATTCCAAAACTAAGTTGATTTAGCAATTTACATTGCTTACTCCAAAACTCGGCATAGTCATCATCGGCATTAATAATTGCCGTGCCGGTGGGTTGCAAACCAGAGTAGATTTCTGCTTTTGCTTTTGCGACACCATCAATATCACCAAACCCCTCTAGATGTGCTGGTGCGCATTGTGTGATCACCGCTACATTTGGTCGAGCTATGGCACTTAGCCACTCAATTTCTCCTGGATGATTCGCACCCATTTCTATCACTGCATATTGATGTTTCTTATCAATTCCAAATAACGTCAAAGGCACGCCAATATCATTGTTCAGGTTACCGGATGTTGCATGCACATCCGATAATTCAGACAAGATGCTGCTGACCATCTCTTTTACTGTTGTCTTGCCATTACTGCCGGTTATTGCAACGATAGGAATAGTCATTTCTTCACGCCAGGCTCTTGCTAACAAACCCATCGCCTTTCTCGTATCCCTCACTTTCAGCAAAGGCTTCTCATGATTTACTTCACGTTCAAGCAATAAAGCATTGGCACCATTCTCTTCAGCCAAAGACACATAGTCATGACCATCAAAATTTTCACCGTTTATGGCGATAAATAAATTTCCTTTCTCAATAGTTCGACTATCAATGCTACAGCCGGAAAATATAATGTCTTCACCATCATATTTTAATTCAATAACTGAAGCTGCTTTGGAAAGTGACATGCTAATCATGAATCTATTTCCGTCAAACGCCGAGCTAACTCACGATCACTGAAAGGCAATAATGACTCGCCAATCTGTTGTGTCGTTTCGTGACCTTTGCCTGCAATCAAAATCACATCATTTTTATTTGCATTTAAAAACGTATTAGTAATCGCATCTGATCGATCATATTTAATAATAACGCTGGACTTGTCTTTTATACCTTCAAGAATATTCTCGACAATCTGTTCTGGTGCCTCTGTCCTTGGGTTATCATTGGTAAGGACGATCTGATCCGATAGCCGTTCAGAAATGGCCCCCATTTGTGAGCGTTTTCCTGCATCACGATCGCCGCCACAACCGAAGACACAATATAATTTTCCTGAACAATATGATCTCAGTGCTATTAACGCCTTTTCAAGTGCGTCTGGTGTATGCGCGTAATCAATAACAAGTAATGATTTTCCCTCAGCAGCAAAGTATTCCATTCGACCAGGAATGCCGGTAAACCCTGACAATGTCTCAGCGATTTTATCTAGATCAAAACCAGACACACAGAGTGTTGCAAAAGCAGCAAGAATATTATCTACATTAAACTCACCTAATAAACTTGTCTGTACAATCGCTTGGCCCCAAGAACTGTCTATTGATATCGTTAAACTCAGATTATTAGATTCGATGTTTTTGCAATAGACATATGAAACATTTTTGTTGTTAAACTCAGAGAGGTTTTGTTTCGCCGAATAAACAACGGTGCTCAATGTTGAAGGCAATGATTCGATGAGTTGGACACCATAATTATCATCAATATTAACGATGGCATGCTTTAGTCCTGGTGATTCAAACAATTGAAATTTTGCTTCGGCGTAATCTTCAATTGTCTTATGATAATCAAGATGATCACGTGTCAAATTCGTAAACACGGCGATATCAAACTCTGCACCTGCAACTCTTCCCTGATCTAGCGCATGCGATGATACTTCCATCGCAACAAATTCAATATCATCTCTCCAACTAGAGAATAAAGAGTGTAACTTAACAGGATCTGGGGTCGTCGATGTACTGGCTTCTAACTGACGAAACTGGCCATAACCCAAGGTTCCTATGACAGCACTTTGCTTACCGATCACGTATAGGGCATAGGCAACCATGTAAGAGACCGTGGTCTTTCCATTAGTACCAGTAACACCGATTAATTGAATCGTCTTTGATGGCTCATCATAAAAGCGACTAATAATAATACCCGCCTGTTTACGTAAGCCTGGCACTTTAATTACCTTTATAGAACTTGGCTTAATATTAATTGCTTCATCTTCGTCAACTGCAACTGCAATTGCACCTGATTGAATCGCATCTTCAATATAATCGATACCGTTAGCTTGCGAACCTTTGTAAGCCAGGAACAAATCACCGGGTTTAACTTGTCTGCTATCTATAGCAACACCGGTAACAAAAAGATCTACATCAGCTAGTGTGGGATCACACAAAAGCTCATCTAGTGATTTTGAATAATTCAAATTTTCAACCGTCATCATTAGTCAAACCCTTGTAACTGTTCTGGTTTCTGGCGATGCGCCATGATGGGACTGGTAAATGCGGGTAGGTCATCTGGTGGAATATTGAGTATTCGAAATGTTCCTTCCATAACTCTTGAAAAAACTGGTGCAGCAACAACACCACCATAATGATGGTCTCCACCCGGCTCATCGATCAAAACAACCATGGCGAAACGTGGTTCACTTGCAGGTGCAATTCCAGCAAACACCGAAAGATAACGATCATCAGAATAACCACCACGTATAGACTTATGCACCGTGCCAGTCTTTCCAATAACACGATAGCCCTTGATCGCAGCACGCTTACCGGTACCGTTCGCAGAGACAACTGTCTCCAACATCTTCCTCACCTGTCGTGTAATATTTTCTGGCATCACACGCTTGCCTGAAACAGAACCTTTAACCTTTATAAATGAAACTGGCAACATGACGCCACCCGTTGCCAAAACAGAGTAGGCATGGGCAAGTTGTAAGGGTGTTACCGAAAGACCATAACCAAATGACAATGTTGCCATTTCAATTTCTGACCATGTATTAAATGGATTTAAAGTACCTGATGACTCTCCTGGGAAACCACTGCCAGTAGACTGACCAAAACCAAACCGACTTAAAGCATCCCAATATTGTTCTGGCTCCAAAGATAAAGCGATCTTGCTAGCGCCAACATTACTCGATTTCGTAATAACAGTAGAGACATCAATTTTTCCATAATTACGCATATCCCGAACCGTGTATTCACCGACTTTATAATATCCTGGAGAAGTATTTATGAATGAATGAGGTTTGTAATTTCCGGATTCTAATCCAGCAGCAATTGTAAACGGTTTCATTGTAGAACCCGGCTCAAAGACATCCGTCACAGCACGATTCCGAAAATACTGGCTCTTTAAACCCTTCCGATTATTCGGGTTATAAGATGGCTGTCCAACCATCGCCATGATTTCACCAGTTCTAATATCCAACATCACTAGTGATCCGCCTTTTGCTCGATGATATTTAACTGCTGCTGCCAATTCTCGATAGGCAAGATATTGAACTCGTCGATCAATACTTAATTCGAGTTGTTTACCCGGCTCGGAAGGCTCAATACTTTCTATGTTTTGAACGACTCTATTTAAGCGATCTTTCAATACGCGCTTCTTGCCCAGTTTACCCGTCAGCCAACTATCATAGGCCAACTCCAGGCCCTCCTGCCCTTTATCATCTATATTGGTAAACCCAATGAAATGAGAAGTTACTTCAGCGGCAGGATAGTAACGTTTATATTCACGTTCGGTTGAAACACCCTTCATCCCTAGTTGTTTAACTTTTTTGACTACATCCGGGTTGGCATGACGCTTTAAATAAACAAACTCCCGACTCATACGATCACGCAGAACCTCGTGCAAATCCGTTACCGTCATGCCCATGATCTCAGCCAATTCAGGTAAAAGTTCTACATTTTCAAAAACTTTTCTTGGTGTGACCCAGATCGAATCAACAGGCGTACTCATAGCCAACTGTTCACCATTTCGATCCGTGATCACACCACGGTGTGCCGGGATCTCGACCACACGAATTGAACGTGCATCACCATGGTCTTTAAGAAAGTCATTATTTAAAAGCTGCAAATAAATTGCGCGTGAAGAAAGAACAACCATGCCGCACAGAAATAAACTGAGGATGAGCCAGCGACGTACAGGATATTGTGCTTGTATGGTACGTAATTTCATTTCGCTAATAGAACCACTGAACTTCGTTCAGGCATTTTCATACTAAGTTTGGTGCGGGCAAATGTTTCAATCCTGTCATTGATTGCCCAGGTACTTTGTTCAAGTTGTAACTTGCCCCATTCCTCATTTAATTCATCGCGCGTTCGTTCAAGTGCTTGCAACTCAACAAACAAACGACGTGTCTCATGGCGTGCGATGACGACTTGCAAAGCAGATAGAAAAATTACGATATAAAATCCGTACTGTAATAAAATTCTCATGAGCTAAAACGCTCCGCTACACGTAAAGTTGCACTGCGTGATCGAGGATTCTCAATAATCTCTTCTTTAGTTGCTCGTATTTTTTTACCGATTAGCTTCAGTTGTATGCCACTACTGTCTGGCATGATCGGGATCTCTGGTGGATATGACTTCGGTGTTGATTGATCACGCATAAATCGTTTAACAATTCGGTCTTCCAATGAGTGGAAGCTTATCGCTGCTAGCCGTCCACCCGGACATAAAACTTCAACGGCTTGTGGCAATACATCTCTAATCTCATCAAGTTCACGGTTGATATAGATTCGTAACGCTTGAAAAGTCTTAGTCGCAGGATGAACATCACCTGTCTTTTTCGACTTCTTTCTTGGCGGTACAACTTTGCGCACCAAATCTGCTAGTTGGCTGGTCGTTGTAATTGGATTTTCAACGCGCTCATTGACTATCGCTTTAGCAATCCGTCTTGACGCCCGTTCTTCACCATATTCATAGATCACGTTTGCGATTTCTGTTTCTTTGGCATGATTCAACCACTCAGCAACCGTTTGTCCTTCAGAGGGATTCATTCGCATATCAAGGGGAGCATCGAACCTGAAACTAAAACCACGTTCTGCATCATCTAGCTGTGGTGAAGAAACCCCGAAGTCAAACAGAATGCCAGCGACCTGTGCTTCAACTTCATGTCGCTTAACATGTTGCATTAACATGGTGAAAGAGCCCTTAATGATTTCGAAACGTCCATCTTGAATAAGATCGTTGCCAACTGACATAACTGCATCTGGGTCTTTATCAAAGGCAAGCAAACGACCTTCAGGGCCAAGTCGTTTAATAATTTCACGACTATGGCCTCCGCGACCGAATGTACCGTCAATGTAGAATCCATCTGCACGAATATTTAGTGCCTCTATAACCTCATCTAATAAGACTGGTTTATGACCATTACTCAATGTGTTGAATCACTTAACGTCACGACACGTTATAATGAGAGCGACTGTAATGATTCTGGTGTGGGGACCGAATCATCACCGACAGATTCCAACCACTCATCACGCTGAGCATCCCA
>JAJFKM010000049.1 GCA_021773215.1 Gammaproteobacteria bacterium
ACCAACGAGAAGCGACTATATTCAAACTATTATCAACACATTGAATAATGAAAATATCGAACTCATTATAGAGCCGGGACGAAGTATTGTTGGTAATGCTGGCGTTTTGTTAACAAAAGTGGAATACCTGAATAAAGGGGAAGAACATAATTTCGCTATAGTCGATGCCGCGATGAATGATTTAATTCGGCCGGCACTCTATGAAGGTTGGCATGATATTAAACGTGTAGTCGAAACTCCCAATTCAGAAAAAGAAATTTATGATGTTGTTGGTCCTGTTTGTGAAACAGGAGACTTCCTTGGTAAGGATAGGCAGTTACATTTAGAACATGATGATATCTTGGCGGTATGTTCTGCCGGTGCTTACGGTTTTACCATGTCATCAAATTATAATTCGCGACCGCGTGTTGCAGAAATCATGGTTGATGGAGATCAGATTCATGAAATTCGTCGTCGAGAGACGATTGATGAATTAATGAATGGTGAGTCGTTGCTTCCTGAGTAATTCCTTACTCAGATTCTAATTTTAGATTAGATTTCGCCATTGACTACGAAAAGAAAAGTGATTTGTCTTTTGACGGAATATAATCTCAAAAGAAACTTCTTATGCTTAAGCTTACCTAACTAATTACAACAGACAATTGCAACGCATCATCAAAAAAGAATAAAGGCACTCGATATGATTAAAAATAAAATAGTTATTGGAATTATTTTGTCGGTTTTTATATCTGCATTTGGTGGATTATTTTTAATGCAGAGTGTCAATGCAGAACCTCAGATGACGGTGTATAAGTCGGCGACTTGTGGTTGTTGTAATAAATGGATTAAACACATGGAGGATAATGGCTTTGACGTAAAGGCTGTTGATGTGTTGGATGTGAATCATGTAAAACAGCAGTATGGTCTTAGTTATGAACATGCTAGTTGTCATACTGCGGTGGTAGATGGGTATGTGATAGAAGGTCATGTGCCTGCCCTAGATGTGAAACGATTATTGTCTGAAAAACCTGATGTGCTTGGTTTGTCAGTGCCGGGTATGCCCGTAGGTTCTCCTGGCATGGAAATGGGAGATCGAGTAGATCATTATTCCGTTATTGCTATGGATAAAGATGGTAACGCTAAAGTTTTTAATCAGTACTAAAAAATGCAACGCATCCCTGAACCTGAGTTAATGACCGGTGAAGATCAAGCCATCGCTTATGCTAATGCAGATTTTGAAGAGCCGCATAATCATTTTATTACGTTATTAAAAGAAGCTGTAGGTGGTAAATTGCCTGAGTCAGGTAGGGCGGTTGATTTAGGTTGTGGTGCTGCAGATATCAGTATTCGCCTTGCTAAGGTATACCCTAGTTATCATATCGATGCGTTGGATGGTGCTGCTGCGATGTTAGCTGAGGGTGAGAAGGCATTAACCGAGTCGGGTTTATCCGACCGAATTAATTTGATCGACACTTATATCAATGAGTCATCTCTTTCAGATCAAAACTATGACCTGATTTTTAGTAATAGCTTATTACATCATTTACATGATCCAATGGTGCTATGGAATGCAATCAAAAATGCGAAAGGAGCCCCTGCAATTTTTGTAATGGACTTGATGCGTCCTGATCGTGATGAAATGGTTGAAAGCCTAGTAGAAGAATATGCCAAAAACGAACCGGAAATTTTAAAAAGAGATTTTGGAAATTCTTTAAGAGCCGCGTTTACGCTTGATGAAGTTAAGATGCAATTAAGCGAAGCTGAGCTAGAAGGGTTTGATGTTTCTATTGTGACTGATCGACATTTGACAGTGTCTAATACATAAACATCTTTTGTATGCTATTGCACAATAGATATCGCTTACATGTGTGTAGAGACTTAGGATTCGTCTAACGCACCTACTGTTGGTCCTTGGAGCAAAACCCTGACATTAGGACCACGCAAATAAAAACCGGAACAGAATTGCTTCTGGCCCGGTTTTTAATTACAGCAAGTTTACTTTAAATTAAGCGAGTGCTTCGTGTGTTGTTTTAACGATTGCAGCTGCGACAGCATAAGGACATGCATTTGAAGAAGGACGTCGATCTTCCAAACGTCCTTTCCAACCATCCTCAACAGTACCAATAGGTATACGAATTGACGCGCCACGGTCAGAAACACCATAGCTGAACTCGTTGATGGATTGAGTTTCATGTTTACCGGTTAAGCGCAATTCGTTGTGAGCACCATATACGCTAATGTGGCGTTCTATATTTTTACCAAACTCTTCACAAATTTTGGTGAATATAGATTCATCGCCCGCATCACGCATTGGTCCGTTTGAGAAGTTAGCGTGCATACCTGAACCGTTCCAATCTGTGTCGCCCAATGGTTTAGGATGCCAGTCAATAGCAAGATCGTATTTTTCTGCTGTTCGTTCAAGGAAATAACGGGCGAGCCATGTTTCATCACCAGCATTCTTTGCACTCTTCGAGAAAACCTGAAATTCCCATTGACCTGCTGCTACTTCAGCATTAATACCTTCGACATTGAGACCAGCTTCAAGACAGATATCAAGGTGTTCATCTATTAATTCTCTACAATAGGCATTTCTTGCCCCGACTGAACAATAGTATGGTCCTTGTGGAGGAGGGTAACCGCCCGGTGGGAAGCCAGGAGGCAAGTTTGTTTCAGGATTCCATAGAAAATATTCTTGCTCGAAACCAAACCAGAAATCTTCGTCATCAGAGTCGATAGTGGCACGAGAATTAGAAGCATGAGGCGTTCCATCCGCGTTCAGTACTTCCGTCATAACCAGATAGGCATTCATACGAGCTGGATCCGGAATTACCATGACAGGTTTAAGTAGGCAGTCAGAATCACTACCATCAGCTTGTTCTGTAGAACTACCGTCAAATGACCACATCGGGCAATCTTCCAGCTTTCCACTAAAATCTGACCTTACCATGGTCTTACTGCGTAAACTTTGTGTTGGCTTGTATCCGTCGAGCCAAATATATTCCAACTTACTTTTCATGATGTGTTGCTCTCCTGCAAATTATTTTTTTGTTTTCTATCAGTAATCTAAACTTTTCAGTAAAGGGAGAAGAGCAATATGTGTTCCAATCTTGGGCATTTCATAAAATAGTCGGAGCACAAAATTAAAAATCGCAATGTAAACGTTAATAAATTATTAATATCAATTAGATAGCGATACCATAAATTAGGTGATTGAGTCAGAAAGGGATGTGTATTTAATAATTACGCAGTTTGTTCTGCACCAAAAAAATGCAAAAAATGATTTTAAGTATTGTTTTATGCACCATAATAGTGCTTTATAATAAACACTTACTAATCAAGACCATTCTTCTTCAAGAAGCCTCACCAACTCAGCACAACTCGACATTCTTTTGTCGATACTTTTTTCAATACACCGCATTGCAACATTTTCAAGTAAAGCTGGAACATGTGCATTTGTCAGTGTTGATGGTCTTTCCGGTGTCTCATGAGTTGTTTGATAAATAATTTCATCGAATGTTTCGCCCGTTGTTGGAGGTCGACCTGCTAGGATTTCGAATAAAACCACGCCTAAGCTAAATATATCTGTTCTGAAATCAATATTCGGATCACGTTTTATTTGCTCGGGCGACATATAAGTAATCGTGCCCTGTAGTTTTTCAGAGTCGGTAATTGATGTGACTTTCTCGTTTGATTTGAACTCGTGATCTTCAGGTATCTCTGTGCTTGTAGCATCAGCGTTCCAGACTTTTGCCAGACCCCAATCAAGTAACAAAACTTCACCAAAAGGTCCTACCAGAATATTTTCAGGTTTGATATCGCGGTGGATGACACGATGACTATGTGCATATTCCAGCGCATTAGCTATTTGGATGATTACGTTAATCAATTGCTTGAGATCATAACGCTCACGGTAATCAAGGATTTCTCGGAGTGTATAACCAGAAACCAATTTCATCGTGAAGTAATAATGGCCTTTATTATTTCGACCGAGTTCATAGGTTGGAACAGTATTAGGATGCTGTAATAAAGCACTGACGCGTGCTTCACGTAAAAAACGTTTTTGTTCTATTGGATCATCGGCAAATTCTGGGCGAAGATTTTTATAACAAATCGTGCGAGAAAGGTGTAAATCTTTGCAAGAGTGCACAACCGCCTTGCCACCACGAGCAATAGTTTTAAAATAGGCATAGCGCATATTTTGATCAAGTTTGAGCGGAAGTTCTTTATCCGTATTTTCCAGATAAAGAATGGCATAATCATCACTTGGCGGCTCTGGAAAAGCGGTCATATATTTGTGCTCATCTTCATAAACCTAGTCTCGTTAATTACTCTATATACCAATCTTAAACTACCCATCGCCTTTGTAATATTGCTCTCACATATTGACTTAGATCAATCACTATGGAAATAGTATGGCACAGACAACTAAAATGAAAGTATAGAGCCTGAAACTAACGCAAATCGTATGTGGGATCTATAGTGCTTATTTTGTAGTGCGGTTATACTCAAAGTCAGGAACAAATGCTTATATAACAATAAAAGCCAAGCTGAAATGGCCACCATTGAGCGAGGCTTGCGCGGCTGTTTCATGATTTTATCTTAATCACAAATAACAACTAAATATTGACTGAATTGTCAGTCCCAGGAGATAGCGATGTCCGATAATGTAATGAAACTAATTAAGGAACACGATGTAAAATTTGTCGACATGCGTTTCTGTGATACCACCGGTAAGGAACAACACGTTACTATTCCTGCCAGCACAATTGATGATGAGTTTTTTGAAGAAGGCAAAATGTTCGATGGGTCTTCTATCGGTGGCTGGAAGGGTATTAATGAATCTGACATGGTTTTAATGCCGGAATGTGATACTGCTGTAATGGATCCATTTTTTGATGATTCTACTTTGATCATCCGCTGTGATGTACTTGAGCCAGCAACTATGGAAGGTTATGAACGTGACCCTCGTTCATTAGCAAAACGTGCAGAAGCTTATTTAAAATCAACTGGTATTGCTGATACTGCTTATTTTGGCCCAGAGCCTGAATTCTTTATCTTCGATGAAGTTCGCTGGGGAGATGAATTACATTCTGCATTCTATGAAGTCGATTCAGAAGAAGGGTGTTGGAATAGTGACCGACTAGGTGAAGACAATAATATTGGTCACCGACCTGGTGTTAAAGGTGGTTATTTTCCTGTTCCCCCAGTTGATTCTGGTCAGAATATTCGTTCCGCGATGTGTAGTGTCCTTGAAGAAATGGGCGTTGGCGTTGAAGTCCACCACCATGAAGTTGCTACAGCAGCTCAAGCTGAAATTGGTACCGTATTTAATACATTGACCAGAAAAGCAGATGAAATATTAATCCTTAAGTATGTCGTGCAAAACGTTGCGCATAGTTACGGTAAAACAGCCACATTCATGCCAAAACCTTTAGTTGGTGATAATGGTAGTGGTATGCATGTCCATCAGTCTTTGGCAAAAAATGGAGAGAATCTGTTTGCCGGCGATAAATATGGCGGTCTTTCGGATATGGCGTTGCATTATATTGGGGGTATATTTAAACATGCACGCGCACTTAATGCGTTTACCAATGCGAGTACGAATAGCTACAAACGTTTAGTGCCTGGTTTCGAAGCACCAACTATGCTGGCCTATTCAGCCCGTAACCGTTCTGCTTCTTGTCGTATTCCTTGGGTTTCAAGCCCTAAGGCACGCCGCATCGAAATGCGTTTTCCGGATTCATGTGGCAACCCTTACTTCACTTTCGCTTCACTGATGATGGCCGGTCTTGATGGTATTCAAAACAAGATTGATCCAGGGGATGCATTTGAGAAAGATTTGTATGATCTGAGTATTGAAGAAGAAAAAGATATTCCAACCGTTTGTTCTTCTTTAGATCAAGCACTAGCAGCACTGGATAAGGATCGTGAATTCCTGACAGCTGGTGGCGTATTTACTGATGATATGATCGACGGATACATAGCCTTGAAGATGGAAGAAGTCACGCGTTTTCTGAGCACTACCCATCCGGTTGAATTTGACATGTATTACAGTTTGTAAATTGCGAGCAAGTTAGCATAATCATAAAAAAGATCTCCTTCGGGAGGTTTTTTTATGAACTCTCTAATAGTGGTGCTAGTCTCAACTATATGAATATTAAATTACTGTTATCGCTTATATTTTTGTTTGTTACATATGTCCATGCAGAGACGGTCTACAAGACGGTGGATGCCGAAGGCAACATCGTTTTTTCTGACGTTCCATCAGATGGGGCTGAAGAGATAACAATCAAAAAGGCTCAGGCAATTAATCCCCCAAAAGCCAGATCCTTTAAACTCTCGCCAGCTGAAGATAAACCCAATAAATTTAACTACACTAAGCTAACAATTGATAACCCAGAAAACGATGCAACGATTCATGGTGGTGATGGCAACGTAAATATTACTGCTACACTAGAGCCTGAGCTCAATGAGAATGATGTGATCGTGTTATTCATGGATGGTAAGGAAATGTTAAGCGGAAGGTCAGCGCAATTTCTATTGGCGAATGTTGATCGAGGCACACATAGCATCTCTGTAGCGGTGAAAAATGAAGACGATAATGTTCTTAAACGCTCTGATAAAGTTACATTCCACGTTCGCAGGACTTCCCTGCTATCACCTACTAACAACTCACCAAAACCGGATATTCCAAACTCTTAGACGAGATATATAGGAGCCATAACGATTGTGAGATATTCAGTAATTAGCTATGCTTTACAAATGCGCTTAACTATCGGTTTATTATTATTGACCTTTATGGGCTTTGCCATTGCAGAGACTGTATATAAATCGGTTGATGAAAATGGCAATATTATCTTTACCGATAAACCTTCCAAAGATGCTGAAGAAATAAAGCTGCAGGAATTACAGACCATAAAGAATCCCAACCCGGCTAAGTACACTCCCAGACCAGAACAGCCAAAACAAGAAGCGTCGTATAAAACATTTCTGGTTTCTAATCCAGCTGATGGCGCCGGGTTAAGAAGCAATAGTGGGAATGTCAGTATATCTTTATCACTTCAGCCACCATTACGTTCTGGCCATAAAATCATCATTACAATGGATGGAAAGGAAGTCTCTAAAGGCTCAACTACTAGCGTTTCATTACAAAATCTTGATCGTGGTAGCCATAATATTACTGCCAGTGTGATTGATGGAAATGGAAAGCAAATGATCTCAACATCCAGCAGTTTCTCAATACTACGCGCGTCTCAATAGCCTTCTTCTAACACTTTCTTTGCAAACTCAGCCATTTATGTAGCCACCAAACTCAGGTGGTCTGCTTCTTGCTCTAACCATTTGTATATACAAACAGTTATTTGTTAAGTAACTGTTTTTATGAGAATAAAACTCAATATCAATATTACGGCAAGGATTAATACGTGAATAACGCACTAAAACAGTGCAATAATAAAATTATCATGGAGACTTCCGCTCAAACGGCTTTACGCATTGTTGAAAACTTAGCAACAGCTGTACTGCTATTCGATAAGGATCTGCACCTGATTTCAATAAATAGTGCGGGTGAAGGCTTGTTATCGATCAGCCATAAACGTGTTTGTGGTCTGCAGCCAAACCAAATTTGGCCAAATTCATCATTTTTCTATGAGGCCATACAGCGCTCACTGTATTCAGGAACAACCTGTATAGAACGCAGTGTAGATCTGAATCTGAATAATGGCCAACAGATAAAAGTGGATTGCATGATTACACCGGTTGTTGTGGATAATGCTGCCGAAGAGATCCTGGTTGAATTAATTGATGCCCATGGCTTTGTCAGGGTAATGCAAGAGGCGAATCAAGAAACTGTACAAGCAGCCGCAAAAGAATCGGTGCAGGGTATGGCACATGAAATTAAAAATCCCTTAGGTGGGATTCGTGGAGCAGCACAACTACTCGAAAGGGAACTGGATAATAAAGACCTGCTTGAATACACCGGTATCATCATTAATGAATGTGATCGTTTAAGAAATTTTATTGACCGTATGTTAACCACCAGCACGCTTCCGGTTAAATCAGACATGAATATTCACGAAGTGTTGGAATATGTCGTTTCAGTAGTACGCACTGAAAACTCACATAAGCTGAATATCAAGAGAGATTATGATCCAAGTATTCCGGTTATCAAAGCTGATCGCGAACAGATCATACAGGTGGTTTTAAACCTATTACGTAACGCAATTCAGGAAATTGGCAAAGATGGTCATATCACTCTAGTTACACGTGTTCAGCGTCAGGTGACAATCCGACATCATTTGAATCGGCACGTTATTGTAGTCGATATTATTGATGATGGATCTGGTATACCTCCGGAGATTGAGTCTGGTGCATTTTACCCTCTGGTAACTGGTCGTGCAGAAGGAACCGGGCTTGGTTTATCAATTGCCCAACAGCTCATTCAATCACATGGTGGTTTAATAAATTATGAACGGAAAGACAACAAGACCTATTTCAGTATCTTACTCCCAACGGAACAATGCGATGAGTGAAAAAAAGAAAGTTTGGATAGTTGATGATGATAAATCGATTCGCTGGGTGTTAGAGAAGGCGCTACAAAAAACGGATGTTGAGATTCAAAGCTTTGCAAATCCCGAGGATGTTTTAAAAAAGATTCGTAACGAAGAACCTGATGTCATTATCTCTGATATTAGAATGCCTGGTATGGATGGGATAACGTTATTAGAGAAGGTTAAGCAGCAGTCTCCCAATGTCCCGGTAATTATAATGACAGCATATTCTGATTTGGATAGGGCTGTTTCTGCATTTCAAGGTGGAGCATTTGAATATCTGTCAAAACCATTTGATGTCGACGAAGTTGTTAGTCTAGTTAAACGTGCTATTACACATAAGCAGAATGATACTGGTGCTGCTGCGCAAGAAGCAATTGATGCGAATACATCGATCATTGGTTCAGCACCGGCAATGCAGGAAGTTTTTAAAGCGATAGGACGATTATCAAGTTCAAACCTGACAGTACTAATTACAGGTGAAACGGGTACGGGTAAGGAATTAGTCGCCAGTGCATTGCATGAGCATAGTCCCAGATCGATGCAAGCCTTCGTTGCTATAAATACTGCAGCTATACCAAAAGATTTACTGGAGTCTGAGTTATTTGGTCACGAGAAAGGAGCCTTTACTGGCGCGACAGGACAAAGGCAAGGACGATTTGAGCAAGCTAATGGAGGCACACTTTTTCTCGATGAGATTGGAGATATGCCAGCGGACTTGCAAACACGTTTACTTCGTATCCTTGCTCAAGGTGAATTTTATCGTGTTGGCGGGCATACACCGATTAAAGTTGATGTGCGCGTGATTGCAGCAACACATCAAGATCTAGAACAACTCGTCAAGGAAAATAAGTTTAGAGAAGATTTATTGCATCGATTAAATGTTATTAGAGTTCATGTTCCGTCGTTGAGAGATAGGCGTACAGATATTGTTGAACTTACTAATCACTTTTTAAAGAGTGCGGCTAATGAATTAAACGAAGAGAGTAAACAATTATTGCCCGAGACAGCTGATTATCTTGCAGGATTACCCTGGCATGGCAATGTGCGGCAACTTGAAAATTTTTGCCGTTGGATAACAGTAATGGCTTCCGGTAGCGAGATTCATATTGATGATCTCCCGCCAGAATTAAAACAAGAAGCTGAGACAACAGAAGTATCTGGTGAATGGGAAACTACTTTTCGAAAATGGGTGGAGTCTAGTTTATTAAAAGGAGATACAGAAATTTTACGCGATGCTGTGCCTCGATTTGAAACGATATTAATAATTGAGGCGCTGAAAAAGTCGGGTGGTCGACGTCAGGATGCCGCCAAGTTATTAGGTTGGGGACGCAATACTTTAACTAGGAAGATAAAACAACTAGAGCTAGATGTATAAAAATTTATTAGCCACGGAGTACACAGAGAAAAACATTTCTTATGTTGATTAAAAGGAAGTTACTCACATATACCAATCCATCATATATATTCTTATCAATAAAGATGCACTATAAACTATAGTTAATTTTATTTTTTCTCTTTGTGTACTCCGTGTCCTCTGTGTCAAGAGTTTTTATCTTATTTTTTTAACCACTGTGCAACCTGCTTGGCATAGTAGGTCAATATCCCATCTGCGCCGGCACGTTTGCATGATAGTAGAGATTCAATAACGGTACTTTTTTCGTCTAGCCAGCCATTCGCTGCAGCTGCCTTCAACATCGCGTACTCGCCACTGACATGATAGACATAAGTCGGACGACCAAATGTTGTTTTAATGCGGTAAACAATATCAAGATAGGGTAAGCCAGGTTTGACCATGACCATATCGGCGCCTTCTTCTAAATCAAGTTCAACCTCAGTGATGGCTTCATCGGTATTGGCAGGGTCCATTTGATAGGTATATTTATTGCCACTACCTAAATTTCCAGCAGAACCAACAGCATCACGAAAAGGGCCGTAAAAGCTTGATGCGTATTTTGCCGAATAGGCTAGAATTTTTGTATTGGTATTATTTGCAGATTCTAACGCGGCTCGAATACAACCTATTCGACCGTCCATCATGTCTGATGGAGCTACGATATCCGCACCTGCCGCTGCATGTGATAAAGCTTGTTTTACTAAAACATCTACAGTTTCATCATTCAACACATAGCCGTTTTCATCGGTTAAACCATCCTGGCCCGAAAGCGTATAGGGGTCTAGTGCGACATCTGTAAT
Organism: Gammaproteobacteria bacterium; assembly: GCA_021773215.1. Taxonomy (GTDB): domain Bacteria; phylum Pseudomonadota; class Gammaproteobacteria; order Eutrophobiales; family Eutrophobiaceae; genus UBA7359. The sequence goes on from JAJFKM010000049.1 coordinate 10,725, forward strand.
TACGCCGAGATCGGGGTAATGTGATTTTAATTCTCGAACGGCGGTTTGTATTAAACCCGCGGGGTTCCAGGCTTCTGCTGCGTAATCACTCTTTTTGTCATCGGAAACTACTGGAAACAGTGCAATTGCAGGGATACCAAGGTCGATCAATTCTTTAGCTTCTTTAATCAGCAAGTCAACACTGAGACGGACTATGCCAGGCATCGAATCGATAGCGGTTTGTTGATTCTCTCCCTCAATAATAAATATTGGATAGATTAGGTCATCTACACTAATGGTAGACTCACGCATTAAGCGTCGTGAAAACTCATCACTACGCATACGGCGAGGTCGCGATATTCGGGATGTCCCTTTATGTGAATTATCAGTCATGTGTGCTGAATTTATGTCTATGATTAGAGTCTATAAGTGTAACTCAAAAGCGGCATTGCAATAAATCATAATAATCAAGCTCCTATGTATGAAATGACTCAAATCCAACTGTTTTTCATTGAAAATGAAGCAATGCTGAGACTATCCAGTTTCGTCACCTTGCTATTCATACTCATGGGGCTGCAGCTATTAAGACCAAGACGTTTACCTGAGTGTGATAGTTGGTATCGACAAGTAAATAATATTTTATTGTTGGTGGTCAATATAATTGCTGTTCGGATACTTGTGCCGTTGGCAATTTTTGACGTTGCAGTCTATGCGGCTGAAAACAATATCGGTCTTTTAAATTTTGCAGAAATTCCGTTATTAATAAATGTCGTTTTAACATTAATTATCTTTGACCTGCTGATATATGTGCAGCATGTAATTACACACAAAGTTAACTTCTTATGGCGGATTCATCGCGTACACCATATTGACCGTGAAGTTGATGTCACGACAGGTATCCGCTTCCACCCCTTCGAAATAGTGCTATCCGTGTTCTATAAAATGTTGGCAGTAGTCATCGTTGGACCAGTAGCATTTGCAATTATCCTTTATGAAATATTGTTGAATGCAGCGGCATTATTTACTCATAGTAATATTTTACTTAATCCTCGATTGGATAAATTTCTTAGAACAATCATCGTTACGCCTGATATGCACCGGATCCATCATTCAGTTCTGAGAGACGAAACGGATAGTAATTATGGCAATATACTTTCAATCTGGGATAAATTATTCAAAACATATCGCCTTTTACCAAAGGCGGGTTATGATGATATGGTGATTGGTCTTAATGAATTTCGGGCCCCCGCATCAGGTCAACTATTACAATTATTGAAAACCCCTTTTATTACTGGTAGATAAAAATATGAATAAAGAAAGTGCCGTTCTTGAACGTTATTCCGAAGGTGCAAATGAGCGTCAGGAATCTCTGTGTTGCCCGGTTGATTATCAAACAGATTTGTTAAAAATATTGCCAGAAGAAATTATTGAAAAAGATTATGGCTGTGGCGATCCTTCACGTTATGTTCGAGAAGGGGATGTTGTGCTCGACCTGGGTAGTGGCAGTGGCAAGATTTGTTATATGGCCGCACAGCTCGTCGGCGATAGTGGGAAGATCATCGGCGTCGATATGAATAATGATATGTTGGCATTGGCACGCAAATATCAAGCTGAGATGGCGAAGAAAGTTGGCAGTGACCGTGTGCAATTTTTAAAAGGAAAAATTCAGGACTTGGCTCTGGATGTTGATGCTATGGAAGCGTGGTTGAAATCAAATCCTGTAACGAATGTAGATGAACTCGCAGCGTTAGAGGGTTGGAAATTAAAGCACACACAACAAACACCTTTAATCGAAGACAACTCCGTTGATCTGGTAATTTCAAATTGCGTATTAAACCTGGTGAGTGATCAGGAGAAGCAACAATTAGTTAATGAAATTTTCCGCGTGACTAAACCCGGTGGTCGAATAGCAATATCAGATATCATCAGTGATGAATTAATTCCAGAACATTTAAAGAATGATAAACAGCTTTGGAGTGGTTGTATCTCAGGTGCGTTTCAGGAACTGGAGATGTTACAAATGTTTCAAGAAGCCGGTTTTATTGCCGTCTCATATGACAAGTGGTCAGAAGCGCCTTGGCAGGTTGTTGAAGGTATTGAGTTTCGTTCAGCGACGTTAACAGCGATCAAACGCGAACAAACAGAATGTATCGATAAAGGTCATGCGGCTATTTATCGTGGTCCATTTAGTTTTGTGGTTGATGATGAAGGGCACGAATTCCCGCGTGGAGAACGAATGGCGATTTGTGAACGCACCTTTAATGTATTAACTAATGAGCCGTTTAAAGATAGCTTTATTGGAATCGCGCATGCAAATGAACAAACACCAAAAGAATGGTGTGCTCCAGCAGGAACAAAAAGACCTGCATCGGAAAGTAAACAGGCAAACTACACAAGTAAAGATAAATCATCTGGTTCATGTTGTTGATTTACAAGAGTTAATTGCTTTCAAGTTTTAAAGAGTATTGAAACACAGTAATATTCTGATTAAGAAATAAAAATAACTTATAACAATTATAATTTGGGGAGTTTTTGTATGAGTGCGACATTAATCGACGGGAAGGCTATTTCCGCAGCTGTCAGGAAAGAATGGAAAGAACGAGCTGATAATTTAAAGGCAAAAGGCGTGCTGCCAGGTCTTGCGGTTATTATTGTCGGTGACAATCCTGCGTCAAAACTTTATGTTAGTAATAAGATTAAGGCTTGCCATGAAGTTGGCCTGCACTCTGAGGTTCATGATCTTCCCGAAGATGTATCAGAAAAAATGTTGTTGAAGTTAATTGAAGAATTAAATCAGGCAAAAAAAATAAACGGTATTCTGGTGCAACTGCCATTGCCGAAGCATATTGATGACAGCAAGGTTTTAGAAGCGATTAAGCAAGATAAGGATGTTGATGGTTTCCATCTTTATAATGTTGGCGCTCTGATGACGGGCAATACCGTTTTTCCACCATGCACACCGTTTGGTGTAATGCGCATGTTGAAATATTGTGATGTAAAAATAGCCGGAGAAAATGCGGTGATCGTCGGCAGGAGTAATATTGTTGGTAAGCCAATGGCGATAATGTTACTACAGGAAGATGCAACAGTGACGATATGTACTTCAAAAACGAAAGAGCTGGAAAAGCATACAACGAATGCGGATATCCTTGTTGTTGCGACGGGTCGACCAGAAATGATCAAGGCAGAGCATGTCAAACCAGGTGCGGTTGTCATTGACGTTGGAATAAATCGTCTTGAAAGTGGCAAGTTAGTTGGTGATGTTGATTTTGAAGATGTAAAGAGAGTTGCTAGCTTGATTACGCCAGTACCGGGTGGCGTTGGTCCAATGACGATTACTATGCTGGTTGCGAATACAGTTATGGCGGCAGAAAGAGACAGCGGCAATATACCAACTGATTAATAAACGTATGTTATTTTGATTTTTTTAAAAAATCCGGTAGCGCAACAGTTGATCCTATAGTCGGCCAATTATTTTTATCAGCTTGTAGTTTAATCTCTTTGATTCGGTCATCACTTAAAGGGTGGGTACTAAAAAACTCAGGTGTAAGGCTACCGAATTCGCCTTCTAGTTTTGAGAATGCCTTAAACAATTCATCTGCGCCATTAACATGACCGTAGTATTTGGCTACCGCTTTTAATGCTATCTCATCGGCACGTTGTTCCTGTTTTCGATCAAAGCCAAGTACGGTTAATGCTCCTGTATCGGATACCACACTACCAACAAATCTGTCAGTGTTACTTCCAGTAATCGCGGTTAAAAACAAACCAACGACGACACCGCGACCTAAGGCAACGATAGGGTCTCTTTGTTGTATGTGTGCAATCTCATGTGCAATTACCATCGACAGGGCATTTTCATTCGGTAACAATTCGATAAGACCACGATAGATTGATATTTGTCCGCCGAGACTGGCAAATGCATTTTCTATTGAGTCATCGACATAAGTCACTTGTACGGTTATACCTTCAGGTAATTCGATGTGCGGTAATAACTGTGATGTTAAACCATTCAGGTAATCTTGAACCTCAGCATTGCTTTCGCCTGAATCTTCAAATTCAATTGATTCAAGCAATTCATGTTCAACAGAAAAAGGAATGTGTAAAGCGAGTCGTTCCGCAAACAGGCCAAGTAAAAAAGCACACAGGGCAATACTACCCAACACGCCTATAGAGAGAATAAAGAAATCCTTTAAGGGATGTTGTTTGCTGGTGTTAATTCCCTCCGGAATTTCGGGATTGGAGTAGTCCATAAGAAAGAACCGTTGTGATTTTACTCCTGATTATTCAGGCAAGGCATTATATAACCAAGCGAAGACTGCGCCACCAATGCCAGCATCAACTATGGCATACAGCGTACCAACAATAATACTGCTGATACCCTGCATAGCTTGATAACCCGGATAGATAGAAGCTACAACGGTCAGAAACACAGCGCCATAACTAGGCCAGAGTAAGTTTGATGTGCTTACAATTAGAATGGCCAATCCCCAAATGATGCTACAGGTAAACGCAAATTTTTTGATTGATAATTTCATATGCCTTCTCCTTATTTAAGTAATAATCCTTAAGGCCAGATAGGGTGCAACATTAAACAGGATTATGCTGAGCTTATAAAAAGCGATTCCAGAGTAATGCACGGTATCAAATTGCTCGTAACTAAGATTGAACCATTTTCCATGTACTCGATAGACCCAGTCATGGGCAAAAATTATAAAACCTGCCCACCATATTAATAAGCCAAGGTTAATGACAGTGCTCCAGCCCAAGAATTTAATCAGTAGTTCAATAGACATGCTGTTTACCTCCTGTTAAATAAAATGTGTAAGCTTTTAATGTGTATTAAGTATAGTTAATTTATTGAACTCGGTTGAATAATTGCGGTGCCATAGGCAAGTACTTCAACTGATCCTATGCTGTTCCTACGCCCTTTAGAAATTGAAGATGTTTCCATCTTTACATTAAATACATAATTGGCGCCCTGAGAAGCAGCCTGTTCTTTCATTCGTAAGATTGCTTCACGCCGGGCTCGATCAATCAGTGATTCATAGCTGCTGACGCGGCCACCCACGATCGATCGCAAGCCGGATACAAACTTTTTAAAAAAATCGATTGAAATGACTACATTCCCAGAAACCATCTGTGTAGAACAAGGGATAAATTCTGGTGGCAAATGTTTCGTTGCTATTGCTGGGATATGCTTTAGTGATGATTCGCGATTAATTATCGATTTGTAATGTTGACTTTCAAGGTATTGGCCAAAACCAAAACCTAATGCCAATAAAGTTAAAAACAGTATCAGGTCAAACATGTTAATCGAGCTTTACTGCAGTGCCATAAGTGAATAGCTCTGAGGCACCTTGTGTTATGGATGATGTTGAGAAACGGATATTCAGAACAGCATTAGCACCAATCGATTGTGCTTGTTCAACCATCCTGCTGATGGCTTCTTCACGGGATTCTTGTAATAACTCGGTATAACCTTTGAGTTCACCACCAAAGATGTTTTTTAAGCCAGCCATTAAATCACGGCCTGCATGTTTAGCCCTTACGGTACTGCCCTGAACCAAACCTAAATGTTGGGTGATAGACTTCCCCGGTACACTTTCCAGTGTCGTTAGAATCATATTTACCTCCTGTTATATGACAGGTTTACAGCAATAGCTTACGACAAATAAACAAAAAGAGTTAGCTAGTTTTAGGATCAGGCAGCGAATTAACCGTAGTTTCAATCCAGGTCTCGACTTCCGCGGTGATTTGTTTGGCGCTTTTATTTGTAGATTCGATAACGGGTCCAATAATCAATGTAATGGTACCAGGTTGTTTTATCAGGCTATTCCGCGGCCATAAATGCCCCGCATTGTGAGCGACGGGAATAACATTTGCCCCAGATTTAACAGCAAGCATGCCACCTCCTGGGAGATATGTACCTTTTTCTCCTGGGGCGACGCGAGTGCCTTCAGGAAAAATTATAACCCATATATTTTCTGTTAAGCGTTGACAACCTTGTGTAACGATTTGGCGAAATGACTTTATTGCAGAACCACGATCAATGGCGATTGGTTGCATGGATGCGAGCCCCCAACCATAGATGGGTATCTTCAATAGTTCACGTTTCAATATCCATGCTTGTGGAACAAAAATTAATTGCAATGCCAATGTTTCAAATGCCGACTGGTGTTTGCACATTACAATGCAGACCTTATCGGGAATATTTTCTAAACCTTCAACCTTATAATCCACGTTACAACAGACCTTTAACCACCAAAGGTTAAAAGTCGTCCAACGAGTAACGATGTAATAACGAGTTTTAAAACTTAAGGGAAATACAAGAATACCGAGAGGGGCAAATAAGATAGTACTAATAATTTGCCCAACATAAAAAAGCAAAGAACGGATGAGGAGCATGATTATTTCGCAATCACAATTTCATCGACAAATTCAGCCAGATCATTATAAATAGGGATTCCCGCTGGGACGAGACCTTGGTCTATTTCAGTCTGACCTTTGCCAGTACGTACTAGCACGGGTTTGCCGCCAGCACTTTGAATGGCTTGAATATCAGTCATTTTGTCACCAACACAATAAACTTTATTCAATGAGACGCGGAGTCGTTCTGAAACGTCATTATATAAACCCGGTTTTGGTTTACGGCAATTACAATTATCTTTTGGAAGATGTGGGCAAAAGAAAATAGCATCAATTACACCACCAAATTGGGCAAGGTGAGTATTCATTTTCATGTGAATTGCATTCAGTGCTTCTATTGTAAATAACTTTCTACCCAGGCCAGATTGATTCGTTACTACAACAACGCGATAGCCGTTTTGAGAAAGTTTGGCAATTGCTTCGAGACTACCAGCAATCGGTTGCCACTCTGCCGGCGACTTTATATAGTCGTTGGAGTCTTCATTAATTACTCCATCTCTATCTAGAATGATAAGCGCCATGATTAACCCTGTAGTTTTGATATATCTGCCGTTTGTAGAAATAATGCACCTAGACTGTCAAGCAAAGCCAGTCTATTCATTTTAGTTGATTCATCTTCGCAATTTACCATGACGTTATCAAAAAAGTTGTCGATATTGCCACGTAATCCCGCTAACTCAGTTAATGCTGATTTGTAATCACGTTTTTCTATCATTGGTGCGAGACGCTTTTGATAATCACTCAATGATTTTGCCAAAGTAATCTCTGGCTCTTCTACAAGTAAATCATCATCTACTTTTGTAATATTGGTCACATCAGATTTTTTAAGTATATTACTAATACGTTTATTGGCTGCGGCGAGACTTTCAGCTTCCATCAGTTTTCTAAATTCAGTGACAGCTTTTAATCGGAGGTGAAAATCCAGAGGTTTAGTTGTATTAATAGCAAATACGGATTCGAAAGTATCTGCACTCACGCCTTCATCAAGATAATAACGGCGTAAGCGTTCCATTAAAAAGTCATAAATATCATTAATACATGAAGTAGTATCGATATCTGATGGATAATTTTTCGCAGCTTCTCTAATCAGATGTCTTAAATCAATGTCCAGTTCACATTCAATAATAATTCGTAACAGTCCTATCGCTGAACGGCGTAGCCCAAATGGGTCTTTATCACCCGTTGGTGCTTTGCCGATAGCGAATATACCGACAAGGGTGTCAATTTTTTCACTTACAGCCAGGCATTGACCTAATGTTGTTGTCGGCAAATCATCACCTGCAAATCGAGGTTGGTAATATTCTTCTAAGGCTAAAGCAACGTCAGCATCTTCTCCATCAGATTCAGCATAGTATTTTCCCATGGTGCCTTGTAATGCAGGAAATTCGGAAACCATTTCCGTCAAAAGGTCACAGAAGCATAATTCAGCAGCACGTTTGGCATTGTTGGCATCTATATTTAATGGCTCTGCCAAGCTTGAAATAATATTATTTAGGCGTGCAGACTTTTCGTGCAAAGTCCCCAGTTCTTTTTGGTAAACTACTTTATTTAATCCGTCAATATGTTTTGCTAAGCCATTCTTTAAGTCTCGCTCCCAGAAAAACGCAGCATCACTTAGTCTAGGTTGAATAACGCGTTCATTGCCTTGTTTTATAAAGTCGGGCTGTTTGCTTTCAATATTTGTTACACAAATAAAAGAGGGCAATAACGTTCCCTGTTTATCAAGTAGGGGGAAATACTTTTGGTGGTCTTGCATACTGGCAATCAAAACTTCTTTCGGTAACTTGAGAAAGTCTGGATCAAAGTTGCCAACGAAACTAATGGGCCATTCTACTAAGGCAGTAACTTCATCAAGCAAGTCAGGATCAATGACAGCCGATCCATTATTTTTAGCTGCAATAGTTTCCACTTGATCTTTAATCAAGGAATGTCGTTCATCGTAATTAACTAAAACCTTCCCGGTTTGTTTTAATGTTTCAGCATAGTCAGTAGCTTGTTTAATCATAATTTCTTGAGGATGATGAAAACGATGTCCGTAGCTATAGTTGCCTGTTTTAACTCCCATAATCTCACAGTCAATAGTTTCTGTTCCCAGCAATAACAGAACCCACTTGATTGGACGAACGAACTCAAAATCGTTATCTCCCCAACGCATACGCTTAGCAATGGGTAGGCGTTTTAACGCCATGATGATTATGTCAGGGACTAACTCCTGAGTTTGCTTGCCCTTAACTAAAGTATCAAAGACCAGCCAGCTTCCTTTTTCGGTTTCCAGTTTTTCCAATTGATCTACTGCAACACCACATGACTTGGCAAATCCTTCTGTTGCACGAGTCGGTTTTCCATCACTATCAAATGCTGCACTGATGGCTGGGCCTCGGCGTTGTTGTTGTTTGTCGGATTGACTTATCTCTAACTGATTAATTATTACGGCGAGTCGTCGTGGTGATGCAAGCCAACTTGTTTCGATAAAATCTAAATCATTATCTTTAAGTCCGGCGCAAATTTCCTGATGAAAAGCAGTCGCAAGTCGTTTCAGAGACTTCGGCGGTAACTCTTCAGTGCCGATCTCGATTAATAAATTATTAGTTTTTGTCATATTATTTTTTAGCCACAGAGAACACAGCGTTCACAGAGTATTAATATTTTTAAAAGATACATTATTGTAAATTATTTAATGTGTAACATTTTTCTGATTTAAATAACTGTAATTATAAGCTCAGTGTTTAATTTAATCGTCATTGCTTTTTCTCTGTGTCCTCTGAGATCTCTGTGGCTTATTTGTTTTTTAAAAGTGGAAAGTCTAATGATTCACGACTTTCATAGTAGGCTTGTGCAACAGCACGCGCGAGTGTCCTGACACGTAATATGTAGCGCTGCCGTTCGGTGACCGAAATAGCGCCGCGGGCATCGAGTAAGTTAAAGGCGTGTGATGCCTTCATGGTCATTTCATATGCTGGTATTGGCAGGCCTGCTTCAATCAAGTCCTGTGATTCCTGCTCATAGTTATCAAACCAGTTAAATAACGCTTCAGTATTGGCCTGTTCAAAATTATAGCGTGACATCTCTACTTCATTTTGATGATAAATATCACCATAGGTCACGATATTCTGGTCATTTTGTGTCCAAATGAGATCAAAGACATTGCTACAATCCTGTAGACACATGGCGATGCGTTCTAGACCATATGTCATTTCACCTGTTACCGGTTTGCAATCCAGTCCACCAACTTGCTGGAAATAGGTAAATTGGCTGATTTCCATGCCATCTAACCAGACTTCCCAACCAAGGCCCCAAGCTCCGAGTGTTGGCGATTCCCAGTTATCTTCAACGAAACGGATGTCATGGACCTCTGAGTCAATCCCAATGGCCTTGAGTGAATCCAGATAAAGCTGCTGGATATTATCTGGCGAAGGTTTAAGTAAGACCTGGAATTGATAATAGTGCTGTAGACGATTCGGGTTTTCGCCATAGCGGCCATCAGTAGGTCGACGAGAGGGCTGAACATATGCCGCACGCCACGGCTCAGGACCAATAGCACGTAGGAAAGTAGCCGGATGGAAGGTCCCTGCGCCCATTTCCATGTCATAGGGCTGCATTATCACGCATCCTAGACCAGACCAGTATCGTTGTAATTCAAAGATCAGTTGTTGGAAGCTCAGCGGCGTTCCGAAATCTCTATTTTGTTTATTATCTTGTGCCATTAATTTCAACCATTTTAGAAGGCAGGATTATAGCGTGTGTTACCGATGATGTGTATGGAGTGATTTTATCAATTCATGACTCAAGGAATGGGGTCGAAATGCCGATAAACCCATCAAGCTAATAAATATTATTAAGACAAGAACGTGAGACATATAGCGATCACAGTTAACGAGACAGCTCACTGGCATGCCCTGATAGGAAAAGCCGAATTTCTGACACATCACTTATTACCGCATGGTATTGAGGATTATCTGGTCAGATTGTTTCTGCGCTTTGAACAGGAAGATATTCATGTTTCAAGGAAAAATCCAGAGATAGCACAGCTTGCTAGTTCAGAAGAGAAGTTACGTCGTCTCGGAGATCAATGTCTATTGTTGTGTGGTTTTTACCCACAAGCAAGTCAGGAATATGGAATTGCTCTTGATGAATTTATCTCGATGGGGTCTGAAGCTTATAAAAAGTCGAGTTCCCTTGTAACCGGTGAAGATGAAATGATTTATGAATATCTGGCGGTGAATTTTTCTCAAGTCTCTAAATTAATTTTCTATATCAGCGAATTCTCAACCAATCCG
>JAJFKM010000050.1 GCA_021773215.1 Gammaproteobacteria bacterium
ATCCAATTGAGTTGAATGCCGTTAGTATAAAAACGATCGGTATCTGCGAACAGATCGTTTTCATAACCTAAGCTAAAGGTCCAGGATTCGTGTGGTGGTTTATCGGGCAAAGAAGTATTTTCTTGGGAATTATCTGCTATAGCCGAGCTTGAAAAGCTAAATACAACAAATACTAAAACAATGACTCTAAAGCACATTATTTAATAAGAACCAAGGCCCAAACTATGGCAGCATTAATTAAAGAGAGTAATACTGCTGCTGAACCGATATCTTTTGCTCGCCCAGACAATTCATGATGATCCGTACTAACCCGATCGACAATCGCTTCTATACCTGAATTTATTAATTCGATGACCAATATTAATAGGACAACACTGATAAGTAGTGCGCGTTCAAGTCCATTATCACCAAGATATAAAGCCAGGGGAACTAATACAATGCTTAGATAGACTTCTTGCCTGAAGGCCTGCTCATTAGCAAAAGCGGCCTTGAGTCCCTTCCAGGAAAATTGCGTGGCCTTTACTAGCCTCGTCAAACCGCTTGTTCCTTGCGAGGCCATTATATTAATTACATCCCTGTCTTATTAGAGATAATTTTTTACTTATAACGTTGCGAGTGCCGTATCGTAATTCGGTTCTTGTGCAATTTCCGGCACTAACTCTGAATGAATAACCTTGTCATTCTCATCAATAACTACAAGTGCTCTTGCCGTAATGCCCGCTAGTGGACCATCTTCAATCAATACACCATAGTCTTTCGCAAACTTTCGTGAACGCATCATAGATAGGGCAATCACATTATCTGTACCTTCAGCCGTACAAAACCGTGACATCGCAAATGGCAGGTCAGCAGCAATCATTAGAAAGACAGCATCTGATTTTTCCTTTGCTGCGTCGTTAAACTTTTTTGTCGAGGTAGCGCATACGGGCGTATCTAAACTTGGGACAATGCTTAATAATTTTTTCTTGCCCTTATATGTCGCTAGCGAGACATCTCCAAGTTCAGCATTGACCAATGAAAAATCAGGTGCATTGTCACCAACTTTTGGCAGATCACCATTCGTATGAATTTCATTACCTTGTAATGTTATTGTTGCCATCTTATAAACCCTCTTCTGTTAATTCTGTATAACTATCCGCATCAATTAATTCATCCAGCTCGGAGTCATCACTTGTTTTAATCATAAATATCCAACCTTCACTATAAGGCTCCGAATTAATTAATTCAGGGGCGTCTTCCAATGCCGGATTCACTTCAAGGATAATACCGCTTAATGGACAATATATATCTGATGTTGATTTAACTGATTCAACAACAGCACATTCATCAGTCTGCCCATACTCACGATCTATTTCAGGCGTCTCAACAAAAACAACATCACCTAGCTCATCTTGAGCAAAGTCTGTTATTCCAACCCGATAGGTATTCTCACCCATATCTTCTACCCAGGTGTGTGTATTCGTATATTTTAAATCGGCAGGAACACTATGCATCAGCTTTGACCACTCATTTTTATTTTAATTAATATTAAATTGAACTACTACGTCTACGTAGTTTAAGACAGGAAAAGACTAACCGCCACCCTCTGATCACTTCTATTTCTCAGGAAAAATAACCAGATGATCTATTTCTAAGCTTATACCTATCGGCTCATTGATTGGATGGTCGTGGTGACTCGGCACAAGACTCAATACACGCAATCCACTTTCTAATTCAAGCGTGTATAGAAATTCGGCACCCCTGAATGCCTTGTCTGTGACTCGCGCAGTCATGCTGCTGTCATCATCATGCAAAATATCATCAGGCCTGATCAGGACACGCACTTTATTACCTATCCCCGATTCATGGGCAACAGCGCTTTGAATTATTCCAATCTCAGTTTTAACCTCTTTATCATTAATAACTTCACCTGAGATGAAGACACCTTCTCCAACAAAATCTGCTACAACTGCTGTTTTTGGTTCGTGATAAAGATCAAATGCAGTATCCCATTGGAGTAATTGACCGTCATTCATTACGCCAATGACATCCGCCATGGCGAATGCCTCAAGTTGATTGTGACTAACCATTATTGTAGTTATGCCATCGTGTTTTAATATCAGCCGTAACTCGCGTGCTATTTGTTCGCGTAACTCAATATCGAGGCTAGCGAATGGCTCGTCTAATAACAACACGCCTGGACGAGGTGCCATCGCACGTGCCAAGGCAGCGCGTTGCTGTTGTCCTCCAGACAAACTATGCGGATATTTGTTTATATGCTTCTCTAAGGAAAGTAATGCCACTAATTCATCCAATCGTTGCGTCACCATCTTTTTATTCAGATTTTTTAAACCAAAAACAATATTGTCTCTGACACTCATATGCGGAAATAAAGCATAGTCCTGAAAAACCATACCGACGTGCCGTTGCTCCACCGGAAGATGATGCGCCGGATTACTAACTCTGACACCTTTGATCCAGACCTCACCTTTATGTTGTCTTTCGAAACCTGCAATGCAGCGTAACAAGGTCGTCTTACCACAGCCGCTAGGACCAAGTAGACAGGCGATCCCAGCCTCATTAACACCAAAGGAGACATCTTCCAAAATGGACCGCCCTTCTATTGATAATGAAACATCTTTTATTTCGATTGCGTTATTCATGGCCTGGACGTGATCGTGAAATTGAATTGCTAATAATGATAACCGGGATGATACCTGCAATCACTATCGCTAACGCAGGCACCGCAGCTTCGGCCAATAACTCTTCATTGGCAAGCTCATAGGTACGTACCGCAAGCGTATTGAAATTAAAAGGCCTTAAAATAAGCGTTGCAGGTAATTCTTTAAGTACATCAACGAAGACTAATAATAATGCTGTTAATAAACTACCCCGCATCATTGGTATATGAATACGTTTTACAATTGTTCCCGCGCGCATACCGGTAGTCTTTGCAACTTCATCCATGACCGGTTTTATCTTAACCAATGCTGCCTCAACAGTATTAATAGACACGGCTAAAAACCGAACCAAATAGGCGAAGACAAGTGTAAATACCGTGCCACTGATCAATAAACCACTGCTGATGTTTAAGTTTTCCATTAACAAGGTATCTAATGAATTATCGAACCAGGCAAATGGTATTAAAACACCCACGGCAATAACAGTACCGGGGATCGCATAACCCATACTAACAAACCGTAGCAATATTCGATTAAGTAATGACGGGCTATTTCTATTTGAATACGCCATGAACAACGCTATTGCTAAGGCTAATACAGAGGTGACAAAAGCCAATAACAAACTATGAAATAATAATAGATAAAAATCTTTACCGAGTACTTCAGCGTAGGTATCCATGGCCCAGTTGATTAAAAGAGAAACTGGGATAATAAAACCAAACACTAATGGCGCCGCACAAATGACTAAAGCTATATAGCCCTGCCCGCTTGTTAATCGTTGCTGCATCAAGGAACTGTAAGTACTACTGGTATGGTGATACCGTGCTTGTTTTCGAGATCGCTTTTCGAGATACAAAAAAACTGCGACAAACACTAACAATAATGCGGATAGCTGTGCAGCAGCGAGACTATTACCCAAGCCAAACCATGTCCTGAAGATACCGGTCGTAAATGTGGATACGCCAAAGTATTGAACAGTGCCGTAATCAGCCAAGGTTTCCATCACCACCAGAGAGAGACCGACCATGATCGCGGGGCGTGCTAATGGCAAGGCAACACGCCTGAAGGCATCGACAGCATTACATCCTAATGTACGAGACACTTCTAATACACATACCGATTGCTCTATAAATGCGGCACGCGCTAATAAATAAATATACGGGTATAGAACCAGCGACAACATCGCTATTGCGCCACCCAAAGAACGAACTTCCGGAAACCAATAATCACGGTACTGCCAACCGGTAAACTCTCGGAACATGGTTTGTAATGGACCCGCCACATCGAGGGCACCAGTATAACTATAGGCAATAATGTAGGCTGGCATAGACATAGGTAACAACAGTGCCCATTCAAGTTGGCGACTCAAAGGGAATCGATACATGGTCACCATCCATGCAGGTATAACGCCGAGTAATAAACTAAAGAACCCAACACCGACCAACAGACCTAATGAGTTTCCAATATAGTCAGTTAATACGGTCGCTCTTAGATGCTCCCATACATCGTACTCTGGAAAAAATAGAGAACCAAATACGACAGCAAGTGGAATACTAAACAGTAATGAAAGAAAAACTAAAACAAAGTTCCATTTCGTTAGTTTGGATAAGCTTGTTTTAAAAGCTAAGCCATTGGGTAATGCTTGAGCAGCACGAGTTGCAAGCATTGGGTATTCTCTATGTTACTTCCAACCAACTCGGTCCATTAACAGTACCGCATCGGTGTTATGCTTACCTAATAAACCAAGGTTAAGATCGTCTGCCTTAAATTTTCCCCAGCTTTTCAAAACAGAATTACTTTCAATATTAGGGTTTATTGAATATTCATGATTGGTATCGGCATACCATTGTTGCGCATAATCGCTAACAAGAAATTCAAGCAACTGTATGGCTTCTTTTTTATGCTTTGCCGGTTTTAATACACCTGCACCACTAACATTCATATGTGCACCGCGACCATCCTGACTAGGCCAGAATAATTTAATTTTATTAGCTGCTACGACTTCACTCTTCTGGCTGGATTCAAGCATGCCAGCAAGATAATAATTATTCACTAATGCAACATCACACACTCCAGCAGCGACGGCTTTAATTTGATCTCGATCACCGCCCTTTGGCGAACGTGCAAAATTATTAACCAAACCTTTAGCCCAACGTTCCGTCTTTTCAATTCCATAGTTGGCAATCATTGCCGCAACCATAGACTGGTTATATACATTTGAAGATGAACGCACGCAAATACGATTTTTCCATTTTTCATCGGCAAGGTCTATATAGCTATCAAGGTCACTTTTATTTACTCGATCTGGTGAATAAACAATTACGCGAGAACGTAATGACAGACCAAACCACTGATTTGTAGCATCGCGATAAGACTCAGGAATAGTTTGTTCTAAAATGCTTGAATTAATTGCTTGAAATAAGCCTTTATCCTTGCCTCTAATTAAACGAGCCACATCAACGGTTAATAAAAGATCTGCTGGCGAGTTTTTTCCTTCAACTTCGAGTCGTTTCAGTAAGGTATCAGCCTTCCCGGTAACCAAATTAACTTCAATGCTAGTTTCTTCTGTAAAACGATCGAGCAGTGGTTTTATCAATGCCTCTTTACGTGCAGAATAAACATTAACTTCTGCTGCAAATGATAATTGTTGTACAAGGAGAAGACAGATAAACAATAATTTATTCATGGTATGTCAGATTTATTAATGATGCCGATATTATAATTGATAATGATTTTGAATTACATTTAATTGAAAATTCTATATAGCAATAAATTGTCAAACTAAAACCATGTTAAAGCATATCTACCTAGCTACTGTCACTTCATTAAAAATCATCTAGACATATCAATTAAAGGTTGGTTTGGTGTGTTAACTGTGTGCAAATCGATGACTACATTTCAACCTGAAAACCAACATACCAAGTTCTCGGAGCACCTGGCCGTGGCCCATGTGGTTGTCTAGAAACAATGTACTCTTCTTCAAATACATTCTGTATGCCAGCAAATATTTGCAGATCACTTTTAACGTCATAATAGGCTGCAATATCTACAATCTCATAAGAGTCAGTCTTACCGAAGCGTGCATCAGCACCACCATTACCGTTCACTTCATTGTTAACGTTATTTGCACTGGTAAAGGTTTCATCTACAAAACTGGCCCTGACAGAGGCACCCCAGCGAGAAAACTTAACAGAGCTACCCATAGTCACCTGATACTCGGGAATATAAGGCACTTTATTACCTGCACTTCCAAAACTAAAAATGGACTCAGCATCCGTTGAGCTTGAGTTATTTTGCTGTTCGGCTTCGGTATAGGTAAACGCAATAAAGTATGGGTTATTAAAAGACCAATCTTTCGCCAAACCTAAATCGAATTGCCCAGATAATTCAAGGCCTAAGGAATCAACTTCACCAAAGTTTTCATCATTGCCAGTACCAGTGCCACCGATATTATTAACCACGATTAAATCTTCAAACTCGGTCAAGAAACCAACTGCTTCAGCGGTAAGCACTTGGTTACTGCTTGCGTAGCGAAGTCCAATTTCATAACTGGTACTGGTCTCTTCTTCGAGGTTATTGTTGATTGCACCGCCTGGTGAAGGTGGTGAAAAACCAAAGTGAACGCCACCGAAGGCTTGTAATTCGCTAGTAATATTATAGCCGATACCGATACCGCCACCCAACAAGTCCAGGTCATCATCTCTAGTTGTACCCGCATTATAATCAACGCGTTCTAGATCGAGATATTCATAACGAATACCCGGCGTAAACCACCAATCACCGAGTTCCATTCGATCTTCCATATAGAACGCCAATGCCGTTACTTCATCTTCTCTATCAGCCTGCGAACCGAGAGCACCAAATGTAACACTGGTAATAGCACCCGTTGCGTCTTGATTGTAAACATCATTTTGTTGGAAACGGTCTTCTTGATCTCTATGGTAGCGAATACCGAGTGTTAACTCGTGCTTCAACATCGAAGTATCAAAACGAAAAATACCTTCACTTTGAATACCGGTTGAATAATATTCGCGATTATTAGCACGTACACGTAAGCCGCAAGCTAGATTACCTTGCAAGCATTGCAGTCCAGTACCGTTTTGATTACCCGCTATGGCCGCAGACAAACTATCATTAGCCGCTAAACCGCCAGCAGCAGCACGAATATCATTTAATTTGTACCAATTACGAGCAAATTTGTTGTAATAAGCCGTGGTAACCAAGTCAAAATTTTCTGTAGGAGAAACAAAATAACGTAAATAGCTACGATGTTGCTCACGTTCGATATTGTCAAAGCGTGATGCTGAATAGCGCCTGTATGGATCAGCCTGAAAATCTGCAGTACTTAAACCCAGGTATGTCTCATCTGCTTCAGCATCGGTAAAACCGTATTTTACTTCAAATCGTTGATATATATTTGTTGCCGGTTCCCAAGCAAGTTTGATCATTGGTTCAATATTTTGAAAACCAGTGTCATCCCTGTCGTTAAAACCGGGAGCAGCATCAATAGTTTTAAAACCATCGACACCTCTAAAGTAACCTTCCATTAGAAAGCCAAAACGACCCGCCTTAGTCTCTATAGTATTACCATGTAGCGCATGTGTACGGTATTCGTTGTCTTCGCCATATTGCGCACGTAAGAAAGTGCGTTGCTCAAAGGGTATTGGCGTGGATAAATAATTTATTGCGCCACCCGTTGTATGTGGCCCGTATTTAATCTGACTACTTCCTTTTAATATTTCAAGGCCACTCATACGTCCAGACGTTGGTGAATAATAGGCTGAAGGCGCTGCATAGGGTGCTGGAGCCGCAAGCACACCATCTTCCATGAGCGTAACTTTTGCACTGCGTGATGTATCAACTCCTCGCAAACTAATATTAGGGAACAGACCATAGCCATCCTCCTCACGAATATACACTCCGGGAATCTGGCGAAGTGTGCGATTGATATCGTCATACGAAAATTCTCTGATTGATTCATAATCAATGTAATGAGCCGAACCGGGGATAGTATAGACAGCTGAAGGATCACCGATAATATTTACCTGGGATAAAATTTCAGTTTCTTCTGCTATTACAATTGATTGAAGAGCTAGATATATAATACTGATCACCAAACCGTTACGAAATGGTGTATTAAAAAAGTTCATGCATATTCCCCAAAATAAAATTAGAACGAGTTATTGCCCTACTTAACAGCTAATGCGTATAGTAATGAGAATCATTAACATTCAAAGATTGAAACTATTATTAAAAAATAAACAGCTCTGGGATTAAATGTGTTCTAAATACTGAAAGGATTAGCAGAATGCATTTGCGATTCCATTGCGCGATTCAAACACGCAGAAGCATCACAGGCACACGAACCGCAATTATTCCCAACACCAAGCTTACTTTCAAGCTGATGCAAACAGTTTGCACCTTCTTTTACAGCTTTTTTGATGTCGGTCTCGGTTACCGCGTTGCAAACACAAACATACATAGTTATTAGGTATCAATAGTTGTCAATTAAACAGTAATAGTAATTCTAGTAGGAATGAGAACTATTATCAAATAGAAATAGTAAAAAAACCCGGTTTTTTTTAAAGCTCGGGGTTTTCAATAACTTACATTTTTGATTGTAGGTAGTTTTCCAATCCAACCTTAGATATTAACTCCAATTGCGTTTCTATCCAGTCAACATGTTCCTCTTCGCTTTCGAGAATTGACTCAAAAAGTTCTCTGGAAATGTAATCCTTTGTCGATTCACAATAATTAATAGCCTCTTTCAAATCAGGCAGAGCATCCATCTCTAATGCAAGATCGGCTTCAATCATCTCTTTAGGCGTTTCGCCTATACGCAGTTTCCCCAAGTTCTGCATGCTCGGCAAACCTTCTAAAAAAAGTATGCGCTCAATCAGTTGATCCGCATGCTTCATCTCATCCAGAGATTCCTTGTACTCATATTCACCGAGTTCAGTTAAACCAAAATTTTTATACATACGAGCATGCAGAAAATATTGATTAATCGCTGTTAATTCATTTTGTAAAACTTTATTGAGATGTTTAATGACCTGTTTATCGCCTTGCATTTATGCGTTCCCTTTAATAGTGAGTTTTATGAGATTATAAACGCAATAATGCATCAAAAATACATGCTTATATACATTTAAATAATTGATCTAAATTGATAATTATTACTATTTACATTACTTTATATATCCGCCTTATTACTTAATGTAATGACACACTATCTAGCACAAATAACCGAAGGAGAAGTGATATGGATGTTTCCAGTATTATCTTTTTAGGTATCCTCGCTGCATTAGTCATGTATCTGGTCACTATTTATAACAATTTGGTTTCTTTGAAGCATAGCGTCTCAAAGGCATGGTCAAATATTGATGTGTTATTAAAACAACGCCATGACGAATTACCTAAGCTAGTCGAGACCTGTAAACAATACATGGGGTTTGAACAAGAGACCCTGGAAAAAGTCATGCAGGCGCGCTCTGCGGTGTCATCAGCAAGAGAAAGTGGCGATGTTGCCGCATTAGGTCCTGCTGAAGGTCAACTAAGAATGGGCTTGGGTAGTTTGTTTGCTGTTGCTGAGGCCTATCCCGAATTGAAGGCCAATGAAACCTTCAAGCATTTACAACAACGGATTTCAGGACTGGAAGATACAATCGCCGACCGACGTGAATTTTATAATGAATCAGTCAACGCGAATAATGTACGAATAGAACAGTTTCCAGATGTCATCATTGCCAGAATGATGGGCTTCCCCGCACGTGACTTACTCATCTTTGGTGAAGAAGAAATAAAAGACGTCGACGTAAAAGCACTTTTTAGTTAATCACTTTTATGAGTGACGTGTTTCTCGCTCTTAAGCATTGGGCTATAACTGGGCCTGCCGGTGATTTCTGGTTATGGACAATTGGCTTACTCATTGCGGCATTAGTTGGTTTTTTCATTTGCTTAAATTCGCTGCATCGTAAGCGCATTATTGAAGACACACCAACGTCAAAAATACGCTCGGCTGCGCAAGGTTATGTCGAATTAAACGGTTACGGCCAGTTGATGGAAGGCCAACCCATTGTTGCGCCACTGACGGGAACAATTTGTACCTGGTACAAATATAACGTTGATGAACACAGACAGTCTGGAAAAAATAGCAAATGGGTCACAATCAGGAGTGGCACCAGTGAAGAACTATTCTTAATCAATGATGATACGGGACAATGCATCATCGATCCTGAGGGTGCTCATGTAACATCTGTAAACAAAGATGTATGGCATGGAGCTGAAGCTAACCCACTAGGCGGTCCATTAACGGCTAATAAAAAGCGGTCTTTCTTATCAGGGCTTGGTCGTCATCGACGTTATCGATATACCGAGGAACGTTTACATACTGATGAGAGTCTTTATGCCATAGGTCTTTATAAAACAGTCGGTGGTGCTGGTGCCAAATTCGATATAAACGAAGATGTTCGTGAATTAATACGTGAATGGAAAACAGATTCAGAGACATTAAAGAAAAAATTTGATGCGGATAATAATGGTGAGATTGATTTACAAGAATGGCAAAAGGTCAGACAAGCGGCCTATGACCACGTTGTTGAAAAGCATGGCGAACAAAAAACCTTACCGCCAGTGAATATCATGAATAAGACAAATGATAGTCGCCGACCGTTTATCCTGTCTGCTATAGAAGAAAATGATCTTATTAATCGACTGCATATTTATTCTGTATTATCACTCAGCGTGTTTATACTGTGCGGCAGTCTCACAACCTTGCTAATGAGCTTTCGACTGGCTGCTTAGCACTCGAACACTAACACCTTGAAATTATAATTATTAAACCAATATCACCTTTATATGAAAAACCCACTTATACAGAAAGAAGGACTACCTGCCTTCGAGAATATCAACGCATCTTATATTGAGCCCGCTATCGACCAATTACTTTCAGATAGTAGAAATACAGTTCAATCTTTATTAGCAAGCACAACAAATTATACCTGGGATAACTTACTGCAAAAATTGGAAGACATGGATGACCAGCTTAATCGTGCCTGGTCGCCTGCCAGTCATTTGCATTCGGTTGCAGATAATGATCAACTCCGGGAAGCTTATAATGCCTGTATAGCCAAGCTCTCTGACTACTCGACTGAGATGGGTCAAAATGAAGCACTGTTTCATGCATATGAGCAAATTGCGAAGGCCGAGTCATTTAATTCTTTGACGACAGCACAACAAAAAATCATCACTAATGCATTGCGTGATTTTCAGCTCTCTGGAATTGCACTCGATAGCAAAGCAAAAGAACGCTACAAAGTAATCCAGCAGCAATTATCAAAGTTACAGACCAAGTTTGAAGAGAACTTGCTCGATGCTACACAGGCCTGGAAAAAATTAATTACTGATAAAGATGAACTCACAGGCTTACCTGAGTCATGTCTCGCTCTGGCAGCTCAAACAGCAAAAAATGAAGATAAGGAAGGGTGGTTATTTACGCTGGAATTTCCTTCCTATATGCCGATGATGCAATATTCTGATAACGCCAGTTTAAGAAAAGAAATATACGAAGCTTATGTGACTCGCGCTTCTGATAAAGGACCCATTGCAGGTCAATTTGATAATAGCGAGATCATGACTGAAATCCTTAAGTATCGGACAGAAAAGGCCAAGCTTCTTGGTTTTGAAAGTTATGCACATTATTCACTTGCAACAAAGATGGCAGAGAAACCTGACGAAGTCTTAGGTTTTTTAAATGATCTTGCTGAACGGACAAAGAACTATGCCGAACAGGAGTTTGCTGAGTTAACAAAGTTTGCCCTCGAAACAGCAAACGTATCTAAGCTTGAAGCTTGGGATGTCGCTTATTTTTCAGAAAAGTTAAGACAGAAAAAATTCGATATCTCTCAAGAAGTATTACGCCCATATTTCCCTGTGCATCAAGTTTTAGATGGACTATTTGCAATTACTACTAAGCTCTACGACGTTACCATCAAACAACGTGAAGGGGTTCAGGTCTGGCATAAGGACGTCATGTTCTTTGATATCCTGGATTCCCAAGGCACAACACAAAGCAGTTTTTATCTGGATCTCTATGCCCGTCCACATAAACGGGGTGGAGCATGGATGGATGAATGCATCGTCAGAAAAAAATCTAGTGCTGGCATCCAGAACCCTGTGGCCTATTTAACCTGTAATTTCACACCTCCTGTTGGCGAAAAACCCGCTTTACTAACACATGACGAAGTAACCACCTTATTTCATGAATTTGGCCATGGCTTACATCACATGATGACACGAGTCGAATATAGTGGCGTATCCGGAATTAACGGCGTGCCCTGGGATGCGGTCGAGTTACCGAGCCAATTCATGGAGAACTGGTGTTGGGAAAAAGAGGCCCTCGATCTTTTTGCCAGACATACTGATAGCGGCGAACTCCTTAATGATGAGTTATTTGAAAAAATGACACGGGCAAGGACATTCCAGGCCGGGATGCAAATGGTCAGACAACTGGAATTCGCCCTGTTTGACTATCGATTACACATGGAATTCGCAACAAATGAGACTCTTGATATACAAAACCTGCTCAATGAGGTTCGTGAAAAAGTCGCTGTTGTCGAAGCCCCTGACTTCAATCGTTTTCAACATAGTTTTGCCCATATCTTTGCCGGCGGTTATGCAGCCGGTTACTATAGCTACAAATGGGCCGAAGTTTTATCCGCAGATGCCTTTTCCAAATTCGAAGAAAGAGGTATCTTTGACAAAGCGACTGGGAAAGAATTTCTTCAATCAATTCTTGAACAAGGTGGCAGTCGTGAGCCAATGGACTTATTTGTTGAATTTCGTGGACGAAAACCGAGTATTGAGCCTTTATTAAGACATTCGGGAATTACAGCTTAAGGATAAATAATGCATAACTTCAGAGTGAAACACGCGCTACTCGGCATATTTTGTCTGCTGGCAACTATTGCCCATGCAGAGACAGTCTATGTGATCGATGAATTAAATATTGGTTTACATGAAAATCGCACCATAGACAGCCCAATCATCAAACTCGTGCCTAGTGGCACATCATTATCTGTCATCGAACGCGATAATGATTTGATTCATGTTCAAGAAGGCGGTGGAACTAAGGGTTGGATAAATAGCAAATATGTCGTCTTAGAAAAACCCGGCAAATCGCGCATCACTGAACTGGAAAAAAGCAACGAAGCTTTGAAACAAGAGGTTGCGCAGCTGAAGACTACAACAACGACAGCGCCTGCCAATGGGACAGAAGCTCAAAAGGAGCTTGAACAGCAATTAAACTCGGAACGCTTGAAAGCCGGAGATCTTGAAGCACAACTCGCCGCCCTTAAAACAAATGTTGCAGATATAGATAACTCAGGGAAATTACTCGCTGATATTGAAAAGCTGAAACAGGAAAATCGACAACTAATCTCACAACTCGAATCATCTGGAATTGAAGTGGAAGCAAATTCAGAATCCTTGAGTGAAGATTCTTTTTCTATAAGCAGCATGAAACAGATGATAGTGACACTAATTATCGCTTTTGTGATCGGTATAGCGGGAGGTATTTTTATACTCGACTTCCATAATCGACGCAGACACGGTGGTTTTCGCGTTTGATTCGACTAGTTTTTTTCTAAACTAATTTTAATAACTTTAAACTCCCTATATATATCGTGTTCAAGATAGCAAGCTGGAATGTCAATTCCCTTAAAGTCAGGCTGCCGCATGTTTTGCAATGGCTAGAGTCAGAAAGCCCTGATGTTCTCGCTATACAAGAAACTAAAACAACCGATGAAAACTTTCCCGGAGAGGCAATAAAAGAAGCGGGTTATCACGTCAGTTTTGTTGGCCAGAAAACCTATAACGGTGTTACAACCATCTGTAAATCACCTATTGAAACCATAGCAACAGCCTTACCAGACTATGATGATGTGCAAAAACGAGTCTTGGCGGTTAAAACCCAAGGCGTGACCGTTTTAAATCTATATGTTCCTAATGGCTCAGAAGTGGATTCAGACAAATATCGTTATAAATTGGAATGGTTTTCAAAGCTGCATCCTTTTATCAAACAACTCCAAACAAAAAATGAGTCTGTCATTATCTTAGGCGATTTTAATATTGCGCCTGAAGATCGTGATGTGCATGCCCCTGAAGAATGGGAAGGATGCAATCTTGTAAGCCAGCCCGAGCGAGATGAATTAAATAAAATATTAGCCAGTGGTTTCAGCGATTGTTTTCGTTCATTTGATCAAGCAGAAAAAAGTTTTTCCTGGTGGGATTACCGCGCCGCTGGATTCAGACGCGATCGCGGCCTAAGGATTGATCTTATCCTTGCCTCAGAGAACTTAGCAAAAAAATGTTGTGCGTCTTATATCGACAAAGAGCCTCGCAAACTGGAACGCCCCTCAGATCACACGCCAGTGGTTGCAGAATTTGATCTTTAGCGTTATAAAAGACTATTGATTATCAGCTAATTCGACGATAACAGCTTAATTAAGACCGTAATCATATGCATAACATTAGTAGTAGCACAAAGTTTGATTTCGATGAGTGGGCAAACCTCGCCAAGGAAGACCCTGACGCTTTTGAAAATAAGCGTCAGCAAATGATACAAGACGTCCTTGATAAGTCATCACCAAAGATACGGCGACGCATGGAAGGTCTACAATGGCAAATTGATCAGGTTCGCGCTACTTCAACGAATCCAATGGCCTCTTGCTTAAAGATTTCACAAATGATGTGGGACAAGACAATAGGGGAAGATGGCTTAGTCGACCATTTAAAACAATTAACCGATCCAAGCCAAATTCGAGACACATCCAGCCAGGCTAGGCGATCAGCTACAATAATGGACTTAAAAGATCGTTTAAATAAGGATAAAGATTAAAATCCAGTGCCTCACAGGATTGCGGAATGCTCAGCTTTCGCATAAACTCCCCGCCCCAGATTGACGATTAGACGAATTGAGTAAAAAACATGAAAACAGACATACACCCAACATATGATGAAGTTGACGTTAAATGCAGTTGCGGCAACGCATTCAAGACTCGTTCAACGCACACCGGCGAGCTCCATCTTGACGTTTGTTCTGAATGCCACCCATTTTACACCGGTAAACAGAAAATGCTGGATACAGCAGGTCGAGTTGATAAATTCCGCAAAAAATACGGGATGTAATATTGTTTTAAAGAAGCATTACCAAATATTTAAAAACGCCCTTTCAGGGCGTTTTTTTATTCCCGCAGTATTAATCCTTGCCAGCCCAATATGTCTATCTGAAGAGAAGCTTAAGCAAGACTGTGTAAGTACCCACTTTGATGAAAAAGCAATCATTGACTATGTCATTGATGGTGACACTGTTGTTTTAAACGACAAAAGACATATCCGATTAATTGGCATAAATACACCCGAATTGAGTCACAATAATAGCCCATCTGAAGCGGGAGCAGTCAATGCACGAAGTGCGCTTAAAAAGGTACTTGGCAGAACATCGATCGTCAATCTTGTTTATGGATTAGAGCGCCATGATCGCCACGGCAGAACTCTGGCTCATATTTATGTTAGTGACATGAACATACAATACCATCTACTTAAGTCTGGGTTGGCAATGCCGCTACGGATTCCTCCAAACCTTTCTTTTGCCGATTGTTATTACAAAACCAGTCAATTTGCCAAAGATCAAAGATTGGGACTCTGGGAACTATCACGTTATAAAACACACAACGTAAAATCGCTCACTGGCTATGAAAAAGGATTTTATTTCATCTCAGGTAAAGTACGGCAAGTCTCAAGCAGCAGGTCATCAGTCTGGATAAACCTTGAAAACAATGTCGCACTTAGGATAAAAAATGCTGACTTAAAATATTTTAATAAATCGGAATTACACTCATTGGAAACTCAAACCATTGAAGCTAGCGGTTGGCTATATAAGCATAAAGGCCAATTACGCATGCAACTGCGTCACAATCTGGATTTAAAAATTACCAAAACTGAATATTGAACTGAATTATTTAACCGTCTGTCTTAAAATCATGAAATGAAATATCTAATCTCCTTATATTTTTTATCTTTACTCTCCATAAGTTCATGTGCTGTTAATCCGGTCACGGGAAAGCAAGACTTGGTTCTGCTTAGTGAAAACGACGAACTAGTGTTAGGGCGTAAGACTAATGCAGATGTCCTTAAACAATATACTGTCTACGACAATCCAGCTTTACAAAATTACGTTCAAAACATTGGTATTAAACTCGCCATAAATAGCCATCGCTCGAACCTGTCATATAGTTTTACTGTGCTCGATAGCAAAGAAGTCAATGCCTTCGCCTTACCAGGCGGATACATATACATAACTCGTGGATTAATGGCCTACTTAAATTCTGAGGCAGAATTAGCTGCGGTACTTGGTCATGAAATAGGGCATGTCACGGCAAGGCACTCCGTGCGACAACATAGCGCAACTCAACTAACAAACATCGGGGCTGCATTAACTTCTATATTTGTACCCGGCATGACTCAAGCGTCGAACCAGTTAGTGCAATTCGCTGGTGGGGCATTGCTACGTGGCTATGGACGTACTCATGAACTAGAAGCTGATCGCCTCGGTGCTCAGTATCTCGCCCGAACGAACTATAACCCGGAAGCCATGCTAGACGTTATCCGCGTATTAAAAAACCAGGAAGTATTTGATAGAGAACTGGCGCAAGCCGAAGGACGAGAACCAAGGGCCTACCATGGTGTCTTTTCAACACACCCGGATAGTGACACGCGCCTTCAGGAAGTCATTGATATGGCCAAAGGACTTAACGAATCCGGAACAGTAAATTTTGTCGGTCGAGATGAATACATTTCACACATTGATAATTTGGTATTTGGCGATAGTCCGCAAGAGGGTATTTTACGCGGCCGTAATTTCTATCATGAAGGTTTGGGATTCTCCATGCGTTTCCCAGAAAAATGGAATATGACCAATCTTCCAGACCGACTCCTGTTAACTGCTGCTGATGGCAATGCCTTGATGCAAATAAGTGCTGAAGACGTAGATAATAAACTGTCACCCAGAAATTTCATGATACAACGCATGGGATTAAACAATCTCGAAAATGAGTCGTCATTAAGTATAAATGGTCTCGTTGCCCATACGGGTATCTCGGTTATCACCAATAAGCAAGGCAGTATACCTACGCGATTCACAGTCATCTATTTTCAACAAAGGGCCTACATAATCGCCGGTATGGCTAAAGGTAATAATCTAGCGAAGTATGACAATGCCATACTTGAAACAGCTAAAAGCTTTCATTCATTGTCTGCAGATGAAAGAATCTTGGCGAAGCCGATACGGATTAACATCAAAAAAGCGAATATCAAAACACGCTTTAACCGTCTGGCCAAACAATCTCCACTAGAAAACCATGCAGAATCACAATTGCGACTTTTAAATGCGAAATATCCAACAGGCGAGCCTGAAAACGGATCGCTGATCAAAGTCCTTAAATAGACTTTAAGGCTTAAATTTAGTGGATTCTTAGCTACAACTCTTCAGGTCATTTCTAGCTTAGATCAGCTAAGTAATTGCTACTGTTCAGGGTTAGTTTCTTATCCACATTTTCTGTGGATAACTCTGTGGATGCAGCGCGGAAACAACGTCAAAAAGACCATGGCTAACACATCTATGACAAAACTGTTAAAAACTAACCATCACTCTATTTATTCATATATATCAATTACTTACACCAGCTCTATTTACCTTCAGAGGATCCCAAGTGTCGCTTATGAGATACCAATGAGCCACAAAAAATAACTGTGCATAAACGTAAATATTTCGTTGACAAAACCTAATTCCCGGGAACTCTACGTAATGCTTAGGCTCTAAGCATTTATCAGCATATTTTTCCTTCTTTTTCCCTTAGAAGGAAAAATTAACCCGGTTCTCCCCAGCCGGGATATTCTGGCCCCGGATGCACACTTTCCCCTAAAGAGATCACCCGGGGCATTTTTTTATGCTGAAGAAAATCACACCGAAAACAACCAATCAGCGAGTTTTTGACGTGCCTCATCTAGCCCCAGCCCCTTCAAAGCAGAGAACTGTTGCACACTGCCATCGATATCTGCCAGTTCACGACTGATACCCATGGTTGTCTTGTTTGCCGCACTTTTAGATAGCTTATCTGACTTGTTCAAGAGGACATGTAATGGCAAATCACAGCTCTTACAGTAATCCAGCATTATCTGATCAAATTTCCCCATTGGATGCCGAATATCCATGATCAGGAACACACCTTTCAGGGAGTTTCTCTCGCGTAAATAACGTTCGAGTAATTTTGCCCAAGCATTTCTCATTGTTTCGTCTACCTTTGCATAGCCATACCCCGGTAGATCAACGATATGTGTGGATTCATCATAGGCAAAATAATTTAATTCTCTGGTTCTACCGGGCGATTTACTGGTTCTAGCCAGAGAACGCCGATTGGTGATCTTATTTAAGGCACTCGATTTTCCAACGTTAGATCGCCCTGCAAAGGCAACCTCAGCGCCAATATCCTCCGGCAGATGATTAAATGCGGTTACGCCTTTGATAAATTCAAAGCGGCTGTACCAACCATTTGGTATCATTTGTTCTGTTTTTATTGTCATATCTAAGTGAACTGCTAAATTTTATTTAACCATTAAAATAGTTTGCTTATGTTTTTGAAGATTATTTGGTTTTGAATTAACCTTCATTATCAGGACATTGTTCTGAAAAATAATCATACTATGAGTTTATTGTTACTACCCGGCATATATTGTTGTCTTAAAGGATCTGGAATTATGAAAAATTATTTAATTGTTGTTTGTCTGTTAACGCTTACCTCTGCTGATACCTATGCTGCCGGAGGCGATCCTGCAAATGGCAAGGCTCTCTCACAAACTTGTGCTGCGTGTCATAGTGTTGATGGCAATAGTGTAAACCCTGTTTGGCCAAAACTGGCTGGGCAACATGCTTCCTACATCGTTAAACAGTTAAATGATTTCAAAAAAGGAAACCGCGTTAACGCGCAGATGACAGCGATGGTAACACCACTAAGCGATCAAGATATGCTCGACCTCGGTGCTTATTTTTCCAGTCAAAAAACGACCTTGGGTGCTGCTAAACCTGAACTAATTGAAACAGGCGAGCTTATCTATCGAGCTGGGGACTACACAACGGGTGTTCCTGCCTGTATGGCATGTCATGGGCCTAATGGCGCTGGCAACCCAACTGCCCTGTATCCCGCCTTACGTGGTCAGCACGCTGAATATACTGCTATGCAGCTTAAAATGTTCAAGGCTGAAGAACGTAGTAATGACCCTAATAATATGATGCGTACCATCACTGGACCCATGACGAACCTCCAAATTGAGGCTGTATCTCAATATATTCAAGGCCTGCATTAAAAAATTCATACTTTTGCTGAAGTAAAAACCTGAATTTAGCTGTCATAAACATGAGACCAGGTTAAACACGGCCAAAATATAATAAACTTAAGGATTACCATGAAAAAAATAGTTACGACTCTTTCGATATTTTTATTTCTCCTGATTAGCAAGCAATCATACGCTGATGGCGATGGCTATGTGACCATCTCTCCAGCACAACCAACCCAGTCGGGAGACAAAATAGAGGTAGTGGAAGTATTTTGGTATGCCTGCCCACACTGTTTTGATTTTGAACCACATATAAGCAAATGGTTAGCATCCAAGCCTGATGACGTGGAATTTAGACGCATGCCGGGTATTTTTCGCAAAAACTGGATACCTCATGCCAAGGCTTATTTTACTGCAGAGAAATTAGGTGCTTTGGATGCTATCCATACACCATTATTTGATGCCATACACAAACAAAAGAAAAAGATTCATGACGATGATTCAATCAAAAAATTCTTTGTAAATCATGGTGTCGATAAGAACGAATTCACAAAAGCATATGAATCTGATGAGGTTCAGACCAAGGTTAAACAGGCCTTTGTCATGGGACAGCGATACAAACTCACAGGCGTCCCAGCCGTCATTGTCAATGGCAAGTACATGGTTAGTGGCTCCACTGCCGGCAGTTTTGAAAATGTACTAAAGGTTATTGATCAACTCGTCGATAAAGAAAGGGCGAGCTTTACAAACGAGTAGACTATAGATTCAGAATCATTCATTCCTGTCTGTATGGCAGGAATGATTCAAACCATCGATTGTAAAGCCCGCAACATGTTTTATTTAATTGCCGGATACAATCAATGCTCTCACAAGAAAACGCTGCCGACCCTGATACAGACTGGAAAAAACAATACGTTCAGACCCTGAAAGAACTGGATGTAAAAGAGAAGGAGTGGGAGCAACAACAGCAGGAATTACTAAAAACCGTATTAAGGTTAACCTTCGCCTATCAAGGTTCAAATGACATTCTCGATAAAAAGCTGTTTGACCTCAAAGAGGCTCTAAAGAAATCCGGCAACAGCCTACCAAAAGAAGAAATCGAACAAATTGTTCTGTCCATCCTGTCTCTGAAAAAGGACAAAGATGCCGATGCATCAAGAACAAACCAATTAGTCACAAATGTAATTCAATTATTATCAAGCGACAATCAATTTGATCAATATTCAGAGACAGTCGATGAGATCAATAATGATATACAAGACAACTCCATAGAACCCATCAGCCAATTAAAATCAATTAATGATGTCATTGCTAATATAAATAAATCATCGACAAAGGATAAACAGAAACCTGACATCTTTAAGGTGTTCTTAAGAAAACTAGCCGAGCATGAGAACACGGAGGCTTCGCTTGCTGATCTATGTAAAAAGTCCATCGCATTAAAGAGCGAGCAGGAAAAATTAAAAGTAATCAACCAATGCATAGAGAAAATAAACTTACATGCCCCCCAGACAGACAGCAAAACATCAACACCCGCTATAACAGAGAAAGAGTCTGAATTTACTATAGGCCACCTGGTTACTATGCTTGACTGGATAACAATCCCAGGAAAATCGCAGGCTAAACTCGACACGCTTAAACAACAGCTTGAACAACGAAGCGATGGTGCTGACATTGGCAATTCACTACGCCGCATAGCGTTAACGATAAGCAATGCCTACATGGAGGTTCAGGCTGAGCTAATAGAGACTGAAGGCTTTCTGAAAAAAGTAACTCAGCAATTAAATGAGATTACCTTGCAGGTAGCTGATATAGAAACCCTTGAGAACGAGTCATTTTCGAACTCAGTATCACTAAATACTGAAATGGAAAAACAAATCAACTTAATCCAAACAGGTGTTGATGAAGCCGATTCAATAGAAAACATCAAGAATACAATCAACAGCCGAATTGAAGTTATACAAAACAACATGGATCAGTTTATTACTGTTGAGCAGAGCCGGAAAAAAACATCTGACCATAATCATAAGGAACTGACAGACCGCCTATGCAACATGGAGTCCGAAACTGAAAAACTCAGAAAGTGCATTGAGGAAGAAAGAAGCAAAGCTTATACCGATGCATTAACAAAAATACCAAATCGTATGGCGTTTGATGAACGCATTACCCATGAGTACCGTCGCTGGCAACGATACAACAATAAATTAACACTATGCCTGGTCGATATAGATAAGTTTAAAAATGTAAATGACACATATGGTCATAAAGCAGGTGATATTGTTTTACAAACTGTCGCGGGAAAATGCAATTCAAAAGTACGCGGCAGTGACTTTTTTTGCCGTTATGGTGGTGAAGAATTCGCATTAATCTTACCGGAAACAGACCTATCCGCTGCAATAACTGTCGCAGAATCATTAAGAGAAAGTATAGAAGGCTGCTCATTCCAGTATGGTGATAAAACAGTATCAATAACCATTTCCTGTGGCCTCGCTGAATTCAAGGGTAAAGATAATCTGGATACGATATTCAAAAGAGCAGACAAGGCCTTATATAAAGCAAAAAATAGTGGCCGTAATTGTTGTATTAGTGAAGACCAACTCCGTCTGATTTAATTACTTAAGAATCAGACATAAAAAAAGGGACCTTACGGTCCCTTTTTTATTCCGAGAAGGAAGTCTTACTTGTTGTTGATATACATTGTTACTTCAAAACCAAAACGGATGTCGTTGTATTCAGGTGTTTGCCAATTCATTGTTATATCCTCGTATTAAGTTAAAAGTTTGTATATAAAGTTTTTTCTTATCTTAATATAGAGCAGATCATGTGCCATATTCGCAAAAACATGTTATTTTCACTTAAATTCAATGACTTATATTGTTATAACCAATTTGATAAAGTCCTTTTTATTGGTTAATTTGGTTGTTAATAACCAATAAACTGGTTTCAAATAACCACATTACAAACGTTTTTTGTATCCACCATGACCCTATCTAACCCATAATCTATACAGCTATCTTGGCTACTATCACAGAACTACAGATTTACTACGTAGATTGTGCTAAATTCGCCGACTTTTTTACGGATGTGTATTAAGGAATCCCATGGCAAATACTCATAACAAGACTAGTAATAAGCATATTGCGAGTGGACATCGAATTGGAATCGTTGGTGGTGGTCAACTTGCAAAGATGACTGCGCTACCCGCGATGGAGCTAGGGTGTGAGATTGTCATTCTGGAAAAAACAGAAAACACACCGTCTTCATGTCTTGCCGCAGAAATTTTATATGGCGACTGGGACGATCCGTCCAATCTACTCAACTTGGCAGACAAGGTCGATGTAGTATCTCTGGAAAATGAATTTGTCGATGCGAATAGTTTACAAGCCGTAGAACAAGCAGGCCATCAACTATACCCAAGCTCGACAACGATTGGGCTAGTACAAGATAAATTGATTCAAAAGCAGGCCTTAAGTGATGCCGGGATTGCGGTTACACCCTTTGCGGCCGTCAACTCACAGGAAGAAATCAATCAACACGCCGATCAACTTGGCTGGCCACTAGTCTTAAAGGCAAGACGCAATGGCTATGACGGAAAAGGAAACGCCACTTTAAACAGCGCAATAGATATTGAAGATGCATGGATAAAGTTGGATGGCAATAATCGAGAACTCTACGTTGAAGGTTTTTGTAATTTCGCTGGTGAATTAGCAGTTATGGTGACACGCGGTTCAAATGGCGAAATGGTCAATTACCCCGTGGTTGAATCCGTACAGAAAGATCACATCTGCCACATAGTACGAGCACCTGCCCGAATTAATGATGACCTCGCTGATGCAGCGATTCAACTCGCACGCAAGGCAGTAACAACTATTGATGGTGTGGGTACTATTGGCGTCGAAATGTTTCTCACCAAAGAAAATCAAATTATTCTTAACGAAATGGCACCAAGGGTACATAATTCCGGCCACTATACGATTGAAGCTTGTGCATGTTCACAGTTTGAAAATCATGTAAGGGCCATCCTCGGTCTGCCACTTGGTTCAACTGAAATGATTGCGCCAGCAGCGGTAATGATAAACATGCTCGGCGAAGAGCAGGGCACGGGCTACCCGGTTGGCATTGAACAAGCCTTGGCAGTAAAGGGCGCCCATATACATGTATATGGAAAGACAACAACAAACATAGGTCGCAAGATGGGACATATCACAGCGTTAGGTTCAGATATTAATGACGCTGAACAAATTGCATCAAAGGCAGCATCATGTATTCGTTTCGGAGCACAAAAATGAAAGCGCAAAGCAAACCTCTCGTAGGTATTATCATGGGCAGTGATTCAGACTGGCCAACCTTAAAAGCAGCTGCAGATATCTGTGAACAGTTTACAGTCGCCCATGAGGTACACGTTGTCTCAGCACACCGTACACCTGATGACATGGCCAAGTATGCAAAGAATGCTTATAAAAAAGGTTTGAAGGTTATTATTGCTGGCGCCGGAGGCGCAGCACATTTACCCGGCATGGTCGCCAGCCAAACACCCTTACCTGTCATTGGTGTTCCGGTTAAAACTGAAGCATTAAGTGGTATGGATTCATTATTATCAATCGTGCAAATGCCGGGCGGCGTTCCGGTTGCAACGGTCGCTATTGGTGCAGGTAAAAATGCTGGACTATTAGCCGTTGAGATTCTCGCAACGAGTAATACAAAGTTGATGAATAAACTGATCGAATACAAAAAAGACCTTGCTACGGAATCACGCAAGAAAGACAAATTATTAAATAAAGAAATTAAATAATAATACTCTTCCTCTATTCGTATCAGTAAAAAAGTGCTTTTAGTTTATCTGAATGATTCTAATCAGAATGTTATTGTCATCAAACTGAATTTCAAATAAACCAAATATGCCATCGTGTGTGAGAAATTTTCGAATCGCATCGGCTGGGAATTTTATATTCCTATTGTCTTCTGAACGCACCACAATGTCTCGTGCTATCCCTTTGTAATAAGCAAGATACTTTTCTGCCTCAATGGCCAAGCGAAAACGAATACAATGTGATGCCGTTTTTTTATTCATTTAATGAACGGTTTATTACTTTTAATTTCTCGTTGTTTTGCCATTTGCAAGATGGCTATGCGTTGTTCACAATTCGCTTGGCCCCATTCGATGATTTCTGAAATTGTTCTAAAACATCCCATACAAACATCATCTTCATCCAAACAACAATTTCTTACGCAAGGTGATTCCACATCATTTGTATTATTCATGGCATAACTAATTCAAAATCGTTAATTTCCAATTATCGTATAACTGCCTTGATGTTTTATTAAAGTCATGCATATTTTCCAGTGCATCTTGTTCAAGTTTTTTGACAGCATTTTCACCCAGACTTTTTTCCAGTGCTTCGGTATAAGCTGGAATAATACTCCAGTCTGATACAGTTGATGTAATAATTTCTTGATGGTATTGCATGGTAAAGACTTGTGTTCCCAACGATAAAGATTGGATAGCACATTTATCCGAAGAACTTAAAACATCCATTCCGGTTGGAGCAACCTTTACTTCAGCACTATGCCATTGTAAACAATTCATCTTGTCCGGCATATTTTTCAAGTAAGGACTTTGTTTGCCTGACTCAGTTTTATGAATCGCCATAACACCAACCTCGGGATGATCTCCCGGACCAACTTCACCACCAAGTGCATCGGCTAATAATTGATGGCCAAGACAGATACCAACATAAGGTATCTTTAATTCAATTACGGCTTTTCGGATAGCTGCTTTTTCATCTAATAACCAGGGATATTCAGCTTCCTCCCATACATCCATAGGTCCGCCCATCACCCACAGTGCATCAAATTCTTTTAAATCGGGAATTTGATCGCCTTCATCAAGCTCAACAATAGTCGACTCAATGCCGTCTTCTTTAAAAAAGTCACGAAATATGCCGGGATGTTCAATACGTAGGTGTTGAAAAACAAGTATGCGATTAATTTTCATGCTGCTTAATCAAGTTAGAAATAGCTTCGCGAAAATCTACATGCATCGGCTGCCAACCAGAACGTGAGATGGTAACGCTGTTATCACACCTTCGACCAATACCACGATCACTGCTGCCATGAGAAAATATTGGTGGTGCTTGATTAAGTTTTTCCGCTAAAAATGAATAATACTCGAAGCGCTTGATTGGATTGCCATCACAAGCTAATTCTATTGGTTCAGATTCGTCCATCGTGCCTATGCGCTTTAGCAATTGTGCACCATCATCAACATGGATCAAATTAAGCCAGCCATCAGGATCACCATTAATCGTATCACCTTTTAATATCCCGTGTTTTCCAATCACGCGATCAGGCCCATATATTCCTGCAAAACGAATAATACTTCCTTTTTTTACAGAGGCTAACCAATCTTGTTCTATAGCGCTCTGTCGCTCTGCTCTTTCACTATCAATACTGACATCACTATCAGCATTAACAATTCTGTCTTTATTACCGTAAACAACCGTTGACGAAACCAAAACAGCTTTTTGAACATCAAGTTTATTTAATCGTTCAATAAAATCTGGGAAAGCCTTTTGATCTATTTGGCCTGGAGGGACCATAAAATAAATTCTAATACTGCTTTTTTTAGAAAGCACATCTAAATTATTCCAGGTTTTTTTATCATTAACATTTAAAATGAGCTGGCGATAATCTTCAGCTGCATTCATAGCGCTATGCTGTTCTGATCTATTTACGATATAGTTTCTTTCACCACGCAAATGCTTAAGCAAGCTTCTGCCTAGATAACCACATCCTATGATAAAATTTATTTGCTTCATCTCTTTAGAAACTCTGACTATTAAAGGATAAATATGTTAAAGACTAAACACCTATTCATTAACACTTAGTATTTGTGATTTAACATCTTCATATTTTATTAGCACGTTATAATTATCACCTTGACTATCACGCATATTTGAAACGCCTTCAAACACCCTTAATGCAGGCTTTTCACTGTCATAGTAAAGTTTCAATGTGCCGGCAATGACGCGCACAAAAAAACTGTCTGGTTCAATGTTTATTAATCTTAATGATTGTCCTTCTTTATTTACGATAGCATCTTGATATATTCTGAAACTTAAAAATTCTTGCATGCTAGGCACAAGAAAATCGCGTTTGAATTTCTTTCCTTCAATAATCTGGCCCCAGTTCTCAATAATAAAATTATCAAACCCAGCGTCGCTAATCGCGCTATCTTCATAAATTATTTGTGATTCTTTCCGGGTTTTATCTTTTGATTCACTAAAAATAACTTCATATTTATTGTCTATAAAACGCGTTTTTTCTACATGTCCCGTGAGCGTATTTTCTAATGCAAACTCAGGCATAAATTGACTATTACGAAAATCTGCAACCTTACTAGCAAAAATATTTTCCGCAGGGTCCTTATAAATCACTTCTGAGCGCTGTAACAGACCATCATTGTATTTCTCATGATGACTTTCGGTATAGAGTAATTTATTAGTAGTACTGTCATAGGCATACCCCACCCGAGTCATGCCATCTCCAGCAACAACCGAAGATATCCATAAAGAGAGAATAGTTAATAGAAAGATCCTAAACATATAATTAAGTACTATTACTCCGCTTACCCAACCAAAACCTTGTCATATTACCCTCCGCTTCATAAAATGATTTCAGAATATAAAGACAAGACAGCATATTACCAAGTAATAAAATCAGAACAGACCATGATAATGCGATTGTTTTATTTTCTTCACGGCATAGAACCCAAAAAGAAAACAGCAATAATCCTAAATAAAGATCAACAAGCGTTACCATGCCCCATGCCATATCGACTAACACAGCACCCTCTATAAAAAAGTCACCATAGACTAACGCAAAACTGACGACGACTAACATAATTAAGAAACCACCGGAGGCAATAACTGCTGGCATCGAAATAAATCGATTTTTGTTAACTGCAGTTCTCATGATAAGACCTTCGGTGGCAGAGGGAAGAACATACTTGTCGTTTTCTGATACTCCCTGTAAGCATCACCACGACTACGGATAGACTGCTGCTCAGTGTAGGGCACACCCGTAATGCGGGTGATAAATACATAAATAACAATCAGACCTGTCCAAGTTAGCCACCAATAATCACTCCCGTAGCCAATTAAAACAAAAGCCCACCATTGCAGCCATTCAAAAAAATAGTTGGGATGGCGAGAATAACGCCATAGACCAATTTTACAAACAATGCCTTTATTGTCAGGGTTTATTCTAAAACGGTGTAATTGTTGATCGCTGATAACCTCGCCAGCGATAGCAATGATCCATACTAGTATCCCGAGCATATCTAAGAAACCAATGTCAGGATTACTATTTCTTGCCGCGGCCCAAAATGGCAAAGCAAACAATATTGTCCATGTCGCTTGCACTTGAAAGAAAACGAACATCACAACTTGCGCATACTTACCGCAGTATTCGCGCATGTATCGATAGCGACCATCTTCAACCTCATTCATGACCCGCTTATATAAGAAAGCTCCCAAACGAAAACCCCAGAAAAGAGCGAGTCCAATAATTAACCATTGGCGGGTTCCATTGTCGATTTGATCCATGAGTATTAACCAGACTCCAACTAGTGGCGTTAAAAATGACCAAGCAACATCGACGATACCCGCATTCTCTGTTTTAAATTGCACCATCCATAGCAGCAACATCACAAGCGCACTAAAACTCCAGGCAATCAAAAATATTGATGCTAATGTCATTTAGATTTCTCCAAACCAAGAGACATCATTTGTTCTTGGATTAATTGTTGTCTGGTAAATATTTCTGAGGCCCATATTAGTAAGGGCATAGCAACACACCACATAATCGAAACAACAAAAACAGAAGTGCTTCCGAATAGTGTAATTGCACCCAGCTTTTCACCGGCAAGATAAGCCATTGGGCCTGCAACAGTTGCCATAGCACCAGCAAGCAGATAACGGCCTTTTAACCACGACATAGAGAGGTTGAGGGTAGCGCTAAGATTTATCCAAAGACAGACCATCCACAGAGGAGAAGGGCCAGACATCAAAGTGTGCTCGGGAAAGGCTATGAATCCAGTCACGACTAATATTGAATCCAGTAGAAAACCTAAGAGAGCGGCAAATAAAAATAACTTTATCTCTGTATTACGTAACCCATCCATGATGGATAAATGAACAAACATCCAGATCATTGTAAAAAGAACACCAATATAGGGCATTCCTTCAGCTGCCGACATAATCGTAACAAACCAGGCCAGCTGAAACAGGATGAAGTTAGTTATTTTCACAGGCTCAGATTAAACTTGATTTGTTGAGCTGATCGCGTTTCTGCCATAAGCAGGTTTATTCATCAACATATGCACAACACCGGTATAACGCTCAAGAAAGGCTGCCTCGCAATAACAAAGGTAGTATTCCCAAAGCCTGATAAAATCATCACCATAACCCTGTTGTTTGACTTCATCGAGTCTTGCATTAAAGTTTTCTCGCCAAACACGCAAGGTCATTGCGTAGTCCAAACCAAAATCTTCAACATGATTAACACGTAAATCAGATGCCTTTGTCACCGCATCAACCATCGCGGTCAAGGAAGGAACGCAGCTACCAGGGAAAATAAACTGTTGGATAAAATCAGAACTTTTTAAATATTGTTTATATCGCTGATCAGGCATCGTAATTGCCTGAATCAACATTTGGCCATCATATTTTAATAGTGATGCACAACTAGAGAAATATGCTGGCAAAAACTCATCGCCAACAGCTTCAATCATCTCGATAGAGACAAGCTTGTCAAATTTTCCGGTTAGATCACGATAATCGCATAGCCTTAAATCGATAAGATCCGTGAGCCCTTGCTCCGCTATTCGTTCTTTAGCAAGATTGTATTGTTCTGTTGAAATAGTGATCGTTGTGACATGACAACCATAGTTTTTCGCCGCATGAATCGAAAAACTACCCCAGCCACTACCTATCTCAATTATTTTATGGTGCGCTTGTAGATCAAGTTTGCGACAAATTCGGTCGAGCTTTTCTATTGAGGCTTCTTCAAGCGTCGATTGATCATTAAGAAATATGGCTGAAGAGTAGGTCATCGTCTTATCTAGGAATAACTGAAACATGTCATTACCGAGATCGTAATGCGCATGAATATTTTTCTGACTACCTTGACGTGTATTACTTCTCGTTTTATGTCTTCGTCGTAACCACCAATTACCAAGTGCTGCTAAGCCATTCTCAAGTTGATCTGTATTATCAAGATTTCTTACCATCAACTGAAATAGGCCGACTAAATTATCACAAGACCAATAACCATCTCGATAAGCACTCGCCGCACCGTTACTGCCCGCCAACAACACATCCACATAAAAACGTAGATCGTGAATCTCTAATGTAAAGTCCGGCTCACGGTTGGCATCGGTTTGCCACACATCAAGTTCATCTTTGATAGCAATACAACCAGAAGGCAGGCTACTGATTTTTTGTCGGATTATCTTTTTTGCAATCATGACAAAAACATTTGCCGTGCCCGTTGTTTTAAATTCATCTGGCTTTAGTGTCGTTGATCTCATCTTGTTGTCTCTTGCGTTAAATGTTTTGGGTGAGAATAGAAAGGTGTTTTTTTGAACCACAACTTCATGGCCTGCCAATAGATAGTGCTGATAATTTTTATCGTCATTAAGGGATATACAAACAACACTCGATTAAGTTGAAAACCTGTGATCATTTGTCTTTTTAAATTCATCGTAGCATTAAATACTTTTTCCTCATTTTCAAAACTATTCATATTAACCATTAGTTTTTCTTCTGGTTTTGGCAAATGCCATTCGTAAACATGATCCATGCCCATGAAAGGCGAGACATGGAATGATTTTAAAAATGAATAGGTATCAGAGTCATTCTCTAATTCAGATTTATCAAGCACATAACAATGGGTTTCTCCCCATGGCGTGTTATGCACCTCGGCAACGATATATTCTAGCTCTGTATCCTCATCATTCCAGCAATAATAAAAACTTACTGGGTTCATGCAGTAACCAAAATAGCGTAAGTGTGTAAGCAACCGAATTGCCCCAGAATGTTCTTGCCCTGTTTTTTTCTTGATGATCTGACGTACACTTTTATCTAGCGGCACATCGCTATCACCAACATGATCTTTTCGTCTAAACCACGCCAAAGCAGGGCGTTTCGAAGACCATAATGGATTAGCTTTGAATAGCTCCGGTAACTCGGCTAAATCGAGGTACATCATGTATAAGGTGTAGCGAAAATAATGATTATGCGGTGATAACCGATTATGCGATACCAAGCCTTCATAGATGCAACTATTCATGCTGCTAGCACCTGATCATAAGTAGCACATACAGCTAGTGCGCTACTCACACCATCTTCATGAAAACCATAACCCCAATAAGCACCACAATAGGAAATACCGCGTCGGCGGATTAACTTATCATGTTGTGATTGTGCTAAATCTCTACCGGGCTGAAATATCGGATGATAATAATGGATGCGTCGGATTATTTTATCCGAATCAATCTGATCGGATTGGTTAAGTGAAACACTATATGTCTTCTCGCTCTCAATGCCCTGTAACATATTCATGTTATAACTTACAGCAGCATGACTATTTTCAGTCGCAGGTATTCTATAGTTCCAACTTGCCCAAGCTCGTTTATTATCTGGTAGAATAGAGGTGTCTGTATGCAGGATGGCTTCATTGTATTGGTACTTAAAAAGTTCCAACATGTTATTTTCTTCAGGCTCAATATTTTCTACAAGGCGACGACTAGTATCAGCATGCGTTGCCATTATTACCTCATCAAATAATTCAGTTGTGGCATCGCTCAACAGCAACTCAACCTGATTATTTTTTCGGGTGACTCTACTCACACCTTTATTTAAATATACCTTTTCACGAAAACCTTTTGTTAGCGGTTCTATATATTGATAAGAACCCCCTAGCACAGTTCGCCATTGTGGACGGTCATTAACCTGTAACATGCAATGATTATCCAGAAACTCCAGAACAAACTTGATAGGAAACTTACGAAACTGCGCTGCTGGACTGGACCACAAAGAAGCACCCAGTGGAATCAGATAATATTCAATAAACTTCTCAGAGTACTTATTCTTCTTTGCAAACTCGGCAACGGTAACTGTGTCATCAATACCATTGCGCAATGCAGCAGGTGATTCATCATTGAATCGCATGATATCTTTTAACATTCGCCAAAATTCTGGATTAAGAATATTTTTACGCTGGCTAAACACTCGGTTGAGATCACTACCGTTGTATTCTAGACCAGATTTTTCGCAATGAACGCTGAAACTCATGTCTGACTCTCGACTCTCTACATTCAAGACATCAAACAATCTGCATAAATTTGGATAGTTAGTTTTGTTGAAAACAATGAAGCCAGTATCAACTGGAATTTGTTTATTACCTTCTTTGACAAGAATGGTATTGGTATGTCCGCCAATATAATCATTAGCTTCGAACACATGCACATCATGTTCACGATGTAACATATATGCGGCTGTTAAACCGGAGATACCAGTACCGACTACAGCAATCTTCATTGTTGTCGACCTTCTTCCAATATATGTACCGGCACCGGTTTTAGATCTTTAGCTAGACCAATAGCAGCAAACATATTAATCAAAATAAAGCTGATGTCTAATTCGCCACGGTAAAAACCTTGTCGCGTCGATGCAGGATAACGATGATGATTATTATGCCAACCTTCCCCGAGAGTCAAAAAGGCTAACCAAATATTGTTACGACTATCATCATTAGTATCAAATCGACGCTTGCCAAAGACATGTGCCAGAGAATTAATAGTGTAAGTTGCATGATAGAGAACAACAGTTGAAATAAGCCCTCCCCAAACCAAAAGTTGCACACCACTGGTATTTAACGCGGGGAAATATGCTGCCAAAATACTACCTAGAAAATAACACCCTAAAAATAAGAACAAGAAAGGCACCCAATCAAACTTTTCCAATAATCTGAGCTCGGGGTATTTGAGTAAATCTTTTATACGGTGATCGTGTAATGAAAAATTTCCACGACGAAAGAACCAAAGCATATGACTATTCAGAAAACCATTCCTTGGCGAATGTGGATCAATCTCTGTATCTGAATTTACATGATGACCCCGATGATGACCTGCCCACCATAGCGGGCCCCGCTGTCCTGCGGTACAACCGGAAAAGGCCATTAAGAATTGAACCGGGCGCGACACAGCATAAGTACGATGGGAAAAATACCGATGATAGAACGCAGTAATAAAAAACATCCTGACTAAATACAATGCCAACATTAGTCCAACAGCAACCCAACTAATACCCACATAAAAAACACTCAAGCAGGCAATATGCATAGAGATAAACACCACCAATCTAGAACCATCGATCTGGTGCTTCTCTTCATCGCTTAATCCTTCATACAATGAGGCATCATTAAACATCCAACGCCAAAACTTTTGGGAAATAGATGGATTGCTCGATGTTTGTGAATTTTCGCTCATAAATACCCTTTATTTTTATGTAGCTTATAATCCTGCCTGTGAACAGACAGTCGAGCAGATGTGAAGATTATGTGAAGAAGCTAAAAACGACAGCTTTATTCTGATGAAGCTTCCGGGAAGTTAATTTTTACTCTCGTACCAGAGCCTAATTGACTGTCAACATCAATGGCCCAGTGAAACCGCTCAGACAACATTTTAACAATGGTTAAACCTACGCCATAGCCACCACGTTGTTTATTATTGCCCTGCTGAAATGGTTTGAACATTTTTTCAACGTCTTCTTTTGCGATCCCGATACCGCTGTCCTCAATGATAAGATCATTCGCAAAGATAGTGATGTTGATGCTGCCTTCATCAGTATAGGAAAACGCATTGCGTATTAGATTGCCGATCATTACCGACAGCACCTTGTCTGATCCAATCACATACAATTTATTGTTTTCTATAATGGAGACGTTTACCGGTTTATTCACCAAAAGACTGTTTGTCCTTTCAACCTCTTCTGATACAACATCATTAATACAGACTGGCTCAAAAGATAATGCACTGTCTGACTCTCTCGCAAGTATCAACAGGGCCTCAATTAATTCTTCCATATCTGCAGCATTATTCTTTATACGCTGCAAGGGTCTTGTCTGAGACTCATTAAGCGACTCATCTTCCAATAATAAATCCGTAGCAATCTTGATTACGGTTATAGGACTACGTAATTCATGACTCGCATCTCGAGTAAAATTACGTTCACGCACAACAAACGATTCAATCCTCTCAGATAAATCCGACAATGCTTGAGATAAAATAGCAACTTCCTGATCAACGTTGTCTGGCAGGGCTTGTTTAAGCTTTTCAGAAAACTCATCGCTTAATGGATCTAACACCTCAAGCGTTTTCGCCATTTTAATTATTGGCGAGACTGCCTGTGATAGAAAGCGATATGACACCCAGCCAGAGAGATAGATAACGATAAGAAAAAGTGCAAGGGGAAATATACCAAAAAACAAAGCCAATTCACTGACCTGCTCACCATCGAATTCGAGATAAAGAACTTCACCTTTATGTTCTGAAACATGCACAATATAAAGGTCTGAATTACTATCGGTTAGCTTGTATAAACCCGGATCGAGCTTTAAAAATTCAGCCGGAATAACAACATCAGCCGATTTAATATAACCAGTTAAGTTGAATGTATTAGGCCTTGGGCTAGCGTTATCTTTGTCGTACAGCACCC
This sequence comes from Gammaproteobacteria bacterium, assembly GCA_021773215.1. Taxonomy (GTDB): domain Bacteria; phylum Pseudomonadota; class Gammaproteobacteria; order Eutrophobiales; family Eutrophobiaceae; genus UBA7359. The sequence goes on from JAJFKM010000050.1 coordinate 33,830, forward strand.
AGTAATGAGATGCTTCATCGTCCAATGCACGTTGGATCAAGATATCTCCAATAACAAAACGAGCGGCATAAACTCCTAATAGGGCAATGACACTTATCAGTGCGGCCTGTACTAAAAAAGCCTGTAACAAGCGTTGATTGATTCCCCTGTTAGTGGTCATCAGGATCAACCAGTCTAAAACCTGTATTTTGCATGGTTTCCATCAATTGCTTTTCAAACGGCTTATCAATTGATTTTCTCAAATTATAAATATGGCTACGTAGAGTATCGCTATCCGGTAAGATATCACCCCAAACTTGACGTTCTATCTCGCGCCTACTAACAACACGCGGTGAAGCATGCATAAGAATCTTTAGAATTTTAATGCCAATCGGCGTTAGTTTAATAGACGTATTGGCGCGTGAGACTTCCATGGTGCCGGAATCAAATACGAGATCAGCAACGTGTAATTTCTCCGGACTGACCAAGCCACGTTGTCGACGTATCATGGCTCTTACCCTTGCTTCCAGTTCCTTAATCTCAAAAGGCTTAACCAGATAGTCATCAGCACCTGCATCCAATCCAGCAATCTTATCTTGTAATGTATCTCTGGCGGTCAATATCAATACTGGCACTACACGTTTTGCTTCATTACGTACTTTTTCTAACAGAGCAATACCATCCATACCAGGCAGCATGAGATCAAGGATAATGGCATCATAGTCATTACTTACGGCAAGGTGTAAACCGGTCACGCCATCGGCGGCATGATCCATGACGTAATCGCATCGTTCAAGATACTCACATACCATTTCAGCAATATCATAATGGTCTTCTATGAGAAGTAGATGACCCTGATTATTTGCGGACATAACTTAAACCAATGCTCTGTTAAAGATAAAACATTACACAACAAATAATGTGATGACTATGTGAAATTACTCAATAAGTATTCAGATTATGTCAAATAAGTGTGTAGTTCTGTCCAGCCTGCATCGGGTTTAAAACGGTCACCGTATTTTTTCTCCAGTAATTCCAGTTCATTTCTTGTTTCACTAATGCCACGGTCCTCCAGATAATGCATAGGTCCACCAGTAAAAGGAGCAAAGCCTGTACCAAAGATCATTCCGGCATCAAGCAAAGCGGCATTATCAACTATCCCTTCACGCATACAGGCAACACATTCATTCAATAATCGTAATATCATTCTGTCCTGGACTTCTTTTTCTGTTAAGGGAGAATTCGTTTGTTTCTTGCCATATACTGGCTTACCATTTTTGTATTTATAAAAACCCATGCCTGACTTTACCCCTAACCGCTCTTCATCAATCATCTTTGATAAGATACTCGGCATTGGCATGCCCAAGGCTTTGGATAATATCAATGCAACCGAATGACAAATATCCAAACCAACAGTATCAGCTAACAGTATCGGCCCCATAGGCATACCAAAACGGGTAGCTGCATCATCGATAAATGTCATTGGCACACCTTCATCGTACAATTCGACTGCTTCTAGTAAATAGGGCAACAGAATTCGGTTAACCAGAAATCCCGGAGAACTTTTTGCCGGCAATGGCAAACGATCAATGGCACGAACAAAACAAATCCCTTTTTTAAATTGTGCTAGATCAGTGACATCTGCCTTTAACACCTCGACCAACTGCATCTTGGCAACTGGATTAAAAAAATGTAGACCAATCAAGCGTGACGGATTTTCCAGGTGATTTGCAATATCTTCCAATCCGATGCTAGATGTATTTGTTGCAAGCACTGCATTCTTTTTTAATCGCGGCTCTATATCTTTATAGAGTGCTACTTTTGCATCCAGATTTTCTATAATCACTTCTATTACGACATCAGCATGCTCTATACCATAACTTTTATGATCAGGTATCAAACGATCCTTGGCAGCTTGCCTTTCATACTTATCTTTAAATCGTCGTTTAAAAAGTTTATTTGCACGTTGCATCGCCGATTCAATATATTCAGGAGCACGATCCTGCAAAGTCACACGCATTCCTTTTAGCGCACACCATGCGGCAATATCACCACCCATGACACCAGCACCGATAACATGTACATGTCGTGGTTCAAAACCACCATCATTTGCAATCAAACCTTTTAGTTGTTCCTGCAGCATGAATACTCTAACAAGTCGCTTGGCGGTTGGGTGCATAAACAATTTTGCAATTGAGTCAGCCTCACCTTTCATCATTGCCTGATCATTGCCGCCTTTTGATTTCCATAACTCAATTAATGCAAACGGGGCAGGGTAGTGTTGTTCGCTTACTTTCTTTGCCGTTTGTTGTTTCATATATCGTGCTATCAACGGTCGAGCCAAAGACGTATTAACTAATGTTGCTAAAATTCCTTTTCGCTTTAATAACGGTTTATTCTTAATCAACTTTATCGCTACAGATCTTAAGTGCCTGCGCGGCACAGCATCATCAACAACACCAAGCTGTTTTGCTCTTCGTGCATTCAGGCTGCGTCCGGTTAACATAATTGGCATTGCGGACAATGCACCAATGAGACGTATCAGTCTTACACTGCCACCAAAACCCGGGTGAATCCCCAGTAATACTTCTGGCAAACCTATACGTGCTGGTTCATCGTCACAAACAATCCGGTAATCACAGGCCAATGCCAACTCCAGACCTCCACCAAGACAAAAACCATGGATTGCCGCCACTGTAGGTACACCAAATGCCTCAATCCTATTAAACATGGATTGTCCTACTTCGATACTTTCTTTTACTTGAGCCTCAGTATGGACACGAGTAAACGCCTTAACATCGGCGCCAGCGATAAAACCAGATTTTTTATTGGATAAAAAAACCAAACCAGAGGGTGGATCCTTAAGCAAACCATCCATAGCAGCATCCAGATCAATAAACATCTCTGCTGATAAAACATTGGCACTACTATCAGCTTGATCAATGTAAAGCCATGCTATGCCTGCTGCATCTCGCTCAACATAAATATTTTTATACTCACGTCTTTGAGTTTTATTCTCACTAGACATTTGTATTCTCCAACAACATAGCTCCACCTTGACCACCGCCAATGCAAAGAGAAGCAATGCCTCTTACAGATTTAGTGCGTTGCAATGTTTTCAACATATGCAAAACAATTCGAGCTCCGCTCGCTCCTACTGGATGACCCAAACTAATACCACCACCATCAACATTAAGACGCTCTTGATCAATCTCACCTATAGCACTACTTCGGTCCAATTCAGCGCGGCAAAATTCTTTATCCGCAAGCGCACGAACACATGCCAATACTTGTGCGGCAAAGGCTTCATTAATTTCCCAATAATCAATATCAGCGATACCGAGTTTATTATTCTTCAATAAAGCAGATGCAGCGTAAGCCGGGCCTAGACCCATTTCTGCTGGCGACAGCCCTGCCCAATCACAATCAACAATTCTGCCTAATGGCATCAATTTATATTGCTTAACAGCTGCTTCACTAGCTAACAATACCCATGCCGCACCATCAGTTACCTGAGCACTATTACCCGCTGTCACTAAACCATGATTACGATCAAAGACAGGTTTAAGATTGGATAATGAGTCAACATTGCTGTCTGGTCTTACACCATCATCAGCGGCATAAGATTTACCATCTTGATCATAAACAACTTCAATTTCACCCATGCGTCCTTCATTTTGTGCTGCAGTCAGGCGTTGATGACTTCTAACTGCATACGCATCCATATCTTCTTTACTTATTTTAAATCGACTGGCGAGTATTTCTGCCGTCTTTCCCATCGATAATCCAACAACAGGATCGGTCAATCCTATTAGTAATGAAATAACTGGTTTTAGATGCCCCGGCCTTATCTTTGCTAACGCTGAAATTTTTTGCCCAACACTTTTTGCTTGATAAAGATCGCTAATTAAATCAACCATTGCTCTATTAAACATCAATGGTGCTTGACTCATTGCCTCTACACCGCCGGCAAGTATTATATTAGAATTACCATTTGCGATGTTACGGAAGGCAGTATCCACGGCTTGAAGGCCGGAGCCACAGTTTCGCTGAACGGTCCAGGCAGGCACAGCATCTCCGCATCCTAGTCGTAAGGAAACAACCCGCGCTATATTTGCTTCGTTTGCAGCTGCTCCAACACACCCTAGAATTACCTCATCAAGTTCTTCAGCAATAAACGGTTGGCGCAGCATTAAGGGCTGAGCTGATTGCAATGCCAGATCTGCCGCTGCAAATTTACCGGGGCGACCTCGCGCCCGTAAGAAAGGTGAACGCGCACCATCAACAACGTAAACGCTTTGTTTATTTGCCGTATTTTCTTTTGGCATTAACTAGCTCCCACAAGACATATTTGTGAAGTAGTAGACCGTGCTATATATATCAATATCATACCGTTTAAGCCTATAAAAATTATTGTTAATTCAGCTCGCCTTTTTTTGCTGTTCCTCTATAAGAGCCTCTTTCTGAAAAGAAGGTTCTGAAAGTTGCTGGATATATTCCATAATAACCTTATGTGTATCACCCTTATCTTCATAAACTACACCGTGACGATCGGATTCTATTTCAACATATTTCACATTCGCATTAACCAACCCATCTTCTAGAATCCGCGAACTGTCGGGCACTACAACCGGATCATTGGTCGATTGCATCAAAAGACAAGAACAATGAACGCTGTCAAGCTGATGATTAAGTACATGGTTCATGCGAACTAGTTCATACAAACCCCTAACAGGAATGTTCCGATAATTTATACGTACGTGTTCGGGATTATTACTTCTATAATGGACGACCCCTTCAAATGATGAGGTCCACCGCATAAGACGTGACACACCATGTAAAAATGGCACGAATTTCATAGTCTTGTTTTGAAATTTAACTGGTGCATTAATCGCGACTACACCTGCCAGACTTGGTGGATGCTCAGAGGCAAAGATTAACGACAAGGCACCTCCGGTAGAAAAACCAACGACGCACACTCTATCAACATGTGTACCCAATGTTTCATAGCCGCGTTGAATAATACGTAACCATTCTTCCCAGCTACGCTCACGTAGATCAACCGGGGAGGTACCATGCCCCGGCAAACGTACTCCATAAACAGGGTGTCCAGCAGCGACAAGTTTGTCTGACAAGGGTTTCATCTCGGCAGGTGAAGCGAGGAAACCATGTACTAGGACGACACCGATATCACGTCGACCTTCTTCAGGGAGAATATAATATGGACGACCGCTTTCTGTTGCCGACTCATGTTTATTAATATCATCAAAACGTGGCTTACTATAGTAATGGTAATTCCAATCATAACAACGTAATTCATCATCAAAATGTAAACTCGCAAGTACAGTATCTTTTATAAACTCGTATTCGTTCAATGCTCGACTTACTGCCTTTAATGCACCGGCAACTGGAGCCATTTCATTTGCATAAACCTGAACCGTATTTTCAATGCGAACAGAATCAGATTCAAAATCATCATTCAATTTATTAAGGAACTTCAACTTGCCATGTTTTAATTCAATCAATCCATTTTCAGTAGCAGTCTCAAAAAATTGTTTCAATGATTCTTTTCTACCAACAATAAGGCCAGCATAGGCTTCAGGATTTTTTAAACTTCTATGCAAATGAACGCTAGGTTGTTGTTGAACATATTTAATGGCTATATACACCATTAAATAAAACTTTTTTGCTTCTATCTCGATTACTTTTCTATCTACCAGATCCAGTATTAAGCAAGAAGCGAGGTGACTTAAATTAACTGTTACTTCCTTATAGATACCTTCCATGTATTTGTCTCGTATCATTTCGCTACTATGTCGAATAGTTTTCCTGATTATATTCTCAACCCAGGGACGGTTTAATCCTTTAAGCGTAAAAAAGTCTTCAACTGTATTTAAATTACGCGCTAGATATTTTTGTAGGTTTCTTTCCCACCAATGTCGTCCATCAGCCAAGTCGATAGGCCTACCAAGACGCATATCCATATCTGTATTCTTTAATAATAAATTTGCTTCTATTATCAATTCCTCATTAACCTTCGGACTTAGTTCTGCATTTAAAAAACCAGCGCCCTTGTTCAAAAAATTATCACTGGTATTGATTGGATAGAAGGTAATATTCCCGGGAATAATTCTTGTAGGCCGCCGCGCAGTGAATAACAGATGTTCTCTATTTTTAAGCCCTAACATGTCAACCCAGGCATCAATACGACCCCAGTCATTAGCTTTCTCTGCTGTATTCACAGCGAGTTTAAAAGTATCAACCGCGGTAGCCAAAACCGCCGCACCAGCATGGTGTTTTCTATATGCTTCGGTCTTGCGTGAATAAACCATGAATTTACCCTTTTCATTCATGACACGTCTGTCCTTAATCATGCTGCCTTCTGGAAAGATCACGACTTTACGGCCACAAATGATCTCCGCCACCAACATAGGCAACAACTCTTCATGATCATTAGGAATGACACCGACTCGGGAAAGGTATTTACTGAATGATTCATTACCTTCAAATAGCGCCTTCTTTGCTATGCACCGGCAAAAAGCACTGGTTTCCCGGTAAATCAGATAATGCGGCAGGAATGTCTCTATATGTGCGAAGTGATTAAATAGAAATATCTCGCCCTGTGCCAATAGAGCAGGATCACCATGTAGCTTGATATTAATACCAAGCATTTTTCTGAGTCGACTAAAAAGCCTTACTGTCCACTCATATGTTGGAGGATGTAACACATACTCTTCATCCATTGAGAATCCACCTAAGTAACTTAAATATACTAATGGGTAAAACTAAAGTTCGTTATTGAAGTATAGGCATAAACGCAATTAGTGTGCCTGTTATCTATATAGACCACATTTCAGCAGCTAAGTATCCGTTCAGTCTTCGACATTTATATCTTTTTCTCAAAAATTCCCGATCTTGGTACAGATCCTGAATATAAATTCAGCATTAGCTAATTACAAATAACGATAAACATGGAGGTGCTGCAAGTGCCAAACACACAAGACTATCTGATCGATGTTGCAGAACTAATTACTTTACCTGATATTTACATCGCGATTAAGGAAACGATTGAAGACCCAGAAAGCAACATGAAAGAGCTGGCTGGGGTCATTTCAATTGACCCCGCTATAACAACAAGGCTTTTGAAAATCGCCAACAGCTCTTTTTATGGGCAGGCAGCAGATATTGACAGCTTGAATAGGGCCGTTTCAGTACTGGGTACAAAGACCATCCATGACACTGTGTTGGCTATTACCCTCTCACATGTATTTCAATCTATGGTCGGTGTTAATTTTGATGTCCCCGGCTTTTGGCAAGATTCCATAATGCGCGGCGTCGTAGCAAAGTCATGCGCAAAAGAATTGAAAATTAATGATCCCGACAGATTATTCATTTTGGGCTTACTATCCAACATAGGTCACATGGTTATGGGCATTCGTGACCCAATTTTGATGCAAAAGGTGATTGCTCAACATCAAAAGACCGCCCATCCTCTTCATTTGTTCGAACGTTCAACTTTTGGTTTTGATTATGCCGAGCTGGGTGCAGATATACTTGAGAGTTGGTCTATCCCCAATTCAATTATTTCCGGTATTCGTTATCAGAATTGTCCTGAGATAGCCCCTGAATTTGGACAGGAAGCGGCTATTGTTTATTGTGCGGGGCGCCTACGACCTGATGAGGATGAATTTCCCAATATGATCGATGATGAAACATTATTTCAATCGAGTATTGACCATTTCGACTATGACCGCGTCCGCGGCGAGGCAAAAGACCTCTATATCGAAGCCTTGTCCTTATTACCTATACCCCAATTAAAAATAGCCGTTTGAAATCCCACGAATGTCGAGTGTTCCCTCGGATACAGACAATATACCCGTGATACTTGGAAATTCAGGTTTATAGCACCCCTGTTTTCATCCAGAGCAGCGTCGCCTAAAGCGCCTACTGTTGGAGCTCCTCCTTGCAGGGAGTAACCATGCGCGTCGTCGCGCCTCGCTCTGAATAAAAACAGACACACTCTCAATCCCGTATTTCCAAGTATCACGGGTATAGGTATACTTTTGCCCCTTAATTGTAGAAAACACCAAAAATTTGGAATACACCCTTGGGGATAAATGATGAGTAAAGAACAAGATAAGATATTTTTCAGAAATTTTTCACTGGCGCTTGGCGTTATCGCCGTAATGATGGTGGTATTTTTCGTTGTCGCACAGTTTGCAGCATCAGACGACGAGGCAGACGCCAAAATGCGCTCAGCAAAAGTAGCCGAAGTGACTAAACCTGTAGGACAAGTCACAGCTGTTGGCGAGGAAATGGAAGTAGCTGTTGAAGAAATGGCTGCAGAAGAAGCTCCAGCGGGTGATGTGGCAAGTGGCGATGTTGGCAAAACAGTCTATGAAGGCGTTTGTATGGGCTGTCATGGTATAGCCGCTATGGCTGCGATGATTCCTCAGGCTGGCGATGCCGCTGCATGGGGTCCTCGTATAGAAAAAGGCATGGAAACATTATATAACAATGCAATTAATGGATTTCAAGGCGAGATGGGCATGATGCCAGCTAGAGGAATGAACGCATCGCTTAGCGATGATGAAGTTAAGGCAGCTGTTGATTACATAGTAAAACAAGTTCAGTAAACTATTAAGATTGTTCAAATAAAAGGGAGCCTTTGGCTCCCTTCTTTAAATCTATTCCAACCTTAAACTTGCCTGATAAGATTCTTCGGATAATTCATCCCAACCCGCATAGTTGGCGCGAAAATTCTCATACGCATCATAGACTCGTTTGAATGCTGGACTAGCCGCAGCCTCTTCATCAAGCGTTTCCTTGGTCAGACGCTTTAAGCTAGACAATACCTCTGCCGGAAATTCAAGAATCTGTACATTTTGTTTCGTCTTTAACTCAGTTAATGCCTGTTGGTTGTGAAATTCCATCTGTGCATAGATCCATTCACTGGTGGCCGCGGCGGCAGTCTCGACAATCTTCTGTAAATCCTTTGGTAATAAAGACCATTTTGCATCATTGATCATCAATTCAAAGACCGTACCCGGCTCATGCCATCCAGGATAATAATAATAATTAGCGGCACGGTTGAGACCTAGTCGCATATCATGAAACGGTCCTACCCATTCAGTAGCATCTATAGTCCCACGTTCCAGAGCTGTATAAACCTCACTTCCCGCCATTAAGACTGGATTGCCACCAGCCTTTTTAAATACCTTGCCACCCAGACCCGGAATACGCATACGTAATCCCTTAATATCTTCCATTGAATTGATCTGCTTATTAAACCATCCCCCCATTTGCACACCGGTATTACCCATCGGGAAGGCCATTAAATTAAATGGCTTATAGATCTCGTTCCAGAGTTCCAAGCCACCGGCATTGTATAACCAGGCATTCATCCCCTTTGCCGTCATACCAAAGGGCACAGATGAAAAGAATTGCGCCTCGGGCACCTTGCCCGCCCAATAATAAGGAGAGCCATGGCCCATCTCCACCACACCATTAGAGACTGCATCAAATACCTGTAGCGCAGGAACCAGCTCACCGCCGGCATAGACATGAATATCCAATCGATCATTACTCATCGTACGCACATCATCAGCAAACCGTTCCGCGCCTTCCTGAAATATCGGAAAATTAGCCGGCCAAGTCGTCACCATTTTCCATTTGAACTTTTTAGAGAGATCTGCACCAGCTTCACTACTAACCCCGGACTCAGATGCACCACCGCAAGCTGCTAATACTAACGTGAGTAATACATATAAAATGATATTGCGTTTGTTCATAAATAATTTATACCTTTAGTAAATATCTGTCTGCTGGTCATGCAATCTGTTGATAACAGTTTCAAACCACAGAGTCTCTATCGATTTCCCAATGTTTTAATTTTACTTCATCAAATTGCTGCTCAAGCGCTTCCAATCCATTCTCTGCTATATATTCACGTTCAGCGTCGCTTATGGGTATTAAGCTAGCAACACGAGTACGATTATCCGGAATTAATTCAAGTGTCTGATCAAACGAGTATGGTATTGATACTAACCAATTTTCACAAAGTGAGCCTTCTAACCAAGGTTCACCGATAGGCACTGTATCAGTATATTCAAGCCCATGTTGTGAATGGAAGTAGGTCACCATCGCGAGCATTTGTACCATGCGCTCTGTCTCGACAGGCGATATAACAATGAACTCGTATCGTCCCGCTGTTTCGTGATTAATTTTTGATGTGCCAACAGAACAGTAAACCCATTGATCACATTTCTTACCTGGCGAAAATTTTATCACCTGAAACTCAGGGATAAGGTCTTTAATTGGCCCAGTATCCCAAGACATCAACTCAAAGTCATGTCCTTCAAAATAAGATTTAAAATGTTGAGTTATGTTTTCTATCTCTGACGCCATCTTTTTTCCTTCTCTAACTATTTATAATTTTTTTTAAATTTAAGAATGAGCTAGTTTATTCGAGTACGAGGCGCAATGCTTTTTGAGAAGCGGAATTGACACCAGGTCAATGAGTATCGCAAAAAGTATTGTAACGAAGTAATCGGATAAAATAGACATTCTGACTAAGCTGGTGACAGATTAGCGTAAGATGCCACTAACCACTTACTGCCTGCTTGTTCAAAGTTAACTTGGATACGCATATGCCCACCACTACCCTCAAGGTTAAGCACAATACCTTCGCCAAATTTGGCATGTGAAACACGCTGGCCAAGCGATAAAGAACCATCTCCGCTTGAAGCCGAAACTGTGACTTCACTCTTATTAAATAATGAATCTGTAACACTGCCGCCGAGACGAATGTCGTTAAGCAACTCGGAAGGGATTTCATCTATAAACCGTGACGGCGAGGGGTAGTAATCAGAACCATGCATCCGTCGGTGTTGTGCATGGGTTAATGTTAGTGTTTGTTTCGCACGTGTAATACCAACATAACAAAGCCGACGTTCTTCTTCTAACTGCGCCAAGTCTTCACTACTGCGTTGATGTGGAAATAAACCTTCTTCCATACCGACAAGATACACATCGGGAAACTCTAGACCTTTTGCGGAATGTAACGTCATCATATGCACACAATCCGAACTATCGCCTGCCTGTGTTTCACCGGACTCTAATGCCGCGTGAGCCATGAAGGCTGATAAGGCATCCATCTCGGCAAGTTCTTCATCGTCACCTATTTCAAACTCGCCTGCTGCAGTTACCAGTTCTTCCAGGTTCTCAACTCGCGCCAGTCCTTTTTCGCCTTTTTCCTTTTTAAAATGTTCTATTAATCCACTCAGTTGAATAACTTGATCGACATGTTCGTTTAAAGTTGCTTCAGATTCAGCGGCAGTCATTTTCTGAATGAGATTAACAAAATGTTCCAGCGCATTTAAAGCGCGCGCGCTCATTAATTTATGCTCAACAATATGTTGTGCTGCTTTCCACAAAGAGCAATTATCTTTTCTTGCGGTGACGCGCAATTCTTCAACAGTCCGATTACCTATGCCGCGTGTTGGCGTATTGATGATACGCTCGAATGAGGCATCATCATCTTTAAAACGAGCAAGACGGACATAGGCGAGAGCATCTTTAATCTCGGCACGTTCATAGAACCGCATACCACCATAAACACGATACGGTATGCGTGCCTGCATTAATGCTTCTTCAATGACTCGAGATTGAGCACTAACACGGTATAAAATGGCGTAATCATTAAACTCTTTACCTTGATCGGGTGCTTGGCGAATTTGATCTATGACGTAACGTGCTTCATCGGTTTCGTTATAGGCCATATAAACACCAATGCGATCACCATCTTCTCCATCGGTCCAAAGGTCTTTACCCAAACGCGCATTATTATTTGCGATCAGCTTATTAGCGGCCTTTAAGATAGTTGCTGTTGAACGATAATTTTGCTCGAGTTTTATTAACTTCGTATTATCAAAATCTCGTTCGAAGGCCTGCATGTTTTCAACACGGGCGCCGCGCCAACTATAGATCGATTGATCGTCATCACCGACAGCAAATAAGGTACTGTCTTTACCCACCAACAATCTCAGCCAACTATACTGGAGTGTATTGGTGTCTTGAAACTCGTCGACCAGGACATGCTTAAATCGATGTTGATAATGTTCACGAACAGCACCTTGTTCACGAAACAATTCAAAGGTGCGCAATAATAATTCTGCAAAATCAACCAACCCCGATCGTTCACAGGCGTCTTGATAGGCTTTATAGATCTGTACCATTTGCGCAATGGTCACATCGCCATGATCATCAATATGTTCTGGTCTAAGACCTTCATCTTTGCGGGCACTAATATACCATTGCGCTTCTCTAGACGGATATTGTGACTCATCTATCATCATCGAGCGTATTAAACGTCGGATCATGCGGTATTGATCTTCGCTGTCTATGATCTGAAAGCTCTGCGGTAAACCCGCTTCTTGCCAATGTGCGCGCAATAAACGATGCGCCAAACTGTGGAAAGTACCCACCCACATGCCACGGATTGATTGTCCTAATAAATTTTCAATTCGAGTGCGCATCTCTGCTGCGGCTTTATTGGTGAAGGTCACCGCCATAATACTGTAAGGGCTGGCCTGACCCGTTTCGATATACCAGGCAATCCGGTGCACTAAGACACGGGTTTTACCACTACCTGCACCAGCTAATACCAACATATTACCAGCTGGTGCGCCGACGGCTTCACGTTGATCAGAATTCAGGGGGTCGAGCACATGAGAAATATCCATGGAACGGATTGTACGCAAAACCATCAGACTATTGAATTAAACTGCTAAATGAATCCAACTGAATGTTAGAATACTCACTTTATAAAGTATAAATAATAAATTAAATATGGAAGCTATCAACTCAAGCGCGTTATCTGATAATCGTGATGAACTCATCCGCATCATTGATTCCGTTTTAACTCAGGCAAAGGCAATGGGTGCCACTTCGGCAGAAGCCGATATTGGTGCTGGATCGGGTTTATCTGCCAATGTTCGTAAAGGCGAGATAGATAAACTCGAATACGAGCGTGATAAAGGCCTTGGGATTACTGTCTATATCGACGGTCAAAAGGGTAATGCCAGTAGCTCCGACTTTAGTGAGACTGCACTGAAAGAGTCTGTACAAGCAGCAATCCGAATTGCACAACATGCCAGTCGTGACGATTGTGCCGGTCTAATAGAACCCGAACTCATGGCAACAGAAGTCCCTGATCTTGATTTGTACCACCCCTGGTCTATTTCACCTGAAGCAGCAATCGATCTGGCCATTGAATGTGAAAAAGCCGCATTTGCCTGCGACAAACGAATATCTAACTCTGATGGTTCTGTAGTCAGTACCTATTCAGGTATCAATCTTTATGGAAACACCAATGGTTTTATCGATGGCTGGAACTGGTCGAGCCACACCATCGACTGTACTGTCATTGCCGAAGATAAAAATGGTATGCAACGTGATGGTTGGTATAGCAAGACACGCGACTTTAATGATCTGGATTCTATCAATGATATTAGCAAAGAGGCGGTAAGAAGGACCGTATCTCGATTAGGTTCTCGTAAACTCTCTACCCGACAAGTTCCGGTTATCTTTGAAGCACCCGTCGCATCGGGTCTTTTCTCAGCATTCATTACGGCGATCGCGGGTGGCAGTCTCTATCGCCGCGCCAGTTTCTTGTTGGATAAAAAAGGCGAACAAGTCTTCGCCGACCATATCAACATACGTGAACAGCCACATATGAAAAAAGCATTGGGCAGCGCGCCATTTGATAATGACGGTGTCGCCACCAAGGCACGCGACATTATTAAAGACGGCATTCTTCAGGATTATGTATTGAGTGGTTACTCTGCGCGTAAACTTGGATTACAAACGACGGGTAATGCAGGCGGTGTACATAATCTCGTTATTGAGTCTGGCCAAAATGATCTAGACAATATGATTAAAGAAATGAATACCGGTTTATTGATAACCGACATGATTGGCTTTGGTGTCAATCAGGTCACCGGAGATTATTCGCGTGGTGCATCCGGTTTCTGGGTTGAAAATGGAGAACTGGTTTATCCTGTTGAAGAGATCACTGTTGCCGGGAATTTAATCGACATGTATAAAAACATTACGAGTATCGGTAATGATGTTGACCCGCGAGGGAATGTATTGTCAGGTTCAGTCATGATCGATGCAATGACTGTTGCAGGAGAATAATTGATTCAACCAAGAGATCCAGAATAACCATGAACATGAATGAAGACATTAGTTCATCAGCTAATACTGCCAAGCTTGATGATGTCATTGCTGCCATTGGCGAAATAATTCTCGGCAAGAACAATGCAATTAAACTTGCACTGGCCTGCTTGATAGCCAAAGGTCATTTACTAATAGAAGACACACCTGGAGTAGGAAAAACAACGCTCGCACACACGCTCGCTAAAGTCCTGGGCTTAAATTACCAACGTATTCAATTCACCAGTGATTTATTGCCGGCTGATATCCTCGGCGTTTCAGTTTATAACCGCGATACCAGTAAGTTCGATTTTCATCCGGGCCCGGTTTTTTCGAATGTCTTGCTTGCGGATGAAATCAATCGTGCAACCCCGAGAACACAAAGTGCCTTATTGGAAGCCATGGCTGAATATCAAGTCACTGTCGATAACGAAACCAGAACATTACCCGAGCCATTTTTTGTTATTGCCACACAAAACCCACAGAACCAGATAGGCACTTATCCATTACCTGAATCTCAATTGGATCGTTTCCTCATGCGCATAGAGTTAGGTTATCCAGACAATGCCGCTGAGCGTGAATTATTGAATGGCAAGGATCGAAAAGAGTTGTTGGAAAATATCCAGCCGATAATATCCGGCGATGAGTTAATCCCAATACAAAAGCAACTAGAACAGATACATGCTGCAGACGCCATCCTTGACTACCTGCAAGACTTACTTGAGTTCAGTCGCAGCTCTGGCAACTACTTACATGGTCTATCACCACGTGCAGGCATTGCTGTGTTGAGTGCTGCAAAGGCGTGGGCACTGATTCATTCACATCAGCATGTATTGCCAGAAGATATACAGGCCATTTTGCCCAGTGTCATTGGCCATCGTCTTCAATTCGTTCATGAAGCTTCAGATAAACAGGCACTACAAGCTGCGGAACATTTAATTCAAAGCGTTCCCATACCTTAAATTTCTATGAGCGCCTTTAAAAATTATAACTTTTTAGAGGTGCTCTAATGGGAATGTCGGTTGTAATAGAACGCCCACCTGTAGATCCTTCCGGCAGGACCGGGGTTTTATCAAATCAACTTAAACGTCAACGCGTTTACATCTTTCCCACACTCCAGGGTTGGCTGTATGCATTGATGCTAGTCGTTATGTTGTTAGGTGCCATAAACTACAACAACAGTATGGCGTATATGCTTTGTTTTTTACTGGCCAGTCTTGGGTTGGTTTGTATGATTCACACTTATCGTAACTTGGCAGGCTTGATACTGACCTCTACGACACCTAAACATGTCTACCCCGAACAACAAGCGCTATTTCCCATACAAATTGATAATCGCCTAAGCTTGGCAAGATACTCTATACAAATAGAATCATATGAAACCATAAAAAAATTATTCCGTAAAAGGAAACCACACCATATCGTTTCAGTTAGCGTTAATGCAGGCAAACCATCAACAAGTTACTACCCTGTAAAAACTACTAGGCGTGGCATACTAATGTTAGAGCGGCTTAAGCTATCAACAAATTTTCCATTAGGTCTGTTTAGCGCATGGGCATATTTCGAGCCTGAATTTTATTGTCTGGTTTATCCAACACCCAAAGGTAATAAACAATTACCACAGAATGTACTACAAAAAGAAAACGTCGACTATGGAATACAATCGGGTACAGATGATTTTTCTGGTTTTAGAAAATACCGACATGGAGATCCGGTTAACTCTATAGCATGGAAGGCATTTGCAAGAGAGCAGGGCTTATTAGTGAAGCAATTCAGTGGTAAAGGTTCACAAACATTAATACTAAGCTGGGATGCGGTTTCATACATCAACAATGTTGAGTCGCGATTATCTCAATTATGTTATTGGATATTACTTGCCGAGAAATCATCAATTCATTACGGCTTAGAAATCCCCGACAAGAAGATTGATCCCGGTCTAGGCACTCATCACAAAGAACAATGCCTTGAAGCTTTAGCACGTTACGGACAATAGTAATGGCTAAACGAGAGCTAAATGTTAAAGACGTATTGTGGTTAGCTATTGGGATTGCCTTAGCCAGTTTTCCACATTGGCAACGCTTGCCGATCTGGATCCCAATATTGCATGTAGGTTTATTACTGGCCCGTATTTATTTTCCACTGCGCTTATCTTTGTTCTGGGAAAAGAATAAAACTGCCATCAATATGGTGCGCTTGATACTAATGTTTGGTGGTGTTTTTGCCATCTATGGAAACTATGGAACGCTGGCTGGGCGTGATGTCGGTGTCGCGTTATTAGTAATGTTGGCTGCGTTTAAGGTTTTTGAAAGCAAATTCAAGCGAGATTATTACATCTGTGCATATCTTGGGTATTTCTTGATCATCACAAACTTCTTTTACAGCCAAACGATTCCAACCGCAGCATATATGATGGTCGTTATAATTATTATGACTGCCGGGTTAATTAATTTTAATGATACTGAGGAACAGCTTACCCTGCTCCAAGGTTTTAAACTTTCATCAACGCTATTGATACAGTCAATACCAATCTTATTGGTATTGTTCATTTTATTTCCGCGAATAAATGGTCCTCTATGGGGTCTCCCCAAGGATGCTCACACTGGCACCACCGGAATTAGTGATCAGATGTCGCCTGGTTCTATTAGTAAACTTGTGCAATCAAAAGAAGTGGCCTTTCGTGTTACTTTTGAAGACGATATCCCGGAACAGCCTTCACTCTATTGGCGTGGCCCAGTCTTATGGCAGACAGATGGGCGTAAATGGATAACAGGAAAATCTGTATCGGACAGAGACCCGGTACCAATTGAATTCACAGGTGAACCATTGCGTTATGACGTCACCATCGAACCTACCAATAAAAGATGGCTATTTGGACTCGAGATGGTTTCAATACCACCCGAAAATACCTATCTGACTAATGACTACCAATTAAAAACCCGCAAAGCAATACAAGCTCGAAAGGCATTTACTTTAACTTCCCACAGTTCATATACGATTGGGACAGTAAATGACACAGATCTAAAAAGAGGCCTACGATTACCCGAACTCAGCCATCCGAAAACCCGTGAACTTGCGTCAAAATTACGTGACGAATTTAAAGAACCTGCTTTGATTCTTGACGCCGCACTCGATTGGCTAAAACAAGAAAATTTCATATACACCTTACAACCTCCTTTGATGGTTGAAGATATGGTAGATGAATTTTTATTCGATAAGCAACAAGGGTTTTGTGAACACTATGCATCCGCGTTTACTATATTGATGCGTGCCGCTGGAATTCCAGCGCGCGTTGTAACGGGCTATCAGGGTGGTGAAATTAATCCGGTAGGAAACTATCTAATTGTAAGACAATATGACGCTCACGCATGGACCGAAGTTTGGCTTGAAAACCAAGGCTGGATTCGCGTTGATCCTACCTTCGCCGTATCGCCGATCCGAATAAATGAAGGCATTGAGAATGTTATTCCTGAAGCTATTATTAATATACCGCTTGGTCTGGAGAATAACGAAACAGCGATACGTCTTTGGCAACGGCTGCGCAATACTGTCGACATGGTCAATTATCAATGGGCTCAATGGGTATTAGGCTATGGTCCGGAACGACAAAAACTTTTTATGAAAAAATTTGGGTTTAACTCAATTGATTGGAAACAATTAACGATTGCACTTTTTATTTTCCTTGGCACTATAATTGCTACTATTGCAGCTTATGTCTTTAACAAAACACCAAAATCAACTGAACCTGCAAAAATGTATTATGATATTTTCTGTAAGAAATTGGCCAAGACTGGAACACCGAGAAAATCGTATGAAGGCCCTGTTGATTTTGCTGAACGTGTATCAAAATCACAACAAGATCTTAAAAGTGAAATAAAAAAGATAACGGATTTATATATAAGCATTCGATATTATTCGAACAATAAAAACCTATTACAATTTAAGGCGGCAATAAAATCTTTCAGCCCGAAAAAGATAACTGCGAGCTAAACAACAACACCGACAGCAAGGCATCGTCATTATCAGAATTCGATATTGGCGGGCAAGAATTGTTTAATGATGTGGACTTCAGCTCAATCATGCCGCTCCTCTCTGATTGTAATATCAGAAACATTGCTGATCGTGAAACGTTAATAAAAGCTGGAGAAATAAATAACAATGTTTATTTAATATTATCCGGCGAATTCAACGTTCACCTGACACCAGATTGCACAGATCCGGTAACGGTGCTTGAGCCAGGTCAAAGCATCGGCGAAATTTCAATCATTGACCACCAGCCTGCGTCGGCTTATGTGTCTGCTGTTAAAGAATCGCGTGTACTTGTTATTGATGAAGAGGTCATGTGGTCATTAATAGGTAGCTCACATGCGATTGCAAATAACTTACTCGTCGTCCTCTCACAACGCTTACGCCATGGCAATTCTGTTATTAATAAAATCAAAGGCTTACTTAAAGAATACGAACATCATGCCACCGTTGATGCTCTTACCAGTCTTTATAACCGTCGTTGGCTGGATAATATGCAATCACGTGTCATGCAACGCTGCCATAAAAACAATGAAGCACTATCCGTCATGATGATTGATATAGACAGTTTCAAAGAATACAACGACAAGAATGGTCACCTTGCAGGTGATATCGCCCTACGCACCGTATCACAAACCATCATTCAATACTTACGCCCTGAAGATCTGGTGACCCGCTACGGCGGCGAAGAATTATTTGCTCTATTGCCCGGCATGGATATTAAAGCTACCTTGACTGTTGCTGAACGCCTGCGCGAAGCAATCAAACAAACAAAGATTACAGACAAAGATGATCAGCCATTACCTAGTGTGACCATATCAATCGGTGTTGCTCAGATGAAAATTCATGATGACCCACATCAACTTATCGAAGATGCAGATAAAGCGATGTACAAGGCAAAACACACTGGCAGGGATAAAGTTTGTAGTTAAATATCCAGTTTTACGTTCTCTAGCCACATGTTTATGAGTGGCTTGTTATATTTTTTGTACTAATAAATTAACCCACAGCACCACAACACAAATAAACGACGCCCAAAAGACCAACATACGATGAAGTATGTGATTATAAGTTAAGTGAATATACGAATGAATAAAACGAAAACTGACAAATAGCCAAGCAAAAATAACTGCAATAGCATTTTCTATACCGAAGCTTATATGTAAGGTACATGCGATATAAAATAACACCGGTATTTCAAATTGATTATTAAAATTACGTGTGGTTTTAGTAACTATTTCTGGAACGTTTTCTCCTTCCATCAATTTATAGTATTTAAAACTCACATCGCCATTTTTAACACTGGCAAACCTTACTGCTACAGCGACACCCCCAACAATTACTGTTAAGAGCACCATTAAAAACATTGGATATAACAAGTGCACCTTCCTGTTAACTCAAAATTTTATAAAAATACTACGATATACTCTTCTTGGTTTTGTAAAATGACATAGCGAAAAACTCCTTGATTCAATAAAATATGTAATAAATCAAATCATATTTAACTACTAATAACTTCCTTCTCACGAAACTGCACTTGATGTAATCTCGCATAATGATTTTGTAGTTTTAATAAATCATCATGCGTGCCTTCTTCAACGATATGTCCTTTATCTAATACGATAATATGATCTGCGTTCTCAATTGTGGATAAGCGATGCGCAATGATTAACGATGTACGTCCTTTCTTAACATTCTCTAATGCAGATTGGATGTGTCGCTCTGAACGTGTATCTAGTGACGATGTTGCTTCATCTAATATTAATAATCTTGCGTCTTTCAGTAATGCACGTGCAATAGCGAGTCGCTGACGTTGCCCTCCCGACAAACGCGTACCATCTTCACCAACGATAGTATCCATCTTTTCAGGTAACTCATTAATAAACTCTGTTGCACACGCCGCTTCTGCCGCTGCCCAAATAGCATCATCTGTCGCATCATTTAAATCGCCATAGGCAATGTTATTTCTAACAGTATCATTAAACAGAACAACATCCTGACTAACATAAGCGATGTTTTTTCGTAGTGATAATAAAGACAGCTCTCTTATATCAACATCATCATATAAAATTGCGCCCTCATTCAACTCATAAAATCTTGGGATTAGATTGGCCAATGTCGTCTTGCCACTGCCTGATTCACCTACCAGTGCGACAGTTTCTCCCGGTTTAATAATCAGACTTATTGAATCAAGCGCCTCAGTCCCTGCTTCGGCATAACGATATGAAACATTTTTAAATTCTAATTTCCCTTTTACTTCCGTTAAAACCTTATCGCCTGATTGAGGCTCAATATCTGTATCGAGTAATTTAAATACGCTTTCACAGGCAGCTAAACCCTTTTGTATATGCTCATTGACACCGGCCAGTCTTTTCAATGGTCCGAGTATCATCGCTATTGCTGCAAAGAAGGAGACAAAATCACCAACCAATAAGGCATCCGACGAGGCTTGTTGAGTTGCAACATAAATAATAATGGCGAGTAAAAATGCGGTAAATACTTGTATTGCCGGACCCGTTGCGACGGAAGCACTTACGAACTTCATAGCAAAGCGACGATGCGCATTAATGATATTAAAGAAACGCTGCTTCTCAACTTTCTGACCACCATAAAGTTTGATCACCTTTTGCGCATCGAAGCATTCTGCAAGGACATGATGAATATCGCCCATCGCATCCTGTACCTTACGACTCATCTTGCGTAAGCGACGTTTAATAATCGTTACAATAATGGCAATAATCGGTGCCCCCAATAAACAGATTAAAGCCAACTTCCAATCGATGTAAAACATCCAGCCAAGCAAACCCATTACCGACAGTGAATCTCTAACTATCGTTGAGATTGCATTGGTTGATGCTTCTTTTATCTGGGTAACATCAAATGTAAAACGCGACATCAAATTACCGGAACGATTGCCATCGTAAAAACTGGTGGGATAATCAATCAAGCGTGCAAACATGGCCTGACGTAAATCCATGATCACCTTATATGCGACCCAATCCAGTGATAGACCGCTGACATAGGCCGCTATGCCACGAATCGCAAATAAACCGACAAACAAAAAGGGCATTAGCACAATCGTGTTGGGATCCTTATCGATAAAGGCACCATTCAAAAGCGGCTGCATCAAGGCTGGAATAGCGGGATCAGTCGCCGCCAGCACGATCATGCTAATGATAGATAATAAAAATACGCGCCAATAGGGAACAACATGGCTTAACAGCCTACGATATAAGATAATATCTGTATTCATGGACGAGCCCAAACTATTCCCCTTGTAAATCAGCGTGTTATATGGCTTATAATGCCCGTGAGAGTGGAATTGTGCAATGCATTGCGTTAGTAAACCCGTCACAGCGTTGAAACTAGTCTGATAAAAAATACGAATAAAATATAGAAGCTACGTTCTTCTGAGGATAATCTAAATACCATGTCACAGAAACATCCAATAATTGCCGTAACGGGTTCATCCGGAGCGGGCACTAGTATTGCCAGAGACGCATTTGAAACTATGTTTCGCAAGATCGGTATGAATCCCGCTTATATCGAGGGTGATTGTTTTCATCGGTATGATCGCGCTGAGATGGAAAAGCTGAGTGCAGAAGCAGCGGCCAAAGGAGAAAACCTGACTCACTTTGGCCCAGAAGGAAACATCTTCAACGAACTGGAAGCCTTATTCAGTGAGTATGGCGAAAAAGGGACCGGTAAACGTCGATTTTACATTCATGATGTAAAAGAAGCATCGCAACACGGCTTACCGCCTGGCTCGATAACCCCTTGGGAGCCTATTGAAGAAAACAGTGACTTACTTTTTTATGAGGGACTACATGGTGGTCTGGTCACTGATGATGTCGATGTATGCCAACATGTTGATCTGCTAATAGGATTCACCCCCATTATTAATCTGGAATGGATGCAAAAGATCCACAGAGACCGCGCGCTCCGGGGCTATTCAACGGAAGACGCGACCAAGCTTATCCTGGATCGTATGCACGACTATATGCATTACATTACCCCGCAGTTCTCTCGTACCGATATTAACTTTCAGCGCGTACCCACGATAGACACGTCTAATCCGTTCGCAGCAGACTATATACCCAGTAATGATGAGAGTTTCAGCGTCATTCATATACGCAATCAGGAAAAAATCGAGGTCGATTTTCGCTACCTTTTGGAGATGCTTGAAGGCTCAATGATGTCGAGTCCAGAGACAATTGTCGTGCCTGCTGGA
This sequence comes from Gammaproteobacteria bacterium, assembly GCA_021773215.1. Lineage (GTDB taxonomy): Bacteria > Pseudomonadota > Gammaproteobacteria > Eutrophobiales > Eutrophobiaceae > UBA7359. Next base: position 56,280 of record JAJFKM010000050.1, read on the forward strand.
AAAATGGTTTTTGCCATGCAATTAATACTTACGCCATTGATAACGAAGTTATATGCCCAAAGAGGCACCTTCATTTGAGCATAAATGTTGATTTACAATCATTTGATAACAATGTTTTAATAGACTCATGCGCACCATACTGGTTCTAAATCCTAAAGGCGGGAGTGGTAAAAGTACTCTGGCTACCAACATTGCCAGCTATTTTTCTATTAGTGGCAAAAAAGTAACGCTGGCAGATTGTGACCCACAAGGGTCGAGCCAGGATTGGCTAAACGCAAGATCAGATAAGCAAAGCCCTATAAATAATGCCGTATTAGCGAAAGGTAGTTTGCAGGTTCCTCAGGATACAGACATCCTGGTCATGGATACACCAGCTGGCGTCACCGATAAGAGGCTCAGCAAATTTCTCAGTCAGGCACAGACTATGGTCATGCCAGTCATTGCTTCGCCAATAGATATTCGTGCAGCCGAACGATTTCTTGATGAATTGTTTTCACTAAAAGGATCTATTAATAACAAAATCAAAATTGCAACGGTTGCGAATCGTGTAAGAGAAGACACCTTAATAGCCGCAAAGCTTGAATATTATCTGGATAAACTAAAATTGCCTGATGGCAAACGTTTACCCTTTATGACTATGCTGAGACAAAGCCAGAATTATATTCATGCTGCGGAGCGAGGTTTAAGTATATTTGAATTACCGCCATCAAAAACATATTATGACCGCGAACAATGGGAACCTTTGCTTCGTTGGTTAAATAGCAGTAAAAGTCAGCCTAATAATTAATCTCACCGCGTTACAGCATTAGCTGCTGTTATCATAAAGTTTGTTATGTCATATAAAGCCCAACTTTCAGATCAAGACATTGTATTCGATGTTGAAGAACATGAAACCGTACTTGAAGCAGCCTTGCGTCAGGGACATGGACTACCCTATGGTTGTCGCAATGGTATTTGTGGCTCATGTAAAGCCAAAATAATTTCGGGTGATATTTCTTATCCTGACGGAGCGCCTGAAGGACTAAAAGAAAAGGACATCGAACAAGGTTATGCCTTTCTGTGTCAGGCTAAAGCAACCGCTGATCTCACTATCAAGGCTCGTACGGTTGAAACTGCTGCCGATATAAAAACCCGTCAGTTTCCCTGTCGAGTGACTAAATGTGAAAAACTCAATGATGATGTCATGCGTTTAGTACTCGATCTGCCAAAAACCGAACGGTTACAATTTCTGGCAGGTCAGTATATCGATATTCTTATGCAAGACGGCAAACGACGTTCATTCTCTTTAGCCAACGCGCCAGATCAAGATCAAAACCTGGAGTTACATATTCGTCATTATGAGGGTGGCTTATTCTCTGAATACGCCTTTAAAGATCTGACTGAAAAAACACTATTGCGTATCGAAGGACCATTAGGTCAATTTACTCTGCACGAGTCAGACAGACCGATAATAATGATTGCCGGCGGCACTGGCTTCGCTCCCGTCAAAAGCCTGATTGAATACTCGCTTAAGAACAATCATAAACGACCTATTCAATTTTATTGGGGTGCACGCACAGTTACCGATCTATACCTCAATGATATGGCTGAAGCATGGTCAAGCAACCATGAACATGTTCAATATCATCCGGTTTTATCTGATGTTGATAAATTGAATGGCTGGACGGGTAAAACAGGTTATGTGCATGATGCAGTATTAAAGGATCATGCCGACTTGTCAGGTTTCGATATCTACGCCTGCGGACCACCGCCAATGATCAATGCTATTGTAGAATCATTTCCGGCAAACGGATTAAATAGAGACCGATTATTTTCAGACTCATTTGAATTCGCTGCTAATTAATTTACGCTAGACATTCCTGTCGCAAGTGTAAGACCCTTTTCATAACATTCAGCTGCTGCTTCACGGTCGCCCTCTTGTTCATGTAGTCGGGCAAATTCATAATAGGCTTCTGGATTAGCCTGTACCTCAATACTCTCTCGCAAGTAATCCCTTGCCTTGCCCCACAGTTGATTACGCATACAGATGCGACCAAGTGTTAATAGCAAGACGGCATCACGCGAATGATTATTCAACCAGGATTCAGCCGTAGCTTGTTGTTTTGCCAAATCAGACCCAAGCACAAGCCCATATAAGCGTACTAACAAATGATCCCACTGACGTTTTAATGCCGTCTTTAATAACAATTCACAATCTGAGGTATCATCGAACTTGAGCCGTTCAGTGACATACACTTCGATTAAATAAAAATGTTGTTTTAATTTACGTGGGATATTTGCCCACAGTGTGTTTAGCGTTTGCTTATCCTTTCTATTACCCGCTTCTTTTAACAAACCCGCATAGGCATCAAGTTGTTTTGCCTGAATCTGTTCACGTGGGTAGAGACTGGTTTTTTCAATAGAAGGAATAATATTCAACACCGATTGCCAATCATTGAGATCAGTGTAGGTTTCTAATAATAATTGTTTGACCTGATTTTGATTCGGCTGCTTGTTTTCTAGGTGCTTTAAAGTTGCCAGCGCTTGTTCCGTTTGTTGTTCACTTAATTGCAGTTCTGCTTGTGTGATACCTACAGCAAGGCTCGCATCGGGATTGTTGTGATAGGCCAGACGTAAATACTCATCCCGACGATCAACGGCATGTAATTCCTGTGCCGCACGTGCCGCACAAAGATAATTAACATAGGGTGCTCGGCTGTAAGGAGCAGCTTTACAAAAATCATGTTCGGCCTGCTTCCAACGACCTTCCGTCATATTAATTAAACCTTGAGTCAAATATTTTTCAGCACGTCGTTGATGTCGATGCTGGCGCCAGGTTTTTATCTCTTTTGGTATTTCAAAAAATCGTACCAAGCTGCGCACAGTAAAATAAATTACCAAAAAGCTGAGAAACAAAACAATAACAAACAAGGTTGCTGTGGTTTGTATTGTCCAACCCGAGATGGTCATCATGACGTAACCGGTATCAGAACCAGCCAAAGATCCAATCACAATAGCAAGCAATAAAGCCAGTAGACTTAACAGCAATAATTTCATTGTATCGGCTCTAACTCATCATTATTAATTGCGCTACTAGTCTCATCTTGAGAACGTATGAGTGCACGGACTGTTTCAAGTGATGAACTAATATCCATACGCGGAAATTCAAGTTCCAGATCTTTCATCTTGTTTAATGAATCATAAATATTTTGAGCGGATGCATCAGACAGATCAAAATACTCATTTAACCAGGTCTCTATATGACCTATAGAAGCATGCAAATTATTTGTGTCACGATTAAAAACAGCAAATCGTGCATTGGCTAATTCAAGCTTTAAATTCGCCCGTAGAAAATATACTTCATCTGGCAATAAGCGAGCTTTGTTGACCTCTGTATCACGAGTTATTACAACCAAACTTTTCAATTCTTTCCAAACCAGAACAAAGAAATGTTTTATTCCCTTTAATTGTTCTTCATTTTGTTCTGCAACTACCTCTGGTTTTTCTACGACAACATTCTTTTTAAGAGGAAGTTGATCTACACGATTTATCAGATCCGATAAAAACAGACCTAAGCCGCTGAGGTCAGCCTGATTTAATGATCTAAGCTCATTCATATCTGCGATTAACTGCTCACGCACACTTAACACCATGGGATCACGCAGGCCTTTTAATCTTGCGTCTGCCGCTTCCATAGCCGCTAGTGCAGTTGCCACATCGTGATCGAGCTGAATATTGTAACTCGCAATAATTAATAGATGCTCTACTTCGGCAAGCGCATAATCTTCATTGATATGAATCTGCTGCTCGACAGGTTGGTTAACGGCTTCCGTCAGCATTTCCTGATTTGTTGCCAATTCATCCAGTTTTTTTCTGAGCTCGAGAATAGTAGAACTTGATTGTTTGATACGTTTATCGACATCAGAAATAACGCGCTCTTCGATAGAATTAGTTGACGCCAACTTTTCTTCAAGAATTTCAAATTGTTGATAACCGTAATAAAATGCACCGGAAAAAATAACAATAAAAAGCAGCAGTAAAATTAAAACTATTTTATTGCCACTCTTTTTAGTTACAACATCCTCGGTCATTACTGACTCATTATCTTCTTCTTTTTCCAACGCCTTACCTTTTATTTCTTCACTCATTAATTTCTATTCTCCTACAAGGTCCAAAAGTGCTAACAATAGACCTTCATCATTTTTATCTATGGCAATACTCGTGTCTGAGACAAAGCCTAATTCTTTCGCAAGACTATCATTTCGAGCCGACATTAAAACTAGAGACGTGTTAAATAATTGGGCCCGATCATTCTCTGGAGTCAGGTGTACCAGATTATTAAGCCCGTCATTACTGGTGATTACAATCGCATCAGGTTTTATATCTTGCCATATTTTATGACTATCCTTAACATGATATTCAGGTAAGCAACGTTTATACACTTCCGCGTAATCGACTGATGCTCCTCGACTTTCTAGATTATCCGCTAAATATTCACGTCCACCAACACCGCGAATAATCAGTATTTTTTTACCCGTCAGTGTTTCCTGCTGCATTTCTGACAAATCCAATAATGCTTCACTGTCGGCCTGCACACCAGCATGAATTACATTCTTAATTTTCAAACTGGATAGCGTTTCTGCCGTCCCGGCACCTATAGCAAAAACCTTGGTGTGCGCTGGCAGTCTAGCCCGGCTCATGTAATTATCAAAAGCCATCTTTACAGCATTACGACTAACAAACACAATAAAATCGATTTCAGAAAACGCATCACTCTTTAAAAGTACATTGTCAGGATCGTCTATAGGCTGAATATCGATAGTTGGGAAAGCAATAGCTTGTCCACCATTTGCAGCAATTAATTCACATAAATAGTTGGCCTGATGCTTTGGCCTGGTAACTAATATTCGTTTTTTCTCTAACGTTACATTCACGACTAATGTATGAGTTCTTTTAATATCTCATCAGCACCGCGTTCTAATAAGTTCTCTGCTAATGTCGTGCCGGTCTCGTCACGCTTTTCTATATCTCCGCTAAGCTCGGATTTAATCACTTCACTACCATCTATTCTTGCAACCAACCCAACCAGATTTATCTCATTACCCTTGATCGAAGCCTGTCCCGCAATGGGTAATTGACAGCCACCGAAAAGACGACGACTAAAGGCGCGCTCTGTTTCAACACAAAGTGATGTTTCGCGATCGTTAAGTGGCGCAATCAACTCATGGACATCAGTATCGTCGGCACGGCATTCAATACCAATAGCACCCTGTCCAATGGCTGGCAACAATACTGATTCAGGTATTAATTGAGTTATACGTTCTTTTAATCCAAGCCTAATGATACCGGCAGCGGCGAGCATGATTGCATCATATTCGCCATCATCTAGTTTACGCAAACGCGTACCCACATTACCCCGTAGATCTTTTAACTCTATTTCAGGGCGTAACGCTTTTACTTGAGATTGGCGACGCAGGCTTGAGGTACCTAAGACAGCTCCGTCGGGAAGATCTTCGATCTGCTTATAGTTGTTAGAAATAAACACATCTCTCACGTCTTCGCGTTTCAAGATCACTGGCATGGCAAGTTCATCAGGCAAATCGATGGTCACATCCTTCATAGAATGTACTGCAATATCAGCTTCTCCATTTAATAAGGCCTGTTCGAGTTCCTTAATAAACAATCCTTTGCCACCAACAGCAACTAGTGGTGCATCGAGAAACCGATCACCTTCTGTCGTCATACTCACCAACTCAACATTCAAATCTGGATAGAGATGTATTAACTGCTGTTTGACGTGCTCAGCTTGCCATAGGGCAAGAGGGCTGTTACGTGTCGCTATTTTTAGTGTCTTCACTGTGCGTTATTCATTAATTAGTGTGTTATTTTATTTTAATATCATATACCCAAGATACATGAAAATGCAGGCTTATAGCACATCTGTTTTCATCCAGAGCAGCGTTTTTCTTCCTTGCAGGGAGCGGCCATGCGCGTCATCACGCCTCGCTCTGAATAAAAACAGACGCACTCTTTACCCTACTTTTCATATATCTTGGGTATACACTTTGGATATTTTTCAGAAAGCGATTTATAGTTGCTTCATTTAACAGAAATTGAATTCAATGAAACTCGGAATCGTCATGGATCCCATTAGCGGGATCAATATTAAAAAAGACAGCTCATTTGCCATGCTGCTGGCCGCACAGAAACGTGGTTGGGACATACACTACATAGAGCAGAATGACCTGTTTATTAATAATGATGTGCCAATGGCAAACTTACAATCACTCAAGGTTGAAGAGAATCCTGAGCAGTGGTTTACCTTATCAAACGCCTCTACTCAGGAACTGTCTAGTCTTGATATAATATTAATGCGTAAGGATCCACCTTTTGATCTCGAATATATCTACTCTACTTACATTTTGGAACACGCCGAACGGCTTGGTAGTATTGTCGTAAATAGCCCGGCAGCCCTGAGAAATGTTAATGAAAAATTTTTTATTACACATTTTCCAGACTGTATTGCACCAACCCAGGTTAGTCGTAGTATGGCTGTCTTACTCGACTTTATCGCACAACATGAGAATACGATCATAAAGCCATTAGATGGGATGGGCGGACAAGGTATTTTTCGAGTTAGTGCCTCAGATCCAAATACCAAGGTCATACTGGAAACCATCACCAAAAACGAAACAAGTTATGTTATGGCGCAAAAATACCTGCCTGAAATCTCGGCGGGTGATAAACGGATATTGTTAATCAACGGTGAGCCTGTCCCGTATGCCCTTGCTAGAATACCTGCTGATGGTGAATTCAGGGGCAACCTCGCACGCGGAGGAACAGGCAAGGGCGTTGAACTATCAGAACGTGACCACTGGATTTGCCAGCAAGTTGGCTCAAAACTCCGTGACATGGGACTATTTTTCGTCGGATTGGATGTGATTGGTGATTATTTAACAGAGATCAACGTCACCAGCCCAACCTGTATTCGTGAATTGGATAGCCTGTATAATATCGATATCAGCGGACAGCTAATGGACGTTTTAGAAAAACACAAACAGGCACAATAACATTGTTAAATGTAACGACTCACTCACCTATCGGTAAGCAACTTTAGACGTGGCAGCAGCACAATCCGTTGGACCTATAATTACCCCGCTAGATCGATTTGGCTTGACCTTAAGTCTCGCTATTTTAATCCATGCCTTAATTATCCTCGGTATTACTTTTATTGAGGAAGACCGCTCGCGCGCGCGTTTCGACTCAATGGAGATCGTCCTAGTCCAACAAAAGAGTGTTGCACCCAAAGAAGCCGATATGTTGGCACAGGCCAATCTTGAGGGTGGTGGTAACGTCGATGAAGTGATGAATCCAGCAGCACCAATGCCAGCACCTTTTCCAGACCCAAAACCCGAGATAACAACACCACCGCCGATTGAAGCGGAACCACCACAGCCACCCGAGCCTGCATCTGCTGAAGCTGAAGTGCCTGATCCGGCTCCGGTAAAAAAGGATGTCGTAGAAAAGATCGCCGTTGAAGATGTTAACAGCCCGGACTCACTAGCTGAAAAAGTGGACACCCCGAGTAAAGAAAAACAGGTCGCGGAAACCCAGGATATAAAAACAAACGAAACAAAAAGTACACCTGAAAAAGAAAAGACACGCGTCAAAAAGACAATTAAAAAACCCAGAACACCCTCCGCCACAGAGTTATTGACCAATAGTTTTAAGATTGCTTCTTTAAGCGCGGAGATTCGGCGTAAAATGGAGGCAAAAGCAAAACGGCCCAGACGCAAATTCATCTCAGCGACAACAAAAGAATACAAATATGCGGCCTATATGGAAGCCTGGCGCTCAAAAGTAGAGCGTGTCGGTAATATTAACTACCCGGAACAAGCACGCAAGCAGGGCTTATCAGGTAGCCTAGTACTGGATGTCGCCTTGAACCCGGATGGATCCATCAATGAAATTACCATCCGCCGATCTTCCGGCGAAAAAGTTTTGGATGATGCGGCAATTAGAATCGTAGAGCTTGCAGCCCCGTATGGCGCCTTTCCAAGACACATCAAGGACGAAACCGATATTTTACATATTATGCGTACTTGGCAATTTATAAATAATAAAGGCTTTAGATAAAGACAATACTTGTGGAATTTAGAATAACTGCTAATACTATTTAGTATGCAGCAAACAAACCTAACCAGTCATTTTTTAGTTGCAATGCCTAGTCTCAAAGACCCCAACTTTGAAAAATCTGTGACCTATATCTGCGCCCATAATGAAGAAGGCGCTATGGGCATAGTGATTAATAAGCCCTTGGACATCGATCTCGGTGAAATCTTCGAACAGATGGATATTCCCACCAATAATCAGGAAACCAAGGACAGAACGATCTTTCATGGCGGGCCAGTCCATACTGACCGGGGTTTTATTTTGCACCAAACAAATAACAACTGGGACTCATCAATCATCATCTCTGATGAAATAAGTGTAACAACCTCGAAGGATATTCTTGAAGCAATAGCAACTGGAGATGGCCCCACAGAATCACTTATCGCATTAGGCTACGCAGGATGGGCCGAAGGACAACTCGAACAGGAAATTATGGATAATGCCTGGCTATCTGGCCCATCGAATAGTGAAATTATATTCAAAACACCTTTCGACCAATGCTGGAACACCGTTGTTGGTCACATGGGTATTGATATTGAAAAATTATCTCTCGATATTGGTCACGCGTGAAAAATCAGACCTTGCTCTGCTTCGATTATGGTCAAAAACGGATAGGTTCAGCTATTGGTCAAACGATAACGGCTACGGCTACGGCACTTGAAATCATTAAGGTAGTTAACAATAAACCAAATTGGGACAAAATCGAGCACCTCATCGGTGAATGGCGACCAGACAAATTAATTGTCGGCCACCCGTTTACACTTGAGGGTGACAGACAAGAAATGACAGATGCCGCAGAGAAATTTGGTCGTCAATTGGGAGGTCGTTTTAAACTTCCGGTAGAGTTGATAGAAGAGCAACTCTCCTCCTATGAAGCCAGACGAGAACTAAAATCCACCCGCGATTTGGATGCCGTCGCTGCAAGACTCATTCTAGAGACATGGTTAAGTAAAAATATTGATCAGGAACATCGACAAACCGAGGTAAATAGGGAAAAGTAACCCGTTTATTGCATAAGTTGTCGAGATGATAGCGCAGTGCTGGTGCGAAATAAGCGTGCTCGCGACTGCAATCATAGCCTCAGCTCTGGTGAAAGGAGCATCTGCGTTTATTTCGTGCCAGAACAAGCTAGCGCTCGACAAACAATATTTTGATTGTGAGTCATATATTTTACAAAATAGTTGAAACCTTCTGCTGACAATGTTCTCATGCAGCCCTTATGTGTACTTATGCAATAAACGGGTAATCGCCCCATGTCAGATGAGACCGATGTTAAGCAACTATTAACCGAGATGGCGACAGCCATCCAATCTCATACCAATTCCCACAGCTACGATACACCGTTAATGATCGGCATTAAGACGGGTGGGGCATGGGTAGCCAATCGATTACATCAACAACTTGAATACAAAGACCCTCTGGGAGAGTTAAACATCGCATTTTATCGCGATGATTTCAGCACCTTGGGCATGCATCCGGAAGTCAGTCCAAGCCAATTACCCGTCGATGTTAACGATCGGCATATTATTCTCGTTGATGACGTACTCTACACAGGCCGAACTGTTAGAGCGGCTATGAACGAGATTTTTGATTATGGTCGACCGGCGAGTATCACTCTGGCGGTATTAGTTGACCGCAGCAGCACCAAAGAACTACCAATACAGGCGGATATAATTGGAAAAACTATAGCTCTGAATGCAGGAGAACATGTTAAGCTCCTTGGCCCAGAGCCACTGACAATATCGATAGATACTGTTAGAAATACTGGAACGTAAAATACGGGATGACTGGAAACAAAATTCAACTCGACAAAAACGGCAACCTGAAGCATTTTCTTACTACGGAAGGTCTTAGCCAATCATTACTCCAAAGTATTCTTGATCACGCCGAATCGTTTGCCAGTGTCGGCGAAAGAGCTGTAAAAAAAGTCCCCTTATTACGCGGCAAGACCATAGCCAATTTATTCTTTGAACCGAGTACGCGCACACGTACTACCTTTGAGCTTGCAGCAAAAAGATTATCCGCGGATATTCTCAATCTGAATATCTCTACCTCGGCAACAAGTAAGGGTGAAACTCTTAGCGATACCTTACACACGCTTGAAGCCATGCATTGCGATATGTTTGTTGTACGTCACGCCAATAGCGGTGCTGCTCATTATATCGCCACACAAGTCGCACCTCACATTAGTGTTATCAATGCCGGTGATGGTCGTCATGCCCATCCTACTCAAGCAATGTTGGACATGTTTACTATACGTCGACATAAAAAAACCTTTGAAAATCTGCGCGTCGCAATCGTTGGCGATATCTTACATTCACGCGTTGCACGCTCTGAAATACACGCCTTAAGTACATTAGGTGTACTTGAGACACGCATCGTTGCACCACATACTTTGATCCCAAAAGATGTTGAGAACCTCGGCGTACAAGTATTCCATGATATGGACAAGGGCTTAGACGGTGTTGACGTCGTGATGATGCTACGTCTACAAAAAGAACGTATGCGTGGCGCCTTGTTACCGAGCGAAAACGAATACTTCCAACGTTTTGGGTTAACCAGCAAACGACTGGAAAAAGCAAAACCCGATGCGATCGTCATGCACCCCGGACCTATAAACCGCGGTGTAGAAATAGCTTCCGATGTCGCCGATGGCGAACGCTCTGTCATCCTGCAACAAGTCAGTCATGGCATTGCCGTACGTATGGCAGTCATGGCGATGATAATGGGACGTAGCCCAGAAGATTCGGATACGCCTAAATGATGGGTATTTATAAAAAGAGTGATTTTTGCGTGAGTGCAAGGCAGTACCGCGCGGAGAACCGCAATGTATAAGTTAATACATGAGGAATCGAGCACGGAGCTAACGCAGCAATCGCGTAAAAAGTGCATTTTTAGGAGTACCCATGCGTATTGTTATTGAAAAAGGAAGAACCCTCGACCCAGCTAATAAATTAGATGCTAAGCAAGATCTCTTTATCGCCGATGGAAAAATAGTCGGCCT
>JAJFKM010000006.1 GCA_021773215.1 Gammaproteobacteria bacterium
GTTGGTTTGAGTCTCGAAAAAGCAAACCTTGAAGATCTGGGTGGTGCTAAACGTATTCAAATAACCAAAGAAAACACTACGATTATTGATGGTGAAGGTAAGACCAAAGATATCGAAGGTCGCGTAACGCAGATTCGTCAGCAGGTTGAAGATTCAACATCTGATTACGATCGTGAAAAGCTACAAGAGCGAGTTGCAAAACTAGCTGGTGGTGTTGCGGTAATCAAGGTTGGTGCTGCTACTGAAATCGAAATGAAAGAAAAGAAAGCGCGCGTTGAAGATGCATTACATTCAACCCGTGCTGCTGTAGAAGAAGGTGTTGTACCTGGCGGTGGTGTTGCATTACTCCGCACTTTGAAAGCGGTATCTAAAGTTGAAGGAAGCAATCACGATCAACAGATTGGTATTAATATACTGAAACGTGCGATTGAAGAGCCACTACGTCAAATCGTTACCAATGCCGGTGAAGAAGCGTCAGTTATTTTGAACGAAGTTGCGAAAGGCAAAGGTAACTACGGTTACAATGCAGCAAATGGTGAATTTGGCGATATGATTGAGATGGGTATTCTTGATCCAACCAAAGTAACACGTTCTGCGTTACAAAATGCAGCATCAGTTGCAAGTCTGTTGTTAACGACTGAAGCAATGGTTGCTGAAATCCCTCAGGAAGATCATGGCCATGGTGGTGGTGGTATGCCTGATATGGGTGGCATGGGTGGTATGGGCGGAATGATGTAAAGGATTTACGAATACTGCGGGTGCATGGAGGCACAGGAACAGTAGATGTAATTCTTGCCTGACATTAGTGTCTAAAAAACCCACCTTATGGTGGGTTTTTTTATGCTTGTTATCAGCAGCTTATAGAGAGTGCTAGCTTCCCTTTTACTAAAAACATTTGATATCTTCTAAAGCACATTGAATTAATAGCCGATAAAGCTATTAAGAGTCGTTTAAGGCTGTTTATTCGTGACAGGAGGTTGTTATGTCGCACTCGGTTGATAATGAAAATTTAATTACGAACCTTAATGTAAATGAATACTTCAATGATGCTATTCATGACGCTATTTCTCACCAGCATGTATATCCAAAAGACGAGACGATAGTCTATATCGTTAACTTACTAACGTATTTCACACTCTCAGAAAATATTTATGAAGATAGCTTAGAAGGGCGATCTTCAAAACCACTCGCATTAATGTTCAAGGATGCAACTGAAGCAAATTCTACTGAAGAACGAAATTCACACTTGCGGAAACTCGGTGATACAGCGCTTGTTACGTCCGGTTTTTTTGCTGGAAGTTTTGAAAGAAGTGCTGTTGGAATAGATTATTTTATTTCTATGGGTGGCGGTGCCTATAGTTCATTAGCAGAAAATAATTCACGCACATTTAAAGAAAAAGGTTTGGGTGAGGTCTTTTCAGATCTAGCCGGTCATTTCATGAATTATGTAGATGTATTAACGGAGGTCAGGGAAAGTAATGAGCTTACGGATGATCGTGATGTTTTATGTTTGTATGAATCATGGTTAAAGACAGGTAGTGAATATGCACGGAAACGCTTGCAAGAAAATGGTGTTTTGACTATTCCTTCCAGTAAACATAAACATTAGTTTGGAGTATTGCTATTTCACTAAACTATCTTCAGCAGCAACTGCAAACGATCTACCAGATCGATACGGAACATTCTGTACATGATTTTTTGATCACTGATAAAAGATTGGCCGATTTCTTATCTTGTCAGGATAATCCGCGTGATAACGATGAGAGGCTATTAATTGCTGAGCATGAATCAGGCATTGATTTATCATTATATATTTCTGCTGATGTGATGAATCATCTTGGTGATGCACATCCTTTAGAGCTACTAGAGAAAGGTAAGTACGCAGAATTTTGTTTAATGTTGGAAGGTGTGAGTCATTTTCTATATGTTGTCTGGAATGCCCACCACCAGAAGAAAGTCACATTACTTGAAATGGAGTTACAAGCAGAAATCGATAAATTCATTATGATGCAATCATTACTCGATGGCGAAAGCTGTCGTGAAGATGTTATCTGTCTACAAAGCTGGCTATTTGAAAAAAATGGATTTGATGAAATGTTGACTGAATGTGAATTAGAACGCTACAAGCAAGCTAACTATTATGCAGGAAAGTACTGTATGAACCTGCAACAACAATTTAAATTGCAGGGTTTAAATAATGATCTACTGAAAGAATTACGTCGCTTTTATCGATTAGTGCAAGAAGACAAGATGAGATACATAAACCAGTTACACTGATTATCTCTTCATTGCTTCGAAGAACTCAGCATTATTTTTAGTTGCCTTTAATCGCTCTAACATAAATTCCATAGCACCTAGTTCTTCCATTGGATGGAGTAACTTACGTAATATCCATATTTTTTGTAGCTCACTTTCATTGGTCAACAATTCTTCGCGACGAGTACCTGAACGGTTAATATTAATAGCTGGGTAGATACGTTTTTCTGCGATAGTCCGATCAAGATGTAATTCCATATTGCCGGTACCTTTAAATTCTTCGTAGATCACGTCATCCATTCTTGAACCGGTATCGACTAATGCAGTAGCAATGATAGTCAAACTGCCGCCTTCTTCGATGTTACGCGCCGCACCAAAGAAACGTTTTGGTCTTTGTAGCGCATTTGCATCTACACCACCGGTAAGTACCTTGCCAGAAGCAGGGATCACTGTGTTATAGGCACGTGCCAGACGCGTAATTGAATCAAGCAAGATAACAACGTCTTTTTTGTGCTCGGTTAACCGTTTGGCTCTTTCGATTACCATTTCCGCAACCTGTACGTGGCGGCTGGCTGGCTCATCAAAAGTACTGGAGATAACTTCACCGCGCACTGAACGTTCCATCTCAGTTACTTCTTCAGGGCGTTCATCAATTAAAAGTACAATCAGGTGAACGTCTGGGTGATTGTGGGCGATTGATTGGGCGATGCTTTGAAGAATCATCGTTTTACCGGCTTTCGGTGGCGAGACAATTAACCCTCTTTGGCCTCTACCTATAGGTGACGCTAGGTCAATAATTCGTGGCGTTAAATCTTCGGTGCTGCCATTACCCTGTTCAAGGGTTAAGCGTTCATTAGCAAACAGTGGCGTCAGATTCTCAAATAAGATCTTGCCCTTGGCTTTTTCCGGGGTTTCAAAATTAATTTCGTTAATCTTGAGAAGCGCAAAATAGCGTTCACCATCTTTTGGAGGCCGGATCTTGCCCGAGATGTTATCACCAGTACGAAGGTTAAAGCGCCTTATCTGGCTTGGTGAGACATATATATCATCTGGACCTGCAAGGTATGAACTACCTGCTGAGCGTAAAAAACCAAACCCATCCTGAAGAATTTCTAAAACACCATCGCCATAAATGTCTTCCCCTTTTTTGGCTTGGGCTTTTAATATCTCAAATATGACATCTTGTTTTCGGTTTCGGGCTAAATTATCTAGCCCAAGTTCGGAAGATAGTGAAACAAGTTCTGAGGCTGGTTTTTGCTTTAGTTCGGTTAGGTTCATAGACTTTGAGTATTGATGAAAATAGAAATTGTGGTTAACAAACGAGGATCGTCTGTAAGATTAAAAAACGAATTTTTATTTTATGATTTAAGGGGGTTTGGTTTTTGGTTATTTGATTGTTACTTAACCTATTGATTTAAAGTAGCATGCGTTTTGTCATACGTCCAGTTAATTCTGACAATATATTCCTAGATATTAGTGTCAATAAAGGCTTCCAACTGAGACTTGGATGCAGCGCCAACCTTGGTTGCAGCAGCTTCACCGTTCTTAAACAAGATGAGCGTAGGTATTCCTCTGACGCCATAGGTAGCTGGTGTGCCTTGATTGTCATCGATGTTTATTTTGGCAACCGTCAATTTATCTTTATATTGGTCGGCTATTTGGTCGAGAATTGGAGCAATCATCTTACAAGGACCACACCATTCTGCCCAAAAATCCAGGATTACTGGTAATTCTGATTTTAAAACTTCATCTTCAAAGCTTGAGTCTGTAACATGCAATATACTTTCACTCATTTAATTTGTAATCCTTATGTATTGATTGAGGATGCAATTTCAACGAAATTGAAGACTAATTGCAAGTTTGATTTTTATTGGATGTTCATGAACCTTTAAGTTTCTCCTAATACGTCTCCAGATTTCCGGATAAATACATGACATCAACAAGCACGAACACCCCTGAATTCAAGCAGTTTGCCTTGGATGAGCGCTTACTGACGGCGCTTGACGAAATCGGATTTAAAAGATGTACACCCATTCAGGGAGAATGCCTGCCTCTGATACTGGATGGACATGATATTGCGGGTCAGGCACAAACGGGCACTGGCAAAACCGCGGCCTTTTTACTTTCTACCTTTCATTTTTTACTTACCAAGCCAGCAGCAAAAAATAGCAATCTTCGAGCGTTAATTATTGCGCCGACACGTGAACTTGCTATTCAGATTCACAGTGATGCGGAAAAGTTTAATAAGCATTGCGGACTAAAATTAGCCCTAGTTTATGGTGGCGTTGACTATGAAAAACAACGCAAATCATTAGAAGGCGGTGTTGATATTTTAATTGGAACGCCGGGTCGATTAATTGATTATTCGAAACAGAAGGTCTTCAGTTTTAAAGATGTCGAAATTGTTGTGTTGGATGAAGCAGATCGAATGTTTGACCTTGGTTTTATTGCTGACATTCGTTTTATGTTACGACGTATGCCAAAGCCAGATAAGCGTTTAAATATGCTGTTCTCAGCGACATTGTCGCACCGGGTTATGGAATTGGCATATGAACATATGAATAGCCCAACACAGGTAAAAATAAAATCAGAACAAGTCACAGCGGATAAAGTGACGCAAATACTTTATCACGTTGCCAATGATGAAAAGATTCCATTATTACTAGGTTTGTTAAAACACATGAATGCGGATAGATCGATTGTGTTTGTTAATACCAAACGTGTTGCAGAAAAAGTCTGGTCATATCTTGAAGGCAATGGCATTCATTCTGCGATTTTATCGGGTGACGTTCCACAGAGTAAAAGGACAAGATTATTCAATGAATTTTCAAATGGTGAGTTGGCAGCGTTGGTCGCAACTGACCTTGCCGCACGAGGTTTACATATTCCTGACGTGAGTCATGTGTTTAATTATGATTTACCGCAGAATTGTGAGGACTATGTGCATCGTATTGGTAGAACTGCGCGGGCCGGTGCCACTGGTGATGCTATAAGTTTTGGTTGCGAGGATTATATTTATTCACTGATGGAAATCGAATCATATATTGGCTATCCAATCCCAACTGCTCAAATAACCGATGATTTACTCGCGAAGCCTGAGCCACCTGTAAAAAGAAAACACCACGCACAAGCACAGCAATCACACAAGAAAAAAACTGGCAGAAGACCACCTCGTCGTTCAGGCAAGCCGAGCGGACAGAGAACTTAAGCCAATAACTGCTCTATCCATGTGCCTATTGCAGTAATTTCTTCAAGACACACCGAGTGTTGCATCATATATTCATGCCACTCGACTGAGTAACCCTGTTCTTTCAATGTTTCAGATGATGCTCGGCCTTGATCAACAGGGATAACCGGATCAGATATGCCGTGTGCCATCATGATAGCCATGCCTTTATC
>JAJFKM010000051.1 GCA_021773215.1 Gammaproteobacteria bacterium
TTGCGAGTTTGGGTCTCGATGCCTTTGGCAGCGTCGATCACCATGATGGCGCTGTCGACTGCGGTGAGCGTTCTGTATGTGTCTTCGGAAAAATCCTCGTGGCCTGGCGTGTCTAAAAGATTGAAGACAATTCCGTCATGCTCAAAGGTCATCGCCGATGTCGTAACGGAAATCCCGCGCTTTTGTTCGATCGCCAGCCAATCAGAACGCGCGCGCCGGCGCTCGCCGCGCGCTTTTACTTCGCCTGCAAGCCGGATCGCGCCGCTGGCGAATAATAGCTTTTCGGTCAGCGTCGTTTTCCCGGCGTCGGGATGAGAAATAATCGCAAACGTGCGGCGATTGAGATAGGCGTCAGTCATTTGGATTCCGGCAGAGTTTCAGGGCCGCTCTCATTGAGCGCCGTTTGTCTGGGCGTCAAGACTTGTTTTGCGCGCTGCCAAAACTGCCGCTTTCTTATCCTGCTCATTGAGATGTGATGACGCATATTGCAACGGCGCCGCTCACTCTGCACCGAATTTCATCTTTCGAACGTTCTTCTGGTCAGCGGCGTGTTGCGCCGCTTTCGACCCGTTGAATTGAAAATCTCCAAAGGAGCATTTGAGTATGAGAACGAAATTGTTTGCCGCACTTGCGGCCGGGCTCGCAGCGGCTTCGCCCATGGCGGCGAACGCTTCAAGCCACATGGATGCGCCGTTGATCACCTTCGACGACGCCGCCAACACCACCGACGTTTACGCGTTTTTGAGCGAAGGCGCCAAAGGCCAGCTATATTTGACGACGGCTTTGTCGGTCTTTCCGTTTGAGGAGCCGGGCATCGGACCAAATGCCTATCGGTTTGATGATCGCGTCCGTTATTCCATCCACGTCGCGACAGGCGATCAAGTTGAGCAGGGAAGGCCTACGCTTTCCTATAATTTTGATTTTGCGACGATTTACGCCAATCAAAATACCATCCTTCAGGCGTTTACGGGTGTTGTATCCCCGGGCGGCGACAATCAGAATCTCCGCCAGAGCTATCGAGTCACGAAAATAGACCGCCGCGTCGACCGTCGCGATGATGACGACGATGATGGCGATCGGCGCGAGAACCAACGCCGGCGCACCGTTCTCGGAAAAGGCGCTGCGGACGGCCTCATTGTCCCGCCGAATAACCAGGGCCAACTGACGCCGTTCTATAATCAAGACAACAATGGCGATAATCGCGCCAAGGAAGGCGTTTCTTACGCCGGCGATCTTGACGCCTATACGAAGGCTGGCGTTGTCGAGCTGCCGGGCGGCTATCAGGTATTCGCCGGTCAGCGAGACGACGGATTTTACGCCGACATCCAGTCGATCTTCGATCTTGATCTTTCCTTTGGCGTGGCCACGGGAACCGAAACAAAGCCGTTTGACAGCCAGGGCGGCTACAATCTTCACACGATTGTGTTGAACATTCCAATCGAAGAGCTCGATGGCGCTCAACTCGCCGGCGTTTACGCCACGACCAGCCGCCGAAAATTCGATGGCAACGATACGCCGAAGAGCTTTGAAAGATTTAACAACGGACGCGGCGCGTTCAAGCAGGTTGGCCGTCAGGGCAACCCGTTATTTGTTGAGGCGCTTTTGCCGATCGACGAGAAAGACGCTTATAATCAGCGTACGCCGGATACGGATTTCGCACTCAATCAGTTCGCGCAGAATCCGGAACTTTCGGGGTTTGGTCCGGGTCCGCTTCTTCCAGGGTTGCTCGAGTCGATTTATATTCCGGACCTGATCAAGGTCGATTTGACGACTGGTCCGGCGCGGCTTGCCGGCCAGTCAGACTTTAACCGGCTTGGCCTTTTCGGCGGCGACACGCTGCAGAGCCAGTTCCAGGATCCGTTGGGCAATGGCGGCGCGATTGCAGGCGGTTGGCCGAATGGTCGACGTTTCGGCGATGACGTTGTCGATATTGCAATTATCGCGCTTGGTCTCGCCGGCCCGCTGGGTACGGATTACACAGCGTTGAGATTTGACGGCGTCGATGAAAACGACATCACCTTCAATCAGGTGTTCCCCTATGCGGCGACGCCGCAGAATGGCCGCAACCACGGCCACCATGACGAAAGCACAAGTCTGATCGACTAGTCAGGCTGGAACGGGCGGGCTTTGACCCGCCCGTTTTCCTATTTACAGGAAAAAAAGGGACATGATCATGCAAGCAAAAAATAATTTCCTGGCGATCGGCGTCAGTCTGCTGACAACGCTTAGTCTAATTAACGTCGCTGCCGCCCATCCTCGCCATCATGATGCGAAGCCGGTTGTTGCATTCGCCTATCCGGCGCTTAGCGACGAAGAAGGATCGAAATTTGAAAAATTACAGACCGCGTTATCGGCCAAACCTGATGATCCTGGCGCCGCCGTCGCCTTTGCCCGCTATGCAGCTTCGCTGGCGCGACGCGACGGTAATACCGATCTGTTGAAACTTGCGGCAGGATCGCTGGCCCCGTGGTCAGCTGTCGATGAGCCGCCCATCGATATTCTGATCGTCCGTGCGAATGTCAAACAAATCGATCATCGCTTTGATGAAGCGCTCGCCGATCTCGACCAAATTATTGTGCGCGATCCTTATAATCCGCAGGCGCTTCTTTCCCGGGCCTTTGTGCTGACGACGACGGGCAGGGCGCGGGAGGCGGCCGCCGACTGCGCCCGGATCAGACCGAATGTTTCGGTCACTATCAGAGAAACATGCGCGGCGCGCGCGCTCAGCCTTTCCGGCGCGGCGCAGCGATCCCTGACGCGCCTTGAAGCCTCTGTGAGGGCGCTCAAAGCCAAGTCGAAAACCGAAAAAACTTTTGCGATTTCCGTCGCCGCGGAAATCGCGGAGCGGATCGGCGAAACGGAAAAAGCCACGGGATTTTACGCTGAATTGCTTGAGGCCGATCCACGCTCGGTCTTTGTTCGGGCGGCCTATGCAGATTTTCTTGTTAGTCAAAATAAATTCGCCGAAGCGCGGGCGATTATTGGCGACCGCCCGCATACAGAAACATTAATGCTGCTGAGAGTGCTTGCCAGCGCCGGACCGTCCGATCAGCCGGCGAATGCCGCCGCCGCGGAACTCAAGGCGCGCATGGAAAATGATCTTGCGAAAGACGATTACAGTCATGCGCGGGAATATGCCCGCTTTGCGCTTAATCGCATGAATGATCCGCATTTTGCGTTTGATATGGCGCGTGCGAACTGGCGCGTGCAAAAAGAGCCCCTTGACGCTCGTATCCTGCTGGCGGCAGCGGAAGCCGCCGGCGATCACGAAACCACGCATGAAATAGAAGCCTGGATCGAGGCCACCGGCATCGAAGACAAGGGCCTTCAGGCTGCGCTGGCGGCCGAAGCCGAACCTGTCTGACACGACAGGGCCTTCGGGTTTAAGCGGCAAAACGGGCGGCCAATAGGCCGCCCGTTTTTTGTTTGGCGCCGATGAACCTTTTTCATATCCGGTCGTATTCATTTGTATCAACGATCTGGCAATGGAAAACCCAATGAACCCTGCTCCGCACACAGCCGCCGCCAATCTTCGCCTTGCGGATCTGCTGGCCAGAACTGCGCAAAAAGATCGCGCGGCGTTTCGTGCGCTGTACCAAGAGACGTCATCCAGGCTTTTTGGCGTTCTTATCCGTATCCTGCATGACCGGGATGAGGCGGCAGACATATTGCAGGAAGTTTACATAACAATCTGGCGCCGGGCGATTTCTTTTGACCGGGACAAGGGTAAAGCTCTCACCTGGATGGCGGTGATCACGCGTAATGCCGGGATTGATGCTTTGCGGCGACACAAGCCAAATCATGTCAGCGACGAATGCTGTGCGGAGCTTGTTGACGGCGCTCCGTCAGCATTTGATGTGGTTAAAAGTAAAAATGCAGCGCATGCCGTTTCGCAGCATCTGGAAAACTTGTCGCCGAAAATGCGCGAAGCAATTCGTCTCTACTATCTTGAAGAGCTGGCGATGGCGGAAGTCGCGGCGATCATGCAGACGCCGCTCAATACAACGAAAAGCTGGATACGCCGCGGCCTGCAGCAACTTCAATCCAGCCTCTCCGGTCAGCAACTTCTGGATTTTGTCTGAGACACGTTTGGATTGTTCTGCAGATACTTCAAAATAAAAACCGCTTGATCGCTTGATCGCTTGAGTTGCGCCGCCGCCGCCACGCCGTTTTCTCTGTCATCTGCGCCGCCGCTCACAGCGAACGCACGAAGGTGTGATCTCCCGCGGGCATCCTAATGCGCCGCTCAGTCGTATTAAGGGCAGGAGAGAGCAAAGGGGGCCAGGATGCAGATCGCGCCGGGTTCGACTGACACAGGACTAACGCATCGCCCGTGCCGGGCGCCGCACCCGCGCAGCGATGACCGCACGGCGCTTTTGCTGCGCGTAAAAAGAACCCGTTGCGAGCAGGCCTTCAACCGCCTTTACGAATATTATTCGCCCCGGCTTGGCGCTTATTTGCGCCAAAAAGGCGCGCCACATCGTATTTCCCAAGAGATTGCACAGGACGTTATGACGAGAGTCTGGGAAAAAGCAGACCAATTTGATCCGCGACATGCGAATGCCTCGACATGGGTGTTCACAATCGCGCGGAACCGGTATGTGGATATACTCCGCAAAGAACAGCGCAGCATCATTGATCCGGATGATCCCTTATTCGTACATGACGAGCCCGATGCTGCTGACGACGGCCTGGAGAAAGCGGATAACCGCCAGGCCCTGTCCAAAGCGATAAACGCTCTGCCCGACAGCCAAGCGGCGGTTCTCTCTCTTGTCTACTTGAACGGCTTCAAACAGCATGAGGCGGCGGAAAGATTGGACATTCCGCTGAATACAGTGAAATCTAGACTGCGGCTGGCGCTTGGGAAATTACGCGCCGTCATGGAGGCGAATTAAGTGGCCCGTTATCACCCAACCGATGATTGGCTCGCCAATTACGCAAACGACGCCATTGACCGGCAAACCGCTGTGCTCGTTGCGACGCATCTGACCTATTGTCCGCAATGCCGCAAGACAGTTCGATATTTTGAAGAAATCGGCGGCGCGCTGCTCGATGAAATTGACATCGATGCAATAGGGGCGTCGGCTGATCCCTTTGAATTTGAAGCCACGGCGGCGAATGATTTGACGCCTCCGGCCGACGAAGGTCAGTCGGACTTGCCGAACGGGTCAATGAACGAATTCGTCCCGCGGCCATTATTGCGTTATGTTTTCGACCGTCTCGGCACGACGGATCTCGAAGCGCTGCCATGGAAATTCTATGGCCCCGGCATCCGGCGTGCTGTGTTATTCGAAAATGCCGACGGCGGCGCGATAAGAATTTTGCGGGCGCAGCCAGGCGCCGTCTTTCCGCATCATGGCCATGGGTCCGAAGAATTAACTGTCGTTCTTAAAGGCGCCTATCGGGATGAGACGGACCGTTTTGATGTCGGCGATGTGCAATGCGTTCCTGAAGCTGTAAAACATCAGCCGATAATCGAGAACGGCGAGGAATGCATTGCGCTGGTGGTTTCCGAAAAACCAACCATACCGACGGGGCTCGTTGCGCGCCTGTTTCAACGGATCGCCGGCGCTTGACATAAAAAATTGCCCGTCAAGTTTGACTGCTGGCGCCAACGGGCGGCCGGTTTTCAAACCCTGTATTTTTTCTATTTGAGAAAAATGCGGCCTCCGGCGCGGAAGGGGGACAATGCCGGAGGCCGCAAATTCGGCGTCACAAGGGGGGAGACATACGCCGAAATCTGATCATGGAACTCAGAATGGAAAGTTCATTCCTCAATAATGAGTCTTGCCTTCATCGCCGGGTGGTGAGCGCAGATATAATCAATTACGCCTGTTTTATCGGCGATCAGGGACCACTCCGTCTGGTGGGCGATGGAGCCGGAATCCCATCGCTTGTCGCCGGCAGTCGCCGTGTGCGGCACCACATCGAGATTTTTCCATCGAATATAATCGCCTTTTTTCGCGATGATGATATCCGGTTCAAATTTAAAACTTTTAATCTCGATTATATGCGTCGACGCCTCTTCCCGGGCGCTTTCAAATCTTACGACCTCGCGCAATTCCGGCGTCGCGATTTGGCCACTTTGGGCGCCGATTTCACCTTGCGCCGGCGACCCGCAGGCGGCGGCCGAGAGTGCAAGGAAAAAAACGCATGCCGGAGCGACAAAGTTTAATACGCAATCTTTGGCGCCCGGCATCCGCATCGCATATCCTTTGGATAAAAGGATCATTTTACAGCCTTGACCATCATTTCTGCATGGCCCTCATGGGCCTGGAATACTTCCAGCGCGACGCCAAGGAGAGCTTTGAATTCGGCGTTATCAGCCGCAGGAATAAACGCGCCTTCAACCGTCTCATTGACGAATTGGTGATAGGCGAGTTCGTTTTCCGCATAAGCGCGATCGAAGGCCTTGCCGGAAAGCGCAGACATCTCGGCGCGTTTTGCTTTGGCGTTCGCATTAAGCTGCCGGCTGGTGGGATTGTCTTCCGGCGCGGCGCCTAACTTTTCCAACAGGGCGAGCGCTTTGCCGTTGACCGCTTCATGGTCGCGCAGCATCAGTTCGGCGAATTCGCGAACCGTTGGATTGTCGGATTTAGCGAGTGCGAGATGCGCATAGCGCATATCGATATTGCCCGCCGTATAGGCAATATGTGCGATTTGCGTATCCGTCGGCCCTTCATCATCCGCGAAAGCCGGTTGCAGCGCCAGGAGGCTCATGGCGGCGAACACAGCGCCGAAAAGATTTGATTTCAGTGACATTTAGTTTCTCCATCTGCATGTGACGCCATCCACAGCAAATCATTGATCCGCAGCGTCCGGCTGAGTGTTTATTGCAAATGAATTACGCGGAGGCGGCGCGGGAAGTTGCGCCTGGTTTGTTCAATCAGGCGGCGGCCTTGATAAACAGGCGGCAGCCCTTTTCTGACCGGCATGGCGCATGCCCGGAATGGGCGAACGCTGCGTGAAAATCGCCGGCCGTTAACTCAAGATCGCCAATCCAGAAGTCGCCGGACAAAACCAGACAATCTTCTGTGGCATGATGATCATGCTCCGGCAATCCGGCGCCAGCGTCAAAATCCAGTAGATAGGCTTCCTTGACCGCCTTCGCGTCACGGTAAAGAATTTTCTTGCGTATGCCGGGCGCAATGGCGATCCAGTCGCCTTCATTTTCGCGAATGGTGACTGAATTTATTGAGCCGGAAGCCTGCTGGCGGTCAATTGCAGATTCAATGCGCGACAACAACTCCGGCGGCGGGGCCACCTCTTCAGAGTCCTCAAGCAGCGGCGCAAAACGGCGAGTCCATTCCTCGACACGCTGCGCCAGCGCCGGATTGGACGCCAGCTCTTTTTCTATGCGTGCATTTTCCGCACTGGATAGTGCGCCGAGCGCGTAATTGGCGGCAATTTCTTCTATGTCCATTGCGTCGTCCGACATTACTGATCCAGACATTCTTTTAGGGCGAACAATCCGCGCCGTAGGCGGCTTTTAATTGTACCGAGCGCCATTTCATAGCGCATAGATAGCTCCTCATGCGTGTAACCCCGGAAATGCGCATCCAAAATGCATTTCTTTTGGTCGATTGAAAGGCGGTCAATGCAGTTCCATAAAGCGATTGTCATTTCTGGCGCGTTGGTTTGCTGTGAAGGACTTTCCGCTTGCATATTTTCTGTGTCGAATTCATCGCTGGTCATGGCCGCACGGGCGCGTGCGCGCCTGAGTGCATCGAGCGCACGAAATCGAACGATGCCCACCATCCAGCCTTCAAGTTTTCCTTTTTCCGGGTCAAATCGGTCAGCATTGCGCCAAATCTGAAGGTAAGCCTCCTGAACCGCGTCGGACGCCTTTTCCGCATCGTTTAATATACGCATAGCGACGCCAAATAGTTTCGGGCTCGTCGCCCGATACAACGTGCGAAACGCCGTCTGGTCCCGGAAATTCCGCACCGTCGCCGAACCGGTCGTTTTTTGCTGTTGCCGTAAATTGTTCATGATCGGCGCGCTTGCTTCTCACGCCTTTCTTACATGGTCGGCGCGAAGTTGTGGAGCGATTGGGAGTTTTAAGAAATTAATCCGCATTTTCAGTGCTTTGTGGCCTTTCGGCGCTTGTCTTGCAGGCTCATGGGCCTAAATTTGTATGAGACGCGCTCTTCGGCGGCGAAGACCGACCCAATGGTGATTTTGGCGACGGCCGACCGCGCCCGCCGACGTTGCGTGACTGAGTGGAGGGGCTGTTGATGAACGGGTCATTGCTTCGCAAATCATTTATTGTCTTTCTTTTCGCGGGCGCCGTCGTGACGGCCGGTCCGGCTGCGGCCGAAGAGTATTTCATCAGCTATCGTTACGACGGAGACTATGTGGGAGCGACAGAAGTCTCCCCAAATCTTTCCGGCGCTTACTGCGCGCCGCTGCCGCTCACTCATGTGGAGATTAGAAACGGCATCTTGAGGGCGTATGACAGAAACGGCCGCCAAACCGTAAAGGGCTTTGTCACCGGCGACGGATTTTTTACGAGCGATTATTATTTCGCCGACGGCAGCGCCGCACTGTTTGAAGGATTGGTCGACCGCCGGGGGCAATTTACCGGTGGTATTGTCGCCGGCGCCTGTGCATGGGTTGTCAAATTGTCAAAAACGCACCGCGGCTGAATCTTGCCCGGTCATCATTATGTCAATTTCTCGGGGCAAACTCGTGCTCGGGTTCTTTGCTTTTTGACATTCCGAAAATTTAAAATCAATTTGCTGCGAAGCGTTTGGAGATAGTTTTATCGTCCTTGCGTCAGGCGTAACGTCCGCCTGAAAAGATTGCTGTCAAAGGAATGTCGTTATGGCCGATAAAACAAACCGGGAGCCGGCGCGTGACCCCCAGGATTTAGAGCGGCTGTTGATTTCTCGGGAGCGGGCTGGCGATGTTGACGGAATGGCGGCTCTTTATGAGGCCGAGGCCGTCCTCGACTGCGGCGACGGGCAGTTGAAGAATGGCAGGGAAGCAATTCGATTGTACTTCGCCGAACAGGCGGCGGCAGGCAAAAAATTCGATTTTGGAGAACAGCGCCCGGCGATTATCAGCGGAAATCTCGCGCTCACCTCAACGCGTCTTCCCGATGGCAGCGTGACTGCTGAGGTCGCCCGCCGACAACGCGACGGCTCATGGTTATGGATAATCGACAAATTCTCCGTCGAGTAGCGTCCGTCAATTGAACCCGCAGTCAAAACCGGCCGTTCATCGCATGCGTTGCTCTCGGGCGGCGATCGCCGCCGCCGCCGCGAGCTTGTGCTTGGCCTGCCAAGGCGGCCCGATTGATCGGCCCATCGCCAAAAGTAAAGCGTTGATGTCCGCGCAGCCCAGCGCCGTTGCCGCATCGTGAAACACGCGCTCGCGGTCGTACCAATAAACGGACCAGCCGCGCGCTTCGGCTGCGGTCGCGAGGGCCTCGCGATACATGACGGAGTCGGCAACGGTCTGCGCGCGATTGTCGCCGATGCGTTCCTCGATTGTCGGCGGAAGCTTGGGGCACACGCGGATCGCGATGCTCGTAATCGGCACAGGCGCCGCAGCGGCCAGCGCTTTTAGACTCTCTCGCGCGCCGCGCGCTGCGGCAACCCGCACGCGCTCGACAAGCTCGATTGCCTCAGCGAGCGAAATCTCCCGCGCCCACGGGCTGTTTTGGTAACGACCCACCGCCCACGACCCTTCATGGTGATGCGGGTGAGTTGGCAATTCGCTATCTGTTAAGTCGATGCGGCGGCGATCAAGGAGTTCGCCGTCAGACGCGACCGTAACCAGCACCGCCGAGTTACCGTGCTCGGCAGCGCCAACGGCCGCAGTTCGCTGCGTTTGTCCTTTTGCCACGCCCTCCTCCCTCTGGGGACTTTTCACACTCCTGCTATGGGTCACGCGGCCAATCCGCCAATCCTAGCATAAACATCGCCTGCAGGACAAAGACGGATGTGCCGGCGCCGGTTACTTCGGACCAATTGCGGTCATTGCACATCCGAGTACTTTTTCGATTCAATGGTGATCGAAAAAACTTCACATTCTCAATGATTTGAAAAAATGGCGCGCCCGAAGAGATTCGAACTCCTGACCCCCAGATTCGTAGTCTGGATATCGCAATCTGACGATGCCGGACGGTACCAGAAATGGACCAAAAAGCTTGAATTATAGGCAGAAGTGACCGGACGTTAGTTGCGATGGCCATAGGCCGCGTGGTAGCATGCTGGTAGCACGGGCTGGCCATAGTCCATGTGGACGTGACCCGGAGCCTCGCGGTGGGCGAAAAACTTACAGATCGAGCGGTAAAAGCGGCGAAAGCCGGGCCAAAGCTGCAAGTGCTATGGGATGCAAGCACGCCCGGATTTGGGCTGCGCGTTACCATCGGTGGAACTAAGTCTTTTTTCCTTCGATATCGTCGCGGAAAAAAGCAAAAGTGGGTTGCGATTGGACGCTATGACGCCGCTCGCCCGGCGCAACCAGGGGAAGGGGGCTCACCAGTCTGGAAAGTTGAAAGCGCCCGTCAAGAAGCCCTTAGATTGAAAGGCCGGATTGCGGAAGGCGCCGACCCGGCGAAAGAGCGCGCCGAAGATCGAAACGCACTCACGGTCGAAGAGTTTTTCAAGGACTACGACAAGAGGCATATCAAGATCCGCAAAAAGCCATCATCGGCAGCTGAGGATCGGCGCAATTTCAAAAACCACATCAACCCAGCAATTGGCCACATACTTATCAAAGATTTGACGCAAGAGGACGTTGAAGACTTGCACTCAGATATGGCCGAAAAACCATATGCTGCAAATCGCTGTCGCGCATTGATTTCGCACATGTGCCGGAAGGCAGAGAAATGGGGGAAGCGCCCTCAAAACTCAAACCCTTGCACACACGTAGAACCCTATAAGGAAGAAAAAAACGAACGCCACTTAAGTCCAGCGGAATTTGCGCGTCTTGGCGAAGTACTGCGCGACGTAGAGGAAAGTGGCGAGGAAGACCCGTTTTTTATTGCACTTGTTAGGTTGCTAATATTTAGCGGCGCGCGGCTTTCTGAAGTCCGAACCGCAAAATGGTCATACTTTGATAAAGGCGCCCAATTACTGCGGCTTCCAGACTCAAAAAGTAACAAATCCAAAACCATCGCGTTGGGCGCGCCGGCACTGTCAATCCTTGCAGGGTTGCCACGTATTAAAGGAAATCCATACATTATTCCCGGAAAGCGGCCGGGCCAACCATTCGTCGGTGTGCAAAAGCCCTGGCAACGAGTGCGCGCGAAGGCAGGAATTGAAAATTGCCGCATTCACGATCTGAGGCATTCTTTCGCAAGCGTAATCGTCAACCGCGGCGACAGCCTGTTTATGGTTGGCAAGCTCTTGGGCCATGCTGATGTAAAGACATCCGCGCGGTATGCCCATCTTGACGATAATCCGCGATTGCGCGCGGCAGATGGCGCAGCGGGTGATATCGCCGCCGCCATGAGCGGAAAGACTGGCGAGGTTGTTCCGCTGAAGCGCGGAAAGCGACGCAAAAAATGATCGCGCGCGCTCTCCATAAATTTGGTAATTCTCAATCAGGCGCGGCTAGGCATGGCCGCCGAACGACTCGTAACCGTAACGAGTTCTGCCGCGCCGCCTTTTCTATTACGGGCGCCCGACGGAGGCGATATGAGCACGCAATTTTGGTCTGATGAAGAAAGCTGGCCTTTTGATCCGGCAGGCTGGGTGTTCTTGGCGCGGGCGTATGTACAAATTGGGCAGGCGAAATTCGAAGACTCATGGACTGGAAATGAGCCGTTCGCCAAATACTACGAAAAACTGAAAAGCACGACGGACAACGCAGATTTTATGTTTCCTAACGGGGGTGAAGAATGGCGTGAATATGTTGATTTATTTAAGAAACGACATTTGGCGGACGAGGACGCGACCAAGAGGCATTTTGAGATGGGGCGAACAATCGCTCAGCTTTGTGAAGCGGGGAATCTCTTAACGGGCTACAGAATGAAAGAAGGTGGTTCAATAAAAGAACTGCCGGCTAATTTTTGGAATGTTCCCAGCGAGAGAATATTCAAACGCTTTATTTGTTGCGAGATTACGCTCCACCAAGGCCGCATAACGGATGACAATCTAGCTTTTTTGTTTGTGAGCAAAAATAGTCTTGAAAATACATTGGCGACAATCAAGGAACCTGTTGCGCCGAGCCTCGGTGACGGCGTGCATATGACACAATTCATGAAGTTGATGACTAGGGTAAGTAAGGACCTCAAAATTACCGCCGAAAATCAACCCAAAGTCGAAGTCGTCAAGAGTAAGATTCGAGAACGCTGGAAAGATTATTGCTCAGGCGATCCGACGAATCGGAAGGTCAATCCGATGGCAACATTCATTCGTGACGAAGAGAGCCAGGCCGGTAAAGCAAAAAAATAGCTGGCATGGGTGTCACCCATTTCTGATAACAAAAACAATGATGTATAATTGGGTGTCGCCTATTTTCGCTCTATTCCGACTCCGAGCGCCGACACCCATTCACCCATCGACCAACCGGAAAAAGCGCACCATCCCCGATGCTACCGGCAATAGCCGTAAGCAATCGGAAAGGTCCGTTCTATGGATTCGAAACCACCAAACGTTGACGGTGTAAAGTTTCTAACGCCCGCTCAAATCGAAGAAGCTGGCCTTGTCACGCGCGCGAAGCAAGAAAAACTGCGCAAGTCGGGCAAAGGCTTTCGCTATTTCAAAATCGGCCAACAAATCCGGGTCCACCCGGACGATCTAGCCGAATGGCTAGCCGCTCAAGCTCGCTTTTCGACAAGCGATAAGGGCTCGGCCAATGCCGCTTAATTCCCCAAAAACAAAAACCCCCGCCGGGCGTCCACACGCAGCGGGGGCTTCAATCTTTTTCATTCGACAAATAATCAACATCGGCGGGCAGGCCGGTGCGATCACAATCATAGGTGATTGCCCGGGCCGGTTCAAGTCAAAAGCGGAGCAATCTCATGCAACAACTATCAACCCAATCGCGTGATCGGCGTCAAAACAGAAAATACCTCCATACCGGATCGCACCTTATTGAGGGCGGCCTTGAAGAAGCGCGACCGCTGCCGACATTGACGCCGAAAGCGGGGCTGATGCGCGGGCTTTTAAACCGCCCCGTCATTGATGCGGAAAAGTTACGCCTGGGCTTCCTGGCTCAACAGCACGGCCTTAGCGGCGCTTTGGCGCGGCTCGTTTGTGAGTTGCGCTGGGGCGGCGGCGGGGGGAGGCGCGCATGAGCTGGCTGTTTGGCGATCACTTACCGCCTGTCGAAGAAGATGACGAATCTTCCGAAATCGTCACCCTTTGGCAGGCCGTGTTCCGCCCGATGGAATGCTATCACACCGCCGATAATATTGAACTCGCGCTTCTCAACGAAATTCGAGAACGCCTGCTTGACGGAGGCGATCTTGCAATTGTCGGTGGTCTTGACGGCGTTACCGTGATGCCGACCATAAACTTTATCAATCTGGCGGCGCCGCGCAATGAATAGCAACACTGCGGATAATAACGCGCTTGATAGAGAAGCGCTGCTTAGTGATTTGTCAAAGTTAAGTGAGTTTGCGTATCAGCAGGAGCGCAAGGACACGGCGACAGCGCTCGGCGTTACTGTTTCAGCGCTTGATAAAGAAATTAAAGCACGACGCAAAGGCAACGGCGATGAGCGCCCCGCTGGCGGCTCAACACTCCGTCTTGAACCACCGGATCCTTGGCCAGGCGATGTGAAAGCCGCCGATCTGCTGAATGAAATACGCGCCGTTTTTAAACGTTATCTTGTCTTACCAGAGCACGGCGCTGTTGCTCTTACTCTATGGTGTGCTTTCACGTTTTTCGCAGAGCAATTTTACCACTCACCGCGTTTGTTGCTGACATCGCCGGAAAAGCGCTGCGGCAAAAGCACACTCATGCGGCTTCTTTTTGCCCTATGTTGCAAGCCGCTTCCGGCCGTCAACATCACGCCCGCCGCACTCTTTCGAACCGTTGAAGTGACACGGCCAACATTGCTTTTGGATGAGGCGGACGCCTTCCTGAGAGACAATGAGGACATGCGCGGCCTTCTTAATTCTGGATGGACAAAAGACGGCGCCGTAATTCGAACCGTCGGCGATGAACACGAGCCGCGATCATTTTCAACCTTTTGTCCCGTGGCGACGGCAGGAATCGGAAATCTGGCTGAAACGCTTGCAGATCGCGCAATCATCATCGAGCTAAAGCGTAAAACGGTAATGGAGCGGGTTGACCGATTGCGTGGCGATAGGCTCGGCGCATTCGAACCCTACAAGCAAAAACTGGCAAAGCTGGCTTTACGGGAAATATCTCGCTTTGAAGATCCTCGCATTCCTGCCGCCTTAAACGACCGCCAATGTGATAATTGGAGGCCAATGCTGGCGATTGCGGATATGGCCGGCGGCGAATGGCCGACGCTTTCGCGCACTGCTTGCGAGGCGTTGTCAAAAGACGAGAGTGAATCTTCCGATGGATACCGAATCGTCTTGCTCCAGGACATTCGGGAGATTTTCGACAAGCGCCAGAAAAACACGCCGCCGCTAAATGATCTGACCACGCCGGAGCTTATTCGCGATCTCACAGAAGACGAATCCAAGCCGTGGGCCGATTGGCGACATGGCAAGCCCATTAATGCGCGACAACTTGCCAACCTTCTAAAGCCATTCGGCATTCGGCCGGATCAATGGAAAGAAAACAACGTCAATATGCGCGGCTACCGCAAGGCCGATTTTGTCGATTCGTGGACTAGATACCTTCCGAGCAAACAAACAAAGCAAAGCACCCCGGATTCTATCCGGGACGCCGGGACTTATGCGGAAAATCAGGTAGTTACGCAGTTTCCAATCCGGGACGGAAGCGCCGAAAGTCCCGGGTCGCAAGATGTGTAAGCCATTGAAAACATTGCGGAGTCCCGGCGTCCCGGATGAAAACCCGTGTCAGGCGAAGGTCGAAACGAAAACCTAATGGCAAACAATATAGACGCTGAGATCGTTCAATTTCCGCTGCGCCAGACCGGCGAATATTTTGGCGGCTGCCAAGAATGCGCCGGCAATGACGGATATCTAAACATAGGTGCTGAGCACTGGTTTTATTGCGAGAGGCACAAAACCAAGTGGAGCGCTGGCGAAAATATTTTTTCCGGTTGGTATGAAGAAAACAACGGTATTTGGAATGAAAACCAGCGGCTGTTATCCGGCTTCGTGGTTGTGGAACCGCTATCATATGATCCCTCGCTCGCGACCGAGGCTCACCCGGGTGAGGAGATTCCACAATGAAAGTTTCATCCGGTTTGCCCCATCTAATCGCACAATAAACGAGAACGGCCGGCGGCCGGGTGCATCAACGTTTCATTCGGTATGGTATTCAATTCATTGAACGCCTGCTGTCCTCCTCGCCCGATTATGACGTTTGTATGTCTATAAGACGGTAAAAATAATATTTTATGTTAAATTACCGCGACATATTGAAAGGATAAACTAACGTTCCCAACTCTGACCCAATCAAGCGTCGGAGGATTTATTTATGCCTACAGCATCGAAAATTGGCCTGCAGAGTGTCCTTATGGCGATGGCGTGCATTCTTGTGTTGTCATCCGGCGGGGCTTTTGAAGCATCGGCAGGCAAATGCTCCGATTTGGACCTTAGAAAGTGCCGCAAGAATATTGAGAAACAAGCTAAGAAAACTGGAAAGGAAGCGGAGCGAATTGCCGGTCAAGGAGGAGAGCTGATCGATAACACGTTCAAGGAAATAGTCGAGACGGGCGGGGAGATCGATAAGTATTATCGCGATCACGAAAGCGAAATCGTGACTGTCGCCGCTGTCGTAGCGGCGGTTTATACCGCGTGTGCGGCGGGCTGTGATGTTATCGTCATGGGCGTGAAAATTGGATCCATCGAAGCGGCCGGCGCAGCTGGGATTGCAACGTCGGCTGCGGTGAACAACGCGAAGGAAGAGCCTGCGCCTCAGACGCAACCCGAAGAAGTGGTTGAAGTGGCGACGAGCGATTCGCTTGACGAATATAAGCAAAGAGGTTCACTCGTCGATCCGTCCACCATTCAGTGGCGGACGTATTCGTTGCTGACGATGGAGTCGAATGGAGATTCTCCCGGCGACAATGCCGTCGCAGAGTCGATCAAGAATGAAATCCTCGACTACGCGAGCCTGTCAGATATTCCGTGTAAGTGGTTTGACCGGCATTGGTTTCAGATCTGGTTCGGCATTCTGTCTTCAAACATGATAGCAAACTGATTGAGGGCTGTCTTCCACCCCCACACGCCGGCGTTTGTGACCTGACCGGC
>JAJFKM010000052.1 GCA_021773215.1 Gammaproteobacteria bacterium
ACAATGATTTGGTTTTCATTGATTGGCGCGCCTGAGAGGACTCGAACCTCTAACCCCCGGCTTAGAAGGCCGGTGCTCTATCCGGTTGAGCTACAGGCGCATTCGTGTCTTTAACTAGAATACTTTTAAAGTTAGATGGTCGGGGCAGAGGGATTCGAACCCCCGACCCTCTGCTCCCAAAGCAGATGCGCTACCAGGCTGCGCTATGCCCCGATTAATTAACTCTCCTGCCTCAACAGGACGTGGGATGATACGCAGTCCACTGTATCGCGTCAATTCCCAAACTTAAAATAAACTATACCTAAATAATCAATTAGTTACGTCGCCAAATCGTGCCTTGCGGCGTATCTTCCAGACTAATACCTTGGCTTGCGAGATGATCTCTAATTTGATCGGCTTTTTCATAATTTTTATTTGTTTTTGCAGCAACGCGCTCATCGATGAAGTTTTGTATCGCAACTTCATCTAAATCATCTGTACTAGCATCGGATTTCGCCTGCAGAAATTTTTGTGGCTCATCCTGCAACAAGCCCAACACTGTTCCAAAATACCTTAATGTTACCGTCAGTTCCGCCGCCTCTTTTGAGGATTTATCCGATTTTTTATTTAAATCACGTGCCAGCTCATGCAATAAGGAAATAGCCTTCGCCGTATTGAAATCATCATCCATGCAAGCATTAAATTCATCAACGTACTTTTTAAGCGGTTCGCCACTCGCATCTGCGGGCGCGTCTCTTAATGCGGTATACAAACCATTCAGTGCTGACTTGGCTTCTTCCAGGTTATCAATAGAATAATTCAACGGACTACGATAATGGCTAGAAAGAATAAAGAAGCGAATGACTTCTGGCTGAAATTTTTGCAGCACTTCTCTGACAGTAAAGAAGTTGCCCAATGATTTTGACATCTTTTCTTCATCAACCCTGACAAAACCATTATGCATCCAGACATTGGCAAACGCCTCGCCCGTGGAACACACCGATTGCGCAATTTCATTCTCATGGTGCGGAAACTGCAAATCCTGACCACCTCCATGAATATCAAAATGATTGCCCAGACAATGGGTCGACATGGCTGAACACTCTATATGCCAACCCGGGCGTCCTTCACCCCATGGCGAAGCCCAACTCGGCTCGTCTGGTTTGGCGGCTTTCCATAAAACAAAATCTAATGGATCATCTTTCTCTTGTTGAACCGCTACGCGCTCACCGGCTCGTAATTCGTCGGTGTTTTTACCCGATAAGCGGCCATAATTTTCAAACGAGCTAACATCAAAATAGACATCATTGTTGCTACCCACATAGGCATGATTTTTATCAATCAATGTCGAAATCATCTCGATAATCTGCGGCATGTGCTGGGTCGCTTTGGGTTCATTGTCTGGTGATAAGACTCTTAGCGCATCTGAATCTTCATTCATAGCCACAATAAAACGCTCTGTTAATTCAGAAATCGTTTCATCATTTTCATTGGCACGGGCAATTATTTTATCGTCGATATCGGTGATATTACGAACATACGACACATTGAGACCACTATTACGCAGGTAGCGCGCAATCATATCGAAAACCACCATGACGCGAGCATGACCAATATGACAAAAGTCATAAACTGTCATACCACAGACATACATGCTTACCTTGCCCGGCTCGATCGGTGTGAAGACTTCTTTTTGCCCACTTAAACTGTTGTGAATTTTTAACACGCTTTTATTCTACTTATAGCAATAATCATGGACGCGCATCTTATCGGAAAGCACCTTATGCGACAAAAGGAATTTGTCATTCATATCAATCCGGGCATAATCAGAAAATTAAATTTAACACTAAAATATTAATACTGGAGATTAATCATGAAGGTTCAGATGACAACAACACTTGGCCCAATAACACTAGAGCTCAATTCTGAAAAAGCCCCGAAGACAGTCGAAAATTTTATAGCCTATGTTGAGAGTGGTTATTATGACGGCACTATATTTCATCGTGTTATCAAAGATTTTATGATCCAATGCGGCGGCATGGATAAAGACATGAATTCCAAATCTACTCGAGACTCAATCCAGAATGAAGCCAATAATGGTTTAGCGAATGAATATGGCAGTATCTCCATGGCAAGGACCGGAGACCCCCACTCTGCTTCAGCTCAGTTTTTTATCAACACCAGTGATAATGGGTTCCTAGATTTTCAATCTGAAACTCAAGATGGTTGGGGTTATTGCGTATTTGGTAAAGTAGTCGAAGGCATTGAAGTCGTAACCAGTATTGAAGAAAAGCCAACGACTACACGCAATGGGCATCAAGATGTACCAGAAGATATTATTGAAATTGAAAAAGCAGTTTTACTTGAAGAGGAATAAGTCCGGTTTCATATCGCTAATTAGCTGATTATAAATGACAACACTCTTTGTTTCAGATCTGCACCTAAGTTTTCGACGACCGGAAAAACTTGCCTTATTCAAGAGATTAATGGCTGGCCCAGCATTAAAGGCTGACGCATTTTATATACTGGGTGATTTGTTTGATGACTTCTGGATTGGTTGTGATGATGACCATCCCCCCAATCAGGAAGTCATTTCTATTCTACAAGAGTACTCAACCAACAGTGCTACGCAATTGTTCATCATGCGCGGCAATCGTGACTTCCATCTCAATCAAGAATTTGCTAACGCAACGGCTTGTACTTTGATCGAAGACCCAACTGAAATCATGCTTGATGATAAAAAGGTTTTGTTGATGCATGGAGACACCTTGTGTACCGATGATGTGAAGTACCAAAAATGGCGTCGGTTTATTACAAACCCGTTTGTTAAATGGATCTATTTCATTATGCCGTTAACATTGCGAACTCGTATTTCACGTAACGTTCGAGGTTACGCAGCAGAAGCAGTACAAAAAAAAGCACCTGAAATAATCGACGTTACTGAAACAGCTGTATTAGATGCTCTTAAAAACTTCAACGTTGAAACATTGATCCATGGCCACACACACCGACAAGCAAGACACGAAATAAAATTTAACAATACGCAAGCAACAAGATTTGTTTTGGGTGAGTGGTTTGAACAAGACTGTGTGTTAGTCCATGATAAAACCGGCTTTAGATTTGAACGCGTGGATTACTACATCAAGGCATGTGAATTAACCCAGAGTACCTGATAAGGTCATGATGCCTAATATGGCAAGCCATATAATCAATGTCCTATTGAGCAAGCTTTTAAGCTCATCTACCCAATAAGATTTTTCTCTGTCAGGCACCACAATATCTGATCTGTATTGTAAGGCCCCTAATCCAGCATCGGTTAATACTTCATTATTGACTTCTATTGAGAGATGCTCTGCTTTACTCCAGCCTGGCATCGCATCAACTAAGTGTCCGCCGAGGGCAAGCCCAAGCACCATTAGTCTTGATGATGGCCACTCAAGAATGTTCATTAAAATAGAATTACTATCAGCTAAACCACTTCGGACGTCGCTAAACTCATCATTTATTTCATTAACTAAGCGATAAAGTAATGCGCCAACGGCACCAAGGATTAAAAACCAGAAAATAACCCCAAAGGTACGTTTATGTGATTCGACCAGACTGGATTTAATTATAGCGATTTCATTTGAATCATTTTCGCTGAGCAGTGTTTCGTCGGTTAAACCTTCTGCTAATTCAGTAACCGCCCCAGCATTATCCTCGTCTACTGCAGTAATATATTCATCAAGACGGTTATCAAGATCTTCTGGAGCGAGGCAATAAATCAATACGATAAGAGATACCACTATCTCTACGAACCATGGCAATGAGCATGCAAGACACAACACGATAATAAGACCAGATAGAGCAACTGATAATACAATCAATAAACCGAATGTCCCATCCCAGAACTTATATTGCGATAAGCGTTTCTCTAAGCCGTAATATAAGGAGATACACCAATTAAAATTACGAAAGCGTTCCAATCCACCCAGAAAAAAATCCAGGCTTAGCGCGATGAGAATAACGATTAATATCATAGTGTCAGTAAGGATAAGTAGTAGTTCATGTCAAAAGCCGGTCCCGGATCAGTTTTACGTCCCGGTGCAATATCACTATGACCAACAATACGATCTTTTGTGATCTTGTTCCAGCGTTGGCATATCAAATCCGTCACCTTTGCTAAAGTAGTGTATTGAACCTCACAATAAGCTTCTTCATCACAACCTTCAAGCTCGATACCAATAGCAAAATCATTACATTGCTTACGGTCGTTAAAAGATGATTCTCCGGCATGCCATGCACGTTTAGTAAAAGGAACATATTGTGTTATCTCCCCGTTACGATCGATCAGTAAATGGGATGACACACGTAGTTCATGTATCTCAGCAAAATACGGGTGTGCCTCGGGAATTAACGCATTGGTAAATAACTGATCAATGAAACCACCACCATATTCTCTAGGTGGCAAACTAATACCGTGTATCACCAAAAGACCGATGTCTAATAGGTCTGGTCGCTCGTCACAATTAGGAGATTGAACAATACGTGCTCCATCTAACCATGCGCCGTCTTCATCTATCTGATAATTCACTCTCTTCAATTTCAATACCTGTATTGGCCTGTTAAGCTTACACATTAAAATAGCATAACCGTGACGAATCTAAAGAGAGAATTTTAATGTGCCGATTAGCCGCATACCTTGGTACTGAGATATCACTGTCCGTATTTATACAGGAACATGAGCATAGCCTAGTTCAGCAATCATGGGCTCCAAAAGAAATGCAAGACGGCACATTAAATGCTGATGGCTATGGTGTCGCATGGCTAGCAGATAATAATATTCCCAGTAGCTATAAAAATGTCCTGCCTATCTGGTCTGATACAAATTTGAATAGTCTAGGCCGATCTATTAGGAGTCCGCTATGGCTAGCAAATGTTCGTGGTGCTACACCGGGTCAAGGGATCAGTGAGTCGAATACTCAACCCTTTATAAAAGATAATTTGATATTTACCCATAACGGCAGCCTGAAACCATTTAACAATATTATTAAAGCACGATTTTTGGATGTATTAGAGAATACCATCAGTGCAGAAATAACCGGTGATTCAGACTCACTGTATTTATTCGCTTTATTACAACAACACTTACAAAATCAACATTCAATAGCCAATGCCATAATTTCGACGATGAATGATTTAAAGTCGATATGTAGTGATTCGGTATCGGCTCTATTAAATATAGTCATCAGTGATGGAGATTCATTGTATGCCTGCCGACATGCATTGAATGCTAATTGCCCAAGTCTTTATTATCTCTTTAAAGAAGATAATGTTTGGGTAGCATCAGAACCACTCTCTCCAAACGATGCATGGGTAACTTTTCCTGAACATAGTATTATTCGTTTTAATCGTTCTGGAGTGATTGAAGATTACAGTCTATGAGCAATTTGCTTGCGACGTTTCGCTTATTACAAAACGAAGCTTTTGATATTGTCAGTGCCGTAACTGAAGATCATTATCATAAACAGTTTCACCTCGACTTAAGTCCTATTGGTTGGCATCTTGGGCATTGTGTTTTCACAGAAAGCTATTGGATAAAAGAACAGTTACTAGAAAAAGATATTGTCGATGATTCGTTGAGGTCGCTCTACGTACCCGAATTAAGTGTTAAACAATCGCGCGGCACGGCGTTGCCAAAAAGAAATCAAATGCTTGCATGGGCTACAGACACACAATCAGAAAACTATTCCTTGCTCGAATTAGCAATCACTCAACTCACTTCACATAAACTATTAACAAATGATTATTTAATTCATTTTTTAATACAACACTACTCCCAACATATTGAAACTATGATGATGGTTCTAACTGCAATACAGATTCAATGTGATCACACTGAATTTACTCCATCCATGATCTTAGAATCTAATCAACAACAGAAAGAATACATAACGGTTGAGTCCAGTACCTACACTATAGGTCTTGAAGAAAACAATTTGCCTTATGATAACGAACACCCAAGTCACAGCGTAGAGTTGGATAGCTTTAAAATAGCAAGCTTACCGGTGTCAAATGGTGAGTACTTGAGTTTTATGAATTCAGCGGCTTATTCAACAAAAGAAATTTGGTCCGATATGGGCTGGGAATGGTTTAGCAATAACAAACCAGATCATCCATATCATTGGCAAGAACATAAGAATGGAAGTTGGTATGGCATCGATCATCAAGGTCCGTATTCACTAGATGAGCAACAAGCCGTATATGGCTTAAACCACTTTGAAGCTGCGGCCTATGCAAGATGGGCTGGAGGAAGGTTACCCCATGAATACGAATGGGAAGCGGCGGCTAAGGATTATCAATTAGAACGAATAGGATTTGTCTGGGAATGGTGCGGCAATGAGTTTCATCCCTACGATGATTTTTCTCCTTACCCTTACGCAGGGTATTCAGCACCCTACTTTGATAGTCAACATTTTGTATCAAAGGGTGGGAATCGATATACAAAAGAGCATATTAAGCGAGCAAGTTTTCGTAATTATTATCAAGCTGACAAGCGGCATATTTTTGCAGGTTGTCGATTGGTTTATGACTAAATTAGGCTAGTACTATTCGGATGCGGATTCGAGTAATTTTACAAGTTTCTTATTTTTAGTTTTTTCAGCCATCGTAATCGCTGTCTTTTCTTTTTTATCTGCAAGAGTCACATCGGCCCCGGCATTTAATAAAACTTCAACAATATCCATCCTCTTAGTAGCGACTGCCAGCATCAATGCCGTCTTGCCCTGTTCATCGGCCAAATCCACATCAACGCCTTCAACGACAAGTTCCTGAACAATGCTTCTATTACCATTATAGGCAGCACTCATTAGCGCGGTTCGTCCTGAATTATTTTTGGCATTTACATTGTACCCACTCGATAACATCGCTTTGACCTGACTTAAACGCCCTTCTTTAGCTGCGGTATAGAATTTTAATTCTTTAGCTTTATCTTCAGTAGATTCTTCCGCAGCAAATGCTCCCGTCAGAAAAAGGCATGACAATAAGATAATCAAGAAATGTTGTGTCAATCTATACATATTAATGTGTAATCGCTCTAAATATATTGTTTCTATAGTGCTGATAGCGGCATGTGTGACAAAATCTGAACTATGAATGAAGATAATTTTCAGAAACGTCTTGGAAGAGGCATGACAGTATTAGGTTGGATAGTCGTTCTTGGTATTTTATCAGTCTATTTTGGCCGATATCTCGATCAGCAAAACAATCCAAACAAAACCTTATCCACTACTCAAACGGACGACTACAAACAAGTACCATTACAGAGAAATCGTTACGGTCATTATGTTGCTAACGGCATGATCAATAGTACGGAGGTTGTATTCATAGTTGATACAGGTGCAACTGACATCAGTATTCCTGAAAAGGTCGCTCAAAAATTACGACTAAAACCCAGGATAAAAATACCCGTGGATACCGCTAATGGACAGATCGATGTTTATGCTACGACATTAGATCGTGTCAGCCTCGGTGAAATAGAATTGCATAATATTAGAGCCAACATTAATCCATTTATGGAAGGTGAAGAGGTACTCTTGGGAATGAGTTTTTTAAGACATCTCGATTTTTCACAAGAAGGTGAACAACTGCTCATTCGACAATATTAAGTGATAACGATTAAACTATCCTCTTTTCAATCAAAGTCTTAAGCATTCGAACGGATACGATAACAACAATATGAACTGGTTACTGGATAAGCTAAATACATTAAGCAGCATCATTTGGGGAGAGTACCTGCTCATCCCGCTATTGGCGATTGTGGGAATTTACCTGACGATTGGACTTCGCGCCATGCCTTGGCGGAAATTACCGCTTGCGTTTCAAACCCTCTGGCAAGGTAGAAAGGAGTCATCTCAAAACAAAGGTGACATCAGTCCATTTCAAGCCTTAATGACTGCCCTTTCGGCGACTGTTGGTACAGGTAATATTGCCGGTGTTGCGACTGCGATTTATTTCGGTGGTCCTGGTGCCATATTCTGGATGTGGGTCATTGCGATTTTTGGTATGGCAACAAAATACGCTGAAGCAGTGCTCGCTGTCAGTTATAGAGAGACAGATGCACTTGGCAACTACGTCGGTGGTCCTATGTACTATATTCGTAATGGCTTGGGCGACAACTGGCGCTGGATGGCTGCGTCATTTGCATTTTTTGCCATGATTGCTGCATTTGGGATCGGCAACATGGTGCAATCCAATTCTGTAGCAGATGAGATTCATTCAAGCTTTAGTGTCCCTACCTGGATTACAGGCACAATTATGGCCGCACTAGCCTCCTTCGTGATTATTGGCGGCGTAAAACGTATTGCGCATGTTGCCTCAAAGCTAGTACCTATCATGGCAGCAATTTATATCATTGCTGCGTTAGCAATCATCCTCTTAAACATAGAAAAATTACCTGCTGCATTTTTACTCATTATCGAAAGTGCGTTTACCGGCTCGGCTGCAAGTGGCGGTTTTCTTGGTGCATCAATCTGGATGGCTATACGCTGGGGTTTTGCCAGAGGTATTTTCTCAAACGAGTCTGGCCTTGGCAGTGCTCCAATTGCTCATGCTGCAGCTCAAACTACTGACCCGGTAAAACAAGGCATGGTAGCCATGCTAGGCACTTTTATTGATACCCTCATCCTGTGTAGCCTTACTGCATTCGTCATTATTATTACCAGAGCATGGGAAAGCGGACTGCAAGGTGCACCTATGACATCACTCGCATTTTCAAGTGGTCTATATGGTTATGGTAGTTATGTTGTTAGTTTTGGTCTGATCTTATTTGCCTTCACAACCATAATAGGTTGGAGTTATTACGGTGAACGATGTGCGAGTTATCTGTTTGGTACAACGATTATTATTTACTATCGAGTAGTATGGATTATAGCGATTTTCGTCGGCGCAGTTGTAGAATTAAAACTAGTCTGGACGTTTGCAGATGTGCTCAATGGATTGATGGCTTTACCCAATCTTGTCGCCTTGTTACTGCTTAGTCCCATTGTCTTTAGCAAAACACGTCAATACTTTAATAAAAATTCAAAATGGTCATTAACCAGAAAGATATAAGCGCAAATGTTAAATCGGCATTAGCCGAGGATGTTGGTAGCGGAGATGTTACAGCAGAATTAATTCCTGAGGATGCCTTAGCTTCGGCAACATTGATCACGCGTGAACATGCTGTCATCGCTGGATGCCAGTGGTTTAATGAAGTATTTAATCAATTGTCCGGTACCAGCAAAATAAATTGGAATGTTGCAGATGGCGATGTCGTTGCACCAGAACAAATACTATGCACTATTGATGGTTCGGCACGGTCACTTTTAACAGGCGAACGTACTGCCATTAATTTTTTACAAACACTTTCTGCTACAGCTACAACAGTTGCAAGTTTTGTCGACATCATAAAAGACACCGACACCAAAATATTAGATACACGAAAAACTATTCCTGGTTTACGGCTTGCTCAAAAATATGCTGTTGCATGTGGTGGTGGTACTAATCACCGTGTTGGGCTTTATGATGCAATACTAATCAAAGAAAATCATATAATGGCGGCAGGAAGCATTACGCAAGCGGTTAAACAAGCCAAATTAAAGAACCTGCTTGTGGAAGTAGAAGTTGAATCCTTAGTTGAACTTGAAGAAGCATTAAAAGCGGAAGCAGATCAAATATTATTGGATAATTTTGATCTGGCTCTACTAGAAAAGGCGGTACATATTAATCAAGGTCGCGCCAAACTCGAAGCCTCTGGGAACATAAATAAAGATGGTCTGTATGCAATTGCGAAAACCGGCGTGGACTACATCTCTATTGGTGCATTAACCAAACACATTCGGGCAATTGATTTTTCCATGCGCATCAATCTTTAGATTAATGCACATGGAAAGAATTATTCTTAGAGTTTGCTCTTAACCAATTCGTAGATCTCTTCTTTCAAGACATCCATATCAGTTAGCAATATTTCTAATTTCTGGCGACGATCATCCGCAAATTCTTTGTCCTTAATACCACCAATATTGATATACACATTTAAGGCAGCACTTCTAAGTCCTGCGTACCCCGCTAATACGGCAACACCTGCATCACTGATCACATTATTATTTCCCTTATCCGCAATCGGCTGACTGAGATTAATAACTTCGCGACAAAGTCGAGCGCATTCTAAAGGCACATCAGTCGCTGCTTTAAGTGCTGCTTGTATTTCTGTCACCCGGACTGATTTTTCTTCATCCGTTTCTTTAGGCATTCCATAAGAAGCCATGACACGGTCAAAGACATCAACGTCATCTTTTATAGCGTCCGTTAATTCTGATCTTAATTTCTCAGATTTGGCCAGGATTTCCTTACACTCTTGTTCGACATCTTCATGGCCTTTTTTACCGATGGTGAAATTCGCCACCATGCTAATAAGCGCAGCACCCATAGCACCAGAGACAGCCGCCGCACCACCACCACCTGGCGTTGAAGTTTTACTCGCCAAGCCATCCAAGAATGCCTGAATCGTCATATCTTTAATCATAATCCCCCCCGGAATTTTTAAAAAAAGACGGCGATTATATGCTAGATGCAAAAAAATCGGTAAATTTTAGTAAGCCATTGATTTAATTTAATATTAATAATTTGTAATATTTTCGCGGTCACTTAACCGATTACTTGGTTGTCGCATGATCCAGCATCGGTTACCTTATGCGCTTTTTTAAATGGATCGTTCGGAGGGGAATGAGTCCACTATCTGTGTA
Source organism: Gammaproteobacteria bacterium (assembly GCA_021773215.1). Lineage (GTDB taxonomy): Bacteria > Pseudomonadota > Gammaproteobacteria > Eutrophobiales > Eutrophobiaceae > UBA7359. Next base: position 10,743 of record JAJFKM010000052.1, read on the forward strand.
TATCATTGATTACATAGGTATTACTTCATTTAGAACAATATTCAGAGGAATTAACCATAATGAAAAAATTACTTTTTCAACTAGATACTGATGCCCATCCTGCCGTTTTTGATACGGTTGTTGCTTATGATGGCGGTGCCGATCATGTTATCGGGCACGGTAACGTCACTCCTGACAATGTCACACCTCTGATTGAAGGTGCTATTTTTACCCGTGCACCAAAAGAAAAGAAAAATACCGCTTTATTCGTTGGCGGCAGCGATATGGCTGCGGG
>JAJFKM010000053.1 GCA_021773215.1 Gammaproteobacteria bacterium
GCGGATAATGATCCGGGAAGACGATGAAATTGCAGCCATGGTAACAAAACGATTTCAAGAGGAAGGAGTAGATATTCGCAGTAACCACATGGCGAAGGAGGTTGTTATTAAAGACAATCGGAAATTCCTTATTTGCGAACATGACAATAAAACTATTGAAATAGAATTTGATGAAATCCTCGTTGCCGTCGGTCGCGCGGCGAATACCAGTGGCTTTGGTTTGGAAGAACTTGGTGTTGAATTGAATCCAAATAAAACTATTCGAGTTAATGAAAAGTTACAATCTTCTATACCTAATATATATGCTTGCGGCGATGTTGCCGGACCCTACCAGTTTACTCACACCGCTTCACATCAAGCCTGGTATGCCACAGTCAATGCGCTATTTGGGAGATTTAAATCATTCAAGGTGGATTATTCTGTGATCCCTTGGGCAACCTTTACTGATCCCGAAGTCGCTCGTGTTGGTTTAAATGAACAAGAAGCAAAAGAGAAAGGCATCCTATATGATGTAACATCTTATGGTATTGATGATTTAGATCGCGCCATTACAGAAGGCGAAGATCATGGCGTAGTTAAAGTACTTACCGTTCCAGGTAAAGATAAAATCTTAGGTGTGACTATTATTGGCGATCATGCTGGTGAATTGATCACTGAGTATATTAGCGCCATGAAACATGGCTTCGGTATGAATAAGATACTGGGCACGATACATATCTATCCAACATTCTCAGAAGCAAATAAATTTGCGGCAGGTGTATGGAAAAAAGCCAATGCCCCACAAACGATATTAAAACTCGTTGAGAAATATCACCGCTGGATGCGCAGTTAATCTCTAGATAACAAAGTCGCGGATTACCTCTACTTTTGATTTACCAGTCCCGGCCTCCATCTCGTCAGGTATATCTTTGCCAATAATAACGGCCTCACGTTTACCAATTTGCTCAAACCAACGTGTTAAATGCGGCAAACCTTCAATCGATAGACCAGACCATTTGTGTCCACTAATCCAAGGCCAGGTAGCCATATCAGCGATGGAATAATCACCAGCGAGATATTCATTGTCTGCTAGTCGTTTATTTAATACTTCGTACAAGCGCGTGCACTCTTTCTGATAGCGATCGATGGCATAGGGAATTTTCTCTGGCGCATAGCGGTGAAATACATTCGCCTGTCCCTGCATAGGCCCTACACCGCCCATTTGAAACATCAGCCACTGCATAACCAAAGATCGCCCTTTTGTATCCTGAGGCATAAATTGCCCCATTTTTTCAGCGAGATAAACTAATATTGCACCCGATTCAAACACTACAAAATCATCACAATCACGATCGACTATCGTCGGAATCCGTCCATTTGGGTTTAATTTAAGATACCAGTCTTCTTTTTGTTCTTTAGCACCCAAATCAATGCGATGGGTCGTGTATTCCAGTCCCATTTCCTCCAATGCAATCGTTACTTTATGACCATTTGGTGTGGCTGCTGTGAAGAGTTCTATCATTTTAATCTATCGCCCTTATTTAAATATTCAACTATAGAAATTGACGTAATTACGTTAGTCTTCGTCAAAAATAATGAGATCATAATATCATGAGTAATTACGACTACGACTTATTTGTTATTGGTGCTGGTTCCGGTGGTGTTCGCGCGGCTCGCATGTCGGCATCCTATGGTGCAAGAGTAGGCATAGCAGAAGACCGCTATCTTGGCGGGACCTGCGTCAATGTAGGTTGTGTGCCTAAAAAACTCTTCGTCTATGCCTCACATGTGTCCGAGGATATACACAATGCCAAAGGCTTTGGCTGGGATATTGATCACACCTCATTTGATTGGTCAAAGTTGATAAAAAATAAAAATACCGAAATACAAAGGTTAAACGGTGTCTATCAAAACCTGCTCGATGGTACAGGTGTCGAAACTATAAACGGCAGAGCAATGATAGTAGACGCGCATACCGTTGAGATAGATGGAAAGCAGTTTACTGCTGAGAAGTTATTAGTCGCTACAGGCGGTTGGCCGAGCGTGCCTGAAATTATCGGTAAAGAACATATCATTTCATCTAACGAAGCCTTCTTCCTTGAATCACTTCCGGAAAAGATCATTATCGTTGGTGGTGGTTATATCGCTGTAGAATTCGCCGGTATATTCAATGGTCTGGGAGTTGATACCACACTACTTTATCGCGGCCCCTTATTCTTACGCGGTTTTGACCAAGACCTGCGCACGACGCTCGCTGAAGAAATGCAGAAGAAAGGCATTAATATTAAATTTAACTCAAATATAAAACAGATTGATAAATCAGATGGTAAATTACTTGCCACTCTTGAAAACGACACGCAGCTTGAAGCAGGACAGATCATGTATGCGACAGGTCGTAAACCGATGACAGACAATATCGGATTGGAAAAAGTTGGTATCGAACTAAATGAAAAAAATGCCATCAAGGTCAACGATGATTATCAAACCAATGTGCCCTCTATCTATGCCATTGGTGATGTTACTGATCGCGTTAATCTGACACCCGTCGCATTAGCTGAAGGGATGGTATTGGCCAAACGTTTCTTTGCCAATAAACATAAAACTGTTGATTATTCTGATATCCCTACCTGCGTCTTTAGTCAACCAAATCTTGGCACGGTTGGATTAACTGAAGATCAAGCAAGAGAAAAATATCGTGATATTGATATCTACAAATCAAAGTTCACACCTATGAAATATTCTCTATCCGACAACGATGAAAAAACAGTAATGAAGATGATTGTCGACAAAAAAACTGACCGTGTTATTGGGGTACATATGCTCGGGCCGGATGCGGGAGAGATTATTCAAGGTATTGGCATTGCTATGAAAGCTGGCGCAAGTAAACAAGATTTTGATTCAACGATAGGTATACACCCAACTGCTGCTGAAGAATTCGTTACTATGAGGGAACCATTATCTGATAGTACTTAGCTTATTACAGTTTAAGGAGCCGAGAGAACGTAGTCCCTCCTCAGTGTATATGCTAACTAAATATAGCAATATAAACTACGAACCTCGGCAAAGGCGCATATTTAACTACTTAGAGCCTTAGCTGAGTTGAATTACTCAATAATCTTTAACAATTAGTTAAATTGTCTTGTACAAAGAATAATATTTTTTGTACAGATTCGAATACATAATTACAAACCCTTATTATCATCATAAAATGAAACAGACAAAACCAAATCCCCAAGGAAAAGGACTATCGACTGTCCTCGACTCACTTGTAGATAGTCAGGTCAAAACTTCATTGCCACCAAAAAATATTGACCAAGTTTCCAGTGAATTATTCACCTCATTATTTGTGCTCAATACGAACTTTGAGTTTCGACCAGTTGCAGGAAATAGTTATTGGCTATACCACACAAGAGACAAGTTCAAATTATTCAGCACAGCCCCAAATGCTTGGGCCTGCAGACAGCCAGGAATATTCATTGGTAAATGTGTTTTACAAAATGATGTGACCTGGACTATTCAGCTAGACCAAGAAGTCTCGCAACAAGAATGGTTCATACGCCATATGGACGAACAAATAATTTTTCTTCATGAATCGCTAGAAAACTCAACCTCGCTAGAAGAAGCGATGCCTTACTACGCCAAACAAATGTCATACTATAGCCGATTATTAGCATATGGTTTAGGCTCATCATTAAACACATCTATGCAAAAATCAGGAATTAATCTACTTCGGTATGATCAAGCGAAAATGCTCTTGAACTGCGATTCAAAGTCGTCCTGAGTAAAAAAGATCAGGGATACAATTTTTTCATCAATTATGATCATCACACCAGCAACTGTTGAAAAACTCGTTCACTCTTGCAAACATATTTAAAAAAACATGTTGTTATCTTTTGTTTTTCTCTTGTGCATCAGTAGCTTTTTTAATTATAAGATAAAGACATAAAACCTCGAGACTCCATCCTACTAGCCACATAGTCTCGAGGAGATAGTCGATCATTTCTGGATTATCGTAATTGATAGACTCATATATTGAGCTGAATCCGAATGCCGCGCTAAAACAGGCACCAATGAATCCGATCCACAGAAACTCCCATTTCAACTTATAATATCCAACAGTATAAATAACGGCAGCTATGACTGGAATAATTATTGATATTATAGAATAAAATGTTTCATCAAACATACTTAACCCCTGTTTTGAATACCGTATTTTTTATTCTTCAATTAAAACGCCTTTCATATAGACACTATTGCATTCGTCACATTGATACTCTGCGGGTCTGCACTGTAAAGTAAACTTTTCAGTCAACTCTTGAGCATCACAGAGAGGGCAAGCTGCTTTTATTTTTTTATGCACTAGTTCTGTCAATTTCATATTCAAGAAATAGCTAACAAGTAATGCACCTATTACTGCCATTAAAGTACTAAAATAAAGCCCAAAACCTAAGCCAACTATTATTGAAATTAAATAAGCCAATAGCAGATATCGCATTCTACGCTTTTGAGCCAATTCCAGATTCTGAAAATAACGTGTCATAAAGTTATTATTTTACACAGACTCATTATTCTGTTGTAACTCAGATAAGTATTTAAATAACAATCTGGCAGATTTAGGTGGTTTATTCTGCGCTTGTTCTTTTTTTGAATTTCGAATTAGTTGCCCAACATATTGCCGTTCAAATTCATCAAACTTTAATGCCAGCTCATCTAGTAAGACTTGGTCACTCTGCAAGAGTCGGTCTCTCCATTCTTCAAGCAAATGAAGAGCATTTACTTCATCTCTATGAGGCTGCTGTAATTTATCCAATGCTTTGCGAATTGATGCATCATCTTCGTTAGGCATTAAATTACCTATGTATTTAAATTGACGACTTAACGCACCATGCTTCATGGTTTTTGCTGCAAGGATTGCATCCCTGAGTTTTTCTGAAATGGGAAAATTGATAAGTTGCTTGTCAGGTAAATCAACAAGTTGTTTGCCTAATGCTTGTAACTCAAGCAACTCTCGTTTTATCTGAGATTTACTCTTTGGCTGCTCAGAGTTATCTTGATCTAAGTTACTCAATTCGTCCATAATTACATCTCTACCGCCATGGTGCAGGCTCTGTTAATCAGTTTTGAAATCGTCAAAGTTGATAAGACAATAATTTTGTTCTAATCAAATTATAATCTAAGAGCACCCAACATAATATTTTAATAATGCAGGCAAATGACAATTAATATAAAAAGCCCAAAACATCAGGTAATTTATAAATTTATTCTCCTGTGTCTGGTGTTGCTTGCCTATTTTGGATACCTCAGCTATGAGTATGACCTCATAACAGGCGGCATAGCCTCTCTTATTACATGGAGTTTTTTTGTGCTGTGTACTCCGATTGCTGATGCTGGATTTTTACTCGACTTCCCACTACGCTTGTTATTTGGTATTAGGATGATAATTTCAGAAGTCGTAGTATGGGCAATCGCCATTCTGATTAATATTATTGCGCTATTCTACTTTCAGGATTATTACAACATCACGCCACTGACAAAACTCTCATATGCGATTATAACAACGCCTTACCCTTATTGGGCAGTTATTCTGCTTTCTTGCATTGGTACTTTTCTATCAATACGGTTCGGTGATGAACTAATGGATGTAATAAGCCATAGAGACAGAGCATTTTTCCACAAACACAATTTCATTTACGAAATTGTATTATTTATATTCTTCATACTCGTTTTCATGGGTTACTACGAGCTTACTTCAACACTCAATATGGATATTAATAACGGCCATCTAGTTTAATACTGGCATCATCTACCTTTGAGAAATTTATCTTTTAGCCAAGCTGAGAGCCATCGGGCATATGCGTCGCTTTACTTTTTTGTACACTTTCCCGTTCCTGTAATTCATCGTACCAACGCTTTACATGAGGCGCGCTCTCAGGGATCTGCATTTCCAGTGCATGCCCCATATCTACAACACATATCGTCGTGATATCAGCCACTGAAAAATGATCACCTGCTACAAACTTATTTTCAGCCAGTTGATCATTGAATTTTTTATGGAAACTAGCGACACGTGTTTTGCCACGGTCAATTAAATCAGGAATTTGAGGAATTGGCTCTCTATAGCCTGGCAGCCCTCTATCAACTAGAGCAGGATGCGAATTACGTAAAATTTCCCCATGAGCAACCATGCCTCCATCATAGGCACGGCGTTCCCACGCACTGATCATGGCCTTTTCCAAAGCAGTCGTACCCATTAGAGGTGGCTCGGGATGGAGTGTTTCGAAGTAGTGCCAAATCGCCAGCCCTTCACCGATCTGCGTGCCATCATCCAGTTCCAACATAGGTACCATCTCATGTACATATTGATCACGGAAACCTTCTTTTAGAATAATATCAGGTGTTATGCATTCCTCTCGCTCAACCTCAATGCCCTTTTCGATAAGATACATCCTCACTCGTCGGCAATTCGGTGCAAAATCCCATTCGTAAAGTTTCATAAAAAATCCTATGTGTGCTCGATTAATAGTCTAGATCAAATGACTCAATAATTATTATTCTCCAGACAAGTCATTTTTAGAAAAATCTTCAATCCATTCATCTGCCATGTTTTGTGCAAGCTCGATTTCTGTAACCGTCATCTTCTTCTCAATTTTATCTCTTTGATTAGCAGAACGACTAAATCCATTTTTTGATGAAATGTTAAACCATTTATGCGATTCAATAACGTCTTTCACAACACCTTCGCCTTTGAAATGCATGACGCCAATATTATATTGCGCCTTTGCATTACCCTGCTCTGCTGATGTCTTATACCAATAAAAGGCTTGTCCATGATTTTGCGTTACACCCTGCCCGGTGAGATACATAAAAGCAATATTAACCTGCGCATCAGCATCTCCTTGCTCTGCTGCTTTCTTATACCAGTAAGCAGCTTGCTGATAATCTTGTGGAATGCCACGTTCTTTTTTATACATAAACCCAAGGTTAAATTGAGCCTCGACATCACCCTGCTCAGCTGCTTTTTTATACCAGCTAAATGCCTTCGCATAATCTTGTGAGACACCGTGCCCCTGCACATACATTGCTGCAAGTGTAGTTTGTGCGGCGACAAGCCCTTCTTCCGCTAATACTTCGTATATACTGAATGACTTTTGATAATCCTGAGGTGTTCCTATCCCGTTGTAGTGCATATAAGCGATATTATTCTGTGCGACAACATTCCCTTGTTCCGCTAATTTTTCATACAAGACAAATGCGGTTACAACATCATTACGGTCATAAGCTTCCTTGGCATCAGACAACTCTCCAGAAAAAGTGGGCAATGAATATATTACTAACAATAAAAGCAGTATGCGTTTTGAAATCATGTAATTTATATTTCGAGATAAGTTAAATTTCAAGCTTAGTTAATATTATTGTCTTTCAATTTTACATAGTTCTATAAATGCATTGTATTCGTGAATAATTTTATTAGCTAAATCTTTTCTTAATTTACATTGCACTAATTCATTTGAGCGATAGCCATAGTCTATTCTTACCCTGTCACAGGCAAAATCTTTATTAGTCGCTTGCAAAACCCTTTTTAAATCGCTCGGACATTGCCCAGAACTAATGGTAGCATCTAATTTATACACTTTTTCCAGCATTAATACATCTGATGGGCTTGCTATAACAACTGGACTGATTAATAAAATAATCAACATATAAAATACTATAATCGTCAACGACTTTTGTACGCAGTTAATATTAAACATTAGCCACATCTCAATATTTTAGTATCTGTAATAATATGTTTAATAGATATTATTAATTAAGGCGCACCCGCTGATTTCATTGCTTCATGCAACTCTCGCTCACTAATACCCAGTTTCTTTGCAGCATTCCTGAAGTTTGGAGGGGGTGGTCCTAGTGCACGCTGTAATTCACGTTCACTAACACCGAGCTTACTTGCAGCTGCAGAAAGATCCGGTGGGCCGCCACGTTTATTACCCCCACCATTATTCCTCTCTCTTTGACCGCCGCGCGTATCGCCTTGAGGAGCGGGGCGGCGTTCCAGCATTGAAGTATCCACCTCCCCTTTGAAGCAACCCAGAGTATAAGGAAATTCATTGTTGATGTGATAATGGTATTCATTGATTGTTTTACCCAACCTGTCTAAGGCTGTACTCGTATGCCCGTGGCATTCATCTAATTCATTATTAGTAAGTAACTTTCCATTCTCTCCACGCGAACCGTAAATACCAAATCCATCCAGCGCGTAACCTAAAAGAGGAGAATGCTCATCATCTTTGCCATGATCAAAACAAGGTGAATTATGATGATAATGATATTGTCCTTGTCTTTGTGGATGACCTTCGCAAGCATCAAAGATTTCATTAGCTACCGCATCACGTTTATCCGCATCAAGCGCGTTAAAAAAAACACCGCCACTCAAAGCAATACCAATAGTCCCCATTGGCAGGCATGTCGGTTTGGAGGCAATCTTTGGGATTGATGGGATCGCATAGCTGATACGCTGAGAGCTTATCGAATTAGGGTTGCGGTCATATTGATATGCTGTTGACCCAGAATCTACAGGGAAATCTCCAGTCGCATGGTCAGGTAGTCCATTACCCGTTACTGCAATATTTGGATTACTGTCATCAAATTTGATGTTTGAATTCCATTTTTTCTTGCCTTTTACAAGTGGCTTCTTCAAAAAATAGATAGTGCCTTTGCTGTCAACCCATGGCCGGTCTAATGCGCCACCCAGAGCGCTGAACTCACAGGAATAAATCGTGTTCCTTCCGGGCTGACTCATGGAACGATTATCAATTGCCCCCGTACCTGTATCATAACCAAGTGCTTCCCATTGTTGATCGGTATACGCTGATAAAGATAAAAGCAGTAATGCAGTTGATAATATAAATCTAATATCCATATTCAATCCTTATAATAAATACACAGCAGCCACAGAGTACACCGAGGTCACAGAGAAAAACAATACGTTAAATCTGTAATAAAAATACTGCCTGTGTGTATTAAACCCTTTTAGTTATATTAAATTGCTCTTCTCTGTGACCTCTGAGTTCTCGGTGGCTAATTAATTTTTTAATCAGATATCCCGTTAAAAAAGTACAGCTCAATCGGTCCCTGTCTTTTTTATGCGAGGCACTGCTGATAATAATTCTTTCGTGTATTCATTTTGTGGGTGCATCAAAACTTGTTCAACATCACCTTGCTCTACAATTTTACCTTGATACATCACTGCAACAGTATGGGCTATGTACTCAACGACACTTATATTATGCGTAATAAATAAATAACCAAGTTGATATTCTTTTTGTAGCGTTCTCAACAATGCCAAAATCTGCGCTTGAACAGATACATCCAGTGCACTGGTTGGCTCATCACAAATAATAAGTTTTGGTTTAACAGCTAAGGCACGCGCGATACAAATACGTTGGCGTTGGCCACCGGAAAATTCATGCGGGTAGCGTAATTGATGTTCAGGCAATAATCCTACTTGTTCCAAAAGTTCTGCTGTCATCTGATCGCGTTCTTGACTAGTTTCACCTATCCCTTGCGCAAGCATACCTTCCTGAACGATATCTTTGATCATCATTCTGGGATTCATTGATGAATAAGGATCCTGAAAGACGATCTGGATCTCTGACCGTTTCTGCCTCAATGCGGCAGCATCCAAACTACTCAAGTCTGTATCTTGATACAAGACCTCACCTGCGGTTGTCTGTAATAAACGTAAAATACCTTTCCCCATCGTCGTCTTACCTGAACCGGACTCACCAACTACCGCTAGTGTTTCACCCGCATGTAATTTTAATGTAACACCATCTACAGCGCGCACATGGCCAACAACACGCTTAAACACACCCTTCTTTATAGGGTAATGGACTTTAAGATCGTTTACTTTCAGTAAGCATTTTTCATCCGTTCCTTCGAATTTACTCGTGTCAGATTCAGATTGACGCTTTTCCCAACTGGGTATGGCATCAAATAATTGCAAGGTATAGGGATGTTCCGGTTGAGAAAATAATGTTTTCTTGTCTTTTGCTTCAACAATCTGGCCGGTTCGCATTACCGCAACATGGTCTGCCATTTGTGAGGTCACACCGAGATCGTGTGTAATAAATAAAATCGCCATGCCAGTATCTTTCTGCAACTTCCGCAGTAGATCCAACACTTGCGCCTGTATAGTAACGTCTAGTGCTGTTGTCGGTTCATCAGCAATTAATAACTCAGGTTCTCCAGCTAACGCCATGGCAATCATGATGCGCTGTTTCATGCCACCAGAAAATTGATGCGGATACTCATTGATGCGTCTATCCGGTTCAGGAATACCTACTGCATCTAATAATTCAATACTTCGCTTAATACTCTCAAGCTTGGAAAGCTTTTGGTGTCGAAACAATGTTTCACTAATTTGTTGCCCTGCTGTCAACACCGGGTTTAATGACGATTGCGGTTCCTGAAAGATCATCCCGATTTTCGATCCACGAACATCACGCATCTTACTCTCTGGTAACTCGAATAGATTTTGTCCGTTTAATATTACTTCACCACTACCTATGTCAGCCGCAGAGGGTAATAAGCGCATAATGGATAGCGCAGTGATTGATTTACCACTACCTGACTCACCTAATAGAACAAAGGTTTCACCTTTATTAATCTCAAAACTAACATTATCAACAACATTGACTTTATCACTACCAGTCCCGATTGAGGTTGTGAGTTGATTAACCTTGAGTAATGGCTCACTCATAATTATTCAGCATCCAAGTCGGGTAATTTTCGCGGCTTACGGTTTTCATCCAATGCCACATAGATCAATTCTGCTTGAGTTACTTTGACCGTTTGCTTATTCGATGGTTGACGTTCAGCATAAACTTCTACCTTGACTGTAATTGAAGTACGACCAGTGTTAATTACTTCTGCATAACAACTAATCAAATCACCAATAAAAACCGGCTCATGGAACTCAATCGAGTTGACAGCAACAGTTACTATTCGACCCTTTGCACGCTCTAGTGCAGGTACCGCCCCGGCAATATCAATCTGCGACATAATCCAGCCACCAAAGATACTGCCACCCGCATTAGCATCTTTTGGCATAGCAACAATTTTTATTGCCGGCTGTTTATCTATGGGTAATATTGCGTTTGTATTTGTCATATATTTTATTTTTCCAAAATAAAAAACATTATTAATGCTACTGTTATTTTCAATGCCGTAGTCTGGGATCAAACGCATCACGTACGGCATCAGAAAATAGATTGGCTGCGAGTACCAGGACAAACATAAACACAAATGCTGCTGCAAGTGACCACCAGACTATCGGCTCACGCGCCATCTCCAATCTCGCACCATTGATCATATTACCCCAACTGTTCATGCTCGGGTCAACCCCAATGTTAATGTACGACAGTACAGCTTCAGCTAATACTAGCCCACTAAAATCAATCACTATAGAAATCATAACGATATGCATCACATTGGGTAATAAATGTCGTAACATGATACTTAGGTTACTAACACCAAAGGCCTGTGCAGCTTGTACATAATCTATCTCTCGCAGCTTTAATGTCTCGGCTCTTAATAGACGGCATAAGCCGGTCCAACTGGTAATTCCCAAAATAATACAAAGAAATAAAAGTCTTAGATCTGCTCTTTCTTCAATGCTATTAAAATCATCAGCATGATTACCGATATAAACCTGTAATAATAATATTGAGGCAGCAATAAGTAATACGCCAGGGATAGAGTTTAAGGTGGTATAAAGGTATTGGATTACATCATCAATCCAACCGCGAAAGTATCCAGCCATCAAACCCATCATGATGGCAAATGGCAACATTACTAATGTTGTCAAGGTGCCAATAACAAGCCCAGTTCGAATACTCTTAATAGCTTGATAGAGCACATCTTGACCCACTTTATCGGTACCAAATACATGATAGTACTGTGATAAGTTATAAACGATAGACAAAACTATAACAGTAAGACTCATTGTGATTAACATTGCAGTCCAGGCAGCATAATATTCATTGTTATAAATTTTATTAAGTACCTGCTTATATGAAGTTTTATGTAACTTACTTAGAATAAAAACAATTAAACCCGATAAAACCAAACTGATTACTAGACCACAAACTAATCCAGTAAGCATTATTTTACTAATATCAGACGCACTCTCAGACTCTGGATCCTCAAGATGTGCCCCTCCGAACTTTAATCTAGGATGAGTTCTAGTTTGACTTCCATCAGGAAGGTCTATCATCTCTTTGGCAAAGGCATAACTTGCCAACGGAGCTGAATAGGTACGTTCTGTATTTTGGTGTAAATCACCAAGCACGAGATCCAATAGACTGGATACTTCTGTTGAATATATTGTGTCACTCGATTTTGTTGCCTCCAGTTTCGGATGAAAATGTATAGAGTCCAACAAGCCAACAACAAT
>JAJFKM010000054.1 GCA_021773215.1 Gammaproteobacteria bacterium
AGCAACCAAGAAAACCGCACAGCGGTTTGGATATCGCAGCACCAAAAGGCGCACCGATTGCCGCACCTGCTGGTGGAATTGTAATTAATACTGGCGATTATTTTTTTAATGGCAATACTGTGTTTATAGATCATGGCCAAGGACTGATAACGATGTACTGCCATATGGATCAAATCGATATCAAAGAAGGCACACAGGTGAAAACAGGTGATATAATTGGTAAAGTCGGCTTAACCGGACGTGTGACCGGTGCGCATTTACACTGGAGTGTAATTTTAAATAATACTACTGTAGATCCGTTATTATTCTTACCCAATTAACAATATATACATCAGCTCATGAACAACACAATAAAAAACGAAGAAAATATCGCCGTTGTAATTCCTTGTTACGAGGCTAGGTCACATATTATAAATGTAATCAGCGACATCCCTGCATTTGTTAGTAAAATTTATTGTGTAGATGATGCTTGTCCAGAAGCAACTGGGAAAAAGATTGAAGAAGAATGCGACGACCCTAGGGTAATTGTCATATATCACGATAAAAATTTTGGTGTTGGCGGAGCGATGGTTACTGGCTATCAAGCTGCACTAGAAGGCAATGCTAAGTATATTGTTAAAATTGATGCGGATGGCCAAATGGACCCATCAATAATCTCCCGATTTGTTGACCCGATTATAAATGGCCAGGCTGATTACACGAAAGGAAACCGATTTTATAAATTGGAAGACCTCTCTTCGATGCCAATAATTCGCTTATTTGGAAATGCCTTACTTTCATTCATGAGTAAATTTTCGACCGGGTATTGGCGAATATTTGATCCAAACAATGGTTATACTGCAATTCATTCTAATGTACTAAAACATATTCCGTTAACAAAAATAAGTAAAAGCTATTTTTTTGAGTCAGATATGCTTTTCAGGTTGAATACATTGCGTGCAGTTGTTATAGATATCCCAATGCAATCTAAATATGATGATGAAATAAGTAATCTATCAATATTCAGTAGCCTTATAGAATTTTCATTTAAACATCTCTTGAATTTTATCAAACGTATTTTTTACAATTATTTTTTGCGTGATTTCCATATCGCTTCAATTGAATTATTAATTGGCCCAATCATGCTAGTGTATGGGATTCATTTTGGCATTGACAAGTGGTTGCTTAGTGTAACAACTGGTTTACACGCAACTGCGGGGCAAGTCATGAATGCGGCTTTACCGACAATTGTTGGGTTGCAACTTACCTTATCTGCTCTAAATTTTGATATAGACAATAAACCAACGGTTCCGCTTCATGTATTACTAGATGATGTTGATTAATAAATAATATTTAAAACAAAAAAAGTATTATTTACTATTGCTACGCTCTCATGAAAAATATATACATATTTACTATTATATTAATTATTACGAGTTGTTCATCAGAAATACAACATCGTAAAGCAGTTATAGGCTTCAAAACACCTAACAATAAATTTAATACTGTAAAATCTGTTTTAAATAAAATAGCCCAGAAAAATGAAATGCTCTTGATAGATTCCAGCTATAAGTTTGGCACAGAAGAGTCATCTCAAACACGTTTTATCTTACATCTTAAAGATTCCAACAATTTAGAAATTTATACTAACTGTTATTCTGATTGGAAAACTTGTTCAATAGAGTTCCTTTGCTACAAACCTTGTCCAGGTTGGAAAAGGACCGTTGAACTAGTTCAGATAGATATCGCTAAAAAGTGGGAAATAATTAATGCCTACAAACATGATAATGTATAAAAATAAATTATGAATCTTAATAGATATAAACCATTTATTTTTTTTGCATTAATCTCAACAATTGTTGTTATAGCTGTGCAAACTTTTATTTATGAGCCTAAAATATCTGTGCCACATTCAGATGCTTTTTGGTATATCGATTATAGTTTAGGATTAAAAGAAAACAACACTTTTGGTTATTCTAAAAATAACTATATCCCTAGTAATGTCATTGCTCCACTTTACCCTGCCTACCTCTCTTTACTATTAAAAATAGATGATTCACTTGCAACAGATTTTAAGTGCCTGTTAAAACATAAAGATAATGATGTTTGTTCTATTGATTTATCAAGCCTTGCATGGTTCCAATGTGTTTTAGCAATCATTACATTTTGGTGTATTTGGCTTGCCGCTCTTGAAATATTCAAATCGTATTCCGTGGCATGGATATCCTCTATCGTTGCACTTTTTATGGGGCGAATATTACACTTTGCAAACCTAATTCTAACTGAAATCATGACAATAACTTTGTTCAGCTTATTTAGCTTGATGCTGATTAAATTTATAAATACGCAAAAGATAATATGGATAGTTTTGTCATCATCTTGTTTAGCCCTTCTAACATTAACTCGACCACAGTTTCATTATCTTTTTATCATAATAGTAGTATCACAACTCTTATTGTTTTTGTTTAAGAGAAAGAGACTGTATATCAAATACATTTCAATCATGATTTTAATCTATCTCAGCATTGTCGGTCCATGGATGGCGCGAAATCATTACTACTTTGGCAATACCGCATTAAGCAGTGGTTATGGCGATAGAGTTCTTACTACACGTATTTCATATAATCGTATGTCTTGGCAAGAATGGGCCGTTGGATTTATTTATTGGTTTCCTGACTGTGGTGACAGTGTGGCAAGAAGATTATTTCCCCCAGAGTATTATGAAAAACTTTCATTTAATCATGGCTCTTATTATCTTGATGACAGAGGAGTTTTACCTGTATCGGAAAGAGGAAAAACAACAAAGGAAATCGTTAATTATCTAATAAAAAATGAAATACTAGGAAACCCTGTTAAACATAGTCTTGTCACTGTGCTTTTATTCTGGCGCGGAATGTTTATTGCCAAATATTGGGGAGTTATAGGGTTTATCTGTTTTTTGATATTAATTCTTAGATCAAAAACTGCTGGATGCAGACAATTATTAATAATGAGCTTGCCGGCTTGGTTTATGGTATTTTTCCATGCGTTTATCTCACTGAATATTGCAAGATACAACCTCATATTAATACCACTTTATTCCATAAGCATAGCTGCATTAATTAGCCAAGTACCAACTACCACAAAACAAAAGCTAGCGTCTTTATATAAAACTAAATAATGCATTTTTTACGAGAGACAGTAAAAGACAGCAACATTTACATATGGTACATAGGTGGGATCGTTAGCATCGCATTATTATTATTTGTAATACTTCAGGTTGATTTAGATAAAATAAAATATATATTCAACACAATTTCATGGGGTATTTTTTTAATTGCTATTCTTGTTTTACTATCAGAAGGTTTTTTTACCGCACTTAGGTTTAAATTATTTACCCCTGGTAATCCACCATTAATAAAATGTCTTGAATTAACAGCGTGGTTTATTATTTCATTAATTATTTTACCTGCCAGACTAGGTGAAATTGCCGTAATTATTTTATTAAAAAATAATCTCGGCCAGAGTACTGGTTCATCCATAATGAATGTCTTAACCCAGCGTTTTATTGATTTGTTATTTTTGTGCAGCATGTCTTTGGCTTTTGTATTTTTAAACCAAAACTTTCAACACAGTCTTTACTTGTACCTAATTATTTTTACAATCATGTCTCTTTTATTTCTGTCATTATATAAACTTGACGTTCTTCTTGGGTTTATTGCATCTTTATTTTTCAGACAAAAAATAAGACCTAAGCATAGATTGCCAAGAACATTCTTTCGAATGAGCTTGCAAGCAAGAATTTGGTACCGTTTTCATATGAACAATGATATTTTCACTAAAGCTATTTTAGTTTCATTATGTAAATGGATAAGTAATGTTGGAGGACTCGCTCTCTTACTTTATTCCCTTAATTTGCCTCTGGGTGAAGTTCAATTATTACTAGCATCTACTGCTTATAATTTCCTTGCGATCATTCCCTTACAAACAATAGGTGGTTTAGGTATAAGTGAAGCTGGGCTTGCAGGAATTTTAGTATTTTTTGGTTTATCCATGACCTTTGCTGCTAGTGTAAGCATCATGATTAGACTTGTATTAATTTCTACTCCATTTATATTTTTCCTGTTTATAAACTCACTAATTATTTTTCATAAAAATGAACAAGAAAGCTGATAAAACTGTCAATGAATTATACGGAGGGATTCGAAATCAATATAATGATGCTCGTGCTAATGGCTATCGGCTACATGCCTATTTCCTGAGAGAGCAAAAAATAATTATATCGACTTTGAATACTAACCCTGGTGTTGTTTTAGATATTGGCTGCGGCTCCGGATTAATGGCACAACCATTAATAGACAAAGCAGCATTGCTATTAGGTTTAGATTTTAATGAACAAGCCTGTAAAACGGCAAGATCCAATTCATTGAATATTATCAGAGGAAATGCATTTTCAATGCCTCTGGAAACCGAATCTGTTGACAATGCTTACTGCTGTCAGTTTCTAAATCAGCAATCACACGATGACATGATGTTATTACTTTCAGAAAGCCACCGAATATTAATGCCAAATGGAAAAATAATTCTTATTTGGAGAAATGGTGAAGCTGTTATTCATAAAATTGCACATACATTCTATAAATTTTTTGATCTACTTGCAGGTCGACCATCTTTTCCAATGATAAATCACTCAATGACAAGCGTCGAAGATTATGCACATTCAGTAGGATTTGGAACCGTCAGAAAAGAAGCTATTTTCCCTTTATTAAATTGGCGTACTAATAAAATCACTAATTTAGCATCAAAATTTATTGGTGCTTCCTTCTTTCTTGTATTGAAACGAAATTGATTTTTATAATATTAAATTTCAAATATAGGCAGCTCTTTATAAATACCTCTTTTATATTGATTGAAAAATGATGTGCCTTTATATCTATCGCTATTTAAAGATAATAAAAATGAAATTTTTTCTTCTGTTTTACTTCTATTGAACCAAAGAATTAAACTAGTCAGAAAACTCGCCCCTTTAATCCTGAAAAAAGGCTCGTTCGGATCAAAATCATAGGGATGACAATAAGTCCATAATTGTTGTTCTTTATTTATTTTGACCAGTTTTTTTATTAGCGCTATTGGAAGGTAGCGCAAATAAACGCCTCCAAGGTAAGGAATGGTAAAGGGGCCAATCTGAGCTACAGGAACAGGAATCTCTAACAAACCATTTGACCAATAAAAAGGAGTTTTAGGCGTGTCAGGAAACCCATTCAATGGATTTGATGTCGGTAGTACACTAGAAGAATAAACAAAGCCTAATTCATTGAGAATATCTAGAGTCCAGACTGTCTGCTTTGTTAAAGAAAACACTGGCGCCCTATATCCTATGATTTCTTGTCCTGTGAGATCTTCCAGAAAATGTTTTCCGGATTCAGTTTCTTGTTTGAAATTTTTTGGATTCTCATGCTGTAATTGCGTATGAGAATAGGAGTGAAAGGCTATCTCATGACCTTCCTTGACAATTTCTTTAATTAATCCTGGCTCTTCCTTGGCTACAGTTCCTACAACGAAAAATGTTCCTTTGGAGGAACTCTTTTCTAGTACGGCAAGAACTCGTCGAGTTATATCAGGATAACGTTTTTCATTTTTTTGATTTGACCGATGGTCTTCAAGATCGAGTGTAAAAGTTATCATCTCAATAAATGAAATATTAATCTAAGCTCTGGAGTATTTTTTTCGAAAATATTTTTGAAAAAAAGCATTTGGTAAATAACTCATCGCAAAATCACGAGATAGGTAATTTAATCTTTTTTCAGGGATATACCATTTTGCGGCATTTCGAGTTGCAGGTTGCACTTTTGTTGTTACTGGCATTATTTCTCGCTGGTATTGCTCAAATGCGACTTCAGGTGAATTTTCAATTAATGATTTTGCCAATACACTCCCACCCCAAAAAGCGGTTGAAGCGCCTTGCCCAGATAATAAAGTTAAACAATGTGCCGCATCACCCAGCAACACTACTCTGCCCTTATGCCATGACGGCATCCTAATTTGAATCAGCGGGTCCATATAGATAGGCTCATCCTGAGGACAGTTATCAATTACTTTTTGAACTGTTTCAGGGCACCCTTCATAAGCCTTACGGAGCATTGCTAACCTATCTTCTTGTGGAGGTGCTTCACGTCTATCGGACTTCCAGATAAATACACACGCCAAGTCTCCATCACCTGTAGTATAAACACACATGTAACGACTTTGTTCCATATGATTCTCGAACCTATCTGTTATACCTAACACATTACTAAGACGATACGCGCTAGAAAAGATACCTAGATACTCATTGCTAACTTCATTTTCATCAAAAGCTAAAGAACGAGTAACAGAGTGCAGTCCATCTGCACCTATCAAAACATCGCACGTATCTGTCGTTCCATCCTTCAACTCAACATGAACCTTTTTCTTGTCTTGAACGATATTAGTTAAACTATTACCAAATCTAAATTCACATAACTCTTTCGCTTCTTCATAAAGAACCATTTCTAGTTCATCACGCATAATTTGTACAATTTCCAAACCCTGAAATAATTTCTGGTAATCCAAATTAAGCATGGGTTTGCTGTTTTTATTGTAATAACATGATGCTTTTATTCCTGCACCCCTATCACATAATTTTTTCAGAATGCCCAGTTCATCTGCATACTGATATGATTTATGAGATAAGGAAACGATATAACCATATGCACGTATTTCGGGCGTTCTTTCAATAATGACGGGATTGAACCCATTTTTCCCAAGCCAGATTGCCGTAGTTAACCCGGCAATGCCTGCACCTGAAATAATAATTTTTTTATCTTTTTCCATATTTAAATCTTATTATAAAACCTTATATATTAATTTTGGCCCAAGTTGGTTGGCCAGAGCCAACGGTATAAATTTCCACATAGTAGTAGCAAATCGATAGTAAAGACTGTCATAAGATGGCCTAACTACCCCGTCTCGAAGAACGTAATAGTAATTTATTTTTTTCGCTTCTCCACCCCATGATTTTTTAAAATTATATGTACCCTGATTAAGTCGACTTCTACCCATATCAAAAGACTTGATTCCCATATTGCTAGCGTATTTGATTATATTCCAATACATAAGGTTATTTGCTGATGATGGTTTATAAGTATTTATTGTGCCTGCATAAGGGTGTGATAGGACTCCATCAATATTAAAAAGGAAAGCAGCAGATATAGGCGTAGTTTTATCGAGCACGACAACAATGCAAGCTCGTTCCCCAAATTTTTCTAATAACAGTTTAAAAAAATGACGACTATGTATAGGTGTTCCAAGATCACGCCAACACCGACTTATTACAGTATAGAAATAATCCAATAATTCAGCATGTCCGATTTTTATTTGGTAGTTATTATTTTCTGCTTTTCTTATCTGGTTTCTTGTTTTGCTTTTTAATTTATTTTTCCATATTTCATCAAGGCCAACTGTCGTATCAAGCAAAAAAGTATAATATGCATCATCAATCTCTAATTTGGTCAACGTTTCAAAAACTAAATTATGTCTCGTCTTCAATAAAATATAGTCAAGGTTATATTGTTCAAATAAACTTGAAATTTCTTTTCCTATGTCATTATTCTCTGAATTACCGTTAAACAATATTCCACCCTCTTCCAGATATGGGGCATTAGTGAAATAAGTAGGTCGTTTATCCGGTGAAAACAATTTAATCTTTATATTATTGTTTTCGATAACATGTTTTCTCAAAGGGTATGCTGAACATACCACATCATCCCATTCTTGATTATCAGCAGGAAATGACATGTTTATTAATCAATCTTTTTATAGATATGAAACATTATGTCTGGAGGCAATACATATTTTAACAATGGATAGGTTATCAAAATTGATATGTAAATCACTCCGGAAATAACCGGGTTCATAGCTTTATTGTGATTTATTCTACTCCATAATCCATTTATTCGTATTACATCTAATGAGTCATTTACTATTAATTTAAAACCATGTTTTTCAACCAAATGTGATAAATTTTTATTAGAGTAATAATAGAGATGAGGGCTGAAATATCCTTTTTGCCAGAGCCTTTCCATTGGTGGTGAATAACCAAATCTACCAACAAAATTAGACAGTTTGTAAATAAATCCATTCGTTGTGGGTAAGTTGATGACTAAATATCCATCCGCTTTAAGTTGCTTATATACATGATCTAGCATGTCAGCAGGTTCTTTTATATGTTCAAAAACATCATTGAACGTGATGACATCAAACTTAATATCAGTAATGGATTTATCTGGAAAAGTTACCGTTTTAATATCGTGCCCATTCTCTATTCCTTTAGCTGCTATATTCTTTTCTGGCTCTAGCCCAGTCGCTTTCATATGGTGCTCTTTAGCGACGGCGAGAAACCAGCCAGCAGCACACCCAATATCCAGAACGTGCTTATCTTCTAGTATTAAATGTTGGGATAATTCTGTTAAAACTCTATTCGCATTATGATCTCTTAATATTTCCAAAAAGTCACTGGCACTCTCGGTCCACCTAATTGGATTCTGACCATTATATTTATCATCATATAGTAAAGATTTATCCAGTCCGCAATTATCACAATGCAATAACCATTCTTTAGTAAAGTTTTGTAATTTAGAATCACAGTTAATACACTTTGTAATTAATTCATTAATGCTCATGTTCTAATCCATACTTCATCCAGAGGTAACCTAAAATTTCATATAACGCCATATTACTAATATAGAAAGCCTGCATTGATGGTAAAAATTCAAAATAAAACGGCTTATGATCCCGTCGTGAGTAAAAGTAGGTTGGCGCAGGGTATGTATTAATACCATGTTCGCTAAATGCAAATTGCGCTCTGCCCATATGGATCGCATGCGTTACTAATAATGCCTTATTAATATTATTATTATGTAATAACTCAGTCACAAATTGCGCATTCTCTGAGGTATTTAAACTTTTATTTTCTGTCCATTCCACATTGACTCCAAGCTCATTTATTAATACTTCCTGCATTAAATTAGCTTCTGCCTTCGTTTCTTCAAAAACACTTCCCCCAGAAACAAGTAGTGGCAGATGAGTGAGCTTATGCAATATTGCAGCATACCTTAGTCGAACTAATGTGCATGCCGACACCGTATCATCTCCGTTAAACTCTGGCGCATTAGCTTGACGATTGCAGCCCAACACTATTATCACTTCAGCATCGCTATTTTTTATTTGTTCTAGGTCTATAGCAATATCAGGTTCGACAATAGAAGATAGATAGCGACTAAAGACTGGAATTGAAAAAAGATATAACAATAATATTGTACAAAGGCTCAACACAATAAATTTTTTTCTATTCTTAAAATAGGTATAGATACAAAGCAGTAATAACAGCAGTAAGATTCCTGGCGGTAATATTATCGACTTTACAATTGCAACCAGTGTTGGACTCATTTTTATTTGTTATTATGCTTTATAGTTTCACCCGCTGCTTGTAAATCAGCATGATAAGAAGACCTTACCATTGGCGCACTGGCAACATTATTAAAACCCAGTCCTTCTGCATATCGACGAAGATCTTCAAATTCTTCAGGATGCACATAGCGTTCTACTGGTAAGTGATAACGGCTCGGCTGCAGGTATTGTCCGATTGTAATCATATTACAATCATGATCTCTTAAATCTATTAAGACTTGTTTGACCTCGTCTATTGTTTCTCCTAGACCTAACATTAGCCCGGATTTAGCTGGGACTGACTCATTTTTCTGTTTGAATTTTTTAATCAATTCTAATGATGCTGAATAGTCTGCGCCTGGCCTTACTTTAGTATATAAGGAGGGTACTGATTCAAGATTGTGATTAAACACATCTGGCGGTGCGTTCTTTAATATATCAAGTGCAATATCTATCTTGGAGCGAAAGTCGGGTACCAATATTTCAATTTTTGTATCTGGCGATTCTACCCTTATCTCGTTAATGCAATCCACAAAATGACCTGCGCCACGATCTAGTAGATCGTCTCTATCAACGGAAGTAATAACAACGTACTTTAGTTGCATGAGTTTTATAGCGTTTGCGAGATTCTTAGGTTCTTCTGCATCAAGTCCTTTTGGTTTGCCGTGTGCAACATCACAGAATGGACAACGACGAGTACAAATATCACCCATTATCATAAAAGTTGCTGTGCCCTGCCCAAAGCATTCTCCAATATTAGGGCACGATGCTTCTTCACAAACAGTATGTAATTTATGTTTGCGTATCAAAGACTTTAGATCTAATACTTTTTTATCTGTAGGTGCCTTGGCCTTAATCCAAGCAGGTTTCCTTTCCCGCTTACCCTCTACAGGTATAACCTTAACTGGATTTTTGTTCGTCTTTAGCTTGCCACGTTTATCGCGTTCTGGCTGTTTATGAATATTATCTTGATACATTCAATTCGTCCTTTGGTTCACTTATGCAACATCCGACAAAGCATCTGAAGATTGATCCAGGTTTTTAATCAAATGTTGCGAAAGCTTTCGCTTAATATCTGCAAAAGCAATATCTTTTTTATGTTTTACTAGTTGTGTACAAACCAGACCTTCATAACCGCAAGGGTTAATACCTTCAAAAGGTTTTAGATCCATATCTATATTTAATGCGAGACCATGATAGGTACTTCCCTTTTTTACTCGAACACCTAACGCAGCAATTTTTTCCCCGTTGACATACACCCCCGGTGAACCTGATATGCGTTCAGCATTAATTTCATAATCACATAAACAATCGATGACTGATTTCTCGATTAATGAAACAAATTTTTTTATAGAATAAGAACGTTGTTTTATATCTATCAAAAGATACGCTATTAATTGACCAGGCCCATGGTATGTGACCTGTCCACCACGATCTGTATTAACTACTGGAATATTGTTTGTATTCAGTAAATGTTCTGTTTTGCCAGCAAGTCCTAATGTATAGACAGGCGGGTGTTCGAGTAACCATATTTCATCGTCGGTATCAGGAGCACGCCACTCGTTAAATTCACGCATGCGATCATAGGTCGTCATATATTCCTGCATACCCAGATCTTTTATTTGGATGGTCATAATGCCATCAACACCTTTTCATGGGCAGTGAGCTCTAGGTAGATATTATCGAGTTGCTGCCGACTCTCTGCTTCCACAGTGACTGTTATTGAGATGTATTTCCCTTCCTGACTCAGACGGCTTTTTATAGCGCCTTCAGTCAAATCAGGGGCATGTTTTCTTACTATCTCGACAATCATGATGTCAAAACCTTCTTCCGCCATTCCCATTGCCTTGATGGGAAACTGACAGGGAAATGACATAATGCTATCTTCATCAGGCTCTTGCATAAGATTTTGCTTTTGTTCAATATTTCGAGGAAAGATTAACATATTTTCTTTAACCTGCATGATACTAAAAGGATGATTCTAAAACACGATCAAACCCTAGCTGATCTTCGATCACATATTGCTTCAAATGGTAAATTAAGCTGGATTGGTATCAGACCTAAGCACCAACAAGCGATGATCATGCCAGAAAAGGCTATATTATTAGAAAATAAGGGTATTGAGGGCGATCATATTGCCAAAGGCTCTAGTAGAAAGCGTCAAGTTACACTGATTCAAGAGGAGCACCTGCCGGTCGTAAGTGAATTAGTGAACAATAAGACTGTAAACCCAGAGTTCTTGCGTCGAAATCTCGTAGTTGGAGGAATTAATTTGTTGGCTCTTAAAAGCGAGAAATTTTCCATCGGAGAATGCGTCCTGGAAGGCACAGGTCTTTGCCATCCTTGTTCACGCATGGAAAAAGCACTAGGAACAGGAGGATATAATGCCATGCGCGGTCATGGTGGAATTACAGCCATCGTGATTCGTGGCGGTACAATCTCTTTAGGTGATAGTGTCGTCTTATTGCCGGAATAACTCTCGGGTGATTTAACTGAACAATTGATTGTAATTTTAATACATGCCCCCAACTATTCACTATAATAGAATTATCAACCCATGGAGAAATGAATGGATATTAAAGAAAATGCCAAGAATGTAGATGTTTGGACCCGTGGTCTATTTATACTGATTTATGGTGTCATATTTTATTTTCTTTTCTTCCTGATTTGGATGGTCGTTATATTCCAATTTCTGATGAAATTGATCACAACAGAATTGAATGAGCAATTACTCGACTTTAGTGATTCCTTAACTAAATATGTCAGCCAAATATTACTCTATATCACCTTCAAGTCTGAAGAACGCCCATTTCCATTCAGCCCTTGGCCTTCAGATGATGATCTATTGAGTTCAGACTCTCTTAGTAGTAATCAAGCCTCTACTAGAAAGAAGAAAACAACAAAGAAAAAAGCAACAAAGAAAACGCCTAAAGACCCGGACGAAACATAACACACGGTTATCTAACTATTATGTGATGCATTTCTCTATACATTTGACCTGCAATTTAAAACATGTGATAGAGATAACAGATGTAGATGCTTAATTTGTAATAGAATTAACATGTTCATGAATAATTAATTTAAGGTCACGAAATGACAGTCGATAAGATAAATCCAAGCTATCTCAGCAAAATTCCCATCTTTGCATCGCTCAGTAACGATGAGCTACAAGAAATCATTAATTCTTCAGACAATGGTTATGAAGAATATGAAATGAAACAGGCTATTATTCGTGAGGAAGAAATTGGCGATTGCATGTATATCATTCTGGAAGGCACGGTTGAAGTCTCGATTAAAGGCAGTTCAGGTGGACGCGAAATTACGATTGCTACTTTACGTGCAGGTGATTTTTTTGGTGAACAATCATTACTACCCGGTGGTACCGGAAGAAGGAATGCCAGTGTCCGTGCATTTCATCCAAGCAAGCTATTTCGTATAGATAAAAAACATGTATTGTTAAATATTGGTGGCCTAGATGAATCAGAGGACATAACCGTTCAGATATTCAAGTCCGGTGAACAAGAAGTTCGCGATATGCTGGGTAAACTTCGAATATTTGAATCTCTTGCATCATCAGAATTAGATACCTACCGTTCATGGACCGAGGTAGTCACTGTGGGTCCTGGTGATTTCGTTGTAAAAGAAGATGAGCCCGGTGAACATTTATTCGTCGTTCTTGAAGGCATTGTCGAAGTTTTTATAATTGATGAAGATGGAAAGATCAATATACTCGCCAAATTGAAACCTGGAGAATACTTCGGCGAACAGGCATTAATGGATGATAGCAGCGGGGAAAGAAATGCTTATGTCAGAACGGATAATGAAACACGGTTAATCAAGATAGCAAAAGATTACTTCAAATTAGCTTTAAAACGAGACAGCATTTTAGCTATGACCTTAAAAAAGGTAGGCAAAGCTCAAAAGGAAGAGATCTCAAAACTTGAGGGAAAATAATAAAATAGTTGTTCCTTAGTACCCCCTCCCAACCCAAGCTATTCCAAAACAATTCATTTATACTAGAGCTTTACAGTCACGGTATACGTGGCTAGCTATTGACATTGGTTATTCTATTTTCTCATCATGCCTGCATTAGAAATAAAAAATTTAAATAAAATATATTCAAACAAATTCGAAGCATTAAAAGGGATTGACCTGAATGTTCATCAAGGTGATTTTTTCGCATTGCTGGGTCCTAACGGCGCAGGAAAATCAACTACGATTGGCATCATATGCGGCCTTGTTAATAAATCTTCGGGGACAGTTAAAGTCTTTGGCCACGATATAGACACGGATAATGATACGGCAAAAGCTTCTATTGGAGTCGTTCCCCAAGAGCTTAATTTTTCTCAGTTTGAAACAAGTTTAAGTATTGTCATCAATCAAGGTGGTTACTATGGGATCACTAGACGCACCGCAATTGAACGTGCTGAAAAATATCTTAAAAAGCTTGGGCTATGGGAAAAACGTAATGAGGTTTCACGTAACTTATCGGGTGGAATGAAACGCCGCTTGATGATTGCTAGAGCATTAATTCATGAGCCAAAAATGTTAATCCTGGATGAACCAACGGCAGGGGTTGACGTTGAGTTAAGGCGATCTATGTGGGATTTCTTAATTGAGTTAAACCAGCAAGGCGTTACGATTGTCCTTACTACACACTACCTTGAAGAGGCGGAAAGCCTCTGTAAAAATATTGCCATCATTGATCAAGGGAAAATCGTTGAAGATACCTCAATGAAACAGCTCCTATCTAAACTAAATAAGGAAACATTCATTTTTGATTTGGTTGATCCCATCACTGAGTTACCTGATTTAAACGGGCTTAATAGTAAATTAATCGATCCTACAACTGTAGAAGTTGAGATATTGCGTAAAGATAATATCAACCAAGTTTTTGATGTTTTCTCCAGTAACAATATAAATGTTTGTAGCATGAGAAATAAATCTAATCGACTGGAAGAGCTATTTCTTGATTTATTGAATAACAATAATAAAACGGATTAGATTATGTCAATGCAATCTCTATTTATTCCATATAGCACAATTGTTATTAAAGAAGTTTCGCGGTTCACACGAATCTGGGTACAAACGATTCTGCCCCCAGCAATCAGCATGACGCTCTACTTTGTGATTTTTGGTAGCCTAATAGGACCAAGGATTGGAACTATGAACGGATTTGATTATATCGACTATATAGCACCCGGTATCATCATGATGTCGATCATCAACAATTCATATGCAAATGTTGTTTCTTCTTTTTACGGTGCTAAATTCCAGCGCCATATTGAAGAGATGCTAGTTGCACCTATACCAAACTTTATCATTCTCGCTGGGTTTGTAACAGGCGGTATTGTACGAGGATTTATGGTCGGAGTAGTTGTCACTATAGTAGCTCTTTTTTTTACAGATCTGCAATTACATAGCTTTACGATAACTATTACAGTCGTGCTGATGACTTCGATCGTCTTTTCCCTTGCTGGAATGATTAATGCTATTTTTGCAAATAAGTTTGATGATATTTCTATCATACCTACTTTTGTCTTAACACCGCTTATCTACTTAGGAGGCGTTTTTTATTCAATTGATTTGCTACCTGAATTCTGGCAAAAAGTGTCTGCCTTCAATCCAATTTTATATATGGTGAATGCTTTTCGCTACGGCATGCTTGGAGAGTCTGATATAAGCATTACTCACGCCTTCATCATGCTTATTATCTTCACAATTACATTAATGATAATTTCTTTGCAATTATTAAATAGAGGCGTAGGAATTAAGTCTTGATCTAGGTTTAGATTTAATCAGGCATAAAAATAAGATCAATTTCCGGTATAAACACAACCTGAAGTACACGTTTCTTTCACAACGATAGAGCTTAGTAATGGCAACGGTGATTTGAGTTTATGCCATAGCCATTTAGCCAAGTTCTCACTCGTAGGATTTTCCAAGCCCTCTATCTCATTAAGATAACGATGATCCAGACATTCAAATACCGGTTTGATTGCACCGCTTATATCAGCAAAATCCATCACCCAGCCCGTAGTTTCATCAACATCACCTGAGACATGTACTTCAATGGTGAAGGAATGACCGTGTAATCGACTACATTTATGATCATCAGGTAAATTAGGTAACCGATGTGCTGCTTCAATTGTAAATGATTTGTATATTTCCATAATTAACTACTCTAATAAATATGCCACAGAGATCACAGAGAAAAACTAAAACCACATCAAAAAATACAAAAAATGAAACCCATACTAACGATCTATCATGTTCTTTATGCTTTATGGCATTAATTTGATCAACTTTTTCTCTGTGTGCTCTGTGATCTCTGTGGCTTTTTTAAACCTTTGGTTTTCTCATGCGCAATTCAATCTAACTACAATAACCACTTTTAAATTCCTGATAAAGCTTATTAACAGTTTGCCACAAGGGACCAACCTCACCAGTTCCTACAGGCATATTATTCAATTGGGTTACAGGCACGATCTCCCAAGTTGAACTAGTAATCCAGACCTCATCGGCATTCAATAACTCTTCTTCAGTCATCGTTGTCTCAGAATAAGTCATCTTATGATCGGCCAGCATTTCAACGACTAAATCTCGCGTTATCCCAGGTAAAACATGATTGTTTTTAGGTGGCGTAAATATCTCGTCATTTTTACAAATAAAGACATTACTTGCAGCACCTTCTGTTATGTAACCGTCCCTAATCAGGATAGCTTCTTTTGCACCCTGTTGTTTTGCTATATGTCTGAGAATGACACTCGGTAGCAAAGTAATCGCCTTGATATCGCAATATTGCCATCGAATATCTTCATGAGTTATTGCATTAATACCGCTGGACAAATCTTTCTTTTGGATAGGTCGGCTCATTGCAAAGATTGTTGGATTATCGGCAAGAGATATATCGTGATCTCGTTCAGTAACACCGCGTGTAACTTGCAGGTATATTGATTGTTCTGATGCTTCGACAGTCTCAATCAGTTTCTCAAATATTGAGAACCACTCAGCAGAAGAATACGGATTGTCCATGAAAATAGCCTTCAAGCTATTCTCAAGACGCTGCATATGTTCATCAAAACGAAATATTGTGCGATTGAAAATGGGGATGACCTCATAAACACCATCGCCAAAGGTGAAACCACGATCAAGTACATTAATTGATGCTTCTGAAAGAGGTTTATATTCCCCGTTTAAATAAACCGTAGTCATAATTCTTATTCAAATAAAAGATACACTTCATCTTTTAGTCTATTAACGATGCCGCCTTCGGCGATTGATTCGAGTGCTAATAGAGGTACTGTTGTGATATTTTTATTTTCCAACATTATATTTAGCACACCTTTTTGGTCGCCTTTATTAACAGGTGCCAAGATCTGTGTATCGACCTCTACGACCGGCTCAAGCTTTTCATACTGGCCTCGTGGAACTGTAATATAGATATCCTTATTAATACTCAAGTTAAGATTTTCAATATCTGCTTTCCATACTTTAACACTGGTTATCAAGTCTCCTGCACTATAGAGCTTGTGAGTCTCAAAGAATCGAAAACCATAATTTAATATTGCTTGACTAGCTTTTGCTCTGGCATTCATTCCATCTGTCCCCATTACAACAGAAATAAGCCGCATACCCTCTCTATCAGCCGATGCAACCAAACAATAACCAGCTTCTTCCGTATGACCTGTTTTTATTCCATCAACACTACGGTCTCGCCAAAGTAGTTTATTCCGATTATGTTGCTTGATCTTATTAAAGGTGAATTCCTTTATTTTATGTAAGGCATAAACTTCCGGGTAGTCTCTTATTAATGCTTGGGCTAATTTAGCTAAATCACTAGCAGTAGTGTAGTGATCAGGATCAGGTAAGCCGGTGCTATTTACAAAGTGTGAATTGTTCATTCCTAACTGCTCGGCATGTTTATTCATCAAATCAGAAAAGACACTCTCGGTACCTGATATATATTCAGCCAATGCAACACTGGCATCATTCCCCGATTGAATTATGACGCCATGAAGCAGGTCATCAAGTTTCACTTGCTTATTAACCTCAATAAACATTCTTGAACCTTCGGTTCGCCAGGCTTTTTCACTTACCAACACTTCATCTTCAAGCGAAATTTTTCCATTCGCTAACTCGCTAGCCACAACATAGATAGTCATGATTTTGGTTAAGCTGGCAGGCGGTAGTTTCTGTTCTGTATTTTGCTCTACTAATATATCTCCACTATTGAAATCCATCACCACGTAGGATGACGCTTTTATTGTAGGTGCAGCAGGAACAATCATTTCCCCCGCTATACCTTGCAGTGGAAGAAATGCCAGAAAAAATATAATTTTAAATAATCTTATTTTCATATCCATGATTTTTTTAATTAGTAACAATACGATGTTCATTAACATCATAGTTAGACAGGTCTAAAATAATAGCGTCGGCCTGGTCTATATCAGTCAGCGGTCCAATCCTGACTCGATACAGGGCATTACCAGAAACAACAACCTCACTGATATTTATCTTGTCTTTGCCAATTGGCGCTAGTTTTTGCTTTAAGCCTTCGGCATTAGTTAAATTGCCAAATGAACCCACCTGAATATAAAAACCATCGTCATTAATTACAGTTGGGGTAGTTACTACTGGTGCACCTTTAGCTGCATCAACAGCGGCAGTCTGCCCTGGACCAACAACCCTGATTTCAACCAGTCCAGTACCCTTTTTTATAATATCAAGCTTGATAGCAGCTGTATAAGAAAGGTCAATGATGCGATTCTCATGAAAAGGTCCACGGTCGTTAACCTTAACGATAATTTTTTTTCCATTCTTTAAATTAGTCACTTCGACATAAGTAGGTAACGGCAAGTTTTTATGTGCCGCTGTCATCGCATACATATCATAGGTTTCACCACTAGACGTACGTCGACCATGGAATTTTGTGCCATACCATGAGGCAATGCCTTTCTCCACAAAGCCTTTATTGCTTTCCATAACATAATAGCGCTTATCAAAAACAACATATGACTTTGGATTACCATAGCGACTTTTAGGCTCTTCCTTGGGCACAGCATTTGAGATTTTGGAAACATCAACTTGCTTACTAGGTGCTTTATCGCTTGATGAAGGAGCAACACCAACACTGCCACATGCCGATAAAAACAATGTCGTTAACAATACAAATACTCTTACGACAATTCTTCCAGTGAATATTTTTAAAACTAAAGACATTTCTATTAATCTAGGGCCTGGGATGTATTGTTAATTCGTTTTGAAATCTCTGATGCTAATTGATAAACAGCCATAGCGTACAAATGACTATGGTTGTAGCGAGTTATGACATAAAAGTTTTTATGTGCCAACCAATACTCATTGTTATTTTTCTGCTCGTATTTGAATAGTTTTAATTTCTCATTTTTTTCAAAATGTGATTTTGATTTTATGCCCAGAACTTCCAATTCAGACGCATCGATATCTGGCTTAAGACCGTTACCTAAGACTCCCTTATATTTATCACCCTCTACCGTTACTTTAGCGACGACGGGTTTATCCTTTTGCCAACCATGTTCGGAAAAATAATTTGCAACGCTACCTATGGCGTCATCCGGGTTATTCCAGATATCAATTATATTATCTCCGTCGAAATCGATAGCATAATGACGATAACTGCTCGATATAAATTGCGGCATACCCATTGCACCGGCGTAAGATCCTTTCAAAGTAAGGGGATCAAATCCTTGTTCACGCGCAAGCAATAAAAACTGTTCAAACTCGTTACGAAAAAAAGTTGCCCGCTTTGGATAATGAAACCCGAGTGTATTTAACGCATCAACAACTCGATAACTTCCGGCAATTCGTCCATAAAAAGTTTCAACACCAATGATTGCAGTAATTATCTCGGCAGGGACACCAAATTGTTTTTCCGCTGCATTTAGCTTCTCCCGGTTTTTATCTAGAAACTCAACACCTTCATTAATACGTTTTTTCTTTAAAAATATGTTTCTGTATTTATACCAAGGCAAACTTTTTTCTGCTGGTTTTGAGATTGCTTTGAGAATTGTTTCCGAAACAATGACTTGATCAAACAGCTTTTTCAGACTTGTCGCGTCAAAGTCATATTGAGATGCCATCTTCTTAATGAAATCGTCCTGCATCATCAGGACATCTGTATTGGCCTGCGCGAAAGACATCCAAAGGCACAACAGCGTTAATATAATTAATTTAATTTTTTGCATGTTTTAAAATGAGAGAAAACGTCTATGAGTGTGTATTGCCATTATGATACCGAATCCAATCATTAATGTTACCATTGAGGTGCCTCCATGGCTAACCAATGGCAAGGGGACTCCCACTACTGGTAACTGCCCGGTAACCATTCCCATGTTCACAAAGATATAAACAAAGAAGGTGAGTGTTAAACCACTAGCGAATAACCGCCCGAAGGTATCTTGCGCATTGATGGCAATATAGAGCCCACGTGAAATGATGAACAGATAGATACATAATAAAAACAGCACACCTAACATACCGAATTCTTCACAAAACACCGCAAAAATAAAATCCGTTGACCGTTCAGGTAAAAACTCTAAATGCGATTGGGTGCCATTCAACCAGCCTTTGCCATAAAAGCCACCTGAACCTATCGCAATCTTTGACTGTATTGTGTGATATCCGGCTCCTAGTGGGTCATTCTCAGGGTTCAGAAAGGTCAAAACTCGCCGCTTCTGATAATCGTGCATGAAATACCAAAGTATAGGAGCACCTGCTGCTCCTAAGCCGCCCATTATTGTCAATAGGCGCCATGAGATTCCGGCTATAAATAAGACTGAAAAACCGGCAGTTGCTACTAATAAAGCAGTGCCCAAATCAGGCTGCTTCGCTATCAATAAAACAGGGAGTGTAATCAACACACAAACTGTTGCGACCCTTAAAATGTTTGGCGGTAATGTCTTATCAGCAAGATAATATGCAACCATCATAGGTACTGACAGTTTCATTAGTTCTGATGGTTGAAAGCGAAATACTTTCAAGTCTAACCAGCGTTGAGCACCCTTACCGATATCACCGTAGAAAATAACCAGAATTAACAGGATTATGCCAAACACATACAAACCGAATGACCATCTGGCAATCTCTGCTGGTGGCATTTGAGCAATTATAATCATACCGACTAAAGCAATTAATAATTTTACTGCTTGTCGGTAGACCAGATTCATATCCTGTCCACCGGCACTGTATATAACTATTAAACCAACAATACATAACACCAAAATACCGAAGAATAATGGAAAATCGATATGTAGGCGTTGTCCAAGACTTTGTTCATCCAAGTTAATTATCCTTTAGTAATCAAGTCTCGGTATTTCATAAAGTGATCAAACATTCTACGTGCGATAGGTGCAGCCGTTTTTGATCCCCCTCCTCCATTTTCAACAATGATTGCAATCGCAATTCTTGGTGACTCTACGGGTGCAAATGCAATGAATAACGCATGGTCTTGAAACTCTTCAGCAATCTCTTCTTTTTTATACTCTTCATCCTGCGCTATCCCGATGACTTGCGCAGTGCCTGTCTTACCAGCAAAGTTGTATTTGGCATTTAAACCGCTACGCCAAGCAGTTCCACCGACACCGTGCACAACATCTTTCATTGACGTAATCACATCATCCCAATAGACGCTATTGGAAAGTTCGATCTTGTTTTCAGAATGGTTATGCAAGGCATTTACTTCATTGCTTATTGAATTACTTGTACTTGACACCAGTCGCGGTCGGATAATGTGTCCCTTATTTGCAAGAGTTGCTGTAGCCTTCACCAGTTGCAATGGTGTTGTTAATGCATAGCCTTGTCCAATACCGAGTATTAATGTTTCTCCTGGAAACCATGCTTGCCCTAATGCATTGCGCTTCCACTCTCTTGATGGCATCAAAGCTTTTTTCTCACCACCAATATCTATGCCCGTTATCTGTCCAAATCCAAAACGTGACATACCTTCAAAAATACGGTCAATTCCAAGCTCATACGCCAAAGTATAAAAATACACATCACATGATTGCATAATAGCTTTATGCAGATTAGTGTGGCCATGACCCTGCTTCTTCCAATCCCGGTATCGATGTTCATGTCCTTTTAAAGAAAACCAACCCGGGCACCATGATTCATCGGCATTAACTCTAACGCCATTTTCTAAACCAACTAAACCCATAAAAGGTTTAACCGTAGAACCCGGTGGATATGTCCCTTGAATCACACGGTTGATTAATGGTTTGTCCTTTGACGCTAACAATAAATTATATGATTTACTGTCTATGCCATTTACAAACTTATTTGGATCATAGCCAGGAGAACTTACAAACGTTAGTACATCACCATTTCTTGGATCCATAGCAACGATCGCTCCACGTCTATTTTCCAGCGCATCAATTGCAATCTGTTGTAAGGAAAGATCTATAGTTAAATGAATGTTCTCACCCGGTTTCGGTGCAGTACGATCAAGCACACGAATAACTCTACCCTGAGCATTAACTTCTACCTGTTGGTGTCCAACGTCACCATGCAGTAATGACTCATAGGACTTCTCTATCCCAAGCTTACCAATATGAGTTGTTCCGCTATAGTTTGATTCATCAAGACTTTTAACATCATCATCATCTATACGTGCAACATAACCGATGGTATGCACGAGCTTTGCACCTAAGGGATAATATCGATTGAGTCCGGCGACAACATCAACGCCAGGAAAACGGTGTCGATTAACTGCGAAGAGAGCAACTTCTTCTTTATTTAAATTTAGTCGTAACGGTATATTTTCAAATCTTCTTTTTTTCTTGACGGCTTTTTTAAATCGAACAATATCACTATCTTCAATCGAAACTATTTCTTTAAGTTTTCCAATAGTTTCATCAATATCATCAATCTGTTCAGGGACTACACCAAGACTAAATGTTGGTTTATTCTCCGCCAGGATTACTCCGTCACGGCTATAGATAAGGCCTCTTATTGGCGGTATAGGTGTGATTTTGACTCTGTTTGATTGTGATAAGGTCGTATAGTGATCATGTTGTAATACTGTCAAATAGAATACTCTTGAGATAATCATGATGATTAACATCAAAATTATAAATGCAGAAATATAAACACGCCTCGCTATAAGACCCGATTCATGATCTTGATCTTTAAGGTTAAACTCCTTGGCCATGACTATTTTATTTGACCTTAAGAGATGCTGTACTTACGACGCACATCTCTCAGCACGATGAATAACCATGGCCATAACAACATACTTGTAATTGCTGGCATCCAATAAGTCCAATCACGTGTACTCGTACCTAAATAACCTGATACCAGCAACATAATTAGCTTATAGAATAAAAGGTATAAACAAACCAATACTGCTTGCTGTGACAAGGGATATGCTCGCATACGTTGATGGGAATTAATTGTAAGAACTGCTAGTAAGACCATACCCAAAGCATTTTGACCAAGCACTGTACCTTGTTGCACGTCCAGTAATAATCCTAAAAACCAGGCTATAAAAATACCGATGCGATCAGGAATTGCCATACACCAATAGATTAAGACAATGGCAACCCATGCTGGTCGCCAATTCACGGCCCAGTCTGGTAAGGGTAAGGCCGTTAACATAATTGCCACAATAAAACTCATAGCAATTATCCCGTTGCCTTCTGTGGGCTCGTCCATTCCAATCATTTAATAGCTAGCTCTTCTAGATCTTTATTGATTTTTTCATAAGGCCAGACCATTAAGACTTCGCGACTCTGACTCAATTGCGCACTTGGCTTGATCATTACTTTTGCAAAGGGTTCTCCAGGGTCACGAGAAATTTTTTCAATTTCCCCAACGGGATAGCCTGAAGGGAACCGTCGACCGAGACCGGAAGAGACGATTAGATCACCAACACGAATATCTGCATTATTGGGTAAATGCTCGAGCAAGAGCTTATCGTTTTGTCCAGTGCCGACTGCAATAGCACGCAAACCATTTCTATTCACCTGAACAGGCAAGGCATGGTTTGGATCAGTAATTAAAAGTACCGTACTAGAAAAAGGCCCCACATGAACAATCTGACCCATAATGCCAGTTGCATCTACAATCGGTTGGCCATCATAAGCCCCTTCTCGAAGACCTTTATCAATGACGACTTGTCTTCTGAAAGACTGTAGTTCTACTGCAATTAGTTCAGCTACAAGTACCTTATCGTTAATTCGGAAAGATGATTCTAACAATTCACGTAATCGTCGATTTTCAGTTTCCAACACTTCATATCGCTGTAATTTTGAACTCAGCAGTAGTCGTTCATGTTTTAATCGATCGTTTTCTTCTAACAAACTGTTATGAGTAACTAGAGTATTTGAGACCCATTCTGTTATTTCGATGGGTAAATTAACGGCATACTGTATGGGATAGACCAATGTTGACAGGGCCGTACGTATAATTTTCA
Organism: Gammaproteobacteria bacterium; assembly: GCA_021773215.1. Lineage (GTDB taxonomy): Bacteria > Pseudomonadota > Gammaproteobacteria > Eutrophobiales > Eutrophobiaceae > UBA7359. The sequence continues at coordinate 23,876 of JAJFKM010000054.1, forward strand.
GGTGCCCTTGATGATGATCAACAGCCATTAAGAAAACAGAGAGTACAGCAAAAACCACAAATCGGAGGTTAGTAGAAGAACTTCTTTGAAACAGTGTGTTAATAGACGTCCTCCGTCTTCAATGATTACTCCGAAGCAAGTATATCAGTTCCAAATTCATCAATCATTTCAAGATATCGCCCACCACCTCTGGCAACACAGGTTAATGGGTCTTCTGCTATGATGACTGGAAGTCCAGTTTCTTCCATCAATAACCTGTCCAAATCTCTCAACAAAGCACCGCCTCCAGTCAACACTAATCCACGTTCGGCAACATCTGAACCTAATTCAGGTGGCGTTTTTTCCAGTGCATTTTTAACCGCACCAACGATACCGGTTAAAGGCTCTTGCAATGCCTCGAGTATTTCATTGCTATTTAATGTAAAACTTCTGGGAATACCTTCAGCAAGATTACGGCCCCTAACTTCCATTTCATGAATTTCATTTCCAGGGTAGGCGCAGCCTAATTCATGTTTGATGCGCTCAGCCGTTGCTTCACCAATCAGGCTTCCATAATTTCGACGTACATAATTGATGATAGCCTCATCAAAACGATCTCCGCCTATACGTACCGAATCTGAATAGACAATACCATTTAATGAGATAACAGCGACTTCAGTTGTACCGCCGCCAATATCCAGGACCATAGAACCCCGCGCATCACTCACAGGCATTCCAGCACCAATTGCTGCTGCCATCGGCTCTTCAATTAAATGTACGGTCCGAGCACCAGCACCGCTTGCAGATTCTCGAATGGCACGTCGTTCTACCTGAGTAGAACCACATGGCACACAAACTAGCACTCGTGGACTCGGTTTAAATAATGTAGAACCATGTGCATGGTGAATAAAATACTGCAACATCTTTTCTGTGACAGTGAAATCGGCAATCACACCATCTTTTAATGGTCTAATGGCCGTTATGTGACCTGGTGTACGACCCAACATTTTCTTTGCTTCCATGCCAACGGCAACAATTGATTTGGCATTTATTTTGTTGCCATCATTTCGTATGGCGACAACAGAGGGTTCGTTGAGAACAATGCCCTTTCCACGCACATAAATAAGCGTATTTGCGGTGCCTAAATCAATAGATAAATCGTTGGAAAAAAGGCCTCTTAATCTGTTAAACATGTATTAAACCAGTTAGTTAGTATTAGCATTGTGATATAGTCTCGACAGGTGGCTATAGTGGAAGGATTGGGTAGCAACTGTCTTATGC
>JAJFKM010000055.1 GCA_021773215.1 Gammaproteobacteria bacterium
ACCAAAAAGTGCAGGCTCTGATCCTGGTCCAGCTTGTTATGACCGTGGTGGCATGAGCCCAACGGTAACCGATGCCGATCTGGTCTTGGGTTATCTAGATGCAGAAAATTACGCAGGTGGTGATATTCCGCTAAACCCTAAACGTTCTAACTTTGCGATTGAAGAAGCTCTTTGTGATGATCTTGATGTAGAAGTGGTGGAAGCCGCCATGATGATCAAGGAAAAGGTCGATGCCAATATGGCGAATGGTGTGAACACCGAATTACGTGCCAGAGGCTATGACCCTGAAGATTTTACCATGCTGGCCTATGGTGGTAATGGGCCTTTACATTGTTGTGGTATCGCGAGTCGTTTGAATATCAATAAGATATTAGCCACACCAATGAGCTCCGTGTTCTCTGCGGTGGGTGCGGGAAATATGCATCAGATGCATATCCATGAAGCTTCACTGTTTATGGTGCTTTATGATTCAAACAACCGAAAAGTATTTGATAACTACCCACGCTTTAATGACATCGTCGCTGAACTAAGTGAAAAAGGACGAGCTGACCTATCTAGACAGGGTGCAAATGAAGCCGATATTAAACACACACTAGAGCTTGATATGCGCTACGGAAACCAACTGGTGCAAACAACAGTTGTAATACCAAAACATAACGTTGAATCAGCACTGGATGTATTGAATATCCTCGATCTGTTTTCAACTGATTACGGTAAGCGCTTTGGTGAAGGTAGTCAGGCACCTGAGGCAGGCATACGTATCAATACTATTCGTGTCGCTTCGTTCGTAGAGCATGATACGGTTCACTTTAAACATATTAAGCCAGTTGCTGAAGATAAACGACAAGCGCCGCCGAAACCGTCATCAACACGTAAGTGTTATTTTGTCGGTGAATCTAAAGCGATTGATACACCAGTCTGGAATAAAGATGATATTCCAGCGGGTACTCAAATAGAGGGGCCGGGTATTGTGGCATCTGATGTGACGACCTACCTGATAGAAAAAGGTTGGAATTATGTATCTGCTGAGCAGGGTGCTGTTTGGTTCCTGCGCGACGAAGTAAAGAAATAACGAGGTAATAAAACTATGAACGATAAACTTAGTGCAGAAGCTGTTCTTGAAGATCAGGAATTAATTAAAAAATTTCTAAAGGAAACGACTTTATTCCTCGGGCCTGATCAGGAAATTATGCAATCCCATGACATCATGCCGATTACAGATTATGAAGCAGAGGCCATAAAGAAATTTAATGATCCACACCAAATGGCTTCGATACGTGACCGCATGCAATCGGCTTGCGACGAAAGTTATGAAATGCTTGAGCAAATGGGTGCAGCACCGGGTGCAAAATGGGGTGATGTCATCACTGGTATCTACTCAGCCTCTGGCGATTTAACCATCGGTAGTGCTGGTGGTGTACTTATTTTTAATGTGGTGGTTCACCATCCGATTAAATTTATCATTAAGAACTGGATTGATGAACACACCGTTGGTTTGAATCAAGGTGACGGGTTTATTCACAATGACTCGCGCTACGGTAATGTACATAACACCGACCAAAGTATGATTATGCCTATCTTTCATGAAGGCGAACTCATTGCTTGGGTGGCATCCACTGTACACGAAGGTGAGAACGGTGCTATTGAGCCAGGCGGTATGCCATCAATGGCAGAAACACCGTTTGATGAAGGACTGAAGATGTCTCCATTCAAAGTGGTAGAAAACTATGAAATCAAAAGAGATCTACTAACCTTCTTACAGAATTCAGTCCGTGAGCCAAAACTGCAATACGAAGATATGAAGGTAAAACTCTTCGCTTGTATGCGACTTGAAAAGCGCCTCAGAGAAATATTGGCAATAGACGGGCCTGAAGCATTGGCCGCATGTCTACGTAGTACCAATGATAATGTTATGGCTGAAGTACGACGTCGTATCAAGGAATGGCCTGATATGACCGTGCGTACCTACTGTACAATGGACAGTACGCTACGTGAAAATGCATTAATGAAATTGAATTGTACCCTGACTAAAAAGGGCGACCGTTTGATATTCGATCTCAGAGGCTCTAGTCCAGAGATTACCAATCGTGCTATCAATACTGCTATACCTGGTTGTAAGGGGATGATGTCTCAGGCATTTCTAAACCACATCTGGCCAGATTTGCCTCGTGGTCAGGCGGGTTTTGCCCCAATTGAAGTTATTACACCACCGTATTCTATTGTTAATGCCAGTGTCGATGCGCCAAACTCTCAGAGTTTGATGTCTATCTTTTTATCTTTCACTGTTGCACAACAAGCGACTGCGAAATTTCTATACAGTGTGCCAGTTAAATATACACGTGTATTAGCGCCGTGGTTTAATATGATCTGTACCTATATTTGGGGTGGTGTCAGCCAACATGGCGAGATGCTCGGTAACCTCTGTGCGGATTTAAATGGAATGGGCGGTGGTGCGCGTATGGACATGGACGGTGAGCATGCCTTGGCACCTATCTTTGCCTCCATGGCAGATATTGGTGAGCAAGAGATGAACGAAGAAGACGTACCTTTCTTGCAGTTAGTCTCGAAAAAAATGACAACCAATACACAAGCGCCTGGTAAGTATCGCGGTGGTATGGGTTATACACAAATGGTTGCGACCAAAGATAGTGACCAGTGGGGTTTCATGACCACCTGTGTTGGCTCTAAAGTCCCATCACTATCAGGTCTGTTTGGTGGTTATGCACCTGGCGCATACCCATTATGTAAAGTAACAGGTGTAGATGTTTATGAAGAGATGCTTAAAAATCCAGATAAATTTAAACATTCAATAGAAGAAACAATGAATGAACGGCCCTATGAAGATGCAAACTATACGTCTCATCATATGGGTATGGGTTTCTCCATCTCAAAACGTGGTGAGCTGTATATGATCTCTCAAGGTTCTGGTGGTGGCTATGGCGATCCACTGGAACGCGATCCTGCCTTAGTTATTAAAGATATCGAAGAACGGTTGACGACTCCTGAGTGGGCAAAGAAGCTTTATAAAGTTGAATTTGATGAAGAGACTTTGGTCGTTGATGAAGCAGGAACCAAAAAACTGCGTGATGCTTACAGAGAACAACGTAAGAAACAAGGTGTACCGTATGCTGAGTTTGTTAAGAAACACGTTAAAGATGAGCCACCTAAAGACATTCCGTTTTATGGTTCATGGAATAGTGACCTGAGTACAGTTTATGCGGGTAGCAATGATGATAAACGTGATCCTAACAACCCAGGGCCAGTTTATTTTGAACATCCTAAAGACGTTGAAATTAGAAAACTTGAAGAAGAGCTTGAAGAAGTTAGAAAGATTGCTGGTGTAGAAGCTAAGGATAAACGTACCTAAGTATGGCGATAGATTTAGTTAAATATTTATCTGCTGGAGAGGGAACTCCAAAACTCTGGATCGATTTCAATGCCTATACCAAGAAATTGTTATTGTCAGAGGGAGAGAATCCATGGGCAAACCCGGCGTCTTATATGTCTTTTTATGGGCAAGCGCATGGTTTAGTTAATGCAGATGTCGTTGTCATGGATATATGGGATCTTTTTCATCATTGGATGCTCGAAGATGAAGAAGCGATTCCATCGATGGCAGGTAAGAAGCGCATTACGGTTGCTGCTAAAGCAATGTTAGAAGCGTACGCACCACGTGAATTATTAGCAGAAGTACTGACGGCTATAAGTAACAATTACGGTGGTTCAGTGCCTATAGTATTAGTGATGCCTTCGCCACGTTCTTTGCTCATCAAGGCTAATAAGGCAGCTAATGGTGTCGATGTAGAGCCGGAAGAGGCTCATATTGATACTGCCTCAATGTATGTTGCTGACTATCTAAGATACTTTAGTGAAGTAGACCTATCGGGTGTCTTGTTGCAAGAAGATCCAGATTCAATGCCCGGAAGTGCAGAAGAATTGTCTTGGTATCAACCCATTTATAATGTTGCGAAACATTATCGTTGGTCAGTTGGTATGCATCTGCCATTTTCAAATGATGGTTTTAATGTACCGGAGGATGTTAATTTTTCTATCGTTCCGGCTGATTGTTCAGTGGCTGATAATTCTGATGGTAAAGATATTTCCAAACCATTATGGGAAGCGAAGGACACGGTTTCAGCAGCTGGAAATGGTTTTAATTATCTGACGATCCCTGAAGATACAACACCTGAGTTAGTTCTTGATACGCTTTCAAGTTTAAGAGCCTAGTACCGAAGCAAGTTCTGCTCGGGAGTTAATATGCGTATTATCGATTTTCTCGAACGTAGTCCCGCGTTTACCAATGGTGATGCAAAATTTATTGATATCGATAATGACCTGTCACTGAGTTATCAAGAAGTATTTAATGTTGCTCAACATATTGCTGTGCAATTAAAAGAAAAGGGCGTGAAACAGCAGGATGTAATTGCGACTTATGCACCAAATTCTGTTGCCGCTTATTGCTGTATCTTTGCAATTTCTCAAATAGGCGCAATATGGTTGCCGCTTAATGTTAGAAATACCCTCGAAGCAAATTTAAAGTTACTCAAAAAATCTGATGCGAGATTACTTTTTGTTGATACGAACATCCTTGCTTCTAACCCTGAACTTGCTAATCAATACAAAGATGATTGTTGCTTGTCATTTACAGGTAAAGAAATAGCAAAGGTTAATATACAATCGATCACCGATAAAATTGATCAAACACAAGAAGAAAAACTAGTGAAGGGAGACGACCCTGAATTAATTAGTTTATTTTCTACGGGTGGCACTACAGGAGATTCCAAACTAGCAGAGTGGGGCCATTTGACATGGCAGTCTATGGTGTCTATTCAAATAGAGCTGATGCCAGAACCCGATATTACTTCCTCATACCTTGTTAGCGCGCCGATGACACATGCGGCTGGCGTAGCATCATTTGCGCCTATACTACAAGGCTCAAATATCATTGTAATGGAAGGTATGGTGCCTGATATTTTATTATCCATTATCGAAACTTATAAAGTTACCCACCTGTTTTTACCGCCGACCGCGATCTATATGTTGTTAGCACATGAAGGTGTTAAGAATCATGATTATTCAAGCTTGCGCTATTTTTGGTATGCCGCTGCACCGATGTCAGTAGAAAAACTTAAAGAGGCGATAGATGTCTTTGGCCCTGTTATGGTTCAAACTTATGGGCAGGCAGAGTCGCCAATGGTTTGTACCTTTCTCTCTGCTAAAGATCATGCTGATGCGGTTGCAACAGGTGATTTTTCCAAGATACGTTCCTGTGGTAAAATTGCGCCACAAGTTGATCTCGCTATTTTGGATGATGATGCGAACATTCTTCCTGCAGGGGAGGAAGGTGAAATTGCTGTTAAAGGTGATTTACTAATGCGTTGTTATTTCAATAACCCAGAAGCAACAAATGAAATTCGTGTCGGTGGTTGGCAAAAAACCGGCGATGTTGGTGTCTTCGACAATGATGGATATTTATCGATTGTTGATCGTAAACGCGACATGATTATATCGGGTGGCTTTAATGTGTACCCTGGAGAGATAGAACAACTTATATGGGGTCACCCATCAATTAAAGACTGTGCCGTCATAGGCATTCCGGATGAAAAATGGGGTGAACAAGTCACCGCCGTAGTTGAATTAAAGGATCCCGATGATAAACCGGATACACAAGAAATTATTGCACTTTGTAAACAGAAGTTAGGCAGTGTTAAATCGCCGAAAGAGATTTTAATTTGGGATGAATTACCACGTAGCCCCGTTGGTAAAGTGTTGAAAAAAGAAATTCGTAAATATTTTTGGGACAAGGTCGGTCGAAAAATATAAATTCAAGTTTTTGTCATATCATTATTATTTTTACAATTTTATTCCACGGTTCTGTGTGGAGAGGATAGCTCAATGGATATTAGTATAGTTGGTGCGCACAATACAAAATTTGGTGCGTTTGTTAAGCGTGATAGAGAAACGGGTGAAGTAGAAGATCTAAAATCATTTTATGAACTGATTGTAGAAGCAGGTGCAGGTGCGATTGCCGATGCCGGTCTAGAAGCAAAGGACATTGATGCTATATGGTTGGGCTCATGTTCACCGTCTTTGTTTGTTAATCAGGAACATGTGGGTCCCTTAGCGCTAGAAATAGATCCTCAGGGTTTACTCTACAAACCAACAACAAGAACAGAAGGCGCATGCGCAACTTCTTCGATTGCTATTTATAACGCAGCTTACGCTGTTGCTAGTGGACGCTTCAAAAATGTACTTGCGCTTGGTGTTGAGAAGATGAGTCTGCTCGACACGAAAGGTGTAACACATGCATTGGCCTGTAGTTCTTATTGGCCCGATGAAGGTTCTATGGGCGTTACTTTCCCAGGCTTGTTTGGTGAACTTGCCAAAGCCTATCAAGCAAAACACGGTATGAGTGACGAAGAACTGCGCACTATGTTTGCCCATATCGCCGCACAGAATTATCGCAATGGTATTCAAAATCCTATGGCGCACTTTGGCCCTGGTAGTTTGCCGGATAAAAAACAATTAGTAACTGCAGAAGCGATTCTTAATTTACCTGACTCAGGTAAAGGTAGTAACCCGCTGATTGCGCCACCGTTAAGATTACATGATTGTTCATTGATCTCTGATGGTGCAGCAGCAGTTGTGTTGACATCAACTGATAATGCTAAAGCGAACTTTAAACATGCTGTTGAACTCTCTGGTATCGGTCATGTGACACAACGGATGATGATGAGTGAACGCAAAGAAACACTGCATGAGCTACAAGCAGCAAAGTACGCTGTACAACAAGCTTGTACCGAGGCAGGAGTAAAGGTGACAGATATGGATCTAGCTGAAGTTCACGATTGTTTTACTATCAATCAAATACTGTGTACGGAAGCGATGGGTTTATCTGAATCAGGTCGTGCAGGATATGATTTTATGGAAGGAAAATATGATGTTGATGGAGCCTGTCCAATCAACCTTTCTGGTGGCCTTAAATCTAAAGGACATCCAGTGGGTGCAACAGGTGCATCGATGCATGCGCTTATGTATAAACAATTAACCGGTACACCCATTGGTGTAGCCGCGAAAGGACAGCCGGAATTGGCGATGACAGTCAACATTGGTGGCTCAGGTGTGACAAACTGTGTTTCAGTTCTGCGTCGCATTCAGTAAGGTATAGCAGGATATTAGGTTAATGAGAGGTATTCAATGAAGGCAGCGGTATTTAAAACTATGGGGCCAGCAGATAAGGTGTTGGAGATTATTGAAGTTGAGAAGCCTTCTCCTGCGCATGGCGAAGTTCTGGTTCGTCTGAAATGTTCTGCTGTAAATCCTTCAGATGTGAAAAAACGTGATGGGGGCTTTCCCGATCTGTTAAAAGATGGATTTATTATTCCTCATAGTGATGGTGCTGGGGTTATTGAGGCGGTTGGACGTGGTGTTCCTGCATCAAGAATTGGTGAACGGGTGTGGGTCTATCAGGCTCAGTATGGCAGGCGTTTTGGCACTGCCGCCGAGTACGTCGCCGTGGACTCTAGCCGTGCAGTTTGGCTTCCCGACAGTGTTGGTTTTGATGTAGGCGCCTGTATGGGTATACCGGCAATGACGGCACATCGTTGTGTTTTTGCGGATGGTCCAGCAGAAGGTCAAACAATTTTAATTACAGGTGGTGCCGGAAGAGTAGGGCACTATGCCATTCAATGGGCTAAATACGCCGGTGCAACGGTCATAGCCACTGCCAGTAATCCAGAGGCAGTGGCGTATTGTTATGCTGCCGGTGCAGATGCTGTTTGTCCTCATCAGGGTGAAGAATTGCTGAGCACTGTAGCTGATCTGACTGCAGGCAAAGGTGTAGAACGTATCGTGGATGGAGAGTTTGGTGGCAATTTGCCCACATTACTTGATGTCGCTAGCACAGGTGCAACAATAGCAACCTATGCCTCAATGCAAGTAGCCGAACCTACATTGCCTTTTAGGCGAATGTTGTTTATGGATCTGAGTATACGAATGGTCTTGGTCTATGCCATGCCTGAGTCAGCTAAAGACGATGCGATAGAAGATATCACAGAATTTCTGGATGGAGATATGTTACAACATCGAATTGCTTATCGTGAGCCGCTTGAAAATATAGCTGGCGCACATCAACGAGTTGAAAAAGCTGGTTTTTACGGTGTGGTACTTGTTGAGCTTGAGTGATGGTTCAATTTAGAGATTGAATTTGATGTAACACTTAAAACAAAATTGAAATAAATTTTATAATTTAACGAGGATTCTCTAACTTATATTTTTTCATCTTACGGTATAGCGTTCCTTTTGCTATGCCCAGAATTTTTGCAGCTTGAGTGATATTTCCACCGAATTCAGTAATGGCATTTTCAATCGCTTGTTGTTCAGCAATATCCAGGTTCGATAGTGACTGAGAAGATTGATTTTGCTCAGTTGGTACTCCGCTAACTAAAGATTCACCGGGTTGATAACCTGCAGGTAAGTCCTTTGTGGTTAAGGTTTCATTTGAAGACATATAACACATACATTCAATTACGTTTACTAACTCCCTAATATTGCCCGGCCATTCCCTGTTTTTTAGTGCTGTTATCAAGGATGCAGATATTCGTTTCGGGACAATTTCTTGAGAATTTTGAATTTCTTTTAAAACTATATGCGCAATTTCATCAATATCTTCTTTTCGCCTAGATAAAGGGTCAAGCGCGATTGCAACTGTCGATAAACGAAAGAATAAATCTTTTCTAAACCGACCTTCAGAGACTTCTCGCCTGAGATAACTATTTGTAGCCGCAATGAGTCTAAAGTTGACTGGAATTGGTGCGATAGCGCCAACACGATGAATTTTTCTTTCTTGTAATACTCTAAGAAAAACTGGTTGAATCTCAAGCGGCATTTCACCTATCTCATCCAGAAACAACGTGCCGCCGTTAGCAGCTTCAATTTTACCCATCATGCCGCCTCTTTTAGCGCCTGTGAAAGCGCCCTCGACATGGCCAAATAATTCACTACTCAAAATATCTTTGGTGAAGGCACCACAGTTGAGATCAATGAAGGGGCCATTAGAAAAATTACTCGTTTCATGTATGGCTCGGGCAAACATTTCTTTTCCAACACCAGTATCGCCTAATAACAGGACAGGAAGTGGTGTGGTGGCGGCTTTACTTGCCTTTTCAATACTGGCTTTAACAGATGCACTTTGACCCGATATTTTTTCAAAAGGCTCAGCTTGTGAGTTGATTTTAATCGCAGAGATATTAGAAGGTGTACTTGTTCGTTGTGAGGAGCGTTTGTTTGTAGGCAGTTCAATTTTGAAACCTACAAGTTCGTTTTTTTCTTTGACAGGTTCAATCCAGTCACTCGACAACCATAGCCCTGCATCATGAGGATATACAATTTCGTCTCCGCCAAAACGCTCTAGCGACAAGCGAGATTTCATAGAAAAATCATACTCAATGCCAAGTGAGCTGAGTATCGAACAAGCATTTTGAGAGTGGTCAATCAGTCTACCTTGCGTATCAAATAACAATTTTCCAGCATTTCGATGGGTATTTTTAAAATCACACTGACTGTTTTCTCTAATTATGTTCCATTGCTCAGATGTGTTCTTGGCAAGCGATAGCTGAATCTGGTTGGCCCATGAGACAACTAATGGTACGTGAAATTTATCAAATGTGTTTGACAAGCCAGAGACATCTATCACCCCGATTAGCTGATTATCGTATGGGTCGCTGATGATTCCAGCGGTACAGGTCCAAGGTTTAAACCCTTGAATAAAGTGCTCTTCTCCGTGAACTTGTGTCGGCATACCCGTTGCCATCGCAGTACCTACAGCATTTGAGCCGGAGACTGTTTCTTTCCAGCCGCTGCCAGGAACCATCCCAATGCCGATAGCATTTTCAACACATTCAGGATCCCCAACAACATCAAGGTTGACCCCATTGTAATCAGTTAGAATTAATATTGTTTCAAGATCACGTAAAAATACTCTGGCCTGTGCTAAGACTGGTCTTGCACATTTCATGAGATCAGTATTTTTTTGCCGAAGGATGTGTAAAGTACCTTCGGTTGCCAAAAGCGGTGCTGCCTTTTGTTCAGGGTTAACGCCTTGAGACAGGCAACGCTCCCATGAGCTGGCTATCATCTCACGCACAGGAAGGTTCTTTGAGACTCCCCCCGAGCAAAGAAAATTATCCCACGCTTGATCAATATCCTTTTGAGAATAAAAGTGTGTATTGGCGTCGGGTTCTTTTAGTGACTGACTCATGGAATTTAGTTATTTAATCGCCGTGAAAATAATGTTTTTTTGTCGTCCCTTTGCAGAAAAAAACTTCCATAAGGATCTATTTTATATGCTTTTTAAGTATAAATTATGCCTGTATATTAGCATTACTCATTAACTTCTACAAAATTGAATGTTTAGTAATATAAGTTCTTCAAATCGCTAGGTATTTTTTCAGTTAATGCTATTAAATATTTTGGAAATCGTACAATTTTCACCGCTTATAAAAAAAACCGTTCCATGTTGGTACACAGTCGTTCTCATATAGCCCGGTATAGGCAAGTTAAGGACTAACCGTATTATAATATAATCTCCATATATCAATAGCTTACCGTGAACGCAGGCGCGGTTTGTGGCTTTGGCATAAAACTTGTTCCCCAACTACAGATATCGTTATAAAAAGCGTTAGTTTTTGTTAGCGTTAGTTTTTGTTAATAAAAAGAACCATTTTGATGACGATTTTAGTTTTTTAAAACTCTTTAAGGGGGAGGAATGAAAAAATATAACAGCAATATATTGAAAACCGCAGGTTTTCTATTGTGTTTTGGGGGAATCGCCACAACTGGTTCTGTAATAGCTGCAGAAGAGCCGGCTTGTGACACCTGTAAAGGTGGTTATGGCGAAGACTGGAGCTTCTCAGTGAGTGGTTGGGCTCGTACCTATTTTGGGGTAAATCTAGAGGATCACGCAGAAACTGAAGAAAATGACCAGTTCGATTTTAACATGGCTCGAGCAAGCTTGAACCTGGATTTTGATATCAACACGGGACCTATTTCCTGGAAGATTGTTAGTCGATTTGATAGAGAGCTACAGACGGATTATCTTGATTCACTAGCGAAACAAACAAGCTTAAATCCTTCTGGTGGTGGTACGACTTTGGGTGTAATTGGTAGTTCAACTCGTGGCCAGTATATGGATCAGTACAATACGGATCACATACAAGAGCTTTTTCGTGAGTACTACGCTGATTTCACGCTTTTCGATGATAAGTTGAGTATGCGTGTTGGTAAGCAACAATTAGTCTGGGGCCAGAGTGATTTCTTCCAAGCAATGGATTTGGTTCATGGCTTCGATTTTCGCTGGCGTTTATTCTTTGAGAATAACGAGGATTGGCGTAAACCTTTGTTCCTGGTTAACTTCGACCTAGATTTACAAGACGAACTTGGTGGTTCATTAAACTTCTTCGTTCGACCTGGTCTGGATCGTGAAGATGATGTGGGTAGTAACTTCAACATTGAAGGTGGTCGTTGGATACCGCATCCTTTTCGTGGTGTCGATTTTACCGCGTTCACGGAATATAACGCCGATCATGGCGATGGCGCACAGGATGACCCTACCTTTGGCTTCCGCTGGAATAGTAGCGTCGGTTCTATCGGTTACTCCGTTGCCTATCTCAGAACGTTTAACCCTGCGCCGATTATGAATCCAACAGCAGGTGACCCGTCTGGATTCTTAGGTGCTTTCGGAGTAGGTACACACCATAGTTATGGTGAGGCTGCAAACAATCAGGTTTTGGGTGACTGGATCTATCCGCACATCAATGTGTTTGGTGTCACTGCCAATGGTTATGCACAGGCTATCGATTCTACCTTGAGCGCGGAAGTGGTTTTCATTCCTAATAAACCGTTCAACTATGGCGCTCTGAAATCTTCACTACCAGGTTGGGAAGGTGTTCGAGAAAAAGACACCTTGATTACCATGTTTCGTATTGATAAAGAGTTCAAGTTGGGCAAGTACATAGGTACCAACCGACCTTCTCTGTCTAGTGTTCAATTATTTGATACCTGGATTCTGGATCATAAAGACAGTGATGAGATCGTTGAGTTCGCCTCTTTTGGAGCACAAAAACGAGAGCATACAACTTACCTGACTTTATTTTCACTGTTGAACTTCAAGCGTGACACGATTAACCCTGTGTTCGTTGTCGGTACCGATTTAAGTAACGGTGGTGGTTTTGGTATCGCTGGTGTTGAATTTGTCCGCGGCGATGACTGGCGCATCAAGTTAGAGGCGAATCTCTGGTGGAGTGATGGTGATGAGAAAAAGAATTCTGGAGGAACAAGCGCATTTACTGGAAACACATGTAGTACATGTGCGAATCCATTGGGTGTATCAGAAAACTCTGCATCATTGTTTGATTGGTTCGCCGATGATAACCAGTTGGTCTTGAAGGTTACGAGACAGTTCTAAATTAAGCAGATTGTATAAAAAGAAGTATTAGTTACTCATTATGCCCTGCAGCAATGCAGGGCGATTGTTAAAACGTAGGAGTATTTATAAATGTATAAGAAAATATTAGCTACATCAGTAGTATCTTTGGGGCTGCTAGTTGGCGCTCCATTGAGCGCTGTTGCTGAGGAGATGCCAGAAGGCACCATCATCAGTGCAGAAAACCTCGATCAAGTCATTGATATGACCTTCGAAGGCCATCGTGTCGGTGACATGTTGCCAGGTAAATACGAATGGATGATTCGTAACCACCACTTGAAGATTCCTGTTCGTCATTCAGAGCCTATCCCTATGGATGAGAAGTACATGGATTGGACTCAGAAGAGTAAGGAAACGGTTAAGTTTAATCCTTCTGACCGTACTGCAACTGGCTGGACAGCGGGTATGTTTTTTGACCCACAAGACATCAAGATGGATGACCCACATGCTGGTGATAAGCTGATTTGGAACCTGCGTGGACCTACTTATGGTGCAACCATGGATTTACGTCACATCTCTTGGGTATTCCTGGATGCCACAAAGGGTATGGAACGTATCCAACGCTGGTGGGCTCAACGTTACTATATGGAAGGGCGTCTTGATGGCGGTCCTATCTCTGAAGGCGACGGCACCATCATGCAGAAAACTGTTTTGGTGGCTACCTACCCGCAGGATATTAAAGGTCTTGGTATCTTCCAAATTCGTTATAACGATCCTACTTCAAAGACGCCAGATGATACATGGGCTTACTTGAAGTCTGTTCGTCGTGCACGTCGTTTGACAGGTAGTTCTTGGATGGATCCTATTGGTGGTACCGTGCAGTTATATGATGATT
>JAJFKM010000056.1 GCA_021773215.1 Gammaproteobacteria bacterium
ACAAAAGCCGCGGCTTGGCGTGAGGTCTGTGATGCTTGATCCAACAGTGGCAATCACCTTATGACCGTACATAAGTAGCCCGATAACTATCCCCACGCCACCGAGTAGCAATATCCAGATTGGCATTGCGGATTTTTGTGCAATCGCGCCATCATTTGTCACAATACTAACAATAGCGGCAACCGGCCCTACTGCATTAGCAACGTCATTAGAACCATGTGCAAATGCCATCGCACAAGCAGTGAAGATCATTAATACACCAAATACCAGTTCAACATTTTGGAATTGATAAGAAGTGTTTTTTCCTTTATCGAAGTCGATTCTTCTAATTAGAATGGCTCCAATGATTGCGCAAAGCAGGCCTATAAAAATACTAACGGTATAACATTCAGGCGTAGATAGATCCAAACCAATATGTTTTAAGCCCTTAAACATGGTGACTAGAGAAATCATGGTGCCAGTAATAAAAATATAGACGGGTACATAGCGTATAGCGTTTTTCATCGGATCAGTGGTATCAAGTATTAACTTTTGCACGCTACGAAAAAGTGCATAGGCTAATGTTCCAGCAATAATCGGAGAGACAATCCAGCTAGCTGCTATAGATCCCACCTTGCCCCATTTGACCGCTTCTATGCCGATACCTACGGCAGCAAAACCAACAATCGCACCAACAATAGAATGTGTTGTCGAAACAGGTAATCCATATTTCGTGGCAATTAATAACCATATTCCCGCAGCCAACAGCGCAGCTAGCATTCCAAAGACAAGTAGTTCCGGTGTGCCTGAGAGTAAGTCAGCATCAATGATGCCTTTGCGTATAGTGGACGTGACTTGCCCTCCAGCGAGGAAGGCACCAGCAAATTCAAAAATGGCGGCAACTATAACAGCACGTTTAAGCGTTAATGCCTTGGAGCCAACTGATGTTGCCATTGCATTTGCAACATCATTCGCGCCTATGCCCCATGCCATAAACAGGCCGAAGCAGCCAGCCAATATAAGATATATTGTTGTATGTTCCATTGATATAATTATTATTTAGCGAGCATTAATTGCAGGCGGTTGCCGGTACTCTGTGCTGTATCTGCAAGATCCCCAGTCCACTCAATGATTTTATAAATAAACATAACATCTATGGGTGGTAATTCTTTTTCTGTTTTATAAAGTTCGGCGCGTAAATTGATCTGAATTTCGTCAGTTTCACCTTCGATGATATGTAATTCTTCGATCATCTTTTTAACTCGTACCGCTTCATCGCCACGAAATCCGGTAACAACTAGTTCATCTAGCTCGTTGACGGCGACCTGAGCCTGTCGCGTCGCATCAATGCAGCGTTTAAGAAATTCCATATAAGCACTGCTTATAGATTCAGGTAATGACATCTTCCTGCCGAGCGTTAAGCCCGAGATATCTTTAGCCTTATTGGCAATATGGTCTTGCAGGTCTAGTACTTCCAGTACATCTCGTCTATCAATGGGCATGAAAAGGCTAGTCGGGAGATGTAGGCGTAGTTCATTTTTAATCTCATCAGCTTCATGTTCGAGCTGTACCAGTTTTTCTTGAGTTTTGGCGGCAAGCTCCCAGTTATTGCTGATGACCGACTCAAAGTAGGGTACGAGTTCTTCTACACATAACACGACAATATCAATGTGCTTTTGTAGTGGTGTTACCGGAGAACTACCAAAAATACGTGAAAAATAGTTAGATTGAGCCATTAATTAAGCACCCTATGGATTTGGGGAATTTGGGTCAAATATTTGAAGTTGATACACATTATGCTTAACTTCACTAAATGATTATTAGTACTTAGCATTTCACAAAGATGTAATATAAAAAAGTTAATCTATATGGTTGCGGGATTGTATGCTGTCTGCAGTGTCATTGTATAGCGTCAACTATCTTAAATAAATATTAAACCTACATGAGTATTAAATAATCTTGTATATACTTGATTTACATCAATATATAAATAAAAGTAAGCGATAATCTACTACTATGGTGATTAAAAATAATAAAATAGAAACTGCAATGGATACGAGTAATTTAAAACAACCAGAGCTTTATATAAATCGCGAGTTGAGCCTTCTGGAATTCAACCGCCGTGTTTTTGAGCAAGCCAAGGATGAAAATAATCCATTACTTGAACGCTTACGCTTCCTTTGTATCGCCAGTACCAATCTAGATGAATTTTTTGAGATTCGTGTCTCTGGCCTAAACCAGCAAGTTAAGTATGGTTCTGTACAAACCGGAGAAGATAATTTAACCCCTGTTGAAATCTTAAAAAAGATTAGCGAAGTAGCCCATGAACTTGTTGAAGAACAATATAAGATCCTTAATGAGGTTCTTATCCCGGAACTATCTAAAGAGAAAATTCGCATTCTGCGCCGAGCTCAGTGGAAACCAAAATTATCACGTTGGGTGAAACGCTATTTTAATCGTGAATTGATTCCTATTTTAAGCCCGATTGGGCTTGACCCATCACACCCGTTTCCACGCGTATTAAATAAGAACCTTTATTTTATAGTAACGCTCGAAGGTAAAGATGCCTTTGGACGAGAAGGTGGTTATGCAATAGTGCAAGCACCACGATCTTTGCCGCGTGTCATCGAAGTACCAAAAGAACACTCAACCAGGACGCATGATTTTATTTTACTGTCGTCTGTCTTACATGATCATGTCGGCGAATTATTTCCCGGCATGAAGGTAAAAGGTTGTTTTCAATTTCGTGTTACCCGTAATAGTGATCTATTTGTCGATGATGAGGAGATTGATGATCTTTTGCGCGCACTTGAGGGTGAGTTGCCTTCACGACGTTATAATGACGCAGTCCGTCTAGAGGTTGCTGATAATTGCCCGGAAGAAATCATGAACTTCCTGCTTGACCAATTTAATTTAACCGAAGATGCGCTGTATAAAGTTAACGGCCCAGTAAATCTAAATCGATTACTACAGCTTCATGATTTGGTTGACCGTCCTGATTTAGTCTATCCGGGCTTCACTCCAGATATACCACCACGGTTATTGAAAACGACTAATATTTTTGAGACCTTACATAATGGCGATATCCTGCTACTACATCCATTTCAGTCTTTTGCTCCGGTTGTCGATTTTCTAAGACAAGCTGCAAATGATCCTGCAGTGTTGTCGATTAAACAAACCTTATATCGAACTGGTGGTGATTCAGCTATCGTTAAGGCATTAAAAGATGCTGCACGTGCGGGAAAAGAAGTCACGGTTGTCATTGAGTTACGCGCACGTTTTGATGAAGAAGCTAACATTGAATTAGCGAGTGATCTGCAAGAAGCTGGTGCACATGTTGTTTATGGCGTGGTCGGATATAAAACCCATGCCAAAATGATAATGGTTGTTCGCAGAGAGGGACGATCCTTGCGTCGCTATGTTCATCTAGGTACGGGTAACTACCATACGCGCACAGCTAGATTGTATACAGACTATGGATTACTTACAGCAGACCAAGCGGTTGGTGAAGATGTTAATAAGCTCTTTCATCAAATGACCGGGTTGGGTCGCGCTACAAAATTAAAAAAATTATTACAATCACCATTCACCTTACATAAAGGCATTCTTGATTATATAAATCAGGAAATAAATAATGCAAAGGCCGGCAAGGAGGCACGTGTCATTGCTAAAATGAACGCCTTGGTAGATCCAGAAATTATTCGTACTTTATATGAAGCTTCTACGGCAGGGGTAAAAATTGATTTGATCATTCGGGGCATATGTTGTTTGCGTCCTGGCATAAAAGGCGTCTCTGAAAATATTCACGTTCGTTCAATCATCGGCCGATTTCTTGAACACACACGTATCTATTATTTTCATAATGATGGTAACCCAAATCTTTATTGTTCCAGTGCGGATTGGATGCCAAGAAATCTTTTTCATCGTGTCGAGGCATGTTTCCCTATAGAAGAAAAGCGTCCACGCGATCAAGTGATTAAGTTTGGTTTACTAAATTACCTTACTGATAATACGCAAGCATGGATATTGCAATCAGATGGCAGCTACCGTCATGTAAAAGCTGGTAATGCGAAACCTAGGTCAGCACAACAGGTGCTGCTGGAACAGTATTGTTAATGGCCTTAGTTAAAAGTTAATTTGTAGCCTGTTACAGAAAGATAATTCTTTTCTGTCTCAAGGTCAGCTTCTGTTAATGGGTGATCAATAAGCCAGTCATCCTGAAAATCTAACTTGATAATTTCACCTTTAATCTTGATATCAATATCAGGTATTTTAATCGCGTTTCGACTTCGATTTAATACAATTGCCAGACGCAATATAATAACCAATTTGATCAGTTTATTTTTAACATCGTCGGTCACCTGATCAAATAGATCTAAAGAAATTTTTCGTCGATGTAAACGAACTAGAATACTTAATAGAATCTGTTCCTGCCGTGAAAATCCGGGCATGTCAGAGTTGCTTAAAAGATAAGCGCCGTGTTTATGGTATTGGTTATGTGCAATTGCTAAACCAACCTCATGTAAACGTGCTGCCCAGCGAATCATTTTTAAGTCTTCTCTTTTCTCTAATTGCCATTCGGCCTTGGCATTTTTGAATAAGTGCTTGGTTAGCTTTTCAACACGCTCGGCATGTTCAACATCAACACTGTAGCGATTCATCAATCGATCGACGGTTTTATCACGCACATCAATATCATGCTGACGGCCAATCTGGTCATACAATAAGCCCTCTCGCAATGCGCCGTCTGAATACTCCATAGATTTAATTTCCAATGCTTCAAATACGGCAGATAGCACAACTACACCACCGACAAAAACAGGCTTACGATTTTCAGGGAGGGCTTCGAAATCAATTTTATTGATGTGTCCAAAAGAAATAAGCGACTTTCTTAATTTAGATAAAGATTCAGGGCATATGACACTGTCATTCCAATCTTTGTCAATAATGACATCGAGTATTGAACGTATGGTTCCAGAGGTACCTATGGATTTGTCCCAACCATAGTGGTGATAGATGCCTTGTACATTTTCCAGTTCTTGTAGTGCTGCAATGTGGGCTTTACGTAAACGCTTTGTAGTGATTTCGCCATCATCAAAGAAACGCTGGCTGATATTAACGCAACCCATAAATAAACTTTCAGTGATATCGGCATCAAACCCTTTACCAATAATAAGTTCAGTACTGCCGCCACCAATATCTACAACCAGACGTTTATCTTTATCGTTGAAAATGGTATTTGCCACGCCAACATAAACTAAACGAGCTTCTTCGCGACCGGAGATTATCTCGATCTTATGTCCTAATGCTGCATTTGCTAGAGATAGAAACTCAACTCCATTCCTGGCTTGCCGTAGGGTATTGGTCCCTACCGCACGAATATTCGATGCGGGGATGGTCTTTATGCGTTGGCCAAATTTTTCCAGGCATTGTAATGCCGTTGCTATTGCTTCATCAGTCAATCGAGTGTTTTCATCGAGTCCACCTGCTAGACGAACCATCTCTTTAATACGGTCAATAATCAATGCTCGTCCATCAACAACGTTGGCAACAACCATATGAAAACTATTTGATCCAAGATCAACAGCGGCGTAAGTTTCGTTAGAGTCTGACAAGAGTGGATTCAGTTATGAAAAATTATTAGCAACAATTAAACTTGAGTGCCTGTTATTAAGATAGATTTAATACGAAAATGTAGCATACTTTGATAATTAATTATTGAGAATATTGAATTGGGTTTCCATCTATACATCATGCGACATGCTAAGTCAGACTGGTCTGGCCACAGCACCTCTGACTTTGATCGTCCTATCAATAAGCGTGGACAGGAAAATGCTAAACGAGTTGGGCAGTGGATGGCAGATAATAATCATTTGCCCGAGAAAATTATCTCATCACCCGCGCTGCGAGCAAAACAAACGATTGAATTGGTGAGCAAACAACTCAAGTTTTCTCAGTCGAAGGTTGAATTTGACGAAAGTCTTTACCTCGCTAGCTTTGATACACTGATGGAATGTGTGCAGCTCTATAAAGATAATGTAAGTAGTTTAATGTTGGTTGCTCATAATCCAGGACTGGAATATCTAATCAATTATTTATTGAGTAAATCTGCAAACCAAACCGCTACAAGCATAAGCGTAACGACAGCAAATTTAGCAATATTTGAGTATAAAGATAGCAATTTCGATGTTGAAGTTGATAAAAGTAGTTTAAAAGAATTTATTAAACCAAAAGAGTTAGGTTAAAGCTTTAAAAAGCATTTTACGCCGCTCCGGACTTCACGGTCTCTGTTCCAGACTCGACTCTACCGATTACGTCCTGTAATCGTGTCCTCTCGCGGCATCGCCTATATGGATGTAGGCGCTTATGATTTGCCTCAAGCACCTACTGTTGGCGTCTGGAACGAGAATCATGACAGTACTTCCTCGGCAACTGCTCCTGCGTAGCTCTACCTCCTACACACCCCTCAAGGGTACCCGCGGGGCATAAAGGTACCGAGGTCGATGTAGTCGTGTAAATATTATTTTTCAGCTACCAGATAAGCAAACCAGCCGGCATCAGCCTCACCCTCTGTTTCAGGGATAAAGACACCGTTTCCTTCACCATCTTCATCGGCTTGTTCCCAGTAAACAGTCGGTTTAAAGCCAGCTTCCGACAACATGTCGGTTAATTCTGGTAAGGTCCAGACACGCCATTCATATTCAAAGGCCTTCATCATTTTAGAGCCGTCTTTGAATTTAAAATGAATGTAATTTTTTGCTATACCCGTTACAGGACTGTACGTATCCTGATCCCATATATAAGTACAATGACTGTTTTTTGTCTTTTCTTTTAGTTCCTGAAATGCTTCATAACCACCATAGGCATCCAGAAAGAAGATACCATCATCGGTTAAGGCTTCATAAATCCGTTTAAAGTATTCAATAGTAAGCTTCCGCTCTTTTAATAACCAATAACTAAAGTTCATGGCTAAAACAATGTCTACTGGTTCGGTCTGGATTGTCATTACATTATCATTAACAATCGTAATACGCTTCTTCTTCTCAGCAGAGAGCTTAGCAATCTTGTTGTCTTTGCCCCATTGCAACACCTCTTCATCCAGATCAACGCAGATAGCGGTATTCGACTTACGCCGGCTGACCCACTCACAAGAGGTGTTCATCGTGCCGCAAAAATCTTCTCTTAAGGTATTTGCCAAACGTTTACGTAGCTTAAGAAACGTTGTGTCAACAAAATCTATTTCCGACTCAACACATTGAACCGATTCTTCGTAACAAATATGTTTGTCTGCCAAGTCAGCCATTGACTTAGAAGAGCCTGGTTTTGTTTTCTTTTTATTATTATTTGAAGCCATGTTGATTACCGTTAAGATAGAGTTAATACAAATTAATAGCGCTGTGCTCGATTAAAAGCGGGATTATAACGAATAGTAGTAACATATATTACTTTTATTACATATTGGTGAAATTGAACATATGAATTGGTGGGGAAAAATACTCGGTGGTGCCTTTGGCATGATGCTAGGTGGTCCTATAGGTGCTGTTCTAGGCGCTGCTATGGGGCACAACTTTGATAAAGGTTTGTCACAGTCTGGCAATCAAACTAGTTTTGGTCGCCAAGAACGTGTTCAAACCATGTTCTATACCGCGACATTCTCAGTCATGGGTCATGTCTGTAAAGCAGATGGACAAGTTACTGACGACGAAATAGCGTTAGCCAAGCATGTCATGCAGCAGATGGACATGGATGAGGAGCAAAGAAAAGCAGCCATAGGCTTGTTTAATGAAGGCAAGAAGGACTCATTTCCACTAAACGATATATTAAAACAATTTAAACAAGAGATAGGTTTCAGACCAAACCTGTTACGTATGTTTATCGAAGTACAGATCATGGCGGCCTATGCTGATGGTGTTATGGATCCAGCAGAACGGAATGTCCTGTTAACGATTTGTCAGCTACTCAATATTTCACAACATGAGTTTGATCGTCTGTGCACAATGATTGGAGGCATGGGTGGGTCCTCTTCAAGCACAGGAAGAAATGATGGCTCACCTTCTTTAAAAAATGCGTATGCCATACTTGATGTGAATGCGTCAGCTAGCACAAGTGAGATTAAGAAAGCTTATCGGCGCTTATTAAGTCAACATCATCCGGATAAGCTTGTCGCAAAAGGACTGCCAGAAGAAATGATGAAAGTTGCAGCAGATCGTACACATGAAATTAGAAAAGCATATGAAGTGATAAAACAAGATAAAGGTTTTTAACAATACGCATCAATATTTTTAAAACGCAGGTATAAAATTATGAGATATAATTATTTTTTAATTTTCGCGATGATTCCGGGTATTAGCTACGCTTCAAGTGGTTGGGAAGCACTTATTGGCATAGGCGCAATACGAATATTATTGTTGCTTTGGCCTATCATCTTGCCTTTCTTTTTCTTACCAGAAAAAAACAAACGATTTGTGCATTACATTGTTTTACTAATTCTTGTCTATGGCATTCTTGGTTTAGCTAGCGCCCCATTTTCATTTTTGTTACAGGCAGGCTCTTGGTTTAATAGTTCTTTTTATGGCTGGGGATATGTATTAGCTACACAAGCCTTAGCATTTTGTTTATCTGTTTACGCATTAAGGAAATTTAGTGTGTCATGCATAAAGGCTGTAGAAGAGTATTACGCTCAGCATTAATACTGTTATCGACCCAAAGCTGAGATAACAGAATATGATGTTAAAAATGTATATGGGACTTTAATTACTTATTATCTTGATTTAAGTTAAATGAGGATTAATCATGTTGTTTATTAAACGTATTGTTACCACATTCATTTGCTTTTGTATTTTATTAGTCGTATTTAGTATTAGTGCAGGCATTTTGGGAGCCTTAGCAGATCCTAATGACCTACAAACCGGAGAACAATTCGTTAATAAATATAATAGTGTGCTTATGATTTCAACAGTTGGTTTATCTGGACTAACCTCAGTTGTTCTTGCTTTTGGTGGTATTTTCCCCTGGTGTAGACAAAAAAAAGAGGACAAAAATTAATAACAGAAAACTTTAATCAATGCTGGAAATTATATTGTCTTAACATGAAAACTTTAGCGTTGGAATTGTTTGATAAACTGATAATGTCTTCTGGCCAATCGCATACTATTCAGAATCTTCCTTATACTTCTCTAATAAACTACTTCCAGTTGGTGTCGATTTACTTAGCCAATCTATTAGTAGGTTTTCTTTTTCTTCTTGATTCAGTTGCCAATCTTGTTCGGTGTCTTTTATTTTATTGGATAAATAATAAAGGCAGATGCCTGCGCTGACGGAAACGTTGTAGCTTTGTGTGAAGCCATGTAATGGAATTTGTACTTTATAGTCGGCCTTGTCCTCAATCTCGTTGCTTAAGCCTGTTTCTTCACAACCAAAACATAGCGCTAGCTTCTCATCTACAGGGAGTTCTTCTAAAGGAATGCAATCTTTGCTGAGTGTCATGGCGACGATTTTATAATTTTGTAGTTTCAGGTTTTCTAAACATGCTTTACGACCCGTGCTTTCAGAATAACACTCGAGATCTATCCATTTTGCAGCGCCATTAACGACATCTCGATTTATTTTGTGTTTATTTCGTTCTTGAATTGAGTGGAGACTTTGAATGCCGAGACATTCACTGGTGCGTATAATAGCGCTGGCATTTTGTGGGAGATATATATCGTCAAGTACGACTGTTAAGTAGCGTGTGCGTTGTAGTAGAGTTTCTTTTAATAAGGCAATCCTATCCTCATTAATGATATCGGTAAATTTCGCGATGATATTAGATCGTTGATCGGTGTTCACGCCGGGAACCTACTTTGAATCAGATTCCCAGTGTTCGCCTTCGATTATGTTGCCGTTATCTGTATTTGTTTGTCGGATATCAATTTGAGATTGAATGAAACTGGCAAGGAAAGTTTGAGCGATTCGATGACGTAACGCAGGGATTAACACCAAAAAGCCGAATACATCGGTAAAGAAACCGGGTGTTAAGAGTAGCGCACCCGCGACGAGCAGCATTAATCCTTCAATCAACTCGGTAGCAGGTAGGTTTCCCTGATCCATGTTCATCTGAACCTTGGCGATTGTAGATAGCCCTTGTTGACGTAATAATGCAGCACCAAGCGCAGCAGTCCCGATAACGAGTATGATTGTATAAGCAGCGCCGAACACTTTGCCAATCTCGATCAATATCGCAATCTCGATGAGCGGTATAACCAAGAACATGAAAAATAATATTTTAAACAAAAGATGAAGCTCCAACGCTTAATTTGAATGGCTAAAGTGGCATTATTATTGATGTATGGGCAGAATACTAATTTACAAGACTAAAATTGAATTGTATTACGTAAGATCATGGCTAAAAAGACAGAACACCTATTGGTGCTGAGCACCTGTCCGGGATCAATCTCAGCGAAAAAAATCGCTCAGGATCTGGTCACTGAAAAACTTGCTGCCTGCGTGAATATTGTGCCTGGTGTGCAGTCATTTTTTTCATGGGTGGGTAAAGTGGACAAGGCAAATGAGCTCTTGCTGGTCATAAAGACGACGACCAATGAATATGAAGCGCTTGAAAAACGGCTCAAAAAACTACACCCATACGAACTTCCGGAAATTATTGCTGTCCCTATTCTCACAGGCTCTGCTGAGTACCTGAACTGGATTAGCACACACACCGGAAAATCATGACATCAATTCGTAACGCCTTATTTGTTGTTTTTGTTCTATTTTCATTGTCAGCCAATGCCGGTGAAATAACGAACAAATTAAGCGATCTATTTTCATTCCAAGGGTCAGGCTTATCCGATGAAATTCTGGATCCGGAGATAGCATTTCTTGTTAGCGCGGAAGTCCTGCCTGATGGGCAATTACATTTAAATTGGGATATTAAACCGGGATACTATCTATATAAGAATAAATTTTCAGCAGCAACAGATAACCCGGAGATAAGCTTTAATAAGCTTCAATTCCCCACTGGTAAAGTAAAACAAGATCCCGCGTTTGGTCAGGTCGAGGTCTATTACGGCCAGAACAGCGCATCAGGACCGATTACGTTTAGTAACACTAATCTTAAAGAGTTTAATCTTAATGTTGCCTATCAAGGCTGCAAAGAAGACTCTGTTTGCTATCCACCGATTAAAAAATCATTGGCGGTTACTGTACCCGCTTCATTTGATTTACAAGCGAGTCAAGATAGCTCAACTAATAAACCGCTACTCTCCGAACAAGATTCCATCACACAAAAATTAAAAGATAAAAATCTGTTATTTAATATTATTTCTTTTTTCGGTTTTGGCTTATTGCTCTCATTAACGCCTTGTGTTTTCCCTATGATACCTATTCTGTCAGGCATTATTGTTGGAGAGGGAACTCGAATAACTCGAACAAGGGGCGTTACACTTTCATTAAGTTATGTCATTGCTATGGCATTAACCTATGCCGTGCTCGGTATAATTGCCGGTTTATTTAGTCTTAATCTACAAGCCGCTTCGCAAAATGTTTGGGTGTTGAGTTTGTTCAGTGCTGTATTTGTTTTTCTAGCCCTATCCATGTTTGGGTTTTATGAATTGCAATTACCTTCAAGCTGGCAAAGCAGACTATCGTTAAATTCTGGGGAAGCCAATCGCGGCACTTTAAAAGGCGCTGCTGTCATGGGTGTATTATCGGCAATCATTGTGGGGCCTTGTGTTGCACCACCCTTAGCTGGTGCTTTGTTCTATATCAGCCAAACAGGTGATGCCTTGTTAGGCGGATTCGCCTTGTTTGCAATGGGACTTGGTTTTGGAGTGCCGTTAATAATTATTGGTGCAACCTCTGGTGAGTTGTTGCCACGCGCAGGGGCCTGGATGGAATCCATCAAGCGACTCTTTGGCGTTATTATGTTGGGTGTTGCGATATGGTTTCTGGAACGAGTGTTCCCAGAATCAATCGTCTTGATTCTTTGGGCTGCTTTATTTATTTCCACAGCGGTTTTTATTGGAGCGTTAGATCGCATAGAAGAAACGACAACTCAGTGGCAGCGCTTATGGAAAGGGCTGGGTTTAGTCATGTTGGTTTATGGTGTCATCTTAATAGTCGCAGCCGCAAATGGTGGTGGAACTGTTTTGAAACCATTTGCTTCACAGTCTAATCAAGCAAGCGCAGAAACTTTGCCCTTTAATTATGTAGTTAGTCTCGATGAGCTAGACAAGGCGTTACTACAAGCTAGGAGTGATGGCAAACCTGTCATGCTGGATTTCTATGCAGACTGGTGTGTCGTCTGTGATGAAATGGAAGCCTATACGTTTAGCGATCCTTCTGTGCGTGAAGGGTTAAAACAATTCACTTTGTTAAAAGTTGATGTCACTAAAAACAACGAGCTTGATAAAGCATTTTTAAAACAGTTTGATATTTTTGGTCCACCAGCAATTTTATTTTTTAATACAAACAGCACAGAGATAAAGTCTCATCGTCTCGTCGGCTTTGTTAAAGCCAAACCTTTCTTAAAACATTTGAACGAAGCGACTTCCTTATGAAGCAATGGCAATTAATATTTGCTGTACTGCTTGTCTCGCTATTATCAGCTTTTGGTGGCTACCAGTTACATCAACACTTAAAAGGCGATAAGAAATCTGAGGTGGTGAAGGCGATACACAGTCCGACAGCTCCAGAGAGTGTCATTGGTACAACAGTTGAAGACTTCAGTTTATCCGATTCAAATGGAGAACTGCGCAGATTGTCCGAATGGAAAGACAAAGTAATCGTTTTAAACTTTTGGGCTACCTGGTGTGCACCCTGTCGCGAGGAGATTCCTGCCTTTGTCGAACTACAACAGCATTACGAAAGCAAAGGCTTACAGTTTATTGGGATCGCATTACAAGAAGCAGATGAAGTACGTGGCTTTATGGAAGAGTTTAATGTTAACTATCCTTCGCTAGTCGGTGGAGATGAAGTGATCCAGGCCGCAAAACGACTAGGTAATGATATCGGTGCCCTGCCATACACTGTTATCATTGATACCGGCGGCGAAATTGTCTTTACGAGACGTGGCCCCCTTTCAAAAACCGATGCAGAATCGATCATAAAAACACTCCTTTAAACGCGAAAACGGTTCATAACGGGTTCGTATTTCCTTTAAAATACTGTTAACATCCATAAAAAAGCGTCTAAAATCGCTAAAATGCACTTTTTAGGGGAATGTTTTGAAGTTTCTTGTATTACACGGTCCAAATCTCAACCTTTTAGGCGAGCGTGAGCCCGAAGTTTATGGCACCACCACGCTTGCCGAGATTGATGCGAGCCTGATAGATTTAGCCAAGGAAAAAGGGCATGAGCTGTCAGCATTTCAAAGTAACGCAGAACATGAGTTGATTGATCAGATTCATGCGGCTAAAAAGTCAGGTGTTGATTTTATTTTAATCAATCCAGGCGCATTCACTCATACCAGTATTGCTATCCGCGATGCCATGTTGGGTACACAGTTACCTTTTATCGAAGTTCATCTTTCAAATGTATTTTCACGAGAAGAATTTAGACAGCACTCATTTTTATCCGATATCGCAGTAGCAGTTGTAAGCGGTCTTGGTGCTTTCGGTTATGAACTTGCTTTGCTTGGTGCAGAGCGTCACTTACAACAATAAATAAAAAGTAAATTTAGAATGGATATCAGAAAAGTAAAAAAATTAATCGAGTTACTCGAAGAGTCAGGCATAGCAGAAATAGAAATTCATGAGGGCGAAGAGTCCGTACGTATAAGTCGTGGCTCTACAATTGCCCCAGCTCAAACAATGATTAATGTACCGCAA
This sequence comes from Gammaproteobacteria bacterium, assembly GCA_021773215.1. GTDB lineage: Bacteria > Pseudomonadota > Gammaproteobacteria > Eutrophobiales > Eutrophobiaceae > UBA7359. The sequence continues at coordinate 13,788 of JAJFKM010000056.1, forward strand.
GCCCAAGCAGCGCCTGCTGTACAAGCGAGTGAGTCAATCAAATCGCATTTAGCCGCAGACGAAGGCACAGCAAGTGACAATTATGCCGACCAAGGTCATGTTGTTACCTCGCCGATGGTGGGTATTTTTTACTTATCGCCATCACCTGAAGAGCCAGAGTTTGTTAGCAGAGGGCAGAATGTAAAAACGGGAGAGATCCTGTGCATCATTGAAGCAATGAAGATCATGAACCAAATTGAATCTGATGTGAGCGGTAAACTGGTCAGAACATTGGTTGAAAATGGTGAAGCAGTTGAATATGGACAGCCACTATTCATTATTGACCCTTCTTAAGTCATAAGCGCACGCTTAAAAAAGCGTTTTTCATAAAAGAATTTTATAGAGCACTTTTATTCATGTTAGAAAAAGTTGTTATTGCAAACAGGGGCGAGATAGCGCTTCGTATACTCCGAGCATGTAAAGAACTAGGTATTAAAACGGTTGCTGCTTATTCAGAAGCCGATCGTGATCAGAAACACGTTTTTCTTTCCGATGAATCCGTTTGTATCGGACCTGCTGCCTCGATAGATAGTTATTTAAATATTCCCGCTGTAATAAGCGCTGCAGAGGTTACCGATGCAGTAGCAATACATCCGGGTTATGGTTTTCTCTCAGAGAATGCAGACTTTGCCGAACGGGTGGAGCAAAGCGGGTTTGTTTTTATTGGGCCTAAAGCAGAGACGATTCGATTAATGGGCGATAAGGTTTCTGCAATCAAGGCGATGAAAAAAGCCGGCATCCCCTGTGTACCAGGTTCCGATGGCCCGTTAGGGGACGACCCGGTTAAGTTAAAAAAGACGGCAAAGGAAATAGGTTATCCCGTTATTATCAAGGCTTCGGGTGGTGGTGGTGGCCGAGGCATGCGCGTTGTGCATAGTGAGGCAAGCTTAATCAAGTCGATAACATTAACGCGTGCCGAAGCGGCTTCTGCTTTTGGTAATGATATGGTCTACATGGAAAAGTTTCTTGAGCACCCGCGTCATATAGAAATTCAAATTCTTGCTGATGAGCATGGCAATGTTATTTATCTGGGTGAACGTGATTGTTCCATGCAACGACGTCATCAAAAGGTGATAGAAGAAGCCCCTGCCCCAGGCCTGGATGAAGTTACCAGAAAGAGAATCGGTGAGCGTTGTGTAGAAGCATGCAAAACGATCTCGTATCGCGGTGCGGGCACTTTTGAATTCCTCTATGAGGATGGTGAGTTTTATTTCATTGAGATGAATACTCGAGTTCAAGTGGAGCATCCGGTAACGGAGATGATTACCGGCGTTGATATTGTTAAAGAGCAATTACATATCGCTAGTGGTGAGACCTTAGGTTATAAGCAATCTGATATAAAGATAAGAGGTCATGCTATCGAATGTCGCCTTAATGCAGAAGACCCGGTAAATTTTATGCCCTCTCCCGGCACCATCGAGCATTATCATGCGCCAGGTGGTTTTGGTATTCGCGTAGATACCCATGTCTATCAGGGATATAAAGTACCGCCGCATTATGATTCTATGGTCGGTAAATTAATTGCCCATGCCGAAACCAGAGAATTGGCAATAGCGCGATTATCTATGGCCCTATCAGAGATTGTTATCGATGGTATAAAAACCAATATTCCATTACATCAGGATCTGATTCAGGACAACGCATTCATGGCGGGTGGTACAGATATCCACTATCTGGAGAATAAGCTCGGTATTAAATAATGGCCTGGCTTCAACTTGAACTTGAAACAAATCAAACTCAAGCTGAAGAGCTCTCTGAACTACTAGAACAATTTGGTGCGGTTTCTGTTTCATTAGTAGCGTCTAGTGATGAGCCTTTGTTCGATACACAAGGTCAAGACGAGGATCCATCCGAAGGGAACAATAACAATAAGCTTTGGCAGAAGACGCGTGTAATTGCTCTGCTTCATCCCGATTCTGATCTGGATATTCTGCTGGTTTGTTTACGTGATCGTATTGGCGGTGACAATATATACCAACATAAAATTGAGTTGTTGAAAGACAAAGATTGGGTTGGTGAATTTAAAGCAGAGCATCAACCCTTGTATTTTTCTGATCGCGTTTGTATCTCTCCAAGTTGGTGCGATCAATCTGAAAACACTATTCCAACTCTGGTTCTTGACCCTGGCTTAGCCTTTGGTACCGGCGCACATCCAACGACTTCATTATGTATCGAATGGTTAGCTGAAAATGATCTAACAAATAAGGTCGTGATTGATTATGGCTGTGGTTCAGGAATTCTGGCCATGGTTGCCGCGCTGCTGGGTGCCAAAGAAGTATATGCAGTTGATATAGATAAACAGGCCTTGCAAGCTGCGCGAGATAATATAGACAGGAATAAACTGGCTGAGATAATCGTAGTCGACCATGTTGATAACATCACTCTTCCTGTTGCAGATATATTGATTGCAAATATATTAATGAACCCTTTAAAAGAGTTACTTGAGAAATTTTCTGAATTAACCAGACCAGAAGGAGATATCATTTTATCTGGATTACTTCATGTTCAAGCGGAAGAATGCTTGGAGACGTATAACGCATGTTTTAATATGGGTGAACCTGTTTTTAATTCAGAGTGGACACGTTTACACGGTATTAAAAAGTAATGTTTACAGTTTGCCCCAAATGCACAAAACAATTTCGGCTATATGCAGAACATATTGCTGCAGCGTCTGGACAAGTTCGCTGTGGTTTTTGTAATGCACAATTCAATGCTTTAGATCATTTGCACGATGAGCCTTTATCAAATGAATCAATAAGTAAGATTATTAAACCTGAACCTGAACTTGGTCAAGAATTAGTAATAGAGCCGGAGTCAGATATCCCAAAGCGTGATGAATCGGACGTCATCAAATCAGAGAATAATTTATTAAGCACAATTGACGAGGATAATTTTGAGCAGCCGCTAGAAGCAGAGCCAGAATTCGATATCCTAAATTATGATGAACCTGAAATAGTAAGTCCTCCGGATAATGGTTTATTAAACACAATTGATGAAGGCAATAGTGAAGAAATCCTCGGGGATGTTGATCAGGCAATAATTTCAGAGCCTGAACCGCTCAAAGAACCTCAGTCTGAACAAGATTTAATCATTTCAAACGATGCTGAAAATAGTGAGCTTGAACTCAATACGGCAATACATGAAATAGGTGTCGATGATGCAGCTGAAGCAAATAAAATACAAATTAAGGACGAAGTGTTTAAAGAAAGTGCACCGGATTCGATGGAATCAGACGACAGAGAAACGCATTATGACTTCCCTGATTCGGATGAAATATTATCTGAAGAGCCAAGAAAACGACGGTGGATACCGACAGTTTTTTGGACTAGCGCCTGTTTTGTAGGTCTGATAGCCATTACCTTGCAGTTAGCCTGGTTTAATCGTGATCTGGTTTCGATGAAATACCCGCAATTAACACCCTACATAAAGCAGGTCTGCAATGAGCTTGATTGCAGAATCTTACGTCATCGAGATACCCAAGCCATAAAGTTAGTGAATAGAGATGTGCGTTTACATCCGAATTATCAAGACACATTGTTGGTTAACGCCACAATGAATAATGAATTGTCTGTACGTCAGCCATTCCCACGAGTGCAACTTACCCTGTTTGATACTTCCGGTGCTTTGTTAGGGCATAGAAAATTTATTCCTAGTGATTATCTCGATGAGAGTATTGACCTAGATGAAGGTATGCCGATCAATATTCCGGTACATTTTGTGCTTGAAGTGAGTGGCCCAACTGCTGGTGCAGTTAGTTTTGAATTTAGGTTCCTTTAAAAAGTAACTGATTTTGTTCAGCAAAAATAAGCTGCTTTCATAGATAAAAATTAACCGTTATCATAAGCCATAAAAATAATTCGGCTTACCCATTCTTGTAATTTATAGCGTAGTTATTTCATGTTTATAGGGCCCCATAGGCTTAAAAATAATCTGCTGCTTGCCCCCATGGCGGGCGTGACTGATCAACCTTTCCGTCTACTGTGTCGCGAACTGGGTGCAGGTCTTGTCATCTCAGAAATGATCACATCAAACCCTGCTTTATTTCATACAAGAAAGACACAGCTCCGTTTAACGAATATAGGTGAGCCCGAACCAAGAGCAGTACAAATTGCAGGTGCAATACCAAAACAAATGGCAGAAGCAGCTGTGTTTAATGTTCAACATGGTGCAGAAATAATTGATATCAATATGGGTTGCCCAGCGAAGAAAGTGTGCAATCTAATGGCTGGCTCAGCATTATTAAGAGACGAGCAGTTGGTTGCAGATATCCTTGAATCAGTTGTGAACGCAGTCTCAGTCCCAGTGACGCTGAAAATAAGAACCGGTTGGGATAAAGAAAATCGTAATGCCTTGAATATCGCCAATATCGCTGAATCTTCCGGCATTCAGGCGCTTACCGTCCATGGTCGTACTCGGGCATGTGCGTTTACAGGAGTTGCAGAACACGAGACTGCTGGGGAGATAAAGTCACGCGTTAATATACCGGTGATAGCTAATGGGGACATTACAACGCCCGAAGTGGCGGCTGAAATACTAAAGACTTATGACGTCGATGGCATAATGATTGGCCGAGCAGCACAGGGAAACCCATGGATATTCCGTGAAATAAGTCATCATCTGGATACCGGTGAAACACTCGAGTCACCCAACTCAATAGAAGTAAGCCATACATTGATTAGACATGTACAACATCTGCATCGATTTTATGGAGAAGTTCAGGGCGTTCGCATTGCGCGTAAACACATCGCCTGGTATTGCAAGCAACAACATGATGCGAATGCATTTCGTGCGGTAATCAATCGTGTTGAAGAGTCTGAGGAACAAATAGACGTTATAAAAAATTATTTTGAAGGGCAACAGACATTAGCAGCATGATAAAAACAAAACTAAGAAAACAAACGGCTCATGATCGTGGGGAAGCACCAGAAAAGTGTTTGGCAGATAACGTTCAAAGGGCTATGGAAGCCTATTTTGAAGATCTTGATGGACATGAAGCTAGTAATCTCCATGGATTATTTTTAGAAGAAGTGGAAAAACCATTCTTCGAGGTCGTTATGAAATACACGCAGGGAAATATTACGCATGCTGCAAAAATTCTTGGCCTAAATAGAGTGACCTTACGTACTCGATTAAAAAAATACGGATTGGATTAATATACTAACCACCTCCATTCATTCGAATGGGTGCTACCTAGAGGAAATTTGTGTTATGCCAACAGTAAAACGTGCGCTGGTCAGCGTTTCTGATAAGTCTGGAGTTGTTGAACTATGTAAAGGGTTAAATGAACTTGGTATCGGCATTCTCTCAACAGGTGGCACAGCAAAATTATTAGCTGATAATAATATTGATGTGGTCGAGGTCTCAGAATACACTGGTTTTCCTGAGATGATGGATGGTCGAGTAAAAACCTTACACCCCAAGATTCATGGCGGACTATTAGGAAGACGTGGTACGGATGATGCTGTCATGCAAGAGCATGATATCGATGGTATCGACCTTGTCGTTGTAAATTTATATCCCTTCGAACAAACAGTAAGCAAACCCGATTGTACTTTGGCAGATGCGATAGAAAATATCGATATTGGCGGTCCTGCTATGTTGCGGTCAGCGGCAAAGAATCATGCATCAGTCACCGTAGTTGTTGATACAGCAGATTACGATGTTGTGTTAAAAGAAATAAAAGAAAATAACGCGAGCGTAAGCGATGAAACTCGCTTCCGTTTGGCACAAAAAGTGTTCGCACATACTGCTAACTACGATGCAAATGTCTCAAATTATCTGGGTGCACTTGATGAAACAAAACAGCCTATAGATTTTCCGCTTACATACTCTACGCAATTTAAAAAACGACAAGAGTTACGTTATGGCGAAAACCCGCATCAATCAGCAGCATTTTATACCGAACCAAATCCGCCAGCAGGTACTTTAGCGAGTGCAAGGCAAATTCAAGGTAAAGAACTTTCCTATAATAATATTGCCGATACAGATGCCGCATTGGAATGTGTTCTATCATTCAAAGAAACAGCATGCGTGATAGTTAAGCATGCAAATCCTTGCGGCGTTGCAATTGGTGGCTCTGTACTTGATGCCTACGATCGAGCTTACGCGACTGATCCCACATCAGCCTTTGGAGGAATCATAGCTTTTAATAAAGAGCTCGATGTTGCAACAGCAAGAGCTATTGTTGAACGGCAATTTGTGGAAGTGATTATTGCGCCAAGTATTGCGCCTGAATGTATTGATATAATTGCCAGCAAGAAAGGCGTGCGCTTACTAGAAGCGGGAAAGCGTGAAGGTCCGATACAACAACTCAACATGAAGCGTGTTAGTGGCGGTTTGTTAGTACAAGACAACGATCAGGCCGTGATAACAAAAGAAGGTCTTAAAGTGGTGACAAATAGAGCGCCAAGTGGACAAGAGATTAACGATCTGCTTTTTGCCTGGCATGTTGTTAAATACGTTAAATCAAACGCAATAATCTATGCGAAGAATAACCAAACCATAGGTATTGGGGCCGGACAGATGAGCCGTGTCTATAGTGCACGTATTGCTGCAATAAAAGCAGCAGACGAAAAACTGGAAGTAGCAGGTTCGGTAATGGCCTCAGATGCCTTCTTTCCATTTCGCGATGGCTTGGACTCGGCTGCAGAAGTAGGTGTAAAGGCAGTCATTCAACCTGGCGGTTCAATGCGGGATGAAGAAGTGATTGCGGCAGCGGATGAACATGATATTGCTATGGTGTTTACGGGCATAAGACACTTTTTACATTAATGAAAATTCTTATCGTAGGTGGTGGTGGTCGTGAACATGCTTTGGCATGGAAAGCGGCGCAGTCTGATCAAGTTGATTTAGTTTTTGTTGCCCCGGGTAATGCAGGTACCTCAACTGAAAACAAAGTAGAGAATGTTGCGATTGGTGCAGAAGATATTCCGGCGTTAAGAACATTTGCTGAAAAAGAGAATATTGGACTGACAATCATTGGCCCAGAAGTCCCTTTGGTTGAAGGTATCGTCGATGAGTTTCAGCGAGCCGGCCTTGCTTGTTTTGGTCCATCTAAAGCCGCAGCGATCCTTGAAGGTTCTAAATCATTCACGAAAGACTTCTTAAAAAAATATAAGATCCCCACGGCAGACTATGATGTTTTTACCGAAGTCGAGCCAGCCATAGAATACGTGAAATCAAAATCAATCCCCATTGTAATCAAAGCAGATGGCTTGGCTGCAGGTAAAGGTGTTGTAATCGCGATGACAGAAGAAGAAGCGATAAACACAATTAACGATATGTTGTCCGGTAATAAATTTGGTGAAGCGGGTCATCGTGTTGTAGTAGAAGAATTTCTTCAAGGCGAAGAGGCCAGTTTTATTGTCATGGTCGATGGCAAGAATATTTTGCCACTTGCTAGCTCCCAAGATCATAAAGCGCGTGATGAAGGTGATACTGGCCCCAACACAGGCGGCATGGGCGCTTATTCACCTGCCCCGGTTGTTGATGCGGCAATGCATGACCGCATCATGAAAGAAGTGATTATCCCAACAGTAGAAGGCATGGAGAAGGAAGGCAGAACTTATACCGGTTTTCTTTATGCTGGAATCATGATTACCAAAGACGGTACGCCTAAGACGCTGGAGTTTAATTGTCGTTTCGGCGATCCTGAAACACAGCCGATCATGATGCGATTAAAGAGTGATCTGGTTTCATTATGCCTTGCGGCAACAAACGGAAGTTTGGATCAATCTAGCGCTGAATGGGATGAACGTGCGGCATTAGGTGTAGTCACCGCGTCAGCAGGTTACCCTGCCAGCGCAAGCAAAGGTGATGTGATTACTGGATTAGAAAAAGCAGATAACGATAACGTAAAAGTTTTTCATGCTGGCACTATTAATGACGGCGATGACATCGTTACAGCCGGTGGTCGCGTTCTTTGTGTAACCGGCTTAGGTGAATCAGTTACGCAAGCCCAAGCACAAGCCTACAAGTCACTAAACGAAATTAACTATGAAGGCATGTTCTATAGAAAAGATATTGGTTATAGGGCTATAAAAAGAGAAAAATAAAACGTCTCTTTTGTTAAAGATTATCCAGTGGTGACTTATAAGGTTATACCTAAATAAAAAACAGGATAGGTACCAAATGAATTTTCTTCGTGCTTTAACACTCGTATTTGGGGCGTTTATTTTGTCAAACGTTTGCAGCGGCAATCCTCCAGCTAATGAGACAGCAGAGTCTGAGCCTAGCTATTCCGATGTGAAAGGACTCAAGTTGGAGGTTAAAACTGAAGCTCCCGATTTTACGCTGACAAGTATTACAGGAACCAAAGTTTCATTGTCCGATTTTCGTGGTGATGGTGTAGTGTTAATTTTTTATAGAGGGCATTGGTGTCCATTTTGTGTAAGCCACTTGGAGGATATCAATACGGTTTTGCCGAAGTTGAAGAAATTAGGTGTGCAAGTCATCGCTGTAAGTCCGGATAATATTGCAAACATAAAGTCTATGGCGAATCGAATGGATAACCCATATGTTTTTTTGTCAGATCCTGATCTGGAGGTTATTGAACGTTACGGTATTCGCCGCGATGCGAATTTACCACACCCTGCAATGGTGGTGATTGATCAACAGGGTATTGTTCAGTGGTTTTATGTCAGCGAGAACTTCAAAAAAAGGCCTAGCGCTTCACAGTTGATGCGGGTTATAAACCGCATTAAGTAATATACACAATAACCTGTTGCCTTAAGGTTATTTCGGGTATGTGTTTCCAATCTTTACCAATTCTTTTTGTATCATTGATTTGTCAGGGTTATCTAATGACAAATGCGTAAACAATTTCAATCGGTGTTCCAGTACTTGGTAGGCTTTCATAAATAGTTTTCGTTGTTTATCGTCGCTTAACTCTGGCTGGTCCGGGTCATCTATACCCCAATGCGCTGACATCGCTTGTCCATTCCAAATGGGGCAGGTTTCATTTGCCGCACGACCGCAGACGGTAAATACAAAATCTAGTATTGGTGCGTTACTACCTGCAAACTCATCCCAGCTCTTGCTTCTGAAGGCATTTGTTTTGAAATCGTTCGCTTTTAATAATTCAATGGCAAATGGATTTACTTTGCCTCTTGGGAAGCTACCCGCACTGAATGCCCTGAATCGACCTGCTCCTAATCTCTGCAATAGTGCTTCTGCCATAATGCTGCGGGCAGAGTTACCGGTACAAAGAAACAAAACCTTAAATATTTTTTGCGACATTGCGACATGATTATATTTAAATTGATGAATTCAAATAATATATGGTTGATCATATATATGTCTAGACGTATATTAATTAAATGAATATGACACCTGAAATATTATTAAAATCACTATCTGACCAAACTCGTTTTCGCAGCGTGATGCTGTTGTTGCAAGAAGAAGAGCTTTGCGTATGTGAATTAACCTGCGCATTAGATCTGATGCAACCGAAAATTTCCCGACATCTGGCTTCGTTAAGAGATATGCGAGTTGTTATCGATAGACGCGCCGGTCAATGGGTTTATTACAGCATTAATTCAAACCTGCCTTCATGGGCAAATGAATTATTGCAGGCATCACTGAAAGGAAGCTTAAATGATAAACAGCATAAAGCTGATCTTAAGAAATTAAAAAAAATGTCTAATCGCCCGGAAAATAGAATCTGCGCATAAAAGATTATCTAGTCTAAACACAAGTGAAGGATTAAATAATATGACCGAAAAGAAACATGATATGGGTGTATTTGAGCGTTACCTAACGCTTTGGGTTGGGTTATGCATTGTCATTGGTATTCTATTGGGGCAATTCGCCCCGACGTTTGCTAAAACGCTCGATAGCATGAGCATCGTAATTAATGGCGCGCCGATCATATCTATCCCCATCGCTATTTGTCTGTTTTTCATGATGTACCCGATCATGGTAAAAATCGATTTTGCCGAAGTGGTCAAAGCAGGAAAGAGCATTAAGCCGGTTGGTTTAACCTTGTTTGTTAATTGGGCGATCAAACCGTTTACGATGTATCTCATTGCTTATGTATTTCTTGGCATACTTTTCAAAGGGTTAATCGGGGCTGAAGCGCTGGATTACGTAAAGATGCCATTCGGACTCGATTTACCTGTTGGCGCTGAGTACGGCTCAGGTACGGTCGTGATGCAAGATGGCATCAAGATGCTTGCGTTTCCGTTATGGCGTAGTTACCTGGCGGGTTGCATTTTGTTAGGTATCGCACCTTGTACGGCGATGGTGTTAGTTTGGGGTTATTTAGCAAAAGGTAATGATGGTCATACATTGGTGATGGTGGCGGTAAATTCATTAATCATGCTTGTCCTCTTTGGCGTCTTAGGTGGTTTTCTACTCGGCATAGGACAATTACCTGTGCCTTGGCAGGCACTGCTCTTATCCATTGGTATTTATGTTGCGCTACCTTTGGTCGCCGGGTTCTTTTCTAGAAAGTGGATTATTGCTAATAAAGGGAAGGACTGGTTTGAAGAGAAGTTTTTACATTTGCTTACACCAGTAACGATTACCGCATTATTATTAACACTGGTTTTGCTTTTCTCATTTAAAGGCGACGTGATTATCGCTAATCCATTAACGATTCTTTGGATAGCTATTCCATTATTTATTCAGACGGTTTTCATTTTTACGATTACTTATGTTGCTGCCAGATCTATGAACTTCTCATATGAAAATGCTGCGCCTACAGCAATGATAGGGGCATCAAATCATTTTGAAGTGGCTATTGCGACTGCGGTTATGCTGTTTGGTTTATCCTCTGGCGCGGCATTAGCGACCGTTGTGGGTGTTTTAATCGAAGTCCCTTTAATGCTCGCGTTAGTCGCATTTTGTAAAAAGACGAAAGGATGGTTTGTCGAAAATTGAGTCAGATGAAATAGATGGCAGGATTGGTGCCGACCATTTTAGTGCCCAATTGCTTGATATTTGGCTTGTAACCGCCTTATAAGCCCGTATACTCGCGGCTTCTTGTCGTCCGATGTAGGAAAATCTCGGTAAACAAGCTGATTTCTCGTTCCATATCTGAAGGTACCCCATGAGCAACACTGACGACGCCCCCAACCTGTCCTTTGACGATCTGTCACTCTCAGCGCCAATGATGAAGGCGCTTAAAAAAGTGGGCTATGAAACGCCTTCTCCAATACAGGCTGAAATCATTCCGCATGTCATGGACGGCCGAGATGTCATTGGGCAAGCACAAACGGGTACGGGGAAAACGGCCGCATTTGCCTTACCGCTATTATCAAACATCGATTTGAAGTTAACGACTCCTCAAGTTTTAGTGTTGGCACCGACACGTGAGTTGGCGATTCAAGTCGCCGAGGCCTTTCAAACATACGCATCCTTTCTTAAGGGCTTCCATGTTTTGCCTATTTATGGCGGTCAGGAATACGGCGTACAGTTGCGTCAACTCAAGCGTGGTGTACACGTCGTTGTTGGTACACCCGGACGCGTCATGGATCACATGCGTCGCGGTACTTTGAAGTTAGATAAATTAACCTGTTTGGTATTGGACGAAGCCGATGAAATGTTACGCATGGGTTTTATTGATGATGTTGAGTGGGTGCTTGAACAGCTACCAGAGAAGCGTCAGATTGCTTTATTTTCAGCAACCATGCCGTCCGAGATTCGAAAGATATCTAAAAAATATTTAAACAATCCTGAACAAATCACCATCAAAACAAAAAGTATTACGGCAGATACGATTCGCCAGCGTTACTTGATGGTAAATGGTAGACAAAAGCTTGAAGCTTTAACGACCATTCTTGAAAGCATGACCTTTAGTGCGATCCTTATATTTGTGCGCACCAAGATTGAAACCATGGAGCTAACTGAAAAATTGTCAGCACGTGGCTATGCTTGTACTGCATTGAATGGTGATATTACGCAGAAGTTGCGCGAGCAAACGATCAATAAATTAAAATCTGGCAAGATTGATATGTTGATTGCTACCGATGTCGCTGCCCGTGGACTGGATGTTGAACGTATCAGTCACGTAATCAATTATGATATCCCGAGCGATCCAGAGGCGTACACCCATCGCATCGGACGCACCGGAAGAGCGGGTCGTACCGGCGAGGCAATTTTATTTGTTACCGGTCGTGAACAACGTTTGCTAAGCATGATTGAAAGAGTGACCGGCAAGAAGATCGAGCGCATGCATATGCCAACGGTTGATACGATCAATCAGGAACGTATTGTGCGTTTTAAACAAAGTATTACTGACTCATTAGATAGTACCGACACAGAACTTTTTCATTCAATCATTGAAGAATACCAACTTGAATCGGGTCGTTCTGCAATGGACATTGCAACGGCATTGGCAAAGATTGCACAAGGTGGTGAGCCGTTTCTGATGAAACCACAACAAGAACAGAAACGAGACAGGCCGCCACGCAATGATCGTGAGCGAGATAAACCACGTCGAGAAGGACGCCGAGATAAGCCGTCACATGGTGCGGATAGAAAACGGACACCGAGAGAATCGAGACCCGATCGCGATATGGAACGTTTTCGCTTAGACGTCGGCAATGAGCATGAAGTGAAGGTTAACAATATTGTCGGAGCTATCGCTAATGAAGCGGGTGTCGATAGTCAATACATCAAAAACGTAACGATCCATGAGAATTACTCAACCGTGGATCTACCGATGGGCATGCCGAATGATTTATTTAAGGCAATGAAAAAAGTCTGGGTGTCGGGGCAGCAACTTAATATTTCACGATTGAGTGAAAAGACGAGTACGTCTGACAGACCTGAAAAAAAGAAAGAAAAGAAACGCGTAAAGTCAGATAAAAAACGGTCGCCTAAACGAAAACCTAAACCTTCCAGTTAAGAAAGTTTTTTAATAATCGTAAACCATCGTGTTGGCTTTTTTCAGGATGAAATTGCGTTGCGAATAAATTATCCCTCGCAACAGCAGAAGTATACTTACAGATATAATTGGTAGACCCGGCTATATCAGAATCAAGTTCCGGCTTTACATAAAAGCTGTGAACAAAATAAAACCGACTCCCATCCTCGATACCTTCCCATAGTGGGTGTGGTTTCTCTTTTATTACCTGATTCCAACCCATAGACGGAATCTTGTAGGCGTCGCCATTCTCATCGATTTGATTATCGATAAAACGAATAACATTACCCGGTAAAACGCCTAAGCCGTTAACGCCGCCATCTTCATCACTGTGATCCATTAGCGATTGCAGACCAAGACAGATACCAAGGAAAGGTTTGTTTAAAATACATTCGCGAATAGCATCATCTAATTCTTGTTCTTTGAGATGAGCCATACATTGACCAATCGCACCCTGACCAGGAAAGACGACTTTATCTGCCTTGAGTATTTCGCCGGGCTTGTTACTGATAGCGATTGACTGGTCGCTGTTCGCAACCGTTTCGAGTGCTTTTGCAACAGAACGTAGATTACTGCTGCCGTAATCAAGAACAATGACCTTAGACATGGTACATATGAGGAAGGATAGTTTTAATAATAGTGATTTTTTTGTGAGTGTAATGAAGCAACGCGCACACGACTGCATGGATGCAGGAGGTAGAGCGACGCAGGAAGCCAAAGCCGAGAACCGGAATGTATAAATTAATACATGAGGAGATCCTACCCTGTGGGTATTTGAGCACGGTGCTGACGCAGCTACCGGGTATAATTAATAGTGAACGGCACATTGAATCGCAAAAAAAGCGCATTATAAAAACTGTCCTTATAAGGCGCCTTTAGTGGAGGGTAGAATCCCCTCCATCCGTGGATCCTGTTCTACAGCAACACGCAGGGCACGACCAAATGCTTTGAAGATTGTTTCCGCAATATGGTGAGAGTTACGACCACTTAGATTTTCAATGTGCAGAGTCATCATCGCGTGATTAATAAATCCTTGGAAGAATTCAAATATTAAATCGACATCAAAATCACCTACGCGTGCACGAGGGTAATTCACATTATATTCAAGACCGGGACGACCAGAACAATCTATCACTACACGAGACAGGGCTTCGTCTAGCGGGACATAGGCATGTGCATAGCGGCGTATGCCTTTTTTGTCTGCGAGTGCTTTAGTAAATGCCTGGCCGAGTGTAATACCCACATCTTCAACCGTGTGATGGGCATCGATGTCGAGATCGCCATTGGCTTTAATGTTGATATCAAACATTCCATGACGCGCGATTTGATCGATCATGTGCTCTAAGAATGGCACACCAATATTCAGGTCGGATTTCCCTTCTCCATCAAGATTTAATGAAACCTCGATTTGAGTTTCCTTTGTGTCGCGTTTTACCGTCGCGTTACGATCGCTCATAATCCTAGAAACCTCAGTTGGAGTCGTTTGAGTGTGTATTTTTCAGGTTCAGTCGCGCCGACTAAAAAGTCGCGCATAGTTATTCTACGTGAGACTTTTGCCGTCAAGCAAATGGACCTGAAAAGTGAGTAATCAAACGAGTAGGCCGAGATATCCATAAGAAGAAAACCCAGTATCGAATAGTTTTTTAATTGAATATACATAGTCATAAATTAAGCCGGTCAACTGGAGTTTCTAGGAACATCTACCACCTGAAAAAATTAGCGTGATAGGATAGCGCCCTAAAGACATTATTACCAATGAACGGATAGAAAAATGATCGATATTGATAGCATTAAGCGTTATTTATATTCACAGCAAGACCGTATCTGCAATGCAATGATACAAATGGATAAGACCTTAGAGCTAAAAGAGGACAATTGGGATCGTGAAGGCGGTGGTGGTGGCCGTAGCCGGGTGATGCAAAGGGGTAAGGTTTTTGAGCAAGGGGGTATCAATTTTTCCCATGTCCATGGCGACAATTTACCTCCATCGGCAACCGCCAATAGGCCCGAATTAGCAGGACGATCATTTCAAGCACTGGGGAATTCTCTGGTAATCCACCCATTAAACCCATATGTGCCAACGACACATATGAATATACGGTTTTTTATTGCTGAGAAAGAAGGCGAAGAACCCATTTGGTGGTTCGGGGGTGGTTTCGATCTGACGCCATATTATGGTTTTGAAGATGATGCTAAGTCTTGGCATCAAAAGGCCAAAGCCGCTTGTGAGGGATTTGGCGACGAAGACACCTACGCCAATTATAAACAATGGTGTGATGAATACTTTCATCTGAAACATCGCGATGAACAAAGAGGTATAGGTGGTTTATTTTTTGATGATCTGAATCAATGGGGTTTTGAGTCCTGTTTTAAGTTTATGCAGAGTGTTGGCGATCACTTCTTAAAGGCTTATCTTCCTATTGTAATCAAACGCACGGAAATTCCCTTTAATGAACGCGAGCGCGACTTTCAGCTTTATCGTCGTGGTCGTTATGTGGAATTTAACTTGATACATGATCGAGGCACATTATTTGGCCTGCAATCAGGTGGCCGAACAGAGTCTATTCTGATGTCTTTACCACCACTAGTGCGGTGGGAATACAATTGGCAACCTGCTCGCGGCACTCCTGAAGCAGAGCTTTATGATGTTTTTTTGAAACCTAAAGATTGGTTGAAGGATTGAAAAACGAACTTATTGGATTATTAAGTTCGTTTACAGCGATTATTATCTTTCTATCGTTACGCTATTTTTATAAACATCGGTTTGAAGACAACATAATTCAGGGTAAGCAAAAAATTATTGGCGTAGTGGTAGTGGTAATTTCAATCCTGGTAGCCTTGTTCCTGATGGAGTAGTGGCTGATTAAGCCTTAAGCCAGAACG
>JAJFKM010000057.1 GCA_021773215.1 Gammaproteobacteria bacterium
CAAGATCAATGGCTATGGCGCAGATGAAGTAACGCTTGATCCTGGTTTTAGTATGCAATACATGGGTCAGTTGAACGATCTAGAAATTGTATCTCCTAAGAAATCAATCAGTGGTGCTAAAGATTGGCCTTCATTAACCGATGCTTTCGAAGAAACCTTTGGTCGAGTGTACGCAACAGCGGCACAATCACCTGAGTTAGGCTACGGTGTTACCACTGCAATCATGCATGGCACGGTTGAAGTTATGAAACCGGCTATTCCTTCTCAGCCTGATGCAGGTCCTGAACCTTCTGATGAAGCTAAATTAGGTAAACGTAAGTTCTACTTCAAGAAAGAATGGCATGAAGCTAATTTATTTCTGATGGAAGCTATTATGCCTGGAAATAAAATGCCTGGACCATGTGTCATTGAGTCCGATGCTACAACTTTTGTCGTACCGCCTGGTTTCGAAACATTTATGGATGAGCACAGACTTTTCCATCTGATCGAAGTATAGGTTCAAGTTTTAATACTTAATTGAATTTAAGAAAGAGGAATAAAATATGAATAAACCAGAATCAATATCAGGCGGTTCTACAACAAGGAAGTCTATCCTAGCGAACGGCAAGACCCTTGCTCAGAATCGTGCTGATATGTACAACATCTCTAAAGAATCCGGGCATTATGACGGTTTGAAAGAGCTTAAACTGAAGTCATCTGATCCGATTACTTACGAGAAGATCTTTTCTAAGCTACGTGCAGGTGTTGTAAACGCACGTGAAACGGCTAAAAAAATCGCTGCATCTCCTATCGTTGAGCAAGAGGGTGAGCTTTGTTTCACTCTGTACAACACCGCTGGTGATTGTATCTGTACTTCTACAGGTATCATCATTCACGTGGGCACGATGGGAATGTGCATCAAGTACATGATTGAAAATAACTGGGAAGAAGATCCTACAGTTAACCCTGGTGACATGTTCACCAACAACGATTGCCAAATCGGTAACGTACATCCATGTGATATCGCGACTATCGTACCTATCTTCCATGAAGGTAACTTGGTAGCTTGGGTTGGTGGTGTGACTCACGTAATCGATACCGGTGCTGCTGGACCTGGCTCTATGTCAAACGGTCAAGTGCAACGTTTTGGTGACGGTGTTCAAATCACCTGTCGTAAAACAGGTATCAATGATAAGCCTATGCGTGATTGGCAACATGAAGTACAACGAAATGTACGTACTCCAAAATACTGGATTCTTGATGAAAGAACTCGTATTGCTGGTGACCATATGATTCGTGATATCGTCGAAGAAGTGATTGCTGATGTTGGTGTTGAAACCTTCATCCAGTTTTCATCTGAAATCATCGAAGACGGTCGTCGTGGCTTGGTAAAACGTATTAACGATATTCTTATCCCTGGTAAGTACAATACCGTTGCGTTTGTTGACGTACCTTACATGCATGAAGATGTACATGTGCCATCTCCATTTGCAAAGGTTGACACCATCATGCACGCACCTTGTACGATCACTGTTAAACCAGAAGCGACATGGCGTCTTGATTTCGAAGGCTGTAGTCGTTGGGGTTGGCATACGTATAACGCAAACCCAACCGCATTTACTAGTGGTATCTGGGTGATGATGACGCAGACTGTTGTACCAACAGAACGTATTAATGATGGTTCACTCTTCGCTTCTGAATTCCGTCTACCTAAAGGTACATGGACTAATCCAAACGATCGAAGAACTGCTCATGCTGATGCTTGGCATTTCTTGGTTTCTTCTTGGAGCTCTTTATGGAGAGCGGTTAGTCGTGGTTATTTCTCACGCGGTTATCTAGAAGAAGTGAACGCTGGTAACTCTAATCCATGTAACTGGATGCAGGGTGGTGGTTTCAACCAGGAAGAAGAAATTCACGCTGTGAATAGCTTCGAAACTGCAGCTTGTGGTACCGGCGCTTGTGCTATGAAAGATGGTCTTAACCATGCGGCTGCTATCTGGAATCCAGAAGGCGACATGGGTGACTGTGAGATTTGGGAATTAGCAGAACCATTACTGTATATGGGTCGTGCAATCAAATCTAACACGGGAGGCTATGGTAAGTATCGTGGCGGTATGGGTTTTGAAACCCTACGTATGGTACATAACTCAGCTGACTGGTGTATGTTCTTCATGGGTAACGGTTACATGAACAGTGACTGGGGTCTACATGGTGGTTATCCATCAGCAACCGGTTATCGTTTTGAAGCACACAATACTGGCTTACATAAGCGTATTGCTGAAGGTAAATCATTGCCAATGGGACATGATTGGAATCCTGACGAGCCAGATTATGAGAATCATCTGGAGCCAGGTGCAGAAGTTAAACGTGATAGCCAATGTATCACCACTGAAGCAATCTTCGAAAACGGCGATCTTTACTTGAACTACCTTCGTGGTGGTCCAGGTTTTGGTGACCCATTAGACCGTACCATAGAAAACATTGAGAAAGATTTGAATGATGTTGTTCTTTTAGAAGAATACGCAATCAAAATCTACGGTGCTAAGTTCACGAAGGATGCTGAAGGTTATTACACTGTTGATGCTGATGCGACTCTGGCTCGCCAAGCAGAAATGCGCAAAGAGCGTCTTTCTCGTGGTACGCCTGTGAAGGAATGGATGAAAGGCGAACGCCAGAACATTCTTGATAAGAAAGCATCAGTTCAAGTTCAACAAATGTTTGCGTCATCTTTTGAGTTGTCACAACCATTTTTGGACAAGTTCCGAGCATTCTGGAGCCTGCCAAGTGATTGGCTAGTAACAGAGAAAGAATTGGGTGTTCCTGCATTTGGTGCGAAGCATCATATGGACTTAAGTCAAATGCCAGACGTTAAGACGGTTGTCTTGGTCGAGGAATAAAACATTCTGTGTTTGTGGGCGTTTCATACGCCCACATGCTTGAACAATAAATTATTAGAGGTTTTAAAAATGTCTACAACATATACAAAAAAGCAGGTTGCCGAATTAATCGACGGCGTACTTGATTGGGAAACAGTCCGACGTATGTTATTCATGCCGAAGGATCCACTACGATTCGCTATGTACATAGAGGTTCTGCAAGAAAGAGCAAAATGGGAAGATAAAATTGTCCTACCATTAGCGCCACACTTGTACATCGTCGAAGATAAAAATGGCGATATTGTTAATAAATGTGACTGTGGTTATGTATTCGGTCCATATCAAGAAAACTGGAAGTTAAATGCACTTATCTATGTTCGTGATAGTGTTGAAAAATTTAACCAGGTTTATCCTAAATTGATGTCTCCTGATGCTGAATGGCAGGTTTATCGTGAGTACTATTGCCCAGAGTGTGCGTGCCAACATGATGTTGAAGCGCCAGTACCTTGGTATCCAGTAATCCATGATTTTGAACCTGATATTGCAGAGTTCTACAAATGGGTAGGATTAAAAGTACCTAAGGGAATAGCGGCTTAATTCAGTAACTTAAGCACTTTAGTAAAGTTAAAGCCACCTGTTAGAAATAACAGGTGGCTTTTTTATTTCTATTACTTAAATGTCGTTTAGTCTTTAAATTCGCCCTTACTATGTCTTATAAACCTGCGGCTAGTTATGAAGTTAATTGTTAGGGCTTATTATCTGTTGCATTTTGCAACATCCTAATTTTAAACAAAAATATTACTGTAATTTAACAATTCATTTGTATTGTTAGAGTTGCAAATAAGTGGTAGTTTTACTGGTAATCAGTAGTTCTAATATAAACCGTCCGATTATGAAAAAAACGGTTTAAATTCGAACGGCTATGAACATTTATATTTAGCATTAATAAATGTTTATAACTGACTGTAATTTCAGATATTTGTATTGGTTTTCTGAACTATTGCTTTAGTGGCTCATGCATTGCATGTAGTCATTCTGGATTTTAGTATAAGAATTTAGAGTATGACCTTTAGATTATTACTAAACTTAATCGTTTTAATGTTTTATCCATGGCTGCGGATAACAGCCAGTTCATAACAACACAAAGAGGGGTGTAAATATGAAGTATATCTCAGGTGCCTGTGAGTCAGGCTTTCTTAAAACTATTACAATTGCTGGCGCATTAATCGCGTTACCTATGAGTAGCTCTGCTGCTGGTGTCACCATGGCTGATATTGACAATGATGCTACAACTGTTGGCGACGTTGTAACTCATGGTATCGGTAATCAGGGGCAACGCTATAGTCCATTAGCTAAAATTAATGAAAAGACCATTAAAACATTAGCTCCAGCATATACATTTTCTTTTGGTGGAGAAAAAATGCGTGGTCAAGAGGCACAACCTCTAGTCCACAATGGCGTTATTTACACAACAGCATCATACAATCGTGTGTTCGCAATCAATGCTGAAACGGGTATGCAAATCTGGAAGTATGAGCATCGTCTTCCAGAAGGCATCCTTCCATGTTGTGATGTTATCAACCGAGGTGGTGCTTTATATGACAACCTCTTTCTCATGACTACACTTGATTCATTAATCGTTGCTCTGGATACAGCTACTGGTAAAGTTGTCTGGAAACAATCACTGGGTGACTTTAAAGCGGGTCATTCTGCTACTCAAGCACCACTTATTGTTGACGGTATGGCTATCACCGGTGTTAGTGGTGGTGAGTTTGGTATTGTCGGTATGGTTAGAGCATTCGATGCCAAGACCGGTAAGTTGATTTGGGAACGTCCTACCATTGAAGGCCACGTTGGTACTTTAAACGGCAAGCCTAACGGCATGACGGGTACATTAAATGCTTCATGGCCTGGTGATCTTTGGAAAGTAGGCGGTGGCGCACCATGGAATGGTGGTACCTATGATAAAGAAACCAATACCATTATGTTTGGCGTCGGTAATCCAGCGCCATGGAACTCGCATATGCGTCCTGGTGACAATCTCTATGGTGTTTCTACCATTGCGCTTGATCCAGCTACTGGCAAGATCAAATGGCATTTCCAGTTCACGCCAAACGAAGCTTGGGATTATGATGGCACCAACTTCACAATCGCATTCAACAAAGGCAAACAAAAACTGGCTGCGCATGCTGACAGAAATGGTTTCTTCTATGTACTCGACAGAACTAACGGCAAGCTAGTAAATGCTTTCCCATTTGTTGAAGGACATAGTTGGGCAACATCAATTGACCTGAAAACGGGTCGTCCTATCGAAGCGGGCAAACGCCCAGGTAACCCAGCAGACAGTGCTGATGGTAAGAAAGGTACAGTTACGACTGTTTCACCTTCTTTCCTAGGTGGTTCTAACTTCTTTGGTATGACCTACAGCCCAGACACGGGTCTGTTCTATGTGCCTTCTAACGAAATGGGTATGGATCTCTGGAATGAGCCTGTTACTTATAAGAAGGGTGCTGCGTATATGGGTGCTGGTTTTAGCATCAAGCCATTGTTTGATGACTACATCGGTGCTATGCGTGCCTATGATCCAATGACCGGTAAGAAGGTTTGGGAAGTTAAGAACAAAGCGCCTCTTTGGGCTGGTTCAATGTCAACTGGTGGTAATCTTGTGTTCTACGGTACTCCAGAAGGCTATTTCAAGGCTGTTAATGCCAAAACTGGTAAAGAAGTTTGGCAGTACAACACTGGTTCAGGCATCGTCGGCTCTCCAATTACCTGGGAACAAAATGGTGAACAGTTCATCGCAGTTCCATCAGGTTGGGGTGCAGCTGTTCCTCTATGGGGTGGTGAAGTTGCCAAGCAAATCGAAGGTATTAACCAGGGCGCAAGCTTAGTAGTCTTTAAGCTCTATTAATATTTTCTTGTAGTAATTATTAGGTATTTTCTGCCTGATAAATGTATTGATGATGAGGCCAACGTAACAGTTGGCCTCATTATTTTATAAGTTTAATAATTGAAATTTGACCTGTTTAATCTTAAAACTCCAATTAGAATGCTATCTATCATCGTTTTGTACGGTGAACTCAAGATAGTGAGTACGGTCAACTAATGTATTACCATTACAAAATTAAGAGAATCGCAACTTATGAAACATATTAATAACACTTCTTTTTCTATCGTCTTTATCAGTTTAATTACATTCTTTTCAGTTAATGTTTTTGCGCATGGTGATATAGCACCACAGCCGATTGACATTGACGGACTGGAAGATCTTGGTGAGGAATGGCTGGAAAGAAATCCGTATTCAGGCAATGAAACGGCTATAAAAGTAGGCGAAGCTGCCTATGGTCAGAATTGCGCACGATGCCATGGCCTTGGCGGTATGTCTGGTGGCATAAATCCTGATCTAAGAAAGATGAAACATGATGCTGAAGACGATGCTTGGTATGTCATGCGGGTTCGTAAAGGATCTGTGAGGAATGGTATTACCTATATGCCGATATTTGCAGAAACCGATGGCGGGCCATTTAGCCAAGAAGCATTATGGGCAATATGGGCATGGATTGAGACAATAGCAATAGAGGACTAAACAGAGATGCCAAGAATAAATATGAAACGTTTACTATCAATAATCGTTTGCGGATTATGTTTTTTATCAATTCAAGCTTTTGCAGAGACTAACGCAAAAATAACCAGTGGCATTCTTAAGTTTGCTGTCTACGACAATTTTCCTCCATACTCATATCAAGCTGAAAGTGGCAAAGCTGAAGGTATCGATGTAGATATCGCCAGGGCTTTAGCAGAAGAGTTAGGGCTTAAAGCTAACATTCGTTTAGTTTTTGCAGATGAATCACTAGGTGATGACTTAAGAGTCTATGTTTGGAAAGGCCATCATGTCACAGGGCCGCCAGCGGATGTAATGCTACATGTCCCTTACGATGAAAATCTGATTAAACAGGAAGATAAGGTCAACTTTATTGCACCTTATTCTGAAGAGCAGGTGGTGGTTGCTGCTGACCCAGATCAGCTTGGCAACAACCCACAAATAACCGCTTTTTTCTCCAATAAAATTGGTGTTGAACGCGTCACAATGGCCGATGGGTATTTATTAGGTGCATTTCGAGGGCAGATGCGAAACAGCGTTGTACATTTTTACTCCATAGGCGAAGCGATTCAGGCCTTGGTCAATAAGGAATTGACTGCGGTTATGGGTACTCGAACTGAAATTGAAGCAGCGTTGGGAGATGCCAAAGAGAACTATCAAATTGGTCTTATGGCAATGCCGGGGATAGCAAAGGCATCCTGGGATCTGGGTATGGCTGTTAAAGCGACCAATGAAGATTTAACAAAATCAATTAAGGTCGTGATGGATAAATTAATCCTTGATGGAACTATAAAGAAAATTTTTAACAAGCACGGTGCTAGTTATCACATACCTGCAGCAATTATAAATTATCCACAGGAGTAGAGGCTAATTGGCAGATGGTTTTTAGTGACTGTCTGTCGACATTGCTAAATCTTGCTTAAGATTTATAAAGGTATCTGACTTTAGTTCTACAAGGGAACATGCGTAGCACACTGATAGGGGTTCCTGACCCAACGACCGATTTCCTGCCAGAGAAAGCCTCAAACTAGCTAATAAGCAACAGTATAGTATTAAAATATTTAGCGCTTTATAGCTGCCTAGATTTCGATACAGACTGTGATGTGCTTGATTAAGGTGGATTCGAGGTGTACGATTATCGTACGTTTTTAGATATTGTTAAGCAGACAAAGAACTGCATGGATAAAGCACAAGCAATGTCTCAGAAATCTAAATGACTAAATATCAAATTACTATGGTTTAAAGAACGCAATAAACCAGTAAATTAAGGCGAATTACTCATGACGAATTTTTATAAAGCTACGCCATTTAACATCAACCCTGGAAAAGTAGACTTGGCTTGGGATAGATATGTTAATTGCGGCGAACTCCCCAAAAATTCGATTCGTAAAATTATAAGTGATTCATGGGCAAGGTGTCTGGAAGATGGTGTAGACCCCTCAAGCAGTAAAACATGTTTAAGCGTTAACGACAAAACCTATCAAACACTTCTTAAAGACAATGCTCAATTGGTGGAAGCGGCTAAACCGGTAATGGAACATGCGCGTGATTTACTCGCAGGTTCTGGATCTATGATGATTTTGGCAGATAGAAATGGCATTTGTCTACATGTCGAAGGTGATCGCAAAACGGTTGAAGATGGTCATGATATTCGACTGGCAGTCAGGGCAAACTGGAGCGAA
>JAJFKM010000058.1 GCA_021773215.1 Gammaproteobacteria bacterium
AGTACGAGAGGACCGGAGTGGACGAACCCCTGGTGTTCCGGTTGTCATACCAATGGCATTGCCGGGTAGCTACGTTCGGACGGGATAACCGCTGAAAGCATCTAAGCGGGAAGCCCCCCTCAAGATGAGATCTCCCTGGGACTTTAAGTCCCCTGAAGGGCCCTTGAAGACTACAAGGTTGATAGGCTGGGTGTGGAAGCACAGTAATGTGTGAAGCTAACCAGTACTAATTGCCCGTGAGGCTTGACCATATAATGCTCAAGCAGTTTGTTGTGCACTATAATAATGCAAATACTTTAATCAGTTTTCCGAACGCGGGAATGTTGTTAGATAACAGCATTCTCCAACAAATTGCCTGGCGGCAATAGCGAGCGTGAACCACCCGATCCCATTTCGAACTCGGAAGTGAAACCGTTTAGCGCCGATGATAGTGTGGGAGTTCCCATGTGAAAGTAGGTCACTGCCAGGCTCTTATTTTAATTAAATCCTCGACTATTTAGTCGGGGATTTTTTTTACATTCTTTTTTTATGATGCATTGCAACATCTGTCTTAGTATCATATTCAGCATGTAAAAATTACATAATAATTGGTTTTATATATAACTAATGAGTCTAAAAATATACTTATTAGTTACTTTTATGAATAACAATGAACGGGTAAATTACCTCCGATATTTCATTTCTACATATAAGGTATTAAATTTATGAGTTCTTCAAATCCATGTCGCGGAGAAAGGCCGGACAGGGATATATACTTGGGTGTGCCCGGGTTTTCCTACAATGATCTATATTCCCCAATTCGTTTAAAAGAATTACACGCCGTTTTTACTAAAGAAGTTAGGCAAAGTGCCCCTGAGCTTGCTGACAAATTTCAGTATTATGAATCTTGCCAAGGAGAAGGGATTAAACCACAGGACGTATCTAGTTTATTGGTACAAATAGCTCCATATGTGGGTCGTTTCATTGCTAAGTTGTTTCAAGTTGAGGACATACATGAGCAGCAACGAGAGCACATTGAAGATGAATTTAATACGGTGTTTGCATTCCACAATAAAATAGTCTCAAAAGTTGGCGCGAAGTTTAAACAAAGTACGGTTAGCGATTTTGATAGTGAGAAAGTTTGGTCTGATTTAGATTTATTACGCTTAGTTGCCTTTGAAGATGAACTTCAAAATAAAGATCTTGAAAAGGATATAGCATCGATAGGTTTAAAGTTGTTTGATCTTCATGAGCATTACCAATCAGTGTCAAAAGGTAAAACAAATGCGGATAATGCTATTGATGTTGATACAAACAACTTACGTACCAAGTTTAAAAAACATCCAGAAGCAAAGAAAGTATTTGCAGAAAGTTTGTCTAAGCCAACTAATACAGAATTTATTGAAAGCCTGATAAGGTGTATCGAACACTGGGTTCTTATAGCGCAACACGATGAACGATGCAAAGACTGGTCTTGTTTTAAATTTCCTAAGAAAACCGATTTTGAATATTTAGTCAAACACCAAAATCGGGAGAAAGACGGCTATAAAGCTTGGGTTTGTGAAGAACATGAACTTAGTCATCGAGATGGATTTAGTTTAACTGACCCTCGTTACAATGAACGAGAAACACTTTATGAAGTGGAACATTGTATCTACTGTCATGAAAGGGATACTGATTCCTGTTCAA
Organism: Gammaproteobacteria bacterium; assembly: GCA_021773215.1. GTDB lineage: Bacteria > Pseudomonadota > Gammaproteobacteria > Eutrophobiales > Eutrophobiaceae > UBA7359. Next base: position 1,669 of record JAJFKM010000058.1, read on the forward strand.
AAGGAATGCGTAATAAGCGCAGTCAGGAGTTTAAGAAAAATCCTCTAGGTGAAACCATTCTCGGTTGCCCTTTAGGTGAGAAGATTTCTGAGATGCATATCGTTAAGCGTCAGGGTGATAATATAGGTGCACTCGCAATTGTTATTATTGATAACCCAATGTGCCCTGGTACAGGTCACCGTATCTGTAACGATTGTATGCGCGGTTGTATCTATCAAAAAACAGAAGCAGTCAATATTCCTCAAATTGAAACGAATGTTCTAACAGATGTTTTATTCATGCCCTACGGTTTTGAAATTTACAGTTTATTGACTCGATGGAATCCTTTAAATATAAAACGACCGTACTCTTTACCATATAACGGAAAAAATACCTTGGTTGTTGGCATGGGGCCAGCTGGATATACCTTAAGCCATTATCTTCTAAATGAAGGTTTTGGTGTTGTGGGTATTGATGCACTTAAGATAGAGCCATTGTCAGAAGAGCTCGTAGGTGGGAACGGAAAATTACCACAACCGATTCGTGATTTTGAAACATTATATGAACAACTTGATGAGCGCGTATTGAGTGGGTTTGGTGGTGTTGCCGAATATGGTATTACCGTGCGTTGGGATAAAAATTTTCTAAAAGTGATTTATCTTAACTTGATAAGGCGTGATGCATTTCGATGTTTTGGCGGTGTTCGTTTTGGTGGAACGCTTACTATTGAAGATGCCTGGGAGTTAGGTATCGATCATATTGCACTTGCCAGTGGTGCGGGTAAGCCAACGATCATTGATCTAAAAAATAATCTGATTCGTGGTATCCGTAAGGCTTCAGATTTCCTTATGGCGTTGCAACTCTCCGGGGCATCAAAAGCCAGCTCAATGGCAAATCTACAAGTTCGATTACCAGCAGGTGTGATCGGTGGCGGTCTAACGGCCATTGATACCACGACTGAAGTGCTGGCTTATTATCCTGTTCAAGTTGAAAAAATATTGAAGCGTTATGAAAGGTTGATCGAGGTCAATGGCGAATCTAGTGTCCGTTATGTTTATGACAGTGAAGAAATAGAAATACTGGATGAATTTCTGGGGCATGGTAGAGAAATAAGAGCGGAAAGAGAACGCGCCACTGTTGCAGGTGAAAAACCAAATTTTCCTAAGCTGATAAATAAATGGGGCGGGGTTAGTTTGTTTTATCGCAAGGGAATAAAAGATTCTCCTGCATATAGACAAAACCATGAAGAGGTCTATGAAGCGTTAAAAGAAGGTATAGAACTCGCTGAAGGTATGAACCCTATTGAAGCTATTGAAGATAAATATGGTGCATTGATGTCTGTTAAGTTTTCCAAGTTAATAGAAAAAGATGGTTCATGGAAAAATGCAGGAGAGGAAAAAGAAATTCCACTCAAGAGCATGTTCATAGCTGCAGGTACGTCACCAAACACCATTTATCAGCAAGAATTTCCGGCGACGTTTAAAATGGATAAAAAATATTTTCAACGCTATGAGCCTAATTGGTCTGATGAAGACCTGCCTGAAATGGTGCCTATGGACGATACGCTCTCTCCAAAACTTGGTAAGCCAGCACCATTCACCTCATATCAAAAAAACGGAAAATTTGTTTCATTTTATGGTGATAATCATCCTGTATATGCAGGCAATGTTGTTAAGGCAATGGCCAGTGCCAAAGATGGTTATCCGTACATTGTAAAATTATTCGAAAGAGAAATTAATGCACTCACTCCTGAGGCAAGTGAATTACGTCAGGCAGCTTTGGAAAAGTTCTTTGCCAGATTGGATGAAAAATTATTAGCTACAGTAGTGGAGGTTAATCGCCTTACTCCGACAATTATTGAAATAATTGTGCATGCTCCTTTGCAAGCCGAAAAGTTTGAACCGGGTCAGTTTTATCGTGTTCAAAATTATGAATATCTAGCTCCAGAAATAGAAGGCACAGTTCTAGCTTCAGAAGGCCTAGCTTTAACAGGAGCCTGGGTTGATAAAGAAAAAGGTTTGATTTCTCTGATTGCATTAGAAATGGGAAGCTCATCAAGATTATGTGCCTTATGGCAACCAGGGGATCCTGTTGTCATCATGGGAGTTACAGGTGCACCGACAGAAACCGTCAAAAATAAAACTGTCATGTTAGTTGGCGGCGGTCTCGGTAATGCGGTCCAATTTTCTATTGGTAAAGCATTTCGTGCAGCTGGAAATAAGGTGATCTATTTTGCCGGTTATAAATATGCAACGGATGTTTTCAAAGTAAGTGAGATTGAAGCAGCGTCGGATGAGGTTGTCTGGTCTGTTGACCCTGGACAAGATGTCGTGTCGATCAAGACGACACGTCCTCAAGACAAGACGATTGTAGGCAATATCCTTGAATCTATCGAAGCCTATGCAAGAGGTGATTTAGGTAAAGTTGATATAGCCTTACAGGATGTTGATCATATGATTGTTATTGGTTCAGATCGTATGATGGCTGCTGTAAAGGAAGCACGTCATGGACGTTTAAAGGAGTATTTCAATCCTGAGCATGTAGCAATTGGTTCTATCAATTCACCAATGCAATGCATGATGAAAGGTGTCTGTGCCCAATGTCTTTGTAAACATATTGACCCGGATACCGGGGAGGAATATTTTGTATATTCTTGTTCGAATCAGGATCAGGAGCTTGATCGTGTTGATTTTCCAAATTTGAATTCGCGCTTGCGCCAAAATACTGTTCAGGAGAAGCTATCTGCACTCTGGCTTGAATATATCCTGTCAAAAAAGGTGAACGAACCTGACTACAGGAAAAGTGAATCCAGATAATTATTAAACTTAGCTTAAAAAATAGTGTCAATGATGTTATTGGTAACGCTGTCCATAAGATATTAGTTTCGTGTGTTTACTGACAGTAGTTTCAGCAGCATTAATAGAGAATATTATGTTACGAGATGTTTATTTATTAAAAAATAAAGCAGTTAATAATTCACTATTAACGGCTTTATTTTTGGTGGTTATTTTAATTTCTATAGTTAAAGCCGAAGAAGATAGTAGCATTGATATAACCACTGATAAAACGGTCAATCAATACTTGGAGAAGATTTCTAAAATTGAAATGACTCATGGCCCACATGATGCGGCTATAGAAGAAAACCTTATTAGCCTGTCAATGATATACAAAGAGCAAGGTGATCATATAAAGAGGCTCGAGGTATTAAATCAAGCTTTGAATCTCCATCGTCGTAATTATGGTTTAGAAAGTAAAGGACAACTTGGGATTGTTGAACACATAATTTCTACGAATATTAACTTAGAGGACTGGAAGGCATTGGATCAGAGCTACGAATACTTTTACTGGGTTAACAGACGCATATATGGAACGGGATCTTTAGATTTATTACCAGCACTAAATCGTGTTATGGAATGGAAACTGGATGTTATTAAGAGAGGTTTGTTCGGACATCCTGAAATCATTAAGCATCAAGCTACAGATTTGTTAAGGAAAATAAGAAAAGTTAGAGAAATTAATTCTGGAGAAACATAATTCTTCCTCTACATTAAATGCGTGATTTAGTTGCTTAAACGACGAGCTAACGACTTGAGTACAGTGACACGTTCAATACTCGATGGATGAGAAATATTAAAGCTAGAAGTGCTTGTTTTCTTAGATAATTTATAAAGTGCTTCCTGTAATGCTACAGCACCTTTAGGATCGTAACCTGCTTCGACCGCCCAAATCGCACCAAGATAATCAGCTTCACGTTCATTGTCTCGACTATAACGAGTATTTGCAGCAGAAAAATCTTTCCCGCGGTTTTTTTCGATATTCTTCTTGCTAATTTCACCATGGTTTAATTTTAAATGCGCGAGTTCATGCCCAATCAGTGCTGCAGCTATATCCAGGTTGTCACCTAATATGTCTAGCATAGCAAAATTGATAGCAACAAAGTTTGCTCCATCTTCTGTAGAACCTGCAAAGGCGTTTGCTAGCGAGCCGTCTACAATAAGAAACTCTGCGTGTATTTCAGATGCCTCAGCAATGCTACTCATTACTGCATATAAATAGACCATCTGTCTTGCGCTGATTGTTTTTATTAAACGGTCTTGTTCATTTCTTAACTTGATGTTTTCTACTGATGAGCGAGCAAGATCACTTACCCGCCAGGAATAAATAGGAGATTCGGCATATACATGTATAGTAAATATGCCGAATAAAATTGGGACCAATAAATAATTAGTAAGTTGGCTGGGCATTAATTTAAGAATTCTTTTAATTGTGTGGCCATTCCATCACAAGCATGTGATTTGACACTCGCTAAAAGAGGAATGGGTAATATCACGGCAGGTAGAAAGGATGTGCCTTGTGTCTGTGTATGGATCTTTCCTGATACGGATGTGTTTTTTAAATTCCATATCTTAGCTTCATAAATTGCTTCATCTTTCCATGTAGCAAAACCAAAACAACCCGCGGGGCCGCCTACGCAGGATATTGCTCCGGATTTATCAATAGTTTTTGTATTACCTTCAATCCAGATAAAGTAATTAATTTTATAATCTGTTAGTTTTTTTAAAATATTTGGGTGTTGTATTAATTTATCAAGGTTTTTTACATTCATCGGCGCTGTACTAGGATCAAAATAAGGATACATGCTATCGATAAACTGTTGTTCAGGTATTACGTTAAGTCTTCCTTCTCCCGCAGACAATTGCTTTCCAATACAGCTGATATAATCCAGTTCAGTTTCATGTTGGCTGAGGTGTCTGCGGCCCAATAGCACAATGGAATCTGTATCAGCTAACTTAATATTATTGGTTGATTTATGTTCGTCGACTATCGTTACTGTATTGCAGCCAACAATAATTAGGCCTATGAATGTAATAAATAAAATTCTACTGAAAAGAATTAGCATATTTAATGATTATTTAGGTCTAGCTTCAATCCATTCATTTATAGCAGGATCCGATTGAAATGAAACAATAAGCTTTGCCGCTAAATCTCTATACGCTTCATTTGTAGAGATAACCAGGCCTTCTCTTTCATCTAACAAGAAGTCGATTGATGTATTGGGTAGTGATTTTCCATAACCCGACAAATTCAAATCGGTAATGAATTCCCCATCGGCTTTCTGAATATGAATAATATATTTTATCCATGTCTCATGAATTTTTGTCTTCGTTTCATAGGGCAATGCGAATTGTATATCTTTTATCTCGGGAACAATCACGGCATCGTAGTGTTGATAATTAGCTTCATCCAGATTATTAATTGTTTCAATAGTATTAAACATCGATGGCAATACTTGATCAAATATTGCTATTTGTGATGGACCAATGGTGATAGCCCAATTCCTTCTATCGTCGTTATTTTCTGTGTAGACATATTCGCGTAAGGATTCCTCATAAAAGATAGCCATATTTAGTGGTAATTTTGTATCGATTGGCTGTGGTATATCCAGATTGGTTTCCAAGACCATGGATTGTTCGCAAGCTGTTAACAGTAATAGACAACATAGAAAAAAAGTGAGTGATAATTTTTTCATCAATTCAGTCCAATGAAAGTGCCACCATTATTCTGACCAACTTCACGCATTAATGTTGCATATCTCTGACTGGTAATCTGGAAATGTTCAGGAGCATTTGCTGGTATAGGAAAGCCAACGCCATGAATACGGATTTTTGTATTTCCTTTGCTGTCTTTTGGATTCAGCCTGTCGATAGTCTTTACGACATCAGTTATAGATTTGCCAGTAAATTCATCGCCAAAGACATAAATGCTTATTTTTTTATTTGGGTCATAAAAAGTACTGATGGCGCGCGTGATTCCTTCAACTGGGCTACTGTTGCTAAAGGTATTCCATCTTTGAAGATTACTAATCATTGCTCGACGACGACCTGGTGTGTCTGGAATCCATTTCCCGCGGTATTGTGAAAATAGATAACTACCCATATCGCTCATGATTTGTAAGCCTTTTACATTAGGGTAGACGTCCAGAGTAGTAGTCAGTTGTTTAATCATTTTTCCCCAGTTTACCTGCACCATACTACCGGAGGTATCGATGATGAATATAATATATTCACTATCGACGGGGATACCTCCAACAAGATCTGTGTCTGCATTTTTTAGTTTGGCTAAAAGACGCTGCATTTCTATGGTCAAAGATTGTTTTGCTGACTCAAATTGATCCGTAATACTTGATTGCACGGAAGAATTATCTTGCAGGTTGCTGATTTCATTATCGACACTATTTTTATCTCGTTTGAGACGCGCGATACGCTGTTTCCATTCAGAAAGTTGTTCTTTCGCATCAGTCATATCACGATTTAAGATATTGGTTTGTCCTCTTATCTCAAACAATTGTTTTTGCAAATTTCGAACTAAACCATTATCGGTCGTTTCAGGAGCAGCCTCTATACTCGCTGCCGGTATACCAGTTTTAGTGATCACTAATAAAAGTATAATGGCACCAAATCCACAAGTAATGATATCCAGGAAAGACAAACTGAAAATTTCTGTATCGCGACGTTTTTTCATAATAATTATGGCCAATCCTTGGATGGACTCATAAATGACCCTTGAGTTGCACGCGATAATCGCCAGTAGGCAATTGCAGCATACGGGTCGCCTTCGATGGGTGTAAGAATTATGTTTACCGGGGTGCGTCCTGGTAGTTTCTTAACAGCGCTGTTAAAAAGTTTGGCGCGATCTTTTCCTGAAATGGTCGATTTTCGTGATGATTTTGAACCTTGGGTAGGAAAACCATCAGTGATCAAATAAATATTATCAGGTTTCGGGTTGAGTTGATTTGCAGCAATAAAAGCTTTTTCCAGATTGGTGCCTTTTTCCGGTACTAAACTTGTCAAGGTTTTAAATGTAGTATCAAGCTTGGTCTTATCCCGCACGTTTAGCCATTGCCCTTTAGTCTTTGGCGCTAATGCATATGTGTCAGTATTGAAATGATAAATTTGAAATTGACTGTCGAGTGGGAATTTAGCACTTAACCATTCTACGATCTTGATAGTGTGTTGCCACTTTGGTGATTGGCGTTTACGTGTCTCTGACATATTGCGGCGCCGTAAGATATTAACGATTGATTCATCCAACATACTGGCTGAACTATCAACTAGTATTAACAGCCGTTTGCCACTCATTTTTAAGCCGGATACGTAGGCTCGGTCACCATCACCTGAGAATTTACGCGATGCTTCTCCTTTTTCTTCTAGCATTTTTTCCAGATTCTTTTTCTGCTGTTCTAATTTGACCAGATCTGTTTTTAGTGAATCGAGTTCTGTGTTATTACTCGCAGCTAATAAAGTATCTTGTTGCCCACTTAGTGCATCAATCTCTTCTGTAATTTTTCTAGCAAGCCCTTCAGTGATGACGATCTGTTCTTTTACGTCTTCTATTGTATTTTTGACGTCAACGAGATTTAATTTACCTATTCGTATTTCCTCTTCCAATAATGTGACCTCTGATTGAAAGTCAGGTGCGTCAGCAGGATGAGGTATGGTTATGTCACTGTCAATATTGTGTTTGATTATCAGAAACAATAATACTGCGGCACCAAAGCCACAAGACATGATGTCAAGGAATGACAAACTGAATGGGGTAAGTTGGCGCCGGTTGCGGGCCATCTTCTTATGACACCTTGATCAAGGTAGCGTTGGTTTCAGATCCAGCTATTTTAATATTGTCGCCAAGTTTGAGCGCTTGCGTGTCTCTAATAATAATGTCATTCAAAGAGCCTTGCGCATTGTTTTCAACTTCTAGTAAATACTGTCCATCATTGAAATGAATGGAAAAAAGCGTATTTGAATTAAGGGATGCCTCAATTATATTATCGGCCGAGATGTAGCAGTCTTGTTGCTGGAGTTGATAAGCGATGCCATCGAGTAGAATGTGCGTAATGTCTGTTGTTGAGCTGTTAGTTACTTGTAAGCGTTTTGAATCTTTCTTTAATTCATTTACTGGCAATTCAGACAAATAATTTGAATCAGTATCTAGCAATAATGTTGAGTAGTTTTTTACTGAGGTGAACAATGCAAACTCATCGAGTAAGCTTACATTTGATAGTTTGTCCTTAAAACCGGGCAATATCCCAAAACGATGACTGAGTAATAATGGTTTTGCGTCTTCAATATGTTTATAGATGCCGTCATAGATAGGAGAAAGTACGTCCTCCATAGCTTCACGAGATATATTCACACTATAATGTTTCCCTTGATAATCAAGGTCTACTTTCGACATCGGCGATGTGTCCAACTTTCTCAGGCAACCGGGTATTTTTTCAAACAGCAGTTGTTCAGACTCAGCATGATGATGTGGATCAAAGCGGGATTGATTAATAAATTCATTACTGATTAATTTTGCGCACTTTTCATAGATCCCTAATAAGCCTGCATCAGGCAGCACATTTGATGCTGTGACATTATATTTGTCGTCTGTTTCTAAAGTAGTCAGTACAGATTGATGTAGTTGCATATCTAAATGAATATGCTCACCCTCCGTTAAGTTATTCATTGATGCGAGTAATGCGCTATCTACCAATTGAACTTCTGCAAAGTGAGCTGCATTGAGCAGACCAAGTAACAGGCTAAGCTGGTCTTGATTAAAGCTTGCCGGAATAGCTATTAGCCATTTTCCCGTTTGTCCTACCTGTGCATTGATCTCAGCTAATTGCATATAAGCAAGGTCTGCGTTATGTCGTATTTGATTTGATGTTGTTTGAATAGCATCCTGGCCAAGGCGATACCAGTAATCATCATGCGTACTTCGAGGATAGATACGATTGAGTTTTTCTGCCTGTGTTCCAAAGGCAATTTTGTCATCTTTAATAACCGCGTAGCCTGGGCTATTTAGTAATATCTGCTCGCCTTTGCCGACACGGATATTCGTGTCATTAAGATCAATGGTCGTGTACGACATAATAAGTTAATTCCTTAGAGTGCCTTCAGGTGGCGCAATAGGCTGACATCACAATAACGTTGTGAATCGAGTACCAGACGTTCTTGTAATAACTGTAATTGATGCATCAAGAACATAATAAAAATACTAATAATTAATGCGACAAAGGTTGAGTTAAATGCGACACCGAGACTTAATGTTACTCCGAGGATGTCACCTGCAACCGCTTTATGTGCCTGTCCTAGTGCTTCACCTATACCGCGAACGGTGCCAATAAAACCGATGGATGGTATGGCCCAGATAATATAGCGCACCATGGAAAGTTCTGAATCGAGTCGTTCAGATTCATGTTCACAGATATCTTTTATCGTTGTCGCAACGTCTTGTATGTTTTTAGTTGAACCAAAACGTTGCAGTCCAGAAAGCAATGCTCTGGGTAATAAGTACTCACGTTCAGTTTCATTCAGATTTTGAATCGGTCTTGAATACTCGCGCGTATCTTCAGGCAACAGGCTGGTTCCTGGAGATATGTCTATCAAGGTTTGTGATAATAAGGCGCGTTCTTTCAAAGTCTTCTTCGCTTTAAGTCCCATTATGGCGAAGACCCATAATGCCAAAATAAAGCAGGCTTCTTGTTCGAAGTCTTTAAGTACAATATAGATTGAACGTTCAATCTCTACCGTGTCTCCTGCAGCTTGTTGTGTAGCCTGTTGTTCAAGTATGGCATCTGCGTTCGGACGAATAACAGTGACATAGATTGTGTGAATGATAATCAGCGATAGAAATAGAGCAATTAATTGATAAAGAAACTCTGATAACGGATTTTGATTATTCATAATGATTTTTTCTTTTATATGTCTACTGGAAAGGCAGCGGGAACATCTTGAGATAAGGTTTCAGTGGGGTCGAATGAATCTGGTGTATTCACAGTCGAACTCGTTTGTTTCTCTTTTTTAGTTTCATTTTGTTCCATATTGGGCGTCGTTGTCTTATCTTCGTCATCCGCTGCTGCGAATACGAGAGATAATGATAGAAGGAGTGATAACAATAAGAATTTTTTCATATGTTCATAAATCTTATTCAAGATACCGAGCAATTCTAAAACCTACGTCTTCACGCGGTTTGTCAGTATAATCTCTAAACGATAATCGTAACTCAGTAATTGTGCCATGCGCCCATGATGCGCCGCGAATGACATGAAACTCTCCACGCGATGGGCCAAGTGGGTCCACATGTGTCTTATTACTGCTTGCTTGCACAGCGTAATAGTCGTGTACCCATTCTGCAATATTACCACCCATATCATACAAGCCTTTTTGATTTGGAGCGAAGCTGGCGATAGGAGCAGAAACTGCGAATCCATCATTATAGTCAGCAATGGTTTTGCCTAGGAAACCAGCTGCATTTCTACCTGCATAATTACCACTCTTATTTGGGGGTGGCATCTTATCCCCCCAAGGGAATTTTAATAAATCAGTTTTACTGATACTTCGTGCAGCCCAGGCCCATTCAGCTTCTGTCGGTAAACGATAACCATCGGCAGTAGCATCAAACCCGTTTACTTTATTATTCGACACTTTGTAAAAGGAGGATAGTGATTCTTTCTGGCTTAGCCAGTTGCAATACTGTGCTGCATCATCCCAACTAATATTTGCAACGGGTTGTGTGTCATTGTTCAGGCTATGACCTTGCAGAGAACCAGAACTGTGCGAGTTTTTGAACACACGAAACTCTTCATTGGTGACTTCGTTGATACCGAGATAGAAGGCACGTTTTAATTCGATATTTTGTTCAGTCTCATTAGAACGTCGTCCAGGTTCCCGGCGTGATGCACCCATGGTAAAGGTATGGGGATAAAATAATTTAAGTTTTTGTCCGGCTTTGCTGGTAATGATGGGCTTGATGTTTTCAAGCTTCTGTTGCCGAAGTGATTTTAAAGTAACATTTACATTTTGTGGTATACCGGTAATAGGCGTGATGTTGGTATTGTAATCGACGTAACCATCTTTTCGGATACTGATGCGGTGTTGTGTCGTGGGTAAAGAAATGGTTATGCCAGATAGTTGAACGGGTTTGTTATTGATATAGACTCTGGCATCTGCTGGTTTAAGATTGAACACAACATCAACCAGTTCGGATGACATGGTTATATTAAGTCGTTTACTTTGTCCTGCCGCTACTTTTGCACTGCTGGTGTTTGCGACAAAACCTTGCTTATATAGTCGAACAGTAGTTTTTTTTTCCGGAGTGATCGCCGTTTCTAATGGTGTTTTACCGACATAATTACCGTTGACAGTGACATTGGCGCCGCTTGGGACAGAGTTAACAACTAATGTCGCATCGGCAGGCTTAAGTTGTATATCGGTAAAGGCCATATCCTCGCTGGCAACGATGTGAATCGTTTTTTGCCAATCTTGAAAACCGGATTTCTTAACTCTAATATTGTGTTTGCCTTCTAACAATTCTAATGTTGCTGGTGTGCTTGCCTGGCCTTCATCATCGACGAGTATTTCTGCTGCTTCAGGGCTTGATGCTAATTCAATTTTTGCCCAGGCAGGGACGAGTTCTATATTCAACTCTTGTGTTTTATCTTTACCTTCAATCTCAATATCTTGTGCATAAGGAAAGTAACGTTCAGTCTCTATTCGGATAGCATGTTCTCCTGCCTCAAGATCACTAATAGTCATGGGTGCAATGCCTTGCTCGATATTATCAATAAAAACCGTAGCTTGTTGGACGTTGCCGGCCTTGACTTGTAAATGGCCGGGCAGAGGTAAAAGTGTAAAGCTAAATTCCTGGTTTTGTTTATCACCTACTTTTAATGTTTCATTAATTGATTGATAACCTTCGGCACTTATTTCTACAGTATAGTCATCTTCTCTGAGTAGATAACGTTCCGCCAATGTTAGTTTTAGTGGTGTATGAATTAAAATGTTTGCATGATCGGGCTCGGTGTAGATACGTACTGATTTACTACTAAACAGAAACCAGGTGGTGATGGCGAGCAGAGGTAAGACCAAAAACAGTGTTAGTTTTAATAATATGGAGCGAGACTTAACTGCGACCGATTTCTGCGGCTTTGCCGGTTCAAAGTTAACGGGTTCAATATGTGCCATAAGTTAAAACTTAATTAGTTAATCTTATCTTTTGCAGCAATGCGTACGGCCTGTCTGCTGGTATCTTGAGAAACTAAAAACTCAATGCGGACGTCACGATAACCATCGCGTTTACCAATCGCAATATACTTGCCAGGTCGCAAACTTAATTCTTTAGATTCAAATATTCCCATTTTGCCAACCTTGTATACAATAACCTCTGTTAAGTTATCGGATTGAAGTTGTATCATTACCGGTGTTGCGCTGACCTGCAATAAGATTTCAAGTTCGGCTAACTGTTTGCTTAATAACGGGCCTCGTCTATCAAGCTGGTTGACTTGTTTGTAATAAACTTCGGTTTCGGCATGTACCTTTTTATCACTGAGGCGTTCAGGGCGGGATAGAATTTGATCCAGACGCTGACTTATAGTTAACATTTTCTGTGAGCGTAATCTCCCTGACTGTGCTTCAGCAAGGTTTTTCTCCAACTTCAGCGCGTTACTATAAAAATCAATTGCGGTTTGCCATTGTTCATTTGTTTCGCTTGCCGCGGCTTGTTTTAAAGTGTTTGCTATATCAAGCGCGGTCGCTTGATGTTTGGTTTGTTGTAAGGCCGTCTTTGCCGCAGAGGCATTAGGCTTGACCTTTAAGGCGTTATTAAACTGATTCAGTGCTTTGGCAAAGCCTTGTCGATCAAGTGCTGCATAACCTGCTGACATGAAAGCATTAAATTGCTTGTCAGCTAAAAAGCGATTTGTCTCTTTAAGTTTTTGTTGGGCGAGTTTTGTATCAGGGTCAATTTCAAGTGCTGTCTGATATGCAGTCTTTGCGTCATTTAAACGTCCCTCATTGAGCATTTCATTGCCTAGTTCAATATTGGCAAATACTTTATCTAATTTTTGTGCGCGTTCAAGGCCCACTGTTGCTTGTCCTGCTTCATCAGTAAATAACGCGGCTTTTTTAAAAGCAGTAAGTGCTAAGTTTGCATCGCCGGTATCTAAAGCATTATTTCCATGATCTATATTTTCTTGATAGATGATATCAATTTGTTCATGTAATGGATTAAATTGAACTAGTGCTTTTTGGTAGGCGATATTCGCTTCAGAAAATTGTTGTTGCTTATAAAGACTATCACCATTTTTTGCGTGGTTTAGGCCTTTTACAAAATCCTCTCCAGCCCAGACTTCGGCATTATTTTCTTCGAGAGTTTTTTGTTTTTCCAAAATCTCTTGTAAAGAGTTTTGTGCTTCTTTTCTAAGCGCAATATTAAGTGCTTGTTCTTCGGGGGATAGTTGTTCAATAACGGCTTTTACTGGAGGTGTTGACGTTGGTATTTTATTCGAGTTATCCGCTGATGATATTTTTGATTCTGTATGAACAGCGGTGTTTCCAGAAGTATCGGCAGATTTATTGCTCTTTACCCAAGTAGGTAAAAAGAAAATAACAATGACCAAACTGGTCAACATAACAGCCAGGCCGAGCGTTATATTAATTGTTTTAAGGCTGATGCTAGTTGTACTTGAGTGACTAAGCGACGTTTCAGACGCCCGGTTAAATGGCGCTGGCTTTATTTCCTTAAACCCTCCTTCCGAATCACTATCTGTTTGCATGCTGTAGCCTAGACCTTTTAAATGCCACCTGTTTCTGCCAAATAAATATCACGAAGCACTTTTTGCCATTGCGCATATTGCTCATTAACTGAGCCAGTCAATGTTACGGTACGTTCTTCAAGATTAACCGTGTGAGGCTCTATTTCTGCGTCAAGTGATGCAGAGATTTCTTGTAATGCCTCGACATGAATCTTGGCTTCTTCGCGTTTATTAACACCGCTAACTACAGCCGCACCACCTGCAATAATACCAACTTGTCCGGCTGTGCGGGAAATTGAAGAACTACTGCCTTGAGCAAGAATTCCTGCCAAAACGGCCAAAACACCACCCACCAGACGTGTTGTTGCTTGTGAATTAACCTCACGTAGAGCTTCGCCTTCTTCATAGTAAGCCCGACGCCATTCAAGATAGGGCTCTTCCATTTGACGATTAAAGTTCGCGTAATAGTCCTGCAGAGTATCTACAAATAAATGATCCCGTTCACGTATGGTTTCTATGCGCTGTAACAAAGGGTCATTTTTTGCTGGTAAGCGTTTAACGGTTAAGCGCCCTTTGTTATCTGTGTCGATGTAATCACTGAAGGCTTCGGGTGAAAAGCGTTTTGCAAATTGTAGTTGTGAAATCGTTCGGATGTTTGTGATTTGATTTGCGCTTAGCTTTCTGTAATACAGCAACATGTCGTTCGCAATTTCATCATATAAATTCTGGAAGGGTTCGCTTTTATTCGAATTTCTATCGTAAGCGTATTTACTGACTTCTTGCTTATAGCGTTTGCTGTACCATTTACTATTACTTGCATCACTGACGGTTATATCAAGCTCAAGTGTGGCTCCATCAGATTTTATTATCTTGCCATCGACCCAAACATCCATTTCACTCTGTTTATTAGGAATGACGCGCACCACACCCCAATTGCCACTACCCTGAATAGTTTCCATGAGTTTAAAAGGCATGTAATTCGCTTCTGCTTCAAGGATTTTAGTGTAGCCATTAACCTCTTCCGTTTTATTATCCGTTATATCAGGGTCAAAAATATTAATGCCTACATCGAGTAATAATTCTTCCGGGATTGCTGTACCTGTAATCAATACGGGACCTGTTTGTGTCGACCTAACCGTAGTGGTATTACATGCAGCTAACAGAAAGAATGTGCTAACTACGAATAATATATTGTTTAATTTCTTCATGACGTCTACCTGTGTTAAATACCACTTTTATATTTTCTATACTCATTCCAAAGTTTTTCTCTGAGTACAGGGTCTTTCTCTTTTTGTGCAGCTTCACGTAGTTGTCTTGCAATTACATCATCGCCCTTACTGTTTACTAAGTCAGGCGGCGTATTAATACTTGTATTGTCGCTGGGATATGAGTTTTGCCCGGCTGTTTGTGGTGTACTGCTGTTCCCATTTTGTGAGCTAGAGTCATCTGTAGCAATATCATCGAAGCCATCGAGGCCTTCCAATCCATCTAAACCTTCTCCGCCAGCAGCGCCACTGCTGCCACTATTTAGAGGGTCACCTTGTTCCTTTTGTTTCTCGCTAAGAAACTCACGTTCACGAAGTAATAATCTATCGAAGTCTGCAAACCGATCGTCAAGTTGTTGGTCGAATTGCTGAGCTTGTTCTTCGCTGGTTAAGTTTTCAGAAGCGTCAGCGTTTGCCGCATCTTTCTGTCCGTCGGCACTCTGTTCAGATTTGTTATTGTCAGAACTATTAGAGGAAGTTCTTTGAGGGGATGTCTTTTCAGCAGTTGAATCAGTATTGCTTGGGCTAATTTGTTCAGGGTCTGGAACAGGTGTCTGATCCGGGGTTGTCGGGATCGTCTTACACGCTGTTAAGAAAAAAACAGTAGCAATAATAAAAGTAGTTTTTATAGAGCTCATCATATGGCAATAGCGTGGTATAAATAGTTATTATTCTAAGCCTCAATTCTGAATGTGAAACAGAAGCTCTTGCTTATTATGACATAATGATCAACGACTTGTTCCATTCCAATCCTACTAGATTGATTCTTTCAGGGGTTAGTGTGACGGTATCCTAAGTTTTAAATATTCACGTATGTTTGAAATAAACGCCTAGTAAATTACCAACTGTCTTACTACCTCTGTATGTGCCAATACCTCACTTATTTCAAGATTGATTGATGCCTTTGTTTTTTCATTTAAAGTGGGGTCATCACGAGTCAAGACGATAACGGTTGCTGGGTGCACGAATAAATCTTTTGTGTGGTAACACTCGCCGGCTGCTTTAGGGAGTGCCCCGTCATGGTGGTAGTCTTTTTCCAGGCTGGAATGAGAGATTTCCTGCAAGGTATCCTTTAGCGTTAATGTCTTGGCTAAATACTCATCGCATTGTGGTAAGCGGTATTGAGCACTATTTATCACATTTTCAGATAAATCCAATAACGCTTTTGCTTGGTTGCTGATATCTATAGCTTTAGTTGATTCATTATCCAGATTCAAAATTAATTTTTTAGCTGCTATTTCGTAATCAGCTAACAAACCCGCCGTAATTGAGAGGCGTTGGCGTGCTTCCTCATCAGACACTTCTACACGATCAACATCGTTAATCTCATCTTCATTCATTGTGCCACTGCTATAAGCTAATCCGCTCAATATAAAAAGGCAGATAAAAAGACTAGGTTTACTTAGATTCATTTGAATTCCGGGAATAGGTTTAATAATTAGTTAATGATAACCATTCTCATTAAAAAACAAAAGGAATATTAAATTTACTCAGAGATCAGCTCTACTTGTGGATTACTGTGAACTTAGAACGGGTTCCAGGTCTTTTTTCGGGTGTATTTCATATAACCCACATTGACACCGGCTCTCAGTCCAGCACCTAGCCTAAGTGGCGCGAGTATGATCTTGTCGGATTGGTGGTAATTGGCACTTATACCACCGATAAAATAAAGGCTGCCATCGATCGCAGGAAAACGTTGAAATAAGGCCGCTGTATTCGGGAGATGATAGACTAGTACATATACCTTGGAAGCATTTGCGCCGGCATCAAAGCCAATAGATGGTCCGGTCCAGTGAACGGTTGTTTTGCTACTGTTTTTCATAGAGAGGACGCCACTACCATAACGTGCGCCGATTCCGATTGCTCCACTAGCCTCTTCACCTTTTATGATGGCATTGGGTCGACCATGCTCTTTGAAGATTTTTTCTATAACCTCCCCCAATCCTTCTGCGCCTTCGCCAAAGAATTCTGCCGCATCATCAATAACGGTATCTTTCTTGTAATTATTGTCTTCGGCAAAAAGTGGTGTAGATATAAAAACGATAAAAATGCTGGTTAGCAAGAGGGTGCGCTTGATCATGATATATCTCGTCAGCTAAGAATTTATTGTCAGATTGTAAGCTTAAATCAAATGTGGTTAAAATATTTATCCTTTGACTGTGATGTTCTTCACACGATAGATGTTTTATTTTTCTAACTTGATATTTTTTTGTGCAAATGTGGCATGGATGATTTATCACCGGCTTTCATATACCTCTTCTCGCCATCCGAAGCAGTTACATTTTCATAAACGCCGTTATCACGTTTTACTAATTTGGTAAAACCATGTTCTTTGAGTTTTGAATTGCCGGTTGGGAAACCGATAGCAACAGGCCTGATGACCAATCTGACTGGTGCCGATACATCAGTGTCTCCAAGTGGAATTTGGGCAGTAAAACATATTTCTCCCCAGGTTTTTAACTTGTCATTGATGCCATGATAAACCTCTACAGTTTTACCATTTTCTTCACAAAAGTAGTCATAAGTAGGCATAGCAGTATTCTTTAGTACATATTTGTAAATGATGTTTGATTATAGAACAGTTCTTTACTTGAGAACATGTCCCTTAACTTTCTCTGCAACTACATATCAGTAGATCTACTGATATAATTGCATTCTCAAGGCATTTCACTCCCATTCCAGTTCTGTAAAAGCCCTTGAAACATTTGTTGGGTGCTGAAAATCATGGAGCAACCAATTTGACAGGTTATCCTTATCAATTTGTTCAGCAGCTTCATTTACAAACTGACCCTCCTCTATAGCTTGGCGTGTTTCGTCCAGAAGCCGTTGTAAGTATTCACGTTGTTGTTTAATTGCTATAGACATAGATTCAGCAACATTACCATGACCTGGTATTACTAACTTAACCTCAAGGCGAGGTAAATCCTCCATTACTTTTACCCATCCGATCAGGCTACCCGTCAAAGATGGAATTCGTTCACGGAAGATCAAGTCGCCCGCCCAAAGTGTATCGGTTTTATTATCTATAATGATTAAATCACTATGGCTATGAGATACAGGAAATGGCATAAGGGTTAAAATACGGTCACCTAAATCCAATTGTCTGGATTTATCGACTAATAAAGTTGGGGCTACTATAGAAGACGATACTGGGTTCGGGCCCAGATCATTTTTAAACTGTTCTAAAAAGAACTCCCTATTTCGTTCAACTTCTGCGGCGAGTTTTTGGTGACCAACAAACTCCGGATTCTCTATGGCAAATACTTTGTTTCCAAGCATATGATCAAAATGCACATGTGTATTGATTACATAGCATATGGGCTTATCTGATATTGATTTGATTTTCTTAAGTAATTTCGTCCCAATATCAATCGAACCACCGGTGTCAATTACAGCAATACACTTATCGCCGACAATGAATCCTATATTGGCAATATCATCATGATGAATATCATCTAAGGAAACATGTATGCCCTTGTGTAGATAATTACCCTGAGCTACTTCTGTAATATTAAAATCATCTTCTACACCGGAAGCGATAACAAGATGCGTTAAGCATAATAGTATAATTAAAATGAAATTTTTCATGATATACATCTGTTGATTAAGCCTGGATCAGTTTTATTATTTGTTTTAGTGATTTTGTTAAACGATTTTTATCTTCAAATGCCCTTGCTGAAAGCATGGCGCCTTCAAATGAAGCAAAAAGCGTTTTTGCACAATCACCTGGACTCATATCAAATTTTAACACTTCGTTTTCCAAGCCCTCTTTTAAAGTAGAGGCTAACCAGGTTTCGCTGTCTATATAAAACCCCTGTACTTCAATTTTTATAGAGTCGGGTAAGGTAGAAATATCTGTAGTTAACATGCCGCATGGGCACATTCTATAATCTATACCCATGGTGCAACTGAAAAGATCTGCGAAGTCTTGAAGTTTTTTTAAAGGGGAATTTGATTCAGCATCAATTTTTTTTAAAGCTGCCTTATGCATCAGCCGGTATTTCTCCATGACTGATTTTCCCAAGTCATATTTACTTGGATAGTGGTAATGGATGCTCGCAGTTTTAATGCCGATTAACTTTGAAATATCACTATAGCTAAAGGCATTAAAGCCATGCTTCTGAAGCAACACAGTTGCCGTATTCATGATTTGTTCTGATGTTGTCATATGCCTACCTTCTAATAGATAGAATAGAGGCTAAGTATCAGATGTCAAATTATTTTTGTTTGATGTGGCTAAATTACGTTTTTTAAATCTTTGAAAGTATTGTTGTTATTATTTTATTGTTGTCGAATTAAATAATATGAACTAGTGTTGTTAGTAGAGGAATATGAAAATTACTTCTAATATCTATCAATTCTATACTCGCTCTTTTACTGGATATCAGACAAAGAGTATCGCGTCAGTACGTCCACATCTATGAGTACTTATTTTAACAACATCATTTATACAGGGGGTGTCATGTTTGAACACGATCAGGAAATAGTAAATTCTTTGCTAAACGAAAATAATGATTTCAAAAGGCTTTACGAAAAACACAATGTATTAAAAAATACTGTTAAAGATGCTAATGATAAGAATCTAAAAGTTGATCAACTTAGTCTGGAAGGGCTTAAAAAAGAAAAATTAATCTTGAAAGATCGCATGGCGACCATAATTGAAGATTACAAGCACGAACACGCGTAATCATTTTCAAAAATAATTTCGTATTAAAAGCCCTGCTACATGCAGGGTTTTTTTATGTACAGGATGTACTGTAAGCTGCGGGCGCATGGATGCGCAGGAGCAGCGTATCTCCATGGATGGAGTGTATGCAGCGAGAGGACACGACTACATGGATGTAGGAGATAGAGTGAAGCAGGAAGCTAGAGCCGAGGAGTCCGAAGCAGCCAGTTAAAAGGGATGTAATGTATGTTGCGGGCGCATGGACCTCGTGAGGGGTGTGTGCAGGAGTAGCGATTTAAAAGACTAGCCGAACACCGATAATCAAAAGCATGCCAGCAAGGATAGGCCGCATAAATTTATCAGGCAAGAATGTACCAAAATGACTGCCCAAATAAATTCCTGGTAAGGATCCAATAAGTAAACTCCCTAACAACGTATAATTAACAGTACCGATATGAGCATGACCTAGTCCTGCTATAGCCGTAATAGGTATCGCATGAGCAAGATCAGTAGCGACTATTTGAATTGCTTTAAATCGAGGATAAAGAAAAAATAAGAAAGCGGCTCCAATAACGCCTGCACCCACTGAAGATAATGTAACAAGAATTCCAATTAAAACACCGGCGAAGATTGTGACTGGTTTACGGTATTTTCGGTGAAGAAGCTTTAATGCTTCAAATTTTTCTTTTTGACTAAATTTGTGTAATTGATTGCGAGTTAATAAAAAAAGTGCTGTTAGTATCAAGGCGATACTCAGTGTAGACATGATCAAGTTGTCATAATTAATTCCTGATGCATCAAGATGCTTGATAACAAAAATTGAACAAATTGAAGCTGGCACACTACCTATTGATAGTAAGACGACTATAGGCCATTGAATGTTGCCATGTTTATGGTGTACAAAAACACCTCCTGACTTGGTGATTGCTGCATAGAGTAAATCAGTCCCTACCGCTATAGCGGGCTGTATGCCAAAGCCAAGTACAAGGATTGGAGTCATTAGGGAGCCGCCGCCAACGCCAGTCATACCCACTATGAAACCGACTAAAAAGCCTATTATTGTAAATGAAAAATCCATAAATCTTTGTTAGTTAAGGTTTTATCTGATCTCGATGGTTAAATGGTGATGTAATCTACAGTCTGATAACTATTCTGAAAAGGAATTATTATGTATATTTTTATAATTTAATCGTATATACATATTTGAATTATGAAAATACAGCAACTCAAATATATCTGGGAAATTGCAAATCATGGGCTGAATGTATCGGCTACGGCTGAAAGCCTGTTTACCTCGCAACCCGGGATAAGCAAGCAAGTACGGATGCTCGAAGATGAGCTTGACGTTCAGATATTTCAACGTAATGGAAAGCACCTGACTGAGGTCACCCCAGCTGGTCGTGTCATTATCGATATGGCAGGTGAGATACTAGATAAGGTTGAAGGCGTCAAACGAGTTGCTGATGATTTTAGTGATAAGCGACATGGCAGTCTCTCATTGGCAACAACGCATACTCAAGCACGTTATGTGTTGCCTCACATTATTCAGGATTTTATTAAACTTTACCCGGATGTTTCCTTGCATATGCATCAGGGTACACCTGTACAGATATCTGAATTGGCTTCCAAAGGTACGGTTGATTTTGCTATCGCAACCGAGGCATTAGAATTATTTGATAACTTAATTATGATGCCTTGTTATCGTTGGAACAGGAGCGTTATTGTTAACCATGACCATCCTTTGGCAAATGTTTCTTCCTTAACATTGGAAACATTGGCTGAGTATCCCATCGTTACTTATGTGTTTGGATTTACTGGTCGTTCACAATTGGACCAGGCATTCAGACAGTCAGGCTTAAGCCCCAAGTTGGTATTTACTGCATCTGACGCTGATGTTATTAAAACTTATGTGAAGATGAACCTTGGTGTGGGGATCGTAGCAAGCATGGCTTACGATACTAAGATCGATACAGAATTGGTTGCGATTGATGCCAGTCATCTATTTGAAGCGAGTGTAACCAGAATTGGATTTAGGCGGGGAACTTTTTTACGTGGATATATGTTTGAATTTATAAAGCAGTTTGCACCACATTTGACACAAGAGATTGTGCAACTATCAATGCAAACAAATACAAAACATGAACTGGACGAAATATTTAAAGAAATAGATTTACCAGATTACTAAGTTTATGAATTAAATAAAATCCAGATCGTTGCTATCTAATATGTCTTTAGCTGCGTCTTCCTCATTTGTCTTTCCACTCAAGATCTCATTCACAAATTTAAAATAAACTGTAAATACCTGTGGTTCACCATCACCATCATCGACAATAAAAAATGGTGCGCGCTCTACTTCATACTGCGCTGCTAATTGCATGCCTTCGCTATTATTATCACGTTCATCTGCAATAACAGTGCGATCAATTTTATCGATGTGTCCGTCTTTCTCCAGACGTGATTGAACCTCCGCACACTTTCGACATGGGCTACCATCAACCTTAATTTTTTTTACAAATGTTATTTTCATAATGTTTTATTATTTCTTATCAGCAACATGTAATCCACATTCTTTCTGAGTTGATTCTTCCCACCACCAACGACCTTCACGCTCATGCTGATTTGGCAAAACTGGACGAGTACAAGGTTCGCAACCAATACTACTGAACCCTTGTTCGTGTAAAGCATTAAAAGGTACCTCATTACTTCTTATATATTCCCAAACTTGGGCCGATGTCCAGTTTGCGAGTGGATTAAATTTATAAAAATTCTTATCTGCGTTTGAAAAAGCAGCATCTCTCTCTACCACAGGGACCGCATTTCGAGTATCTGGGCTTTGATCTTTTCGTTGACCTGTAATCCAGGCATCCAAACCCGCTAAATGTCTTCGTAACGGAATAACTTTGCGGATACTACAGCATTCCTTATGGCCATCTTTGTAAAAACTATAGAGGCCTTTTTTACGCACCAGTTCCTGAACTGTATCTGTGTCTGGAGAGAGGACGTCTATTTCTATACCGTAATGTTCACGAACTTGTTCGATGAAACGATAAGTTTCGGCATGCAACCGGCCAGTATCCAATGAAAATACATTCACATCTGGATTGATTTTTGTCGCGATATCGACCAGTACTACGTCTTCAGCACCACTGAAAGAAATAGCGATGTTATCGAAGTTCTCTACAGCTAATTTAATAATTGCCGCTGGTGATTGTGCGTCATATTCCTTTGCCAGTTGTTCTGGATTGAAATTTTCTGTGCTCATAGCTGATATTCTTAGGTAAGTTATTGATTTTATTTTAATAAGTGTTCGAGAGCGGTGATTTTATCAGAAAGAGTTATTTCCACATATAATATGTCCTTATATTTATAGTTCATTCTCATATATATTCTTTATTTACAAGAAAGTTGGCGCATACTATTTAATATGTAATTGAATTAAATATTATTTAATCTTTTACGTCTGTTAAAATAAGTTGAGATTTAAATCTACCTGTGGAGTCAAGTTAAATGAACGATAAAAAAGAAGTTCAAACGATGTGGTCGGAAAGTCTGCTTGAGCATCTTTACCTGGCACTAAAAAAAGATAAAGAAGACGCATTGATTCTAGAGCTTATTGAGGAACTAAGAGCAAAAGATTATGACGATGAATTTATTATTAAGAAGGTAACAATGAAAGTCGGAGCCCCGGGTGCGACTAGAGTGACGGCTTTATTATCCGGAAAAACAATCGGGGGAAGTAATGCTGTCAGCGGTGCCTCTGTAGAAAAGCCTTTAAGTCAGGCAGATCAGGCTAGAGCCAATGCAGCTAAAAAGAAAGCCAAAGAAGGTTTAGTCGGAAAGATAAAAGGGCTATTTGGCGGAAGTTAAACCTAGAAAGTATGACTCTCAAGATACTTCGCAGGGAGATAAGTGCCGTGAGCGGAGAGGTCAGTCAGATAAAGCGTATTAGTATCATCTGTTTCAATTACTAAATGCATCCGGGAAATATCTCTTAACTTTGGCTCCATCATGATATCGCTTTTACTGTCCCTACCAATCACATTCTTGCCTATTTTTAGATCGTAACTTCGTCCAGCATCATCTATGAATTTAATACCTGATTCATCAGCGACGATTTTGCATTGGTTTTTTGATAAAAGAACCACAATTTTTTTACCGGGTTTCATGCGGATAGTGACATTTTCACCCTTCGGCATTTTCTCCATTTCGCCGCTTTGATATTCGCCAGAAATAGGTTCAAAAACTGTATTTTCCAGGATCAGTGTGTCTTTAAACTCACTGCCTGCCTCGGTGCCATTTGAAGATGTAGCTGATTTGACATGCCTCTTCTTTTCGGAATATAGATACTTAATGATTTCCTGTCGGGATGACAGATATTGCATATATTTTACCAGAGCGACGCGACGGAACTCATTTAACTCTTCATCCCCACTATGCAATGCACCTATGATTAAGCGCCAGTTATGGTCTTGAGAAAATATTTGAGCATCCATTTCACGTAAAGCGCGATCAATACTGCCAGGCTCTTCAATTGATTTTGACAAGATAGAAACAAAGCGTTTTTCAATATCCTTAATTGTTCTCGCTTCTTTTTTTAATTCATCAAGTGAAAACTTCACCATCCCGGTTATTTTATTTGAAGGTACAGACGTGCGACCGGCTAGACTAAACTCGAAATCTGCAAGGGAATTGAACTTTAGGCTTTGTTCACCGACGGTGATTTCAATAGGTTTAGAAAATAATTTGTTTAACATCTTGTCTTGTTTCTATAGTTTAATGGTGAGTTCTGAATACGATACTGAATTCTAGCGGTCAACTTTAGAAAAACTTGTGAACCAGTTCACGTTCTTCATTAATTCTGAAGAATATCTTCCATGATTTTTTCGACTGTTTGGTGAGCTATCCATTGTGTTATATCGAAAGTGTAACAACTATTACATCTAACATTCAATCTTAATTTCTTGTGCGATCAATATTCCTTTTCGTTTCATTTGCTTACATTGCGATAATGATTTTATAAATGAATAGAATCGTTCTAAATCCCTATCTAGTTTATTGAATATTCCTAGAAAGGATGAGGCATATTGTCGATAGGTTACAATTGCGGCTAGTTTTGCATTATTAAGTCCTGTAGCGAACCATTGAGCATAAAGGTCTTTTTTCCAATGAGAGCTGAGAATAGTGTATTCATCGGTCATCTGCTTAAGTAATGTTTTCTTGTCTTTACGCATTTGTGTGTTGCTGGTATCAGAGTGATATAACTCAGTTAAAAGAGTTTTGTATTTCAATACAAGCTTTATAAATTGTTCTTCTTGTGTTTGAGATTGTAAGTAATCTAAGAGCAAGTTTTTATCTGGACTTTGCTCAAGCCATTTTGTGACACCGATGGTGGCTACTGTTTCAGCATAGGCCTCGTTAAATTCGGTATCATTTTTTATATAGAGCTGTTGGTGGGCAAGTTCGTGAAACATCACTGTTGCCAATTGAATATCATTCCATCGGAGCATTGTGTTTAACACAGGGTCATCAAACCAACCCAATGTTGAGTAAGCAGATACTCCGCCAAGGTAAATATCATAGCCTTGCTCTTTGAGTTTTATTGCATGTTGCTTTGCGTCCGATTTTGAAAAATAACCACGATAACCCAGACAGCCTACAATTAAATAACACCATTTGACGGGGGCAAGTGAAAACTCCTCTGTTGCAAAAATATTCCAGATTACATAATCACGATCAAGATCAACGTAGGATAGGTAACTATTATTGTTTGGAAGTCCAAGTTGATTAATTGAGAATTTTCTCAATTCCAATACCGTCTCAAGCCGTTTCCGTTGTGTATTAGATAGACTCTTGTTGTCCAGTAATATATTGATGTTTTGGCGTTTTTGAATAATCTCAAATTGCCCCTGAATTGATTGGCCATAATATTTAACAGTGGAACAACCAGATATTAATGCTGTAAATAAGAGCAGAACGATATTTCTATAATAATTTGATTGTTCGGTAATCATGTCATTATCATTATAAAATGAATCATAAATTAGTGGTGTGTGCGAAAATCTTCTTATTTTAAAAGAATAGCGGTAAATAATATGTATACGACCCTGATCAGCGAAGATGTACTGTTTGAAGAATATGATAATCCAGACTGGATCATTTTTGATGCACGTTATGATTTGATGGACAAGGATGCAGGTAAAGATGCTTATCTGCAAGGTCATCTTCCCGGCGCAATCTATGTCGATCTGCACGATGACTTAAGTAAACCTCCTTCGACAAACGGGGGACGTCATCCATTGCCCACAGTGGATACAATGAATGCATTATTTTCAGAGTTGGGTATTTGCTCCAATATGCAGGTGGTCGTCTATGATAATAGCGCGGGCTCTTTCGCCGCGCGTCTGTGGTGGATGTTGAGATATATGCAACATAATAATGTCGCTGTTCTAGATGGTGGTTGGCAATCTTGGCTTACTGCTGATCGACCAATTAATCAGGATGTAGTGGCGCGGGTGAGTAGCGTTTTCGCAAACAGTGCATTGGATAGCAGAGTCATTGATATTGAAGAACTCGATAAATTTGAACGGATTATTGACTCTAGGGACCCTGCCCGCTACAGAGGTGAAACTGAACCGATTGATAAAGCAGCAGGACATATTCCAGGTGCAATTAACCGCTTTTGGAAGGATAACTTGTCAGCAGAAGGGACTTTCAAGCCGAAGCAGATTCTCAAGCAAGAGTTTGAACAGATGCTGGCTCATACAAATCCTGAGGATGCTGTGTTTTATTGTGGTTCAGGAGTGACCGCTTGCCATAACCTGCTTGCAGCAACACATGCGGGCCTGAATTTACCAAAGCTCTATGCTGGGTCGTGGAGTGAGTGGAGTAGCACTCCAGGAAAGCCTGTTGTGACTGAAATATAAAGCAGCTTAACAATGATATATAAGTAAACCATTTCAGTATGTTACGAATAAACATATAATAGGGTTTATTAAGCAACTTTAAGTTTTTTCAAAATGGATAAAATGTTCAGACAAATTCTAAAAATCGCCTTAATCCTAGTGTGCATATCTAGCAATGCAGAGCAGGATGAGATTGATACTGTGATTGATGCTGGGATCGAATCAGTTGAATCTTTGGACATTGGAGCTGTGGATACTGATCTCGCTGAAGTAGTAGATGCGATGATCGATGAAGACTTTGATGAGGATATAGTTGAAGAGGAAGATTTTCTGGCGGAAGCGGAGATAATCTTAACCAAGGATGTTGTATTAGTTCTAGACAACTCGGGCAGCATGAAAAAGAACGATCCGGACTTTTTAGTCAGTAAAGCAGTTAAGGAATTTATTAGCCAACAAGATGAGAATACGCGTGTTGCCATCGTTATTTTCGATCAAGGTGTTCGTCTACCTGTTGCATTAACAACATCATCATTAGCCAATCGCGAGACCATTCTAAACAGCATTGAAGAGATCAATTACAAGGGACTTTTTACAGATAGTCCTGCCGGAATAGAACGCGCAATCTATGAGCTAAAGAATAATGGTCGTGATAGTGCGCAAAAGTCTATTATTTTTATGACCGATGGGATCGTTGATACCGGTGCGGCTGATCGTGATTTAGAAAAATCCAAGTGGTTACGCGAAGATTTAGCACCAGATGCAGCTGATAATGAAATCAAAATATTTGGCATTGCCTTTACTGAGGGTGCAGATTTTCAGTTAATTCAATCCATCGCACAAAAAACCGAAGGTGAGTATTATCGGGCATTGACGGCAGCAGACTTACAAAACGTCTTCGAACAGATCGATAAAATCATTAATACGCCGCCTGAACCTGAACCTGAAGTTGTTCAAGTCGTACCTGTTATAGAAGCACCGGCGCCAGTCATACAACAAGCGCCACCACCACCGCCGGTTATAATTGAAGTTCCAGCTCAATCGATGGGTCAGGAAGAACGTGTTCGTTCAATTATAATGATTGCTGCAGCAATCGTATTAACGATTACATTATTAGGCATACTCATTATTCTTATACGGCGCAATCGTGATTTAAAAACCGATGCAGCTGAGACTGTTCAAGAAGGGTATATAAATGACTTGCAAGGAAAGACGGATAAACAAACACATAAATTAGGTTCTAAACCAGTAATGTTTGGCCGTGTTGCAGGAAAAGATACAGAGCACCTTGATTACATTGTTGTAAATGAAACAACTATTGGACGTCGCCACGCTTTAATTGAATATAAAGATTATTCCTTCTGGATTATTGATCAGGGGAGTATCAATGGCACATTTGTAAACGGCGAAGCGGTTAGTA
The DNA here is from genome assembly GCA_021773215.1 of Gammaproteobacteria bacterium. Taxonomy (GTDB): domain Bacteria; phylum Pseudomonadota; class Gammaproteobacteria; order Eutrophobiales; family Eutrophobiaceae; genus UBA7359. Next base: position 29,474 of record JAJFKM010000058.1, read on the forward strand.
GTGAAGTCCGTTTGAAGCACGGTGACCGTATTCGATTACACAAATGCGATTTTGAATTTATCATGCCGGAAATGGAAGACAGTGGGATGACGGTTATATCAAATACGGTATTTGCCGCACAACCAGAACCCATCATGGATGACTCTGAAGAGGCCACTCAGATTAAAGGGCATGGTGCTACAGGCGAATTAAGCGAAGATGAAATAAGTGCCGCCTCAAGTTCAGATATGGATTTTGATTTAACCGGGCCTGACTCGGTTGACGAGCTATCTGATTTGTCTGAACCCGATCCAGATGATGAAGATACCATTATCAGAGAAGTACCTATTGATACTGGAAGTACGAACGAACCGGAGTTTACATTAGACCCAGAAACTGATGAATTTGATTCTGAAGATGAGACGATAATGCTGGATGACGGTGATGCAGATGAACATCATGGCGAACTCGATGATGATGCGACTCTGCGAAAAGATGATCATTAGCTAAACTTTGTACAGGAAGCTTTGGCAAGCCTTTAGCCTTTAGCATTGCTTTTCAAGTATCAAAGATTACATCCGTGCTTCACATAAGACACAGGCTGTGTCTAGACTTAACATATTAGTCGTAAATATCTCTCTTTGACTATCTATCCCAAGGTAACTTTTAGATGCTATAATAATGAGCATGTCTTGTTAAGCATTTGAATTCATTGGTTTAATTTAAATTTTATAAATAAATGGGGGAGTCGAATAGATGCCAGCATCTAGCTTACTAAATGAAGGTTCGACTCTAATGCTATTTGGCATGGGTTTCGTTTTCATCTTTTTGACATTATTAGTCCTTGTGATGACTGTGATGTCACAATTAATAATCCGCTATGAGAAAAGCGTCGGCGTCTTACCTGAGGGAGGTGTATCGTCGCCTACCGCAGTAATAAGACAGACTGGACCAATCGCACCGTCTGAGGCTGATAGCAAAACATTAATTGCAGTCTTCACTGCCGCCATTCACAAGTATCGTTCGCGGCATAAATAGCCCTCGCCACATACTTAACACCGTTATTATATTAAGGCCATATCTATGACCGAATCCAAACAGCCATTGGGTATTACAGACGTTGTACTCCGTGATGCCCACCAATCGTTATTTGCAACACGTTTACGCCTTGATGATATGTTGCCTATCGCAGAAAAACTTGACCAAGTTGGTTATTGGTCAATAGAAACGTGGGGTGGTGCGACGTTTGATGCCTGTATACGTTATCTAGGCGAAGATCCTTGGCACCGTATAAGAAGTTTAAAGGCGGCGATGCCAAATACACCGCAACAAATGTTGCTTCGAGGACAAAATTTGCTTGGCTATCGTCATTATGCTGACGATGTTGTGAAAAAATTTGTCGAACGCGCATCCATAAATGGTGTTGACGTTTTTCGTGTGTTCGACGCTTTGAACGATACGCGTAATCTTGAGGTCGCCATTAAAGCGGTTCTTGAAAATGATCGGCATGCTCAAGGCACCATTTCATACACCTTAAGCCCAGTGCACGATCTTGCAATGTGGTTAGACCAAGCTAAGCGTATTGAAGATATGGGTGCCCATTCACTCTGTATTAAAGATATGGCGGGCTTGCTTAAACCTTATGCAGCGTTCGAGCTGATAACAAGATTAAAGCAGACAGTCGATATTCCTATTCAGTTGCATGCCCACGCTACAACAGGTCTATCGACCTCGACCATTTTAAAATGTGTTGAAGCAGGTATTGATAATGTAGATACGGCAATCTCATCTATGTCTATGACCTATGGACACTCACCAACAGAGTCAGTGGTATCAATATTTGAAGACACAGAACGTAATACCGGTTTAAACATTGAACTATTAGAAGAGATTGCAGCTTATTTTCGAGAAGTTAGAAAAAAATATGTCCCATGGGAAGGTTCTCTCAAAGGAGTCGATTCACGTATTTTAGTAGCACAAGTACCCGGTGGCATGTTAACTAATATGGAAAGTCAATTACGTGAACAAGGAGCAGAAGATCGCATGGATGAAGTGTTGGAGGAGATACCGCGTGTACGTGAGGATTTAGGATACTTGCCGCTGGTAACACCGACATCGCAAATCGTGGGTACGCAAGCCGTAATAAATGTATTAACCGGAGAACGTTATAAGTCTATTACTGCTGAATCAGCAGGTGTATTGAAAGGCGAGTATGGCACAGCTCCAGCCCCGTTTAATAGCGAACTTCAACAACGCGTACTCGAAGGTGGCGAAGCAATTACTTGTCGGCCGGCTGATTTAATTGAAGCTGAAATGGACAAACTCAGTGCTGAACTTCAGCAACATGCAGCCGAGGAAGGGTTTAAACTTGAAACCGGTGAGCGTGAAATTGATGATGTTTTAACCTATGCATTATTTCCTCAAGTTGGTTTGAAGTTCTTAGCCAATAAAAATAATCCAGATGCATTTGAGCCGACCCCAACCGTCGAATCTGCGCAGGCTGCAACACAACAACCAACGGACTCTAATACAGATCAGGATATCTATACTATCGCCGTCAATGGCCAAAATTATGTCGTTCAAATTAATGAAGGCGGTGACATTGGTGACTTTGCCAGTATGCCAACAAACACCTCAGGTACAGATATGCCAGTGGCCAGTGGTAGCCCCGTGATAGCACCCTTGGCCGGAAATATCTGGAGAGTAGAAATTACATTGGGTCAAAAAGTTCAAGAAGGTGATGTCTTAGTTATTCTTGAAGCAATGAAAATGGAAACACAAATTGTCGCAGACAAAGCAGGTGTAATTGCGTCAATTTCAGTCAAGCCAGGTGATGCCGTTAAAGTTGGCGACCATCTGGTTTCACTCAGCTAAAGGTTTAAAACATGGAAAATTTATTACAACTCTGGCACAACACGGGTTTGTATCAAATGGAGCCCGGGCAAGCTGTAATGATCGGGATTGGTATCTTTTTACTATATCTCGCCATTAATAAAAACTTTGAGCCGTTACTGCTAGTCCCTATAGGCTTTGGTGGTGTTTTAGCGAATATTCCAGGAGCGGGTCTAGCTGATCCTGGCGGGATTTTATATATCTTCTACACTATCGGGATTGAAAGTGGTGTATTCCCGTTGCTTGTCTTTATGGGCGTTGGTGCTATGACGGATTTCGGCCCACTACTGGCCAATCCTAAAACACTATTTCTTGGTGCAGCAGCACAATTCGGTATATTTGCAACGTTGATGGGTGCAATTTTATTATCAACCTTCGGAATCTTTGATTTCAGTCTGGCTGATGCAGCAGCCATTGGTATCATAGGAGGAGCTGATGGTCCTACCTCTATCTACGTTGCTAGCAAACTCGCACCTGATCTACTTGGTGCTATAGCAGTAGCATCTTATTCATACATGGCCTTGGTACCATTAATACAGCCACCGATCATGCGACTTCTTACTAATGAGCAAGAACGTAAGATAAAGATGGTGCAACAACGGCATGTGTCACATCGTGAAAAAATAGTTTTCCCATTATTACTCATGTTGATGGTAGCCATTTTATTGCCGGATGCAGCACCCTTATTAGGTATGTTTTGTTTCGGAAACCTAATGAAAGAATGTGCTGTTGTAGATCGTTTGAGTAATACAACGCAGAATTCTTTGATCAATACGGTGACTATTTTTCTAGGCCTCGCTGTCGGTTCTAAACTCAGTGCAGACAAGTTTCTCGACATTACAACCTTGGGTATTTTATTGCTTGGTATGGTTGCGTTCTCTATTGGTACTGCATCTGGTGTCCTCATGGCTAAAATGATGAACAAATTTGGCGGGACAAATATTAACCCTCTTATAGGTTCAGCTGGTGTATCAGCAGTACCCATGGCGGCACGTGTATCGAATAAACTAGGGCTAGAAGCAGACCCGCATAACTTCCTGTTAATGCATGCCATGGGACCCAATGTTGCCGGAGTGATTGGTTCAGCAGTCGCTGCGGGCATTATGATTAACTATGTAACTGGTGGTGGTTAACGATTTTGTTGCCACAAAGATTTAAGCAGAGTTTCCGCAGTTATCTAGTGCCAGTAAGCTCTCTCACCGTGACTTTTCCAGAATTGGTAATCATAAAATTAACTCAGAATTAAAAGGACATGCTGCTCTTTTATCTATAATTTCGGATGGCCAATTTCATTCGGGACAGGATATTGCAACACAGTTGGATATTTCCAGGGCAGCAATCTGGAAATCAATAAAACATCTTGAATCACTAGGCCTGCAGATTGAAGCCGTACGTGGCCGGGGCTATCGCTTAGAGAATCAAATAGAATTGTTATCCGAAAAAGCTATTAAAAAAGAATTGTCCCCGACAGCAAGACAGTGTTGTAACGAGTTAGCTGTTTTGTTTAAAACAGAGTCAACGAGTTCTTATTTACTCAATCGATTGAGCACTGAAAACAGTCATGGCAATGCCGTCTTCGCAGAATACCAATCAAATGGCCGTGGACGTAGAGGCAATCAGTGGATTTCTCCACTTGGCAGCGGAGTATGTGTAAGTGTGGCGTGGCATTTTGATATTGCTCCAAATGCTTTAGGGTTATTGTCCTTGTATATGGGTGTGGCAACGGTGCGTACATTCTCTGCTTTGGGGATAGATAATATTGGATTAAAGTGGCCCAATGATATTGTCATTAACGATAAGAAACTGGGCGGGGTTTTGCTTGAATTGCGCGGAGAAGCCAGTGGTCCTGTGGATGTGATAATCGGCATCGGTGTCAATTTTGATCTGCCAGAATTCGCATCGGCTAATATTGATAAAGCGGTGGCAGATATATGTAGTCTTACTGCAAAGCGCTTGTCCAGAAACAAGATCGCATCAACATTATTAACAAATATTTTTGAGATCTTGCGGGAGTTGCAATCAGGCGCTAGCTCAAGTCTGCTTGATGAATGGCGTCAATATGATCAATCTGTTGGCCGTCGCGCAAAGTTAATATTGCCCGGTAAAGAGATAGAAGGAATTTTAAAAGGTGTAGATAATCAAGGTTCATTAATAATGATTGTCGATGGGCAACAAAAAAGTTTTACCTCAGGTGAAGTTAGTTTAAGAATACAATAATGAAACTTTTATTAGATATTGGAAATTCATCGGTAAATTGGGCCTTGGAAGAGGACGATCAATTTACATTAGATGGCGCGTTTAGATACGATAAAAATAATTTTGATAACAACCTTCAAGACAACTTGTCACTTTTACAAACACCGACAAAGGTATTGCTTGCAAATGTTGCTGGAAATAAAGTTTTTGCTAGTCTTGACGCCTGGGTAAAACAGCAGTGGCAACTGGAATGTTGGCAACCCAGCGTAAGTGAAAAATTCAATCAATTGAAAAATAGTTATAATAATCCGCAAGAAATGGGTATTGATCGTTGGTTAGCAATGATAGCAGCATGGGAAAAGCATCACGTCGCATTGTGCATAGTCGGTTGTGGCACTGCTTTAACAATTGATTCAATAGATATGCATGGTAATCATCTCGGTGGTTATATCATTCCAGGAATTGAATTAATGCAACAGGCACTAATAACGAAGACTGAGTGTATTAATGTTTCTACTAATAAGCATGCTTCAATTGATTATGCACAAAATACTCAGGCGGCGATAAACAATGGTGCTTTTTTTGCGGCTACGGCCATGATAGATCGTGTCGTTATGAACCTTTCGGATAAACCAGAGGCTTTGCCTAAATGCGTAATATTTGGTGGTATGTCGGGGCTAATTAATCCCTTGCTTAAAGATCAATTTGAGCATGAGCCTAATATAGTGTTATCTGGGCTTTTAATTGCCCATAAGGGATCCTCATGAAGTGGTTATTTATATTGCTGTTAATTGCTAATGCAGTCTATTTGGGCTGGGAAATGGATCGTGATGTGCAATTGGATCGTGCCAATGTTTCATCTGCTATCAAGGTCCCTGCCGGTACACAACGGCTTGAGTTATTAAATGAACTGGAACGCCTCCCAGAGACTAGGAGTCGTATTAAACTCGATACTGAGCTTTCGGTGGATAATTTTAATTCTGAGCCAGTACTACCGATTGCTTTAAATCCAAATACAGAAAGTATGCTCGATACTCTTATGACAGAAACCACTGACACAGAACAGGTCGATACAGCGGGAATGTTTGATAATGAGAATAATGCTCTATCAACAAACACATCGCCTAAAGTCTCGGTTTGTTATACTTATGGCCCGATACCGAACCTAAAAGAATCTCGCTTATTATCTGATTGGTTAAATGATCGAGGTATTTTGTATAATGAACGACAAACAGATGAGCAGGGTAGGGAATTGTTTTGGGTCTATCTGGCAGCACAAGGTTCAAGGGAATCGGCAGAGGCTGCGATGAAGGATCTTTCGCTAAAGGGTGTGAAGGACATGAGACTGATCAGTGAAGGCGATTTATCCAATGCCATATCATTAGGCTTATTTTCCAGTCAGGCAGCTGTAAATAGAAGATTAAATGAGATTAAGGCAAAGGGATATCAATCAGTTGTCGTTCCTTATTCCGGAGGGAATAAAATACATTGGTTCGATGTGATTGTTGTCAAGGATTCGGACTATGTGAATGACCTATTCACAGGTTTCCCCGCTCGATTTAATGCTTTGCCGGTTGATTGCAATGCAATTGCTATGCAATAGGGAAATCCTTAGAATAGGCGCACAAAATTTCCACGCATGAATTAATAGGATTGATATACTTTATAGCAATGGTGTTTATTGCCCCGATAGTTAAATGGTATAACCGGTGATTTGTAATCACCTATTGGGGGTTCGATTCCCTCTCGGGGCTCCAGTGTGGTGAAACATATTGGAAAAACATATCAATTCATTATTAATGGAACTATTAATGGTTTTTTATAAAATAATAATTTCGATATTTTTAAGTCTACTGCTATGCATTTCCAATGCATATTCAAAAACCTCATACGGTGATATTCAGCTCTTAATTAATCAAGGGGAATATAAAGAAGCCTTAAAGTTGACTGAAAATCAGCTGTCAGCTAATAAGTCGGATATAAAACTACAATTTATGAAAGGCCTGGTCTTGACTCGTCTTGATCGCTACGGTGAAGCTGAAAAAGTATTTATACAGCTAACGGTGGATAATCCTGAATTACCAGAACCTTTTAATAATTTGGCTGTGGTTTACGCAGCGCAAGGAAAATATACAGAGGCAGAAGAAGCCCTTAAGAACGCAATTAATACACATCCGAGCTATGCTACAGCGCACGAAAACCTCGGTGATATCTATGCCAAAATGGCGAGTCGCGCCTATAATCAGGCGTTGGAATTGGATACCAGCAATAAGGTAGCCAGAGAGAAGTTATCTTTGGTCAATGACTTGATATCTGCACCACCAGAACCTGATAAAACAGTTGTCGCCAGTGTGAAACCCCAAAAAGTTGAGCCTGTAACGGCAGTAAAACCAGCGGTGAGGGCTGTTCCTGAACCGGAAATTATTACCATTCCGGCGAAGAGTGAACCAACACCGGAATTAATTGAGAATAAATCAGTGGTTCCCCCGGTTAAAAAAGTCGATGTTGAAGAAGATATCGCACAAAATAGAAAGGCAGTAGAAAGGACAATCAAAAACTGGGCTAATGCCTGGTCTGCTCAGGATGTAGATGGTTATCTAGCAAATTATGGACAAGAGTTTATACCGCCAAAGAGAATGAGCCGAAGTCAATGGGAACAAGACAGACGTAGACGCTTACGCAGGCCGAGTTTCATCAAGATCACATTGACCGACATAAAGATAAATCTACATGGAAAAGATTACGCTGAAATCAAGTTCACGCAGGCATATCAGTCAGATACTTATGGTGACAAGGTTAAAAAAGAGATACTAATGCGGAAAGTATCTAATTCATGGTTGATAACGCAGGAGAGAGTGCGATAGTTTGTATAGTGTGATATTCACAATGAAGATTAATTACAAACATCTTTTATTTATATTTTGTATCGGTAATTTCACCATGCCGGTAAACGCTGGCGACCTCCTGTCAAAAGCCACTTCTAATCAAGGACTAACGACCCACTCTGAAAGCCTGCTGATTAACGCTGTCGAAAAAATTAAGAACAATCATGCAGAACAAGCAATAAAAGATTTGCGCCAATTGATAAAGGTCAATCCTGATTTTAAGGCAGCACAATTGATGTATGCCGACCTAATGTTGGCACGTTCCCAGGTCATTACTGATTTTGGTAATCTCCCAAATGTTTCTTTTGAACGTATCACGGCTTTGCGAGATGAGGTAAAGGCACGTTGGCACAATCATATATCGCCTGTTGATAGAAAAAAGGTTCCGTCTTCGTTAATACAACTAGCAAGCAAGCAAGATTATGTCATTGTTGTAGATTCTTCACGCTCCCGTTTGTTTTTGTTCAAGAATCAAAAAGGGGTGCCCACCTTAATAAAGGATTTTTACGTAACTATCGGTAAGAATGGTACTGGTAAATATGTTGAAGGCGATCAGAAAACACCTGTCGGGGTGTATTTTGTTACCGGATTTATTAATCCGGAAGAATTACCCGATCTCTATGGTGACGGTGCTTTTCCTATTAATTATCCCAACGCCTGGGATCAACGCCATGGCCGCACAGGTTATGGAATTTGGTTACATGGGACACCTAGTAAAACTTACAGTCGACCACCCAAAGACAGTAATGGTTGTGTCATTGTTAGCAATCAAGATCTAAATGTAATAATGCCCTTTGTGAAAAAAGGACATACACCGGTAATTATTTCTGAATCGATTGATTGGATCTCAAAGCAGGAATGGAAGAAGCATCGTGGCAATTATGAAATGTTTGTTGAGACATGGCGTAAGGATTGGGAAAGTCGAGACGTAAACTTATATCTTCGCCACTACTCAAAAGAATACTCGGGCTTGGGTAAAGATTATAAGTCATGGGTTGAATATAAGCGTAGGGTTAACCCGTCGAAAAAATTCATTAAGGTTAATTTAACTAATACGAGCATGTTTCTTTATCCAGGTGAAGACCAGTTAATGGTGGTCACGTTTGTTCAGGATTATGCCAGTGATAATTTTCGTAGAAAGTTTACTAAACGCCAGTATTGGCGCATGGAAGATGATGGGCAGTGGCGAATTGTTTATGAAGGAGCTGCGACCTGAATTTTTTCTAGAGATTCAATGTAGGCTTCTTCGGTAATATTGTCAGTCAACCATTTCACCATATCACGCCAAATACTACTTATCTCATTATTCGTTGGCATAATACCCGCATAGGGAAGTTCAATAGTGACAACGGGGATTTCTCGTTGAATGCCAGCATAGTTACCTAAAGAACCAGGGTAAGTCCCTAAAAGGTTTAGATAGAGACGGCCTAATTTATAAGGAGCATTACGTGGACCATCGTAATCAACGATTCCATGTGGAGCATGAACAGCAACGATGACATCAGGATTATACTCATTTATATATTCAACCAACCAACTGGATTCTGGTTCACTTAATGGACTTTCCCCAGGGTAACGTCTAGGGTTCTTCTTTGTTTTATCAATCCAATATTTAAGTGCAGTGTTTTCCCAGTCACCCATTGGGAAGTTACGGTTCAGGTCGACATCATTATCATTCATGCGTTGTGATTTTTTTCGTAACAAACCATCCGGGTTTAATACAGGGATTATCTGCCAATGGAATAAACCGGAATGGTGATCATTTAAAATGCGCATCCATTTAAACACGATACTGACAGATGAGTATTCATCACCATGAATACCGCCTATTAACAAGACTTTGCCTAGTGGTGCCCGTCTTTCAAGAGGAGGGTATTCTTTTATTAAAATCGGCGCATTCTTAACGGTTCGCCCATTGGTGGCACTGAGGTTTATATCTAAACATTCTCTTATGCCGACGCTGCCTAATTTTTGGCCAATACGCTTACATTCTTGTTCAACAAGTTTCTGATTATTTTCAGCATGAACAGGCGCGAGAGGCAATAATATAAATAGAATTATTGTTTTTATAGATTTAGTCATCATGTCGCTAATAGATAGTCCAGAAATATTCCTATGAAAATAGTAAGGCCAACCCAGTTGTTATTTATAAAAGCACGCATACATTGTTTAGGCTCTCTATTCCAAATTAAACGCAACTGGTACAAAAAGAGACCGGCCGCAATACTCAGGCTGATAAAATAATAAATGCCAAGCTGCAACTGCCTACCAACAGCTATTAATGTTATTAATACCAGTACCTGAATAATAGCGATAATAACCCGGTCTGCATCATCAAACAAAATAGCAGTTGATTTAACACCTATCTTTAGGTCATCTTCCCGGTCAACCATAGCGTACATCGTATCATAGACAACCGACCAGAGAATATTGGCAACAAGTAATAACCATGCAATTTGTGGTACAGCATTGGTCTGCGCTGCGAATGCCATAGGGATTGACCAACCAAACGTCAACCCCAGGAAAAACTGAGGCAGATAGGTATAACGCTTCATAAACGGGTAGATCCCGGCGAGCATTACCGCAACTAAAGCGAGCTGAATCGTTAGTTCATTCATTGTTAAAACAAGTAGAAAGGCTATAAAGAATAAACTACTAGCAACTATTAATGCTTCTATAGAAGAGACGTTGCCCGCGGCTAATGGACGTGTTCGGGTACGAGTAACCAGAGGGTCAAAGCGTCTATCGGCAATATCATTGAGCACGCAACCGGCAGAACGCATTAAAATGACACCGAGGACAAAAACAATAAAAACATTAATGCTTGGAAAACCTTCTGCGGCAATCCACAAACCCCACAATGTTGGCCATAGTAATAAGAAAATTCCGACAGGTCGGTTGAGCCTGATAAGCAAACTGTATTGGTATGATCGTTCACGAATAAATGGCCAATTATCCTTAGCAGCATCTAACAGCTTGACCGTAACGATAACCATAGTGGCCCACAATTTATTGGACCATAAGATGGTGCTGTTTAAGCAGTTTTTTAGTTTTTGATGCATTCTAAAATTGTCGGTAGAAATACTTCCGTGACTAGCAAGGGATTCTTATTGATATAAAAGAGTGATTGCCTTCCCCATAATTCAGTGACTATATCAGTGTCCATTGTTGCTTGTTTATGGAGGTCGCAGTGTAAAGGAATCTTGGCATAGCGCATATTAGTGCGATAGGTTTTATTGTCGCTAAATAAAATATTACCCAATGGTTTATTGCCAAGCGCCATTAAATCCTGACTTTCACCTTCATATGTAATACGTGGTATTACTGTACGAGCGTAAACTAGTCTTTTGTTGTCGCATTTTAACCAGGATTCCCTAATAAATGTAATTTCATCATCAATTAATGTGAGTAACTGATTTTCATCGGGCATTGGAGCGAACCAGGATTCATTTTTTAATTCGATATTAAATGCACCACTACAGCATTCTTCAATTGAACGTGATAATGAACCACTTTGAAATAAAAAATCATACAACCTTTTATCATCAGGTTCATCTTTGGCGCTTAACTCATTTTGCCAATGGAGTTTCAATTAATATTGTCCTTATTCACTAAACGTTGCTGTAGTCGAGGTTTTTGCCTAGCCATCGATGTATTAATAATTTTACCTTGCCAGGGTGCTGAGCGAGTAATGTTTTTGCAGTATTTTGAATCTCAGGGAGTAAGTGGGCGTCACGCATCAAGTCAGCAACGCGCATCTCTGGAATTCCTGCTTGTTGAGTACCTAAAACTTCTCCTGGTCCTCTTAATTCAAGGTCTTTTTCTGCTATTAGAAAGCCATCGCTGCTAGTACGCATAATTTCAAGACGTTGTTTTGCCAGATCTCCTAATGGTGACTGATACATTAATACGCAATCACTTTTTATTTCACCACGACCGATTCGCCCGCGTAATTGATGCAGTTGAGACAAACCAAAACGCTCAGCATTATCTATGATCATCAAACTTGCATTAGGAACATCAACACCGACTTCAATAACTGTTGTAGCTACCAGCAGGCCGATTTTGTCATCCTTAAAGTCTTGCATTACCGTCTCTTTCTCAATTGCTTTCATGCGGCCATGAATTAGTCCAACTTTTATAGAAGTTAACTTCTCAGTTAGTTTCTCTGCGGTTTCAATTGCTGTTTCACATTGTAGTGTTTCAGACTCTTCAATTAAGGTGCATACCCAATAAACCTGACGGCCCTCTGAGCAAATATGTTTTATTCTTTCTATAATATCTTCACGCCGTTCATTTGAAATGACACTTGTATTGATAGCTTTCCTATTGGGTGGGAGCTCATCTATCACAGTATGATCGAGATCGGCATACGCCGTCATCGTTAATGTCCTGGGTATAGGTGTCGCAGTCATGATTAATTGATGTGGGTACTTGTCATGCTGTTGTCCTTTTTCCAATAAAGCGAGTCGTTGATGCACGCCAAAGCGATGTTGTTCATCAATAACTATCAAGCCTAGTTTTGCAAAACTTACTGAATCTTGGAACAACGCATGTGTACCAATAGCAACGACTGGTGTTTGATCTTGTAATCGCGTTTCAACATTAATCCGGATTGATTTTTTTAATTTTCCGGTTAAAAAAACCACATCTATACCTAAAGGTTCTAACCAACTTAAAAAGTTATTGTAGTGTTGTTCAGCTAGTAATTCAGTCGGAGCCATTATAGCCACCTGATAACCAGCTTCTACCGCTTGTAATGCAGCTAATGCAGCAACAACGGTTTTGCCTGAACCAACATCACCTTGTATCAGTCTGAGCATCGCCACTGATTTATTTAAATCAGAAGCAATAGTTTTATAAGCTCGCGTTTGTGCGTTGGTTAATGTGAAAGGTAATCTCTCCAGATATTCTGGGACATGCTGCGTGCTTAGATCAAAAGCAGGAGAATGTTCCGTCCTTAATTCATTACGTAACTCAAGCAGACTTAATTGCTGAGCCAGCAGTTCTTCAAAGGCAAGTCGTTGCTGTGCAGGATGTCGCCCTTCAATCAGGCTTTGGACATCTGCATCAGGTGGTGGACGATGTACATAGTCCAGGGCATCAATAAGCGTTGGCAGGTTTTGTTTTGCTAATATTTCCTCAGGCAATAATTCAGTCAGATTATGTTTGTCATTATTCAGGGTTAGCAGGGCCTGCTCGCTTAATTTACGCATACGAGCCTGTTGCAAGCCTTCTGTACTCGGATAGACGGCAGTTAATTGTTCGTCCAATTCATCGTCTTGCGCATCGCTAAGTACGCGATATTCTGGATGAATGATTTCTAATGAGTTTGGACCACGACGGACCTGACCATAACAGCGTATTGACAGCCCACGCTGCAAGCCTTTTTCTTGTGCCTTGGAAAAATAAAAAAAACGTAAAACTATTGCGCCGGTGCCGTCACTGATTCGACATAGTAGTGACCGTCGTTTTCCATAACGAACCTGCGTCAGTTCGATCTCTCCCTGGATGTAGGCATTATGGCCAAAGCGCAATACGCCAATAGGTGTAAGACGAGTTCGATCGATATATCGGTGCGGTAAATGGAATAATAAATCCTGTATAACATTAATCCCGATGCGCTCCAATTTTTCTTGTAAGCGAACTCCTACGCCGCTTAATACGGTGACTGGATCTGATAGGGAATGTTGTTTTTGAATTGTCAAAGCCCTTAAGTTTGGCCGTACGGTCTTGAATATTGTGTAAGCAAATGCGTTTATATCCCTCTTAGAGTGTCATTATTGCATCCATTTCTACCATTGAACCCTTTGGTAAGCTGGCAACACCTACTGCAGCACGCGCAGGATAAGGTTCAGAAAAATATTCAGCCATGATTTCATTAACTAAAGGGAAATGTGATAAATCAGTAAGAAAAATATTTAATTTGCTAATATCTGCTAATGACCCGCCAGCGGCATTAGCAACAGCAGTCAGATTATCAAATACGCGTGTAATTTG
>JAJFKM010000059.1 GCA_021773215.1 Gammaproteobacteria bacterium
ATCATGCCTTTAAGCGGGTTGGTCGTAATTAAGCCTTTTTCTTTTGCTTTGTTTATTGCATCAACTAACGCAACATAAGCACCTGTAATTGAAGCCGTACGTGTTCCACCATCAGCTTGAATAACATCGCAATCTATAACAATGGTGTTTTCACCTAGCGCATCCATATCAACAACAGCTCTAAGCGAGCGGCCAATTAAACGCTGAATTTCCAGAGTACGGCCACCTTGTTTGCCTTGGTTTGCTTCCCGGCGCATGCGAGATCCGGTAGATCGAGGCAACATACCGTATTCAGCAGTTACCCAGCCCGTTCCCTTGCCGCGTAAAAACCCGGGAACACCAGAGTCAAAACTGGCATTACAAATGACCTTTGTATTACCGAATTCAATTAAAACCGATCCCTCGGCATGACAAGTAAAATTCCTTGTTATAGTGACCGGTCTGAGCTGATCCGGTGAACGTCCGCTTGGGCGCATTTGAGTCTCCTGTAAAAAAGTGCTGCATTATCCTTAAAACCTCAGTTGACCGCTACTAATGAATGTGAAGTATTGGAAAATGATGATAAAACGATAAACTTTTTAACCTATCGTGTGAGACATTAAGACACTACACAGGTTTACGCTGCGTTTTGGGCTGTCCAGCGACGTTACGACTCTTGGCAAGGACTACGGCCATTACCGGCGAGTCGTGCCTTGCAGGCCAACCCAAAACACACCGTAACTCCTGTATTCAATTAAGGTTTTAAGGATTATAACGATAAAATGTGTCTGCGTATTTCCGATATGCTAATGAAACGTTAGTATTAACAAATAATGATAATGAAAAGGATAGTTTAATGATAAAGAGCATGACGTCATATGGCAGAGCCGAGAGTTCTGGAGAATGGGGTGAAGCCTCTTGCGAAATAAGAAGCGTCAATCACCGTTATCTGGAAATGTCGATTCGGCTGCCAGAAGAATTGCGTCTGCTTGAGCAAGCTATTCGTGATCGATTATCAAAGCAATTGAAGCGCGGAAAAATTGATTGCAATATTCGCTATGAACAACGTGAAAATTTTAAAGGGACATTACCTGTAAACCAGGATCTGCTGACAAAAATTCTGGAGACTGCTGAAGCAACAAACGCACAATTAAAATCACCTGCGCCAATCAACCCTCTTGAATTATTACGCTGGCCGGGTGTTCTTGATAGAGACGTTCCGGATCCTGAAGCGATAAGTGGGCCATTACTTGAATTAGTCAATGAAACCCTCGCTGCAGTTATTGATACTCGCCAACGTGAAGGTGACAAGACTAGAACTATGATCCTGGATCGTAGTAAAGCCGCTAAAGAAATCGTTGCCCGTGTACGCGAACAGATGCCAACCATTCTCGATGGTATTAGAGAGAAGTTAACCCTGCGAGTACAGGAGTTAAGCACTGAGTTTGATAATGACCGTCTTGAACAGGAGCTATTGTTATTATCACAAAAAATGGATGTCGCAGAAGAAATGGATCGCCTGGACGCGCATATCGATGAAGTACAACGAGTGCTTGATCAAGATGGCCCTGTCGGTCGACGTCTGGATTTTCTTATGCAGGAAATGAATCGTGAATCGAATACATTAGGATCAAAATCTGCTCACCTGGATACTACTAATTCATCGGTCGATTTAAAGGTGTTGATTGAACAAATGCGTGAACAGATCCAAAATATAGAATAATGTTTCAGCCTGTTTCAATAAGTTTACTTTTCTAATAATTACAATTACTTATAACTTTTCACTGTTTCATAAAGTTGCTCTCTGTTGCACTAAGTTTCATAAATATGGTGACAGAAATGGTGACAGATTTTCATAAAACTGCTAAAATAAGCCAATATTTTACAATCTGTCACCATTTATTTCTAAGGTTCTGTTATGGCTAACAATATGACGGACAGACAGATCAAATCGCTAATAAAGAGTGGCACGGCTGGTCGATATGCCATTGGCAATGGTCTGTATTTCCGTATTAGTAAAGAAGGTACCGGGTTTTGGGTAGTACGCTACGTCATCCATAGTAAACGACGTGAAATAACATTAGGGCGCTATCCCGAACTGTCACTTGCAGATGCTAATTCTGAAACCATTCTGATTAGAAGCAATGTCAAAAAAAACATTGACCCACTAGCAGAGCGAAAACGAGCTGATAAAACTATCTTTAAGACTGTCGATGATCTAGCGCATGATTGGCTAAGAGAATGTGAAAAACGGCTCAAACATCCCAACATACCTCGCCGCGTTTATACTAATGACTTAGCCCCAACGATAGGGCAGCTAGCAATCGAACACGTTAACCCACGAGATATTCGCGCTATCATTTCAAAGATTACCAACAGTGGCCGCCCAACCATCTCCAACGATGCACTGATGTACTGCAAACAACTGTTCAGACATGGCATAAAACTAAACTTACTTAGTAGTAATCCAGCTGAGGCTTTTAATGTAAATGACGCTGGAGGAGTGGAAACAAGTCGAAGCCGCACCCTCTCATTTGAAGAATTACAAGAAGCCTTTAATTGTTTTAATAAATACAGTGACCAATTTACACGGGAGTACACACTTGCTGCTGCCTTGCTAGTAACACTAGGTGTACGTAAAGGCGAACTCATTGCCGCCCTCTGGAAAGAGTTCGACACAAAGAGCAAACTTTGGCATATACCCGATACACGTAGTAAAACGGGTATAGGTATTAGTGTTCCTCTATCCGATGAATCATTAGAATGGTTATTTGAATTAAACATTCGCGCCAATGGCTCTGAATATATCTTCCCCAATCGACGCACTAGTAAACGCGGACATATCAGTCCAGATACTCTCAACGCTGCAATTCAAAAACTTCATCGTGAAAATAAACTATCAATTGATTATTTTACTGTTCATGACCTCCGGCGTACCTGCAGAAGTATGTTAGCTAGCGAAGGCGTGCCAGGAAATGTGGCAGAGCGCTGTCTTAATCACAAACTCAAAGGCGTGGAAGGTATATATGATCGCCACGACTACATCGATGAACGCCGTGAAGCCTTGCAACTTATCTCAACAAAGTTAGCTCCGATCATTAATAAAACTGCTAAAGGATTTGATTTGAAAGGCAACAACGCATCTTTTTCTCTTCCCGTTTCATCGGAAGCAAACTAATCAAAAGGAATGCAATCATCTACTCTTTATAACAAAATATTAAACAAACTCATTCCCCCAAGCCATTGGTGTAATCCATGGCTAAAATGTTTGTGTCAGGCCGACACCACTTTTTTTGAACACCTTCTAGAACAACAAGCTGACTACATTCATTTTCTCTGTCTCGTACAACTTTATGGAAATGACAATTCAAAATACAAGCAGCTATCTAGCCATGATCTGGCGGCATTGATCAGAACGCATTCAAAAAACCAAATATTAAAAGAGCTTATAAGTCCCTACCCATCAGGACTGACTAATATTCTTAAGAAATTAAATAACAGGCCTTATACGAAACAGACCTATTATGAATTACTAACATTACTTTATGACACTAAGGCTAGCAATCACCTACGACATGCCACCTCAATCAATCCGAATATGATTAATTGTCTTTATCAACTTGACCACCACTGGCGTAATTTAAAAATATTACGTCACGTAAAAACTCCTAAGGACACTAGCATCATTCTTTTCATACACCGTGCGTGTATAAAACTCAGAGATAAATATCCAGATTTTATTGACCACTCATCATTACATCAGATTGATAATATTGATGCGTTAATAGAATGGTTGATTCGTAGGCTTAATAAAATACCTTTCCCAAAACCACCATGGGTTGGAGATAAGCGAATACGACCAATAACTAACGGTGAGCAACTGAACAGTATCAGTAAAGAATTCAAGAATTGTATCGCTGACTACATATGTGAAATACTCATGGGTGCATGCTACTTTTATGTCTCAAGCTATGGCCCATCAATTATAAAGGTTAATAGAGATCCTATTTTTGATTGGCATATTGAAGAGATTCTTGGCATTGAAAATAATGAAGTCACTAAGCATGCAATGAAAACAATACATGCTGAATTTTCAAAAAATAATATCGGCAAAAAGACAAATATAGAATTCAACCATTTTTTATTAAACCGTTTAACCAATAGCTGGGTATAGTAAATTCACATATTATGTTTGGATTTTTTCTTTTTGTATTTCCTTAATTCATTTGTTTTTAATAGAGAGGAAGGATTTGATTCAAATATTTTTAGTAATTCTACAATCACTCTAGCCGGTGATTTTAGTTCTGTAATTTTAGCAATTAAGTCTAGGTTGTTTTTCGATGACCTAGATATTCTGATCTGCGGACTATCTTTCCCCTTCTTTTTAAGGTCTTCATTGTAAAGTTTATTTTTCTCTTTCTCATATATGTCTATTAGCTCATTATCTTTTCTTTTATAAAAATATTCCTCTATCTTGCTTTCAAACATTCGTTTCAGTTTTTTCTTTCTCTCCTTTGCAGCATCTGACTTATCCCTCTTTAACTTAGTTCTTTCATCGCAGCGAGTTTTTAACCATTCTATTTTTTCCTTTTTTAGGCTTTCAGAAATACCAAATTTTACTGCTGGGGTACATTTTAAGACATTAATTGCTGCTTCTACTTTAAACTTTCTAATTTTTTTTGGTGCTCCGATATTGCCCATCGATCATCTCCAATGATTGTATAACGAAATTATGCATATTCCCGCAAATAATAGTTATTTAGTCAACGTAATAATTCAGAAGCCAGCAATTATAGTTAATTAGTGAACGAAATTACACGTCGATTTTACGGGTTATCTTATTGATGTAAAAACTACTAAGAGGTAATTATGAAAAACACTAATAGGAACCATCACAAATCAACAAAGGAAGAACCACGCATCTTTTTTAGCTCATTAACGAGGCAACGTAGATCTTAACATGAATGAGAACACCTATTCATTTTTAGAAAAAGAACAAGTATTAAATTACCGTCAGGTGTGCAAATTACTTGGTGTCTCACGTACCACATTATGGAGATTGATCAGACATCATGAAGAAAATGATTTTCCAACACCTATAACAATATCACAGAACCGTCGTGGAATTAGGTTTCGTGAATTATTAAATTGGTTACAAAAAAGACAACTCACATCTAATACTGATAAGGAAAATTAATGATGACTACAGATAATATACATAATTTTATAAAGAACATAAAAAACAAATATGACATTTTTCATGGACAAGATAGTCAAGCGTATATCGTCCTACCTTATAAAGACAATTCTCAGAATCGAACCGTGATGATTGACAGTCAGTACTTCCGTGATTTTATGGAGTTGAAATATTCTAGACAGTATCACAAATATTTGACTTCCAGTGTCAAAAGTTCGGTTATCAATTATCTTTCTGCCTACGCTCGTAATCTACCTGAGCAAGAAAAAGTATTTCGCCGGGTAGGGTTTAGGAATAATACTATATATATTGACCAAGTCGCTGATGGAAAAACATATAAAATATGTAAGCAAAGTATTAAATCTTTTAAAAAAGTTAAATGCAAATTTAATTTTAATAAGACAACTCTGCAATTACCAAAACCTGATCTAATTAACTGCGATATAGAACCGTTATGGGATTTATTGAACATAACTGATCAGCACGAACAACAACTACTGCTCGTCTGGATATTAAATTCATTTTACACCATAACAAATTATCCTGTACTGGTGTTTTATGGTGACAAAGGCACTGCAAAATCAACCTCGCAAAAGTACATAAAGAATCTTATCGACCCATCCACCAACGCAAATAGGGCATCACCACGAAAACCTGACACATTAGCCATTTCTGCTGCTAACTCTCATGTGATTGATTACAACAATATGTCAAAGCTTTCGAAACACAATCAGGATGATATATGCATGATATCTACGGGCGGTACTTTTGCTAATCGTCAGAATTATTCTGACCGTGATGAAGTGAGTAGTGATTTGATGCGACCTATGATGTTGAATGGTATTTCACCGTTTATTAAGGCAGAGGACTTGCTTGATAGGTGCATCATTTTTAATCTTAATGTCATTGGGCACAACCAACGCAAAACAGAAGTCGAACTAGACGAGTACTTTCAACAGCATCACAACAAACTACTGGGGTGGATATTCAACACACTACAAAAGATTTTGAGTCATATAGATACTATCTCAGACTTTAAAGCTTATTGTAGGATGACTGATTTTGCTAAATTTGGTTTGGCCGTTGAGAGAGTATTAGATTGGGAGAAAGGCAGCTTTAAGAAGGCTTATCTACAGAATATACACCAAACAAAATATCGTACTATCTCACGATCAAAAGTTGCACGAGCGATAGTCAGACTTAAAAAGAATGACGCACTTCCATATATAGGGACGTTTAAGGGGTTACTAAATGCTTTCAAAGAAAATGGCACGCCAATAAAATCAAGCGAAAAATCATTGTCCGAAGACATGAAGCGCGCAAAGGAATACTTAAATAAAGTTCATAGAATAAAGATCGTAAAGTTATCGCGATCAAACCAAGGGAACAGGATACGTATTACTGTTAAACAATAATTCACCATAACCTGCACAACGTACACACCATTGTCCACGCATTAAAAACATGTAGGTGTGTACGTTGTGCACGTGTTTTAGTCTAATTATTTACTACTTCAGTTTACAAAGAATTATCACTAACAGCAGTCAACTCAACCATAAAGTATTGGTAGCTCTTATTGCTATTAAATACTGTAAATAGATTTCATACCGCTAAGTCTTTTATCGGTAATACAACCATTCCAATTAGGGCATCACTTCAATTTCAACCATAGGTTGTTGCTGAAGTTCGCCCCATACAAACAGGAGATACCATGAAAAAACCAAAAGTATTCTTAGATTTTACATCTATGACACATCCAATAAAGGGTAAACAACATAAAACACGGATAGCTAAAGCGCTTAACAAACTATACAAAACAAAATACAAAAAAGTGAAGATTAAATATACAGGTAAGTCCATGAAAAGATATTTTGACTCATATAGATTTGAGTTTATAAATACAAACAGGAAGAACTTCAAGGTTACTATCTCAATCAACCCTATAGATATCACTAACAATTTCTTTAGGGTCCAATTAAACCCACGTGCGGCAGGATCTAAAGGTGTTATAAGAACCTATAAGTTGCTCTGCAAGGTCTTAGGAAAGAGTACGGCCAAAAAGCTATATTTTGAATCCCCTTTAACTCGGATCGATATAACGTTTGACGTCTTCGGCCTGAAAAAACCGTACTACGCATATGTTGATGGTATGACTACATCAGAAATAAAATACGGTCAGAATGGTCGATTTACGCAAATAATAGGCAAAGGACGTGTCAGGTTATCTGTTTATGATAAAACCGAGGAAGAAGATCAACATCCAAGTAAGTCTCCTGCAGCTTTTATACACCCTAATCACTTCAGGTATGAGTTCTGTTTAAGAAACCAGCGTTATCCGCTATCTGATCTAGCCAACAAAACCCGTAACCCTTTTCTAAAGTTGCATATTTACAATGCCAAGTTTCTGACTGATACCTATTTCGATGACACCTTTATTCAACAGGTACGGCTAGAAGGTCTCAATAAAGCAATCCATGAGCTACCTACCGGTGCCAAGAAGCGGCGGTACAAACGACGCTTAAACAAACTTTATCAAGCCACGTGGTTTGACCCTGAAAAGGTGTGGAAGGATTGGCTTCAGGCCACCACTATTTTTGATGATTGGCGTTCCGGATAAATTTATTCGTAATAAATACTGTAAATAGAAAGTGAATAACAAACAAATTATAGAGGAGCATTACAATGAGCAAAAAGAAATTTAAAAAAGTTTGTCTGCACACGGACGGCGGTTCTCGAGGTAATCCCGGTCCAAGTTCTATAGGAATATTTATTACGGACAAATCAGGAGATGAACTTCATTCCTATGCAAAACGTATTGGCTATGGTACCAACAACCGCGCTGAATATAAGGCCATAATAAAAGGGCTAAAACTTTGTAAGAAATTCACTCGTAAGCAGGTTGATTGTTTTAGTGACAGCAAACTGGCCATAAATCAGTTGAACGGAGTCTATCGAGTCAAAAACCCCATGATGAAAAAGTACTATCTTAGGGTTAAGGCTTTGGAAGCTGAGTTTGACTTCATCACGTACACCCATGTTCGACGAACTGACTCGTTTATTGTCAAAGCGGATATGCTGGTCAATTTTGCATTAGATAATAGATTATAAATAATCATACACTCTTTATATTTGTTAATAATGATAATTATTCAGTGAACGATTAGGGGTGCTACATATTGGCTATCACGGTCACAAAAACAGCATGCATTTTTACGAACAGGTTAAAAATGTTTTAGACCGCAAGTTAACACCGCAAATTCCTATTTTCGTGTCTTATAATCCGCCGTTTTTTACTCAGGTCGTTTTGGTGGAATGCGTTAAAGCGAGATAAACCAATCAATATTAGGATTATCCCTAATTTCTTTTTTCTTTTTTACTCATAAATTTATTACGTCTTCTTTGGAATAGTTCTATTCTGTTTCATATTTCAGTCAGAGGTGGACATATTACTATAAAAATAAAATGTCACTTCATACTGAGAGCGGACTTTACATAAAATACCACGGGTATCACAACGAGTGTTAATAAAGTTGAACTAATCATACCTCCAATCATTGGCGCTACAACACGCGTCATGACTTCTGAACCCGTACCATTAATAAACATAATCGGAAGCAATCCCACTATAGTTGAACAGGTAGTCATCATAATAGGTCTAACGCGTTGACTTGCTGCCTCTGAGATGTCAGCAATTAAATGTTCTTTAGTAATTTTTTGTTTTGAAATTTTAAATTTATCGACCGCTTTATTAAGAAACTCGATCATAAGCACACTGTCTTGAACAGCTATCCCAGCGAGAGCAATAAATCCAACACCAACTGCAACTGAAAGATTATAATTTAGTATATATAAAAACCATGCTCCACCTCCTAAAGCAAACGGCAAGAAACCCATGATTAATAATACATCGCTTAACTTTCTGAAATTCAAATAGAGCAATAAAAATATAATAAAAAAAGTAATAGGGATGACTATGGTTAGTCGCTCCATTGCTCTTAACATGTATTCATATTGTCCAGACCAATTTATAGAGTATCCTGGAGGTAAATTTACAGTCTTTGAAACATGTTCTCGTGCTTCACTCACATAACTACCAAGATCGCGCCCCTTAGTATCAACAAAAATCCACCCATTGATACGTGCATTTTCACTTTTA
>JAJFKM010000060.1 GCA_021773215.1 Gammaproteobacteria bacterium
CACGTTGAAAGCGTTCTCCTCGACGCTGTTCGGATTGAACTCTGAGTACATTGGCTAATGAGGCCCCCATTTTTTCGGCTTGTACAATAGAGCTCACAAATGAGGTTATTTCCTGAATATCGAGGCGTTCGGCCATTCTTCGAAGTGAATCGGCGCGAGATAAACCTGCACGTAAATCACGCAATACAATCGCAAATTCATTACGCAATGGACCGGGTGATGCTTTTTCCATTGCTTGACCCAGTGCTCCCTGGAGATTCAGTCCGCCTTCTACACACATGGTAATAAAGTCCAGATAGACAGGTAATGTTCGAATAACTGCGTTGTCACGTCTCTTCCTAACATCTGATAACCAGATGTTCGGTAACATAAAGCCAAGTAGTGGTGTGATTACAAACCAAATAGGTTGAAAGTTTTTTAGGCAGAACATAATGAATAGTGCGAATAGTGGAGCAATCATCGCGGAGATTATTCGCAGCGCGATAAACTGTTCAGCAGTCAGGAGATAACTAACACCAGAATGAGTAATTTTCTTTTCAGTGTTTTCCAGTACTTCATAAGGTAGGAAGACGACAAAGAAGTTGGCAATGATCTGTATAAAGGGCCATAGTAGTTTTAGTTTCCAGGATAAGGGATCCATATAGGTACGATCTTCCTTATCAATCATGCCGTAGACAACTGCAATAAGTAACACTAACAACGCGGTCGCCGCAAAATAACTTAGAATACTCCCGTTGTAATAAATACTATCCATTTATATTCTCGCTAAACGTCAATGCTGGTGATCTTGTTAATCGTGAAATAGGCCAAGGCTTCCATTATGATAATCAATGTCAGTACAATCCAACCTATCGTGGTCGTCCAGAGTTTGCTCATAGCCTCAGGTTCTATAAAATTAAGCACGCAACCCAAAAATATAGGCAAACCACTCATCACAATTCCTTGTAATTTTCCCTGCGCAGTTAAGCCATCAATCTTTCCTTCCATCATGGCTTTTTTTCGTAGCGTATCACCGAGTGTTTCCATGGTTTCGGCGAGGTTGCCGCCGACTTCCTTATTGATCAACAAGGCCGTTACCAACATATTAAAATCTTGTAGCGGCACTCTTTCTGACATGCTTTTTAAGGACAACTCAAAGTCAACACCAAGTCGTTGCTCTTTTAAAAACAGTTCAAATTCTTGAGAAAGAGGGGCAGGTTGCTCTTTCACCAAGCTTTCTAAAGCAATGCTCAGACTGGCACCTGCGCGCATTGCACCTGATATCATTGCAAGGCCATCCGGTAATTGTGCTTCAAAGCGTTTCAAGCGTTTTTTACGCATAGTACGATAGACGAAAGGTGGTAACAGCACGATAACGGCTAGTACGGTTAATGTTGTCGCTATATCTCCAGTGCTAAACCAGGTTACTAAGGGGAATACAACAATCGCTATGAGATTAATCATAAACAATTGACCGGCATCTATAGACATAAACATGTCTGACATATTGCTTGAGGCGGTCGAGGTAAATGTTTGTTTATAGTTCTCCATCGCAACTTGTATTTTTTTTGCTAAAACAAACCAAATCAAGCTGACCATTAAAAAAACACAAATTAGACTCAGATAAAAACTGGCTGTCGCTGATAGGTTGAGGAGAAAGTTCACAATAATGACTTACGAAAATATTGACATATCAACAGGTAGACCACGTTGGCGCATTTCTTCATAAAAGTGTGGTATCGCTCCGGTTGCTTCAAAGTGACCTTTTACTTTTCCATTTTCATCAAAACCTTCTTGTTGATAACGGAAGATGTCCTGCATAGAGACTATGCCTGATTCCACACCAGTAATCTCAGTAATATTGGTGATACGACGACTGCCATCAGAGTAACGGGATATTTGGACTATCATATGTATAGCGGAAGCGACCATTTCTCTAATAGCTGAGACTGGGAGATCCAGCCCAGACATCATGACCATCACTTCTAATCTAGCGATCATATCTCTTGGTGTATTCGCATGAGCAGTCGTTAACGATCCATCATGCCCGGTGTTCATTGCTTGCAGCATGTCTAAAGTTTCACCGCCGCGACACTCACCAACAACGATTCTGTCTGGTCGCATACGTAAACAGTTTTTAACCAGATCGCGAATAGGGATAGCACCTTTGCCTTCCAAGTTAGATGGCCGTGCCTCTAGACTAACCAGATGGGGTTGGTTCAACTTTAGTTCCGCAGCATCTTCAACAGTAATAATACGCTCAGAAGGTGGAATAAAATTAGACAAAACATTTAGTAGTGTTGTCTTACCACTGCCTGTACCGCCAGAGATGAGTATGTTCATATGGTTCTTAACTGCAGTTTCCAGAAAGTTCACCATGCCTTCATTCAAAGCACCAAAGTTGACGAGATCCTGTGCTTGTAATTTTTGCTTGGCAAATTTTCGAATGGTGAGACAAGGGCCGCGTAATGCCAACGGTGGAATAATAGCGTTAACGCGCGAGCCGTCTTTCAAGCGTGCATCCACCAGCGGCGAACTTTCATCGATACGCCTGCCAAGTGGTGACACGATACGTTCAATGGCTGTCATCACTGCGTCATCACTAGAAAAGGTAATATCAGAGAGCGTTAGTTTTCCTGACTGCTCAATAAAGATCTCATCAAACTTGTTGACCATGATTTCAGTCACAGTTTCATCAGCGAGTAGCTTCTCTAATGGTCCGAGTCCAACGGCTTCATTTAAAACATCTGCCGCTAAGACTTCTTTATTAACATCGCCGGGAAGTTTAGGCCCCATCTCAGTAATGATTTCAGTTATCAGTCCTTCGACATGCTTGCGCAGTTTATTTTCGTCCATGCTACTGATGTCAGTACGGCGAAGATCCATCGCAGCCAATAATTCTTCATGGACCCTGTTGCGCCATTTAAACTTTTCATCGTGCTGAAGGTTTATCAGTGTTTTACTAATTTCCTCGGACTCTTCCAGCACTGTATGGTGCTGAACGCCGAAAACAGTTTTCATATCATCAAACGCTTCATCATCGTCTTCATCGATATCATCGCCAGCATCACTACTCATTCCTGCCTTGATATGATAACCAGCGATGATGATGACATCAGCTGAACGGATAGGTCCATGGTGATTGACATCTTCGCCATTGACTTCAATACTGCTTTTCCCGGTCTTGTCTTCTATAAACAGACCTTCAGATGTACGTGACACTTCAGCGTGATGATTAGCGACTTTCCAACCGCGCAATTGAACAAAATTATCTCTTGCTTTACCAATAGTGCATTCACTGACGGGGCAGTGAAAGTTTTGTAGCCTTTCACCCTTGCTATTGTTAACTATGACGTCAAACATGCTGAATTCCTGATTTAGTAAACGATCTCTAGAGAGCTTTCATCTATCGCATCGATAGTATCCCTAGTTTTATTATTGAAATATTCTTTCGCCTTTTTATTTATGTCCGAACTGGCATCAAACACCTGAGGCGTGACAAAGATGACTAACTCAGTTTTATTATCACGAAAGGTCTCAGAGCTGAAGAGTCTGCCTAATATCGGTATATCTTTAAGCCACTTAATCCCTTGGATATCTTTAGAGGCTTCCTGATTTATCAAGCCAGACATGACTAGCGTTTCACCTGAACTTAAAATGACATCTGCTTCCGTACTGCGTGTGTTCAATCCGGGTATACCATCCACAGCAACAGCATTGTTGATAGCACTAAGTTCTGTCGTTACCTTAGCTCTAACGTTATTGTTCCTATCGACTTCAGGTTTTACAGAAAGCTGAATGCCAAATTTTTTAAACTCAACCGTGGTCCCGTTTATATTGGATAT
>JAJFKM010000007.1 GCA_021773215.1 Gammaproteobacteria bacterium
TTGAATCGAATCAGATCACTAGTGAAGAATTAACACGACTTTATCTTGATCGCTGTAAACAATTTAATGAATCGTTAAATTGTTTTATCACCATCAATGAAGAGTTGGCTTTAGCTCAAGCAAAGGCTGCTGACAAACAACGTGCGGCTGGTAATGCATCACCGTTAACAGGCATCCCCATTGCGCAAAAAGATATCTTTTGCACCAACGGTATAAAAACATCCTGCGGTTCAAAGATGTTAGATAATTTTATTGCACCCTATGATGCAACTGTTGTCGAAAAAATGAATGCCGCTGGAATAGTAAACATAGGTAAAACCAATATGGATGAGTTTGCTATGGGTTCATCCAATGAAACCAGTTTTTATGGTGCCGTTAAAAATCCTTGGAACCAAGATACTGTCCCCGGTGGATCATCAGGAGGTTCAGCAAGCGCTGTTGCCGCGCGTTTAAGTCCAGCAGCAACAGGCACTGATACCGGTGGTTCAATAAGACAACCTGCATCATTTTGCGGCATAACCGGCCTGAAACCTACGTATGGCAGGGTTTCCCGCTATGGCATGATTGCCTTTGCATCAAGTCTTGACCAAGGCGGGCCAATGACACAGACCGCTGAAGACGCGGCCCTACTGATGAATGTGATCGCTGGCTTTGATGAACGTGACTCAACCTCTGCCGAACATCCGGTTGATGATTACACGGCAAGATTAAACGACTCAATTGAAGGCCTAAAGATTGGACTACCAAAAGAATATTTTGGTGAAGGCCTTGATAGTAATATTGCCAAGTGTGTTGAAGAAGGCATTAAAGAATTAGAAAAGTTAGGCGCAACTTGTAAAGAAATAGAATTACCTAATACAGAACTCTCGATCCCTGCTTATTATGTTGTTGCACCAGCAGAGTGTTCATCAAACCTGTCACGTTTTGATGGAGTACGTTTTGGTCATCGTTGTGAAGATCCAAAAGACCTGTCTGATCTATATTGTCGTAGTCGTGGCGAAGGTTTTGGTAAAGAAGTGAAACGCCGCATTATGATCGGCGCTTATGTTTTATCTGCCGGTTATTACGATGCGTATTATTTAAAAGCGCAACAAATCAGACATCTCATTCGTGATGATTTTCAAAGTGCACTTAAAGATGTTGATGTCATTGCTGGACCAACAGCAACAGGCACTGCATTTAAATTAAATGAAATGATTGATGATCCCGTCAGCATGTATCTTTCCGATCTCTATACGGTCTCGGTTAATCTTGCCGGCCTACCTGCCATCTCGGTACCTGCTGGTTTTGTAAACAACTTGCCAGTCGGTATGCAATTGATAGGAAATTATTTTGAAGAATCGCGATTACTAAATATCGCTCATAGATATCAACAAGCAACAGATTGGCATCTCCAAGTTCCAGGGGGATTTGAATAATGGAATGGGAAACAGTCATCGGGCTAGAAATCCATGCCCAACTCGCGACCAAGAGCAAGATCTTCTCTGGCGCCCCCACTGCCTATGGCGCTGAACCCAATACCCAGGCCTGTGCAGTAGATTTGGGTCTTCCTGGCGTGTTACCCGTGCTCAATAAGCAAGTCGTATTGATGGCAATCAAGTTCGGTCTGGCGATTGATGCAGAAATACCAGAACGTTCGATCTTTGCCAGAAAAAATTACTTCTACCCTGATCTGCCTAAGGGCTATCAAATCAGTCAATTTGAATTACCCATCGTAAGTCGCGGTAATCTTGAGATTCAATTAGAAGATGGCACTACAAAAATAGTAGGCGTCACTCGTGCACATCTTGAAGAAGATGCAGGCAAATCAATGCATGAAGGTTTTGGTGATCAAACAGGGATTGATCTAAACCGCGCTGGCACGCCTTTACTGGAAATCGTCTCTGAACCTGATATGCGCAGCGCCAAAGAAGCCGTTGCCTATATGAAGAAGATCCATTCGATTGTGCGCTATCTGGAAATCTGTGATGGCAATATGCAAGAAGGGTCATTCCGTTGTGATGCCAATGTATCCATGCGACCGAAAGGTCAGGAAGAATATGGCACACGTACAGAATTAAAGAACATCAATTCATTTCGTTTTGTAGAACAAGCAATCAATATTGAAATAGAAAGACAAATAGATATTCTTGAAGATGGTGGCAAGATAACTCAAGAAACACGCTTATATGACCCCAACAAGAACGAAACACGTTCTATGCGGAGCAAAGAAGAAGCAAACGACTATCGCTACTTTCCTGATCCAGATCTACTACCCGTTCAAATAGAAGCTGCACTAATTGATAAGATACGTAGTGAACTACCAGAACTACCCAATGCCAAGAAACAACGATTCATAGAACAATTCAAACTATCCGCCTATGACAGTGGCGTATTAACCGCACAAAAAGAAATGGCCGATTATTTTGAAGCCTGTATGGAGACAGCCAAAGGCGAATCCAAACTCAGTGCTAACTGGATAGCAGGTGACTTGTCTGCATCATTGAACAAAGAAAACAAAGATATTACAGAAAGCCCGGTCAGTGCAGAAATGCTAGGCGGTATGATCAAACGCATCAAAGATGACACCATCTCCGGCAAAATAGCAAAACAAGTCTTCGAAGCCATGTGGAACGGCGAAGGCGATGCCGATGCAATCATAGAAGCCAAAGGACTAAAACAAGTCACCGATACCGGCGCTATCGAAAAACTGGTTGATGATGTAATAGCCAATAGCCCAGACCAAGTCGCGCAATACCAAGCTGCACCAGAAGAAAAACAAGGCAAGCTAATCGGGTATTTCGTCGGCCAAATAATGAAACAATCACAAGGTAAGGCTAATCCGAAGCAGGTTAATGAATTGCTAAAAGAGAAACTTAAGTCTTAGTCTGCTACCGATTGCAGACACTAGCTATAAATAGGATGGCCTATAGTAATTTCCAATACTTTATTTGCACTTCCTAGATTTACGGCTATCTCTACTAGGCCATTTGAATTTTCATACCAAAATGACTGACCTGCTGATACATTAGAAAATGTCTTAGCATTAAGTATTTCTTGTTCATTAATTTTTAATACTGCTTGTGTATTTAATGTTTCAGCACGTATCCCCGTCATACAATTCCCAAAGTGATCTATGTAAATCACTTCATTAAGATTATCTGGCCATTGATGCTGATCAGTCCAACCGACTCTCTCACCGGGGATCTGTTCTTTATTTTCTAACATGGCACAAACAGGTGCATATAAATCTCGGCCATGAAAACTGCTGGATAGTGCTTCCGGATTCCATGTGATATGCCATGCTAATATTTCTTGTGCACGCTTTGCGACAATATCAAACAAACCATTATCAGGACCAACAAACCAACGGCCATCTATCTTTATAGCAGTAGGCTTGTCTTTATCAGAACCCACACCCGGATCGACAACACAAAATATAATCGAGCCTTCAGGTATCTGTGGAATCAGTGTGGCTAACAGATAAGCACTCGCTTTAGGGTTATTACGTGGCGCATCCGCCATCAGATTAATGACTTTTGCATTCGGAGCCTGTTGATGTAATACCGTCTCAACCTGTCCTATATACGGCCCAGCTAAGCCATAGTCTGTGAATAGAAATATCATATGAACAGTCTAGTTTTTAAATGAGCTGTACGTCAATCTACTAGATTCCCGCCTCGGTCTCTGTTCCAGACTCGACTCTACCACCTCGACTTTGTCTCCTGAGTCGTTCTGCCTCCTGCTTCCATGCAGTCGTACATCCCTGTAGGCGAATGCGGGAATGACGTGATGATTTGTAGCTACGTATTTTTTCTTAATACGAGGCGGAGCGGCTTTTTAATTACCGAGTTTACATATTAGTAAATGAGGTAATTAAAAATCGTGACAACAAAGTAGTAAGGAAAAAGACGTGCTACAAAAAGAAAAACCGGGACTAAGCCCGGTTTCAAGGATACAAGCTTGTAATTATTATTATGCTTGTTCTGCTGTCTCAACGACCGCTTCTGCTACTTCTGGTCGATCGACTAATGATACTAGGGCCATTTGTGCTTTATCACCGGTACGAACACCACATTTGAGAATGCGTAGATAACCACCAGGTCGCTCTTTATAGCGCGGGCCAAGTTCATTAAATAGTTTTGTTACCATTTCTCGGTCACGAAGACGGGCAAAGGCCAGTCGTCTATTTGCAACGCTGTCACTTTTAGCCATTGTGATCAATGGTTCTGCTACACGACGTAATTCTTTTGCTTTTGGTAAGGTCGTCTTGATTACCTCATGTTCCATAAGGGATGCCGCCATATTTCTAAACATCGCTTTACGATGCGAGCTATTGCGATTTAGTTTTCGACCACTTTCACGATGACGCATTATTATTCTCTCTTTATATTACTGACGCGGTTTCTTTAATCTCTAATGCAGCAGGCGGCCAATTTTCCAGACGCATACCCAATGAAAGACCACGCGATGCCAAGACATCCTTGATCTCTGTTAGAGATTTTTTACCGAGATTCGGGGTTTTTAATAATTCAACTTCAGTACGCTGGATTAAATCACCAATATAGTAAATGCTCTCTGCTTTTAAACAATTCGCAGAACGAACGGTCAATTCAAGGTCATCTACTGGACGTAATAAAATAGGATCTATTTCTGGTTCAGCTTGTTGACTAGCTTCTATCGCTTCTTCAGCTTC
>JAJFKM010000061.1 GCA_021773215.1 Gammaproteobacteria bacterium
GAGATGGTCATGCCGGGCGACAACATCAAAGTGACGGTTAAATTGATTAACCCGATTGCGATGGAAGAGGGCTTACGTTTTGCAATACGAGAAGGCGGTCGCACGGTAGGTGCTGGCGTTGTTTCTAAAATTATTGAGTAACGTTAGGCAAATTATTTGAATTAAGTATAGGCCAGTAGCTCAATTGGCAGAGCGGCGGTCTCCAAAACCGCAGGTTGGGGGTTCGATTCCCTCCTGGCCTGCCATTAGTTAAATAATGGCCTAGGACTAAATGTAAGACACATATGAACACAAATGTTGAAACTACCAGTGGCACACTGGACACAATCAAGCTTGGCTTAGCGTTGTTGATCGTTATAGCGGCTTTGGTCGGCTTTTATTTTTTTGCTGATCAGTCATTGCTATACCGAGTGCTTGGATTACTTGCAGCAGCTGGTTTGAGTGTTGCAATAGCGTTACAGACAGAAAAAGGAAAGCATACTTGGGGGTATTTCCAGGATGCACAGATAGAAGTTCGTAAAGTTGTTTGGCCAACACGTCAAGAAACAGTACAAACGACCCTAATCGTAATAGTTATGGTTATTTTAGTAGCGATAATTTTATGGTTACTGGATATGTTTCTAGGTTGGTCGATTGGTTCATTGATGGGACATGGGGGTTAGAATGGCGCAGCATTGGTATGTAGTGCATGCGTATTCAGGTTTTGAAAATCAAGTAATGCGCTCGTTGCAGGATCGAATAGAGCGTAGTGGGCTTGACGAAATGTTTGGCGAAATACTTGTGCCAACTGAAGAAGTAGTTGAGATGCGCGATGGTAAAAAACGCAAAAGTGATCGCAAGTTTTTTCCTGGTTATGTCTTGGTAAAAATGGAAATGAATGATGATACTTGGCACTTGGTGAAAGAAGCACCAAAGGTGCTGGGTTTTATTGGCGGCACCAGCGATAGACCTGCACCAATTACCGAAAAGGAAGCAAATGCGATTTTACAACGTGTTGAAGAAGGCGTTGATAAACCAAGGCCAAAAATATTGTTTGAGCCTGGTGAAGTAGTACGAGTTAAAGATGGACCCTTTACTGATTTCAACGGTGTCGTTGAAGAAGTGAACTATGAGAAAAGTCGCTTACGAGTATCTGTCTTAATATTTGGGCGATCTACCCCAGTTGAACTAGAGTTCGACCAAGTAGAGAAAGAATAGTTATTGTTTAATTTGTTAACGGGGAGCCGCAAGGCGTTTGCACCCAAGGAGAAAGGCTGTGGCCAAGAAAATTGATGGTTATATAAAATTACAGGTGCCTGCCGGTCAGGCAAATCCTAGTCCACCTGTTGGCCCTGCTTTAGGACAACATGGTGTCAACATCATGGAATTCTGCAAGGCATTCAATGCTCAAACTCAAAGTTTGGAACCAGGAATAGCGGTTCCAGTCATTATTACAGTGTATGCCGACAAAAGTTTTACCTTTGTTAGTAAAACCACGCCAGCCGCAATTCTATTGAAAAAAGCGGCGGGTATCAAAAGCGGTAGTGGCACACCAAATAGTAATAAAGTCGGCAAGGTCACTCGTGCGCAATTAGAAGAGATTGCAAAGACTAAAGATGCTGATTTGACAGCTGCCGATCTAGATGCCGCTGTTAGGACAATTGCTGGTACTGCTCGTAGCATGGGAATTGATACTGAGGGAGTAGTTTAGTCATGGCAAAATTAACTAAACGAATAAAATCGTATCAAGACAAGATCGAGCCAGGTAAATATTACCCGGTGAAAGATGCCTTGGAATTATTAAAAGATATCTCATCAGTAAAGTTTGATGAATCTGTAGATGTTGCAGTGAATCTGGGTGTTGATGCACGTAAATCGGATCAGCAGGTTCGTGGTTCGACTGTATTACCTAAGGGCACTGGTAAAACTGTAAAGGTTGCCGTGTTTGCTCAAGGTGAAAATGCAAAAGCAGCTGAGGCCGCTGGAGCAGATGCAGTTGGCTTTGAAGACTTAGCCGAAGCGATGACAAAAGGCGATATAGACTATGGAGTTGTGATTGCGACACCTGATGCAATGCCTGTAGTTGGTAAGTTAGGTAAAGTCCTAGGTCCTCGTGGATTGATGCCAAACCCTAAAGTGGGAACGGTTACCAATGACGTAAAACAAGCTGTTGAAAACGCGAAGGGTGGTCAAGTTCGTTATCGAACTGATAAGAATGGCATTATCCATTGCACAATCGGTAAGGTTTCGTTTGACGCTGATTCATTGATTGAAAATCTACACTCATTATTAAACGATTTGAACAAGGCTAAGCCAAGTTCAGCTAAAGGTGTTTATCTGGGTAAGCTAAGTATCTCCACAACAATGGGACCAGGCGTTTTAGTTGATCAGGCTAGCTTGGAAATCTAGTAAGTATTTTTTGAATTAGAATGTTATTAGCCAAAAATTTGCTAATAACGTTTTTAAAGACTTTGTAACTGACAGGTAACTGTCAGGACGTCAAAGACCGTAGGTGACACTCTTTTGGGTGTCTTAATGTACTAAAAATTACCTACGCAGACGGTGTAATCACACTCACAGAATACTCTGTGTTTGTCACCGTTAACCGGTTTGCCCGAGCGTAAAGTGAAGGCAAGCTTTTATAGTAAAAGTATGGTGTTAAAACCATATTTAACTTAACAGGAGGCGAAGAGTGAGTCTTAATCTAAATGCAAAAAAAGCAATCGTTGAAGAGATTGCTGGTGTTGCGGCGGAGGCTCCTTCTGCAATCGCGGCCG
Source organism: Gammaproteobacteria bacterium (assembly GCA_021773215.1). GTDB lineage: Bacteria > Pseudomonadota > Gammaproteobacteria > Eutrophobiales > Eutrophobiaceae > UBA7359. The sequence continues at coordinate 2,757 of JAJFKM010000061.1, forward strand.
AATATCACGGTCTATCGGTGGCTCAAATGACTGAACTGCGTAACGCTGCGCGTGAAGCGGGTGTGTACCTTAGAGTGGTACGCAACACGTTGGCGCGTCGTGCATTCGAAAATACACAATTCGAATGTATGCGTGAAGGCATGGTCGGGCCCT
>JAJFKM010000062.1 GCA_021773215.1 Gammaproteobacteria bacterium
AAGGAGACATGCTCTCGATTCGTTTATCTGATTTAAAAGAAGATGGCATCCATGCAATACAAAATAAAACGGGCAAGAAAATTACCATTAAGTGGGACGATGAATTACGCACGGCTATAAACAACATTCGCGCCCTACCCCGTAAAGTCGGAACAATGTTCCTATTTGCTACACGAGCAGGCAAGCCATACATCAAGGCCGACCACACCACGAGCGGTTTTGATTCTGTATGGCGGCGCAGTATGGACAAAGCTCTAGCTGAAACAGATTTGACCGAGCGTTTTACCGAACAAGACTTACGTGCAAAAGCAGGATCGGATGCAACTGAAGCTGAAGCCGTTGATAAACTTGACCACTCAAGTGCGGCTGTAACGCGCAAACATTACCGCCGTAAAGGTAAGGTTATTACCCCGTTTTCACTCCCCAAAAAAGAGCATAAGAACTAATTCTATGGGACAAATGGCAGTCTATGGGACAAGGTTAGTAAATCCTATCGCTGAAAGTGTTGGAGGTGGTGCCGGAAAGAGGATTCGAACCTCCGACCTACTATTTACGAAACAGTTGCTCTACCAACTGAGCTATTCCGGCATATTGTGAAAATTAAAAAAAGAAAAATTACGTCGAATTTTTTACTCGAACAACGACATCGACACCCGATTGTACTGTATTTTCAGGTAATGAGGACTTCGGGTTTAAGCTCATATCGTCGGTTTCAAAATCATATAGTTCGCCAGTATCTTCATTATAATAATGGTGATGATGCGAGGTATTAGAATCATAAAAAATCTTCGTCGGATCGATGGCGACCTCTCTAATCAAGCCTTTACCTACAAACAGATTCAAGGTGTTATACACGGTTGCTTTCGAAACATGTCCTTCATTTGCATTGACAAGTGTGAGCACTTGATCTGCCGATAAATGCTGAGGTCTACTCAGCATGACTCGCGCGATTTCCTTTCTTTGAAACGTAGGATTGATATCACATTCGAGTAATTTCGTCTTGATGGTATCTTGGATCTCGTTCATACAATTTTGTTCGTCAATTTTTCCACTCATCTACACATTATAATAGAAGCCAAGAATAAAGTGGAGATGAAATAAGACTGATCATCATTTATCTCACAATTTCAGTTTGATTTGTTTGCCTGTTAAGGGCGAACTCACCGATATCCATAAACGAAGATTCACCTGAGAACATATCGGCCAATAATTTCGCCGATGAAGGTGCCTGTAATATCCCTTTCCGAAAATGTCCTGTATTTAGATAGATGTTTTTAAAGTCTGGAACCATTCCTATGAACGGTTTTTCAGCATCCGTTGAAGGCCGCAAACCAGACCAATGTTTTACCAGTCTTGCATTTTTCAAATTGGGCCAGACGGAAGCAGCCCAATCTTGCAATTCTTCTTGCGCGGTCATAGTCGTTTCTTTATTAAAACCAATATCTTCCATGGTGCTACCAATCAACACATGCCCATCTTGCCTCGGAATCAAATAGTGGCCACCGTCCAATATTATTGAGTTTAATTTCGATTCAGTGGGCTTAACGCACATCATCTGACCGTGTATTGGTTTGATATTCACATCATTAGCTCTATCACCCAGTACCAATTTACTCCACGCACCAGCTGTAATAATCACTGATTCCACGGATAACTTACCGCTGTTAAATTCCACCTTTTCACAGCGACCATCTCTAGTTACCAAGTTAGTGATATCTGTGTTTTCATAAAGTGAAACCGACAGCTGTTTTAAGCTCTTGCGTAATGCCTTTAATAGTCTAGGTGGTCTTAACTGTGCTATCTCAGAGAGAAAAACAGCCTGGTCAGGAAGTTTTAGATCAGGGTTTAGATCTTCTATTTTTTCTTTTACTTTTATGCACTTACTGCTAGCCCAGCGCTTAATATCGGCAATATGATTAGACTCCATGATGATTAATCCCGATTTCACATATTCAGGGTCAATACCCGTTCCATCTACCAATGAACTAATGTATCGCGGATAGAATATTTTACCATGCTCAGACAGCTCGGCAGATGCAGGGTTTTCTGTCCACGGACGCATAGACGACAATATCCCGCCTGCGGCCCAACTGGCTTCCATGCCTAATTTACCCTTATCAATGAGGGCAACACTTGCACCGCGAACGGCCAGTTCCCGAGCGGTTGTCATGCCGATAATACCGCCGCCTATAATAATGAAATCGTATTTAGTCATAATCTAGAGTGTGACCCCGTTCTCAATAGTTAAAAGAGACTTACCATTCATCCCTAAAAAACCACCGTTTATCTAATCAAGCTTTAGTAATTATTAATATTTGCTATAACTAGCAGTATAAATGATTATGGATAATTTAATCACGTGAGCTAAATGATGAAACATAAATACTCCAACTCCAAGGGCTTTACCATCATTGAAATAATGATAGTCATAACAATAGGCGGAATACTCGCTGCTGTTGCACTACCTAGTTATGACGCAATGGTAAAGAATAATTGTATGACGACAAAAGCCAACACGCTTGTAAGTTACCTCACCTATACGAGAAGTGAAGCATCTAAGAGAAATGCGTCCATGAGTATCAGTGCTTCAAATGCTGGAGACAATACTAACGAATGGGGTACGGGCTGGTCAGTTGTAGATGGCTCCGCAAATGTTATCAAACTAATTGAACTACAATGCCCTCAAACAACCGTTAATGAAACGGGAAACAGAACCAGTTTCACTTACGGTTCTGATGGCTTCATTGATTTCACTGGCACTTTTCAAATCTGCGACGATAGAACCGGAGAAACAGGTAGAGAAGTTAGCATTTCTACTACTGGCAGACCCGGAATAGATTCATCATTTACTTGTTCGTAAGCAATATTAGAGAATATTCATAATGAAAAATCATCTTAAGAATACTAGACACAATAAAGGGTTTACGCTAATTGAAGTACTCATTGCCATGGTAATCCTGGCAGTTGGTGTATTAGGTGTCGTAGCACTTCAATTCCAGGCATTAAGGTTTAATCATGATGCCTATCTCAGAACACAAATCAGCGTTCTTGCCTCAGATATAATGGATCAAATACGCCTTAACAGCTCCAATGCTGGCGATTATGTTGCTGACTATACAGTTGGAGATGCAACTGGGGCATGTGACCTGACAGTTCCAGCGTCTGCGGCTAACGATCTTGCTTGTTGGCGACAACAACTTATACAGACACTGCCACCTGGGAGTGAAGCAAACATAACCAGTGCCGGCTCTATGTACACAATAAGCCTTGTTTGGACAGATAGAGAAAACCAAGAACGAACTATCAGCTATACACTACAACCATGAAATTGCTAACTATGAATAAACTAAATAACCGCCAGAATGGTATGTCCCTCATAGAAGTTTTGATCGCAATGCTCATCGGTATAATGATGCTGACTGGGGCAGTTACCATGTTTGTGACCAATAAGCGTGTTTATACCGAGCAGAATGAAATGGGGGCTCTACAAGAAAATGCTCGTTTTGCTATGGGCCTCCTTGTCAAAGACATTCGACTGGCATCTTTTGTTGGCTGTTCAGACAATGTCGAAGATGTTTCTAATTTATTAAACAGCGTCACAGTTACAGCTATAACTAGCTTCACGGAAACATCAACAAGCGCACTGATTGAAGGTTCAGAAAACGGTGCTAATTGGCAACCATCAAACAGCACCGATGCCGTTGCTAATATGATCACGACAACAGATGGTGTTGCATCTGACGGTATTACGCTTAGATATATTCAACCTACATCCGTTTCCCTCACAGCAGCCATGTCAAATGTCAGCGATGATTTAACCGTAGCTGTCGGCAATGGCTTCACTCAGGGAAGTTTTGTCGTTGTTGGGGACTGTGGTGGAGCTGATATTTTTCAAGTCACAAATACGGATGCCAATGCAACAGGAACTATCAAACACGCAGCATCTGGGACACCAGGGAATAGCTCAGCAAACCTTTCACGTGTCTATGATACTGACGCCGTAATGTATCGATTGGGCAACTATCGCTACTACATTCAAAACAGCGGCAATGGTACTGGCCCTGCCCTTTGGCGAACAACACCTGGCGGTTCTGAAGAGCTCATCGAAGGAGTCGAAAGCATGCAGTTGCTCTATGGCGAAGACACTTCGGCAAATGGAACGGCCAATACATTTGTGGATGCGAGCGCAGTCACAAACTGGGTAAATGTTGTTAGTGTGAAAATAGCTCTACTGATGCGTACAGTAAAAGAATACGGCGAAACAACGGACACAAATACTTATTCTCTCTTGGGAACCGTTGTTGACCCTGTCGACGATCGACGTCGACGACGTATCTTTACAGCAACAGTTGAAATCAGAAACAGGCGATCTTGAACATACGGTGATTATTATGAAAATAAATACTTATAACAAATTAAACAAGACACAAAACGGAGCGGCCTTAATGACGGCGCTCATATTTCTAGTCATTCTAACGATGCTGGCCTTATCATCCATGAAAACAAATATTCTGGATGAAAAAATGGCAGCAAATACGCAAGAAAAGAATCGCGCATTCCAAACTGCAGAAACTGCATTGGCAATTGCATTGGATAATGAAGACTCATTTAATACATCAGGATATAACTCAACCGTTGATGATGTAGGCAGCTATAATGCCGATGCAACTTATTCATCTACTTTTCTTGAATCAAAAGATGCCGCATCAGTATTCGCCTCTGGTTCAAATATCCAGGGTGGCAGTCAAACATATAATTATTTCAATATGTCAGTAACAGCCACAACTGAATCTGGCGCATCAACAACCTTAAATGCAGGTGCCTGGCACTTATAAATCCTCGCATTATTTTCGAAAATTTATTATTGATTCAATCACTCGAAAATAATCGAAACCAGATAAACATAATGGAGCAATGAAAATGAAGATAACGCAACCACTCAAAATCATTATAAGTTGTTTTATAACACTCAGCTATGCTAACGCGGCCGACAATTACAATATCGTCGATCAAGGCATGGACATGAACACCCGCTATTATTCTGTTGGCTGTCCAGATGGAACGGTTAGCAGTGTCAGCGTTGAATTTGATTTTGATGCGGATGACGTCGTTGAAGTAGACCCTACCGTCGTAAAAGCCCGCGTAGGAAACCCAAAGCCAAAGGAATTCAAGATCAAAAATGTTTGCACTCACCCTGCTACGGGCGAATCCAAATGTAAGAAATCCTGGGAACTTCAATCCGCAGCTAAAGCAAGTTGCTCTTAAGAAATTTACTCAGCATGAAACTATTTAACCCTATTCCATTAATTAAATTTAATTTTAAAGAGGATAACAAGATGTTACGACTCTTCTCTCAAAGAACAACATACCTAATTATTGCGTTTTTCCTTACCTTTACTACGAGCATTTCTCGTGCTGATGATACGGAGATCTATTTTAGTTCTGGCAGTTCATCAGGCAATTCCTCGAATGCAATCTTACCTAATGTGTTACTGATACTAGATACGTCAGGAAGTATGACCGCGACAGTTTCAGGTACGGGGAAATCCCGAATGGAATTAATGAAAGAGGCCATGACCGATATTATTAATGGCGTCGAAGACGTCAACATGGGCCTGATGCGTTTTACCTATAAGAACGGTGGCGCAATTGTGTATCCGATAGCAGGAATTGATGATCCCGCTGCCGATACGGTATCAGAACCGGATGATACCAAACGCACACTAACCTATTCTGTGAATAGTTCCAGCGATGATGCGGAACAAGATACCGCAACACCTTTTGCTGTATTACTGACTGATGCGATTTTAAATATAAACACCTTGCCGGGTGGTGCTGGTGGGTCCACTGTTACTTCACGCGTCAATACAAGTGATGATGACGCCGATCAATTTGGCTCTGCTGTAGGCACAACTGCCCAATTTTATAACGATGGTGCTTTGGAAACGGCGCGGTTTACCGGTTTAAATATTCCGACTGGTGCGACAATCACCGCTGCGACGCTCACGCTTACTGAACGTTCTGGCATTAGCACAGGTAGTTCAACTGTTATCAGTGGTGAAAAACTATCTAATTGCGTCAATTATTCAAGCCCGGGAACAAATGAACTCTCAAACAGAAAAACAGCCGCTCCAACGGCAGCCAGTACTAGCCATACTTTTAATAATGCTGCTACTCCCCAAGTCATTAATGTACTAACGACTATTCAAGAACTCTATGGTGTTGGTGCAGGTTCTAATGGCAACCCTTTGTGTCTGTTTTCGCAAAGTGCAGGTGGTGGAAGTTTTGAAAGTTTTGATACGAGTCCTGCTAACGCTCCCTTATTAAGTGTGACATTTACTACTCCTGCACCAGCCGTGACACAAGTTACCGGTCTACGTTTTAATAATGTTGCTATCCCTCAAGGTGCGACCATTACCGATGCAAAGGTGATACTCACACCAACGAGTTCTGATGCCACCACAACCGATATTATTAATATCAAAGCAGAAAATGCAACAGACTCGACGACATTTACAACTGCAGCAAGCAATATAAGTGGTCGTACCACTTTTACGAAAACCACTAATTGGACATTACCAGCGACAACCGCGGCCGCTGCAATTGCCAGTTGTGTCGATGGTACCTGTGCGGGTGATAGTCTGGCCTCGGTGATTCAACAAGTCACCGATCCATCTGGATGGTGTGGAGGTAATTCTCTGAATCTAATCATTGAAACCAATACAGGCAGTAAAGATTTTTACAGCTATGACGGTAACTCGGGACTCTCCGCAAATCTGGAAGTGACTTACGACACGACAGGCACACTTGGCTGCGTTGTTGCAACCGAGACAGCGCAAATCGCATCTGGCTCTGACGATGCAGAAAACTCAAGTACCGGTAGTAGCGATCTCGATTTCGATGACGGTATTGATATTGGTGTGCGTTTTCAAGATATTGATGTACCCCAAGGGGCTACTATTCTGGAAGCGAGCCTGACTTTTACGGCAGATGCAAATGATACCGGCACAACTAATGTCACAATTTATGGTGAAGATGAAGATAATGCCGGTGCATACGGTAATGTCAGTACGCGTAATAAAACCGATGGCACTGGAGTAACAGGCAGCGGCTCGGTGGCATGGTCACCTCCAAACTTTTCGACCAATTCCACTTATAAGACGTCTGAACTGAAAAACCTTGTTCAGGAGATTGTCAATCGGAGTGGCTGGAGTACTGGCAATGCGATGGCTTTTATCATTGAAACCACAGGCAATGATCGTGAAGCATATACTTATAATGGAAGTACAACCAAGGCGCCTCGCATTTCGATTAAATATCAGGCGTCCGCTGGTTTCAGTCCTGTTAAAACAGTTCGTCAAAAACTGGTAGAGCTGGTTGATGATTTTCCAACCTCTGACTGGACACCGATTACCGAAGTACTCTATGAAGCCGCACATTATTGGCGCGGTGATAGTGTTGTGTACGGCAAAAGCCGTGATGGTCTCAGCAAAACACGGCTGAGTCATCCGGGAAGTTATTGTGACGGCGACAACGACTGCAATGGCGCTAGCACTGGCACATACCCACCTTATGGGGTCAATAGTCCGTCTGGTTGTACCGATGCTAACCTCGACGCATCAGCCTGCTCAACCAGAGCTATTTCCGGCACTCCGGATTATATCAGCCCTTTTAGTAGCGAGCTGAGCTGTGCTTCAAACTATCAAGTATTGCTTACAGATGGACAAGCTAACTCTGCGAACATGACATCAACCGTTCCAGCTGAGTTTTCTGATATCTCAACTTGCCGTACTGTAGACTCCAATAATGACAGCCTTAGTACTAGTGAAAGATGTTCTATCGACTTGGCTGAAATGCTTTTTGAAAAGGATCAGTCGTCGACACTTGATAATGATCAAACTGTTGTAACGTACACGGTTGGTTTTAATATCAGCAACCAATATCTGAAAGATATTGCTGCAGAAGGTGGTGGTGAATTCTTTGAAGCGACAACGGCATCTGACCTAGTCACTGTTTTTGACACCATTTTGACCGATGTGAAAAACAATCCGACATCTATAGTGTCTCCATCATTGGCAACCAATGCGTTTAACCGATTATTCAGTCGAGAAGACGTTTATTTTGGTCTATTCACCCCTGAGTTGAATTCCGCATGGCTTGGTAACGTCAAGAAATACTTCGTTTGTACAGAAGTAGGAACGCCTGCAACCTGTGATTTTATTACTCGTATTCTTGATGCCAACGATGTTCACGCGGTGGATACTGCTAATCGTTTTAATACCACAGCACAAAGTGTTTGGTCCGACGTGGTTGATGGACTCGAGACAGTAAAAGGCGGTGTCGGTGGTGAGATGAATGATTTCACAACACGACTCTTATATACGGATGCGACAGCTTCAACTGTAGCTCCCGCAGCAAATACGTCACTTGACGACACTAAATATAAGATTACATCCGGTTCATGGGATCATACTGACCTAAGTACTGTTAGAACAACGGTGTGTCCAACGCCTTCCACAACAGCTGCATCCGATTGTGAGGATCGCATGTTATGGATGCTTGGCAAAGTTATCTCAATAGAAGATTCCGATGTTGATACTGACACCCGCTGGACTGTCAATGATGTATTACACAGTAGTCCGGTCACCATCACCTACGGTGGTGCAGACACTGACTCTCCTGCTGACGGTATTGTTGATACCTTTTACGACAAACTCATTGTGGGTACGAATGAAGGTGGCTTGAGAATGATTAACGCTGAGACAGGTCTAGAAGACTGGATGTTTATTCCTCAGCCGCTATTGGATCTACAGCAATCTTTGTATAGCAATCCGGAAGGAGATCATAAATACGGTGTGGATTTATCACCCATCGTGAAACAATTTGATGTTGATAGTGATGGCATTATTGAACCCGCAGATGGCGACAAGGTTTATGCTTACTTCGGCATGCGCCGCGGTGGACTATATTATTATGCCTTGGATCTAACGGGAGCATCTACAGCTACCAGTTCAGGGATTCAAATTATTCCTAAATTCCTCTGGCGTATACAAGGCAATATACCTGACATTGTAGGACCACCAGTTGTTGAAGATAACTTTAAGTATCTTGCTGACACATGGTCAACACCTGAATACACGCAGATATTAACCACTACCGGTTCTCAAGATGTTTTAATATTCGGTGGTGGTTATGACACTGCTTTGGACGGTGGCTTTGGCACTACACCAACAGGTGGCAGCGACAATAAAGGTAACATGATCTTTGTTGTCAATCCTGCAACTGGCGCCTTGATATTTTCAATTGGCGGCTCAAGCACCAATGCCACACTCAAGGTGCCAGAAATGAAATACTCCTTTGCTGCTGCTCCAGAATTATTAGATACAACAGGTGATGGCAATGATAACCGTATCTATATAGCTGACACAGGTGGTCAAATCTGGCGTGTCGATCTGGCGAGTGATATTGCTATTTCAGGTTCCGCAGGTAGTACAATAATAGGCAGACTGGCAAACATTTCTACTCAGGGAACTGCCGCTGATGAACGACGCTTTTTTGAGACACCCGAGATCGCAGCAGTGTTAGACACGGAATTTACACAAGCATCTGCGCAGAAATACTTCCTAGTAACACTCGGCTCAGGTGATAGATCACACCCTTTGACACAAACAGTAAATGATCGTTTTTATGGTTTAAGGGATTTTGCAATAGGGAATTTGACACCAAGCGCTAGCCCTAATGCACACCTTGCAAAAGACTATCCGAAGACATCCAGTGTGCCTATAAACCACGCTGGTTCTGATTTAATCGATATTAGTACTGCCGTATTGGATGCGGATAGCACAACAGTCGATGCATCACTCGGCTGGTATATGGATTTTGCATCTACCGGACACGATGGTGAAAAGCTATTGTCGAGTCCACTTATCGTGTCAGGCAACGTCTTTTTTACTACCTATGAACCTGATGCAGGGAATAACCTGGATGCTTGTGCTGCCAACCTTGGCGGAGGAAGACTTCTTGGTTTCAATGTCCTATCTACAAGAGGCTTTTTGACTGATGATGTCGCCGGGAGGGAGATCTCTACTGAATTACGTGGCATCTCCTCAGCGGTCATACCCTTTTACGCTAAAGATGGTATATACGGGTTGGTTGGTGTTGAAGGTGGCGTTCTACAAGATGTTGACACCGATAATGATGGTGACCCTGATGGCCTCAAGTTGGGCGACAAACCCTACGGCCGCACCTACTGGTCGGAGCAAACAAACTAACACACCTGCATGAGGCCAGTGAGTAACTGGCCTCATTAGGTTGCAGTGTCATTGTTCAATTAAGGTATACTAATACGCCTTTTAATAATGGAGATAGACGAATGAGTGAAATAATTTATTCCGCAAAAAGAAAAAATGAGAATGATGCAGGTTTCACATTAATGGAACTCATGATTGTGGTCGCTATAGTTGGTGTCCTTACAGCAATAGCATTTCCATCTTATACACAATATGTAGAAAGAGGAAAACGTGCAGAAGGAAGAGCCGCACTTTCAGAAGCTGCTGGCCGCCTGGAACGTTATTATTCTGACAATAACAGTTACGCGACTGCTGACAATGCTTTTCCAGCCGCTGCAAATATCACCACTACTTCTGCAACCAATCATTATATCGTTAGCATAGAAACCACTGGGACACACCAGACGTATACACTGGTCGCTACACCGCAAACATTTACTGATACTAAATGCGGCAATCTTAGACTTTTATCTACCGGGGCTAGGTCAACATCTGTTACTCCAACGGACAGTGATTGCTGGAGCAAATAACCTGAGCGTATTTGATCTCTTTTTCATAACATGAATATAAAAGTAATATTATTAATCGCTTTTTTAATAACGACGAGTTCTTTGAATAGTGTTCATGTTTTTGCAGATGCCAAACCCGTTCAAGATAATGAAATTAATAATAAGGAAAGCACAAACCACCATAAAGACCCAATCCCTTTTAAAAACTTATACAATAAAATATACAGTGGTAAGGCAACTCTGGAACACGTCAAGCAAGCTCTCAACTCAGACGACACAACTAAACTCGTAAATACAATGCACGCTCTCTATGCAATGCGTTTAAATAGAGGAGCCTATAATTTAATGTATGACATGTGGGAGCTAAAAAATACTGAGGAAACTGATATTAATTGGAAAATAATTGGGGAACCACCGGTTCGAATTGCATTAGCAAGTACAATAAACAGAATCGATGGCGTAAAAAGTCGTGAATTAAGAGAGTACATTCGTTCATTCAAATATAATGACGATGAAAAACTCCGCGGACAAGTGCTGGTAGCGTTAGGATTAAATGGTGATCCAGCTGATGTCCCGTATATTGTAGAGATGGCAAATAGCAATAACCGTTATTTGACACAAATAGGTGTGTCTTCTCTGGCATTCATGGGCAATGGCACAGCTAAAAAAGCCCTTATTGCTATGGCCAATAAACATTACGACACACCTAGAGGAAAATTAGTTATTGATGTACTAAAACGAGCCTACAATGTTGTCCCTACGGCTACTCAGCCGGAGACTGTCTCGAACTAATACTGTTTTTTTTCACTACTTACATTTTTCACTAATTTCTGCTTTTGTCTCATCCAGATCCTTCTGTCTATCTTCCTCCGACATTCTAACGACATTTCCTGATTCATCTTCTTTATTTGCTCTGGGCCTATAGGTTAACGCTTTTAAACGTTCATGTAATCGTTGACATTGCTGTTGTATTTTTGCCTTTTCAGCCTTTGCCTTTGCTTTTTCCTCCTTGGCTGTCAATCTACCAGTCCTTAATTCATCAGCTGCTTCCTGTTGTGCATTAAGGTTTTTCTTTGCTGCTTCCGTGTCCACAGGAGGAGGAGGTTTTACCGTTTCCACATTTACATCTGAATTTGGTGGTTTTTGAGAATAGTGCGTATCACCTTTTTCATCGACCCATTTATAAATCTCAGCAGGAGAAACAGAGCTAAAAAATAATAGCACAGAGACAAATGAAATTTTAAGTTTGATGCTTATTTCACACATTTTTTAGTTAATCCATAGTCACATTAACGTGTATAATACTAGAATCTGAATTAAATTATAGTATGTAATTAATTGATTTAAAGTGATATTTAATTAAAAGTTCAATTTATTTGTTCTTAAGTATTTTTATCTTAGGAGAAAGTTATGCCACATAGAACACTCACATATATTATCCCTACGATTCTCATCGTATTCTTTAGTTCACAATTACTAGCTGCCGTTAAAATTGTAGAATGTGAAGATGAGCAGGGTAATAAAAGTTTTCAAAAAACCTGTCCCCCTGGTTATTCAGTTCTGAGTGAAAAAAGACTATCTACTGGCAAGAAAGAACCCGATAGAATTAATCCAAAAAATATCTCTGCTGATCTTTATATGGTTCCGGATAATTGCGAAGCATGCAGTAAAGCTAAAGATTTTTTGAACGCATTAGGAATAAATGTCAACCAAATTAATGTTGCTGACGATATTGAATCACAGAATAAATTGAAGGAGATTGGCGGTGAACTGAGAGTCCCCGTCACGATAATTGAAGATAAAATCTTAAAAGGTTTTACACGTTCAGACTTTGAAAATACCGTAAAAGAACTCGGGCTAGAACTTTCTTCAAATTAAATAATAGAACCAATCGGCATTGTAGAAGAGGCATCACTATAAGCATCGATACCTAAATAAGGCTTGCTCGATATAAATTCAATTGACCTTAAGCTGAGGCCTTATCCTCAATTAGCTCTTTTGGCAGTGAAAATACAACTCGCTCAGTTATCCCTGGATTTTCTTCAACCATTGAAGCGCCCCACTCTTTGAGTTTAGCAATAACCTCTTCAACTAAAATTTCTGGGGCAGATGCGCCTGCGGTTAAACCAATATTTTCTTTTCCTTCTACCCATTCTTTTTTAATTTCAGAAGCATCATCTATTAAGTAAGCAGGTACACCCGCCTTTTGTGACAACTCCATCAAGCGAGTGGAATTAGAGCTATTTGGTGAACCTACAACAAGTATCAAGTCACATTTTGAAACAAGTTTTTTAACAGCATCTTGACGATTTTGAGTTGCATAACAGATATCTTCTTTCTTCGGCCCATCTATCTTAGGGAAACGTTCCCTTAATGCGTTTATCACCTGAGCAGTATCATCCATCGATAAAGTTGTTTGCGTAACAAATGCAAGAAATTCCGGATTCTTAACTTTTAGTTTCAAGACATCTTCGACTGACTCAACCAGATACATTCCGCCATTACCATTCTTTGGTTGGTATTGACCTATAGTTCCTTCAACTTCAGGATGGCCTTCGTGGCCGATTAAAATACACTCTCTCTCTTCATCCTGATATTTACCTACTTCCATATGTACCTTGGTAACAAGCGGACAGATTGCATCAAAAACTCTAAGGCTGCGCTGCGCTGCTACTTCACGTACCGCTTTCGAAACGCCATGCGCACTGAAAATAACGGTCGAATCATCTGGCACTTCATCCAACTCTTCAACAAATACTGCGCCTTTATCGCGTAAGGAATGGACAACATATTTATTGTGTACCACTTCGTGGCGAACATAAACTGGCGCACCAAAAAGTGTCAACGCACGTTCAACAATCTCAATGGCACGATCAACACCGGCACAAAAGCCACGTGGATTAGCGAGTAATATTTGCATTTCGTCTTACCTTATAAATGTTCATTTAAAAATCTGCGGTCAGTATATCAAATCTCAAGAATCATTCTCGGACTCATTAAACCAAAACGCATCAATAATCAGCATGAATGCGCCAATGAATATAGCTGAATCAGCGATATTGAATGCCGGCCATGGGTTAAACAATCGCCAGGGCATGAATGATAGATATATTTCTATAAAATCAACCACATAGCCTAAGCTAATTCGATCCCATAAATTACCAATTGCCCCACCAAGTACAAAAGCCAATGCCGCTAACAACCAGCGTTTGCTTGATGGTAGCCCATACATCCAAATAATAATTCCAATAGATATAATCGATGCTAGCCCTGCAAAAAACCATCGTTGCCAACCACCCGCTTGACTTAAAAAACTGAATGCAGCACCTGTATTGTGCATTAGTGTCAGATTGAATCCCGGAAAAACAGGGTTCGCTTGATACAGCACTAGTTCCTGCACCGCATAATACTTCGTAAGTTGATCGAAAATGATAATGACCACCGACAATGTCAGCCATTTAAACATAGTGCATCTCACGATCAGGCATATAACCGGCTCTCGCCTTCTCCATCAACATTTTCTATACATCGATCACATAATTCAGGGTGAGTTTTATCTGTACCCACATCCTCGCGATGATGCCAACACCGAACACACTTGCTATGTGTAGATGGTCTAACCAAAACAGAAAGTCCAGAGATTTCAGAGTCGATGGCTGCATCATCACGATCAGCTTCACTATGTAAGCGCGCATAAGAAGTGATTAATACAAACCGTAATTCATCCTCGATCTCATTCAGTTGTTGAAAGTCATTTTCAGCACAATAAAGATCAACCTCTGCATCCAGAGATGAACCAATCGCACCATCAACACGTAATGTTTCAAGTTGTTTGTTGACCTCATTACGAATGCTAATAATCATTTCCCATTTTATTTTTCTTTCATTCGAACTTACTTCATCAATCTCAAATTGATACCAGTCCTCAAGAAAAATTGAATCTGTATTTTCTCCTGGTATATATTTCCATATCTCATCAGCTGTGAAACTCAAAATAGGTGCTAACCATCTCGCCAACATATGAACCAGATGATACATCGCTGTTTGTGTTGATCGTCTCGCTAAACTATCTTTTGCGCTTGTATATTGTCTGTCTTTAACTATATCTAAATAGAAACCACCCATCTCAACAACACAGAATTGATGCAGTAATTGATAAATCAAATGAAACTCAAAATTATTATATGCCGTAATAATTTCTTCTTGTAAGCGCATACAATGTTCAACAGCCCATTTATCCAATTCCAACATATCGGCATACGCAACGCTATTTTGTTCTGGTTCAAAGCCGTGCAAATTAGACAATAAATATCGTGCGGTATTACGTATACGCCGATAGGCATCTGCCATCCTTTTAAGAATCTCATCAGATACGTTCATCTCTGTTCGGTAATCGGCAGATGCGACCCATAGTCGTAATACATCAGCACCTAGTGCATTCATTACTTTCTGCGGCGCAACAACATTTCCTTTTGACTTAGACATCTTCATGCCTTTTGCATCAACGGTAAAACCATGCGTCACAACATTTCGATACGGTTTTTCACCATTATTCATCGCAACAGAAGTCAGCAATGAAGATTGAAACCAGCCACGATGTTGATCGGAACCTTCAAGATATAAGTCAGCAGGAAAATGTAAATCTTCATTCTCATTCAAGACACTTGAATGCGTGACACCTGAATCGAACCAAACATCTAAAGTGTCGGTAACTTTTGCATAATGTTCAGCTGCATCACCTAGCAAAGTTGATGCATCTAATTCAAACCAAGCGTCGATACCCTTTTCATCGATAAGAGCAGCGACTTTTTCAATCAAAGCTGGTGTGTCAGGATGTAGTTCTTGTGTTTCGCGATGAATAAAAACCGCAATAGGTACTCCCCAGGTACGTTGTCGTGAGATACACCAATCAGGTCGACTTTCTATCATGCCGTGTATACGTTCTTCACCCCAGCTAGGCAACCACTTAACATCTTTAACAGCATCTAATGCTTGTTGGCGTAAACCATTGCCATCCATGCTGATAAACCATTGCGGTGTAGCACGAAAAATGATCGGGGTCTTATGGCGCCAACAATGTGGGTAACTATGCAGTATTGTTTCCTGGTGTAATAAAGCTCCCTTCTCTTCTAATACGCTTAATACCGAGGCATTTGCCTTAAACACATATTCGCCAGCAAAGAGCTCTGTATTGGGCAAGAAACAACCATTATCACCGACAGGATTATCAACCTCTAAGTCATAACGTAAACCAACAGCATAATCATCTTGACCATGTCCTGGTGCAGTATGCACGGCTCCGGTACCTGCCTCTAGTGTGACATGATCACCTAAGATAATAGGCACAACTCGCTGATAAAAAGGATGTTGCAACTTTAAGCCTTCAAGCTCAGAACCAAGGCAATTTCCAAGCACCGAATAATCTTCTATGCCACAAAGTGACATTAGAACTTTATATAGACCTTCAGCCAAAACCAGTGCTTCATTACCACATTTCACTAATACATATTCAAAGCCAGGATTTAAAGCCACCGCCTGGTTTGCAGGTAAGGTCCATGGTGTCGTGGTCCAAATAACTACCGATAAAGATCCAGCACTTGATTCAACATTAAAACATTTTAGTAATGCGTCTTTATCAATTACTGCAAAACGCACATTTATAGCGGGGGATTGTTTGTCTTCATACTCAACCTCCGCCTCAGCCAATGCCGATCCACAATCGGTGCACCAGTGCACAGGCTTTACACCTTTATGCAGATGTCCCGCCTCGATAATTTTTCCGAGCGAGCGAACAATGTTTGCTTCGGTTTTGAAGTCCATTGTCAGATAAGGATTCTGCCAATCACCAAGGACGCCTAAACGAATAAAATCTGTACGTTGTTTATCAACTTGTTTCTGTGCGTATTCGCGACATGCATTTCGAAATTTATCGGGCTCAACTTTAACCCCCGCCTTACCGATTTTTTTTTCTACCTGTAATTCAATGGGTAAACCATGACAATCCCAGCCAGGAACATACGGTGCATCCAGTCCATTCAAACTTTGTGATTTAACAATGATGTCTTTAAGGATTTTATTAACTGCATGGCCAATATGAATGTCGCCATTGGCATAAGGAGGACCATCATGCAAAATAAATTTCTTGGCGCCCTCTTTGCTTTTGCGTATTTGTCCATATAGATCATCTTCCTGCCACTTCTTCAACATTTCTGGTTCGCGTTGGGCAAGATTCGCTTTCATTGGGAATGCGGTCTTAGGTAAATTTAGTGTGTCTTTATAATTCGTCATTACTTCTAGTATTTATTATTTAGTTGTTTAATTCGTTATAATATATTTCTTCAAACTGCTTCTTGTACTCTCAATGTCCTTTGCTATTTGTAAAACTAATTCTTCCTCAGTTTTAAAATCTCCTTCACCACGCAATTTTTCCAGTAACTCAACCTGAACATGCCGTCCATACAAATCTTCATCGTAATCCAGAATATGCACTTCCAAAATAACATGTTCGCCTTTATAGACGGGTCTTGATCCAACGTAGACAACAGCATCCAATGGCTTATTATCCAAGCCATAAACTCGACCAGAAAATATACCGACTACTGGCGACAAGTAGCGATGTAATTCTATATTTGCCGTTGCAAAACCTAACTGCCTGCCACGCTTGTCACCATGCACTACACGGCCACTTATCCTGTAAGGTCGTCCAAGTAAATCGCTCGCCTTATTCATTTCGCCATTAGCTAATAACTGACGAATTAAAGTACTGCTCACTCGTTCACTTTGACAACTCAAGGTATTTGTCATTTCTACTTCAAACCCTTTCTCTTCTGCCACATCAACCAAATACTGATAATTGCCTTGTCGGTTTTTACCAAAGTGAAAATCATCACCAATAATTAACTCTTTAACCGCTAATGCATTTATTAAAATATCATCGACAAATTGTTCTGCAGATAAATCAGCTATCTGCTCATTGAATCTAAGGCAAACCACCCTATCAATATCATGACGAGAAAACTGTTGTAGTTTTTCTCGTAAGCGCGTCAATCGTGACGGCGCTTTTTCTGGAGCAAAAAATTCAATGGGCTGTGGTTCAAATATGACTACTGTTGATATTAAGCCTGTTTCTTTCGCGGTTTTCTTCAATTGTTCCAGAACTTTTTGATGACCTAAATGGACACCATCAAAATTTCCAATCGTCGCAGCACAATCTTTTCGTTGTCGCTGCAGGTTATGCAGTCCGCGTATAAATTCCATATATCAATAAAACCCGTGAATTATACCGATCAGTGCTGCGCTGTCATCTTCTGCCAACGAATGCCCGTAATCCAGAGCATGGCAAAATAACAAATACCACCAACGATTATCCACAATGACAATTGTCCAATACGCTGCAACATATTCCAGGCAAACCATTGCTCAGGCAAGGCAGTGAAATAATGAATCAAAAATCCCATTGCACTGACCGCAACAATGATTTGAATTCCAAATTTAAACCAACCCGGTTCTGGACGATAAACACCCTCTTTTCGTAATAACCAAAATAACAGGAAGGTCTGCAAGATTGCTGATAATGACGTCGCCAGCGCTAGACCAACATGTGCTAGTGGCCCAACTAATAAGAAGTTAAGTCCAATATTTGCAAACATCGCAAATGCACCAATCTTTACTGGTGTTTTTGTGTCCTGCCTGGAAAAAAAACCCGTCGCAAAAACCTTGATCAAAATAAACGCGGGTAAACCTAAAGAGTAGGCCAGTAAACTTTTCCCTGACATAATAGTGGCATAGGATGTAAATTCACCATATTGGAACAGGGTCGCTAATACAGGGACAGCAAGTACAGCTAGGCCTATTGACGCAGGTACTGCGATCATGAATACCCAACGTAATGCCCAATCCATCATGCTAGAGAATTTATCTGTCTCCTTTTTCGCATGTTCGCTAGATAAGTTGGGCAATAAAACGGTTGCTAAGGCTATGCCGAATACACCGAGCGGAAATTCAACCATACGATCCGAGAAATACAACCAAGAAATACTGCCGTCGACTAAGTTAGAAGCAAATATGGTATCAACCAATAAGTTAATTTGCACAATTGAAACTGCAAATAAGGTCGGTAGCATCAACTTGAGGATTCGTTTTACACCCTCCTTGTCCCGGTTTAATCCAGGTCGAGGAAATAATTTAAGTCGCATCAAAAAAGGGAATTGAAATAGCAACTGAGCAACACCAGCAATCAAAACACCCCATGCCAATGCCGTTATCGGCACATCCATTTTTGGGGCTAACCAAATGGCACAACTGATCAAGGACAGGTTTAGCAAGACAGGAGTAAATGCGGGGATGGCAAATTGTTTATAAGTATTGAGTATACTCGCTGCAAAGGCTGTTAAAGAAATAAATAGAATGTATGGGAACGTGACTCTCAGCATATCTGTGGCAATGACATGTTTAGCATCTTCGAAACCCGGGGCAAAGATCATAATGAGTAAAGGTGCGGCAAAAACACCCACTAAAGTCACCAAAAACAGGACCAGGCCTAGAGTCGCGGATGTTTGATCGACCAAGGCCTTCACTGAGGCACCATCGCGCTGCTCTTTATATTCCGCCAATACAGGGATAAATGCTTGTGAGAACCCACCTTCCGCAAATAAACGACGTAAAAAATTAGGGATACGAAAAGCAACAATAAAGACATCCACGCCGGCACCAGCACCAAACAGACGCGCGATCACAACATCCCGTATTAAGCCAAAAATACGGGAGATTGTGGTCATTCCGCCCACTGTGAAGGTGGACTTTAATAATTTGCTGCTCATTCCTACAATTCCATAATCAATATCGATCGTTAACAACCTAGTCTATCTAGTTGTTTTATCTTCCAATTAAGCCAATTCTCGGAAGGATATCATATACTGGCTCAAGCATTGACAAATTGCCCCAATATCCGCATGATGTCGCGCCTTTAGAGAATGAATCAGGAGTTTTAAGAGTGGCCAATATTGCATCTGCAAAAAAACGTGCGCGTCAGGGCGAAAAACTACGCCTTCACAATGCGAGTCAACGTTCTATGTTACGGACCCAAATAAAGAAAGTCATCAGCGCTATCGAATCAAAAGATAAAGAAGCAGCTCAAACTGCTTATCAGTCTGCTGTTCCGGTCATCGATGCAATGGTCTCAAAAGGAATCATTCATAAAAACAAAGCTGCTAGACATAAATCACGATTGAACAGTCACGTGAAAGCGCTTTAAGATTCAAACACAGTAATATATTAAAAACCGGCTCAATGCCGGTTTTTTTATGCCCACGGATGGACGGTCATCGAAAATTGCTCCTGCATTTTCGATATTTTCGTCATCCATGGCGGTCATGTCGCGAGAGAACACGACTGCATGAATGCAGGAGTTAGAGCCGAGGAGTCCGTAGCGACGGCGTCATCTTGGATACAAGAGACATCACCCGAATCAAACTAGTATCAAATTATCCCGATGTATTAACTCATCTTCATCAAGCTGACCTAATAATTTCTCAATATCATTATTAGACTTACCCATGATTATTTTAGTCTGTATCGAATCATAATTTGTTAAACCACGGGCTATTTCATTGCCCGCTTTATCAACACAAGAGATTATTTCACCACGTTTAAAATCACCTGAAACAGCACTAATCCCTACAGGTAACAAACTTTTCCCGTTTTTTTTCAATGCGACAATAGCACCATCGTCCAGCGTGACGGCACCCAGCAAATGAGATTGATTCGCCAACCATTGTTTTCGTGCCGTTATAGGTTCTTTGTTCGTCGTCAGTAAGGTACCGACGTTTTCTCCATCTGCTATTTTAATTAAAGTATTGTTATTATTACCCGATGCGATAATTGTTTGCGTTCCTGATCTAGTCGCAATCACTGCTGCTTTCAATTTAGTGCGCATGCCGCCTCTACCTAAACTACCGCCATCGCCGGCATAATCTTCTAAGGCTTTATCGCCCGCTTTCGCTTCTTCAATTAATGTAGCCGTAATGTCTAAACTTGGATTAGCGGTAAACAGACCTTCTTGATCGGTTAATAAAACAAGTAGCTCCGCATCAATCAGGTTTGCCACCAACGCAGCCAAGGTATCATTATCTCCCAAGCGTATTTCATCTGTCGCTACCGAGTCATTCTCATTAACAATCGGTGCGACACCTAAATTTAACAAGGTGTTTAAACTCGTGCGTGCATTAAGGTAGCGCGCTCGATTAGCGATATCATCATGTGTTAATAAAATCTGTGCCGTATGCTTGCCGTATTTTTGGAAACAGACTTCATAAGCCTGGATGAGGCCCATCTGCCCTACCGCAGCAGCAGCTTGTAACTCATGAATAATATTAGGCCTCGTTTTCCAACCCAATCGTGCAACACCTTCGGCTACAGCGCCTGAGGAAACAATGACAATCTCTATACCACGATCGTTGAGGGTAACAATTTGCTTTACCCAGTTATCGAGTAACTCGTGTTTAAGACCGCAACCATTATCCGTCAGTAAGGCACTGCCTATTTTTACAACCCAACGTCGTGTGTCTTTTAATTTTTTTCGATCGTCACTCACTTCTCTTGTCCTGACTTACTATCCAATCATGTATTGCATAGGTTAACTTCTTGCAGCCGTCTTTTGTGACTGCAGATATAACAAAGATCTTATTTTCATATTTCAATTTAGTCTGTAACTCTTCTATCAACTCATCGAACAATTCCGCAGGCAAAACATCTGACTTATTTAAGACTAACCAACGCTCTTTTTGTGATAAAGCTTCATCATAGCGTTTCAATTCAGCTTCAATTGTTTTGATATCTTTAAATACCTGTTCTGGATCATTACTGGCATCCACAATGTGTAGCAATAAATTTGTACGACTTAAGTGTTTTAAAAATTCTATTCCAAGTCCGGTTCCGTCCGCAGCACCCTCAATCAAACCGGGAATATCTGCAATCACAAAACTCTTTTCAGTATCAACTCTTACGACACCCAGATTCGGATACATCGTCGTAAACGGATAATCTGCGACCTTTGGCGTTGCAGAAGATACCGCTCGTATAAAACTCGATTTACCCGCATTAGGTATTCCAAGCAAACCCACATCGGCTAGAACTTGCAGTTCAAGCCTAAGGTTTCGCGCTTCCCCATCAGAACCCTTTGTCGTCTGTCGCGGCGCACGGTTAGTACTGCTTTTAAATCGCGCATTTCCTAATCCATGAAAACCACCTTGAGCAACAAGGAGTTCATCACCATTGTTGACCAAATCACCAATTAATTCATCGGTATCGTCATCATAAACCAGTGTGCCAGAGGGAACTTTTATGAATAAGTCATCCGATTTTTTACCTATCCGATCACGCCCTTCACCTGAATGCCCTGCTTTAGCGCGATACATACGACTATGACGAAAATCTACCAGGGTATTCAATCCTTCGTCGACAAACAGAAAGACACTGCCACCATCGCCACCATCACCGCCATCGGGACCCCCTTTGGGAATATTCTTTTCTCGGCGAAAACTAAGGCATCCATCACCACCTTTGCCTGCTTCGACGCGGATCGTCGCTTCATCAACAAACTTCATGATCTATCTTCGCATTTCGTTCCATTACTTCGTCGCCTAAAGCGCCTCCTGTTGGTGCTCGCCTTTTTCGGTACTCATGTATAAACCATATATTCGGTTTTGGCATCCTGAGTCACTCTATCGATTACATCCATGTAATCGTCCGCTCCGAAAAAGGCTCGTGCCTCGTACTGAAACGAACTGCTTGGTATATCCACTATAGAATGTCTATCTGATATAAAATTTTATTTTGCTGTGTCACAAATAAAAAACCCCGCCAGTGGCGGGGTTTTTTATAACAAACCTGTTTAAACCTAGCCCGCGACTACGTCTACAAATGTACGATTTTTGGGACCACGCTGATTAAACTCAACTTTACCCTCTGCTACTGCAAATATCGTATGGTCATGTCCCAGACCTACGTTTATTCCTGGGTGATATTTAGTGCCGCGTTGGCGAATAATAATATTACCGGCATCAACCTCTTCACCACCAAATTTTTTAACGCCCAGACGCTTGGATTGTGAATCACGTCCGTTTCTAGTACTACCACCTGCTTTCTTATGAGCCATTGTTACACTCCAATTCTTAGCTTGCTGCTATTTCTGTTATAGAGATTTCGGTATAAGCCTGACGATGTCCCATCTGCTTACGATGGTGCTTACGACGTCGAAACTTTACGATCTTTATCTTAGGACCTCGGCCATGACTTTCGACTGTGGCACTTACCTTGGCACCTTTTACAAGCGGCGTCCCGACAGTGACGTTCTCACCATCTACAAGCATCAGTACATCATCAATCTTGATGTCTTTACCTTCTTCAGCGTCGATCTTCTCAACTTTGAGCTTATCGCCCTTTTCTACCTTATACTGCTTGCCACCGGACTTGATTACCGCGTACATCTTGATTCTCCATACCTTGCACATATTGTGCACATTCAACAAAGGGGGCAGATTCTAAGAAATTCAACAGGTGGTGACAAGGTAAGAATGTTAAAATTTGATAATATCCTTGAAATAACCGTGTTTGGACAGTAATTTCCTCGCGAATTAACAAACAACAGCAATTTTTATGACATGAACCAGAACGACGCAGCCGCTGAAAAGCCCGAAATTATGAATATTGAGCACATCCGAGAGCTTATCGCGACGGATATGTCGCTGGTGAACAACCTAATTGAAAAAAGCCTGTACTCGGATGTTGGACTAATTGACCAATTGGGGCATTACATTATTAATAGTGGCGGTAAACGTCTACGCCCTGCCGTTGTTCTACTAAGCTCCCGTGTCTTTTCTTATCAGGGCGACCAGAATATCAACCTAGCTGCTATTATCGAGTTCATTCATACAGCTACCCTGTTACACGATGATGTGGTTGACGCATCCCTACTGAGAAGAGGGCATGCGACAGCTAATCAACGTTGGGGGAATGAAGCGAGCGTCTTGGTAGGTGATTTCGTCTACTCCCGCGCCTTCCAGATGATGGTCAATATTGATTCCATGCGTGTCATGAAAATCCTTTCAGAAACGACAAACACCATCGCTGAAGGAGAAGTACAACAACTCATAAACTGTCATGATCCGGACACGACTCAAGATAGCTACCTAAATGTGATCCGCAACAAGACTGCAAAACTATTTGAAGCTGCAGCACAACTCGGAGCTGTTATATCGAATAGAACTGAGAAAGAAGAACAGGCGATGGCAGCTTACGGAAGACATCTCGGCACAGCATTTCAATTAATTGATGATGTCTTTGATTACAGTTCTTCTTCGGAGGAACTGGGTAAAAATATTGGCGATGACTTAGCAGAAGGCAAACCAACACTGCCTCTGCTATATGCAATGTGGAATGGGAATAAACATGATGCTGAAGTTATCCGTGATGCTATAGAAAATGGCGGTCTTGAACACATTGACCAAATCAAAGATGCAATAAACTCAACTGGGGCAATTTCATATACGGCAAAGATTGCCGACGCAGAAGCCGAACTAGCCATAGATGCCATTAAAGACTTACCACCTTCTGAATACCTTGATGCGCTGTATGCTTTGGCAAAATTCTCAGTAGAACGGCAATACTAGTTTTATTCTGGTTTACTGCGGGGCGTAGCTCAGCCTGGAACGACTGCATGGATGCAGGAGGTAGAGTCGCGTCGGGAAGTGCGAGCCTACTCTCGTGTACAACGACCAAGAGCACTGCCTTCGGGAGTCGGAGGTTCAAACCCTCACTGGAAAAGATGCTCCTTGCATTTTCAACCGATTACATCCATGTAATCGACCCTGTCCAATTTATTTATAAATAAATCACATTGACTCAACAATCGACTTTATTTTTTTCGCTAAATACACCGCACCAACTGGATTTAAGTGTCCATAGTCGTTTGTTATGAGATATCGGTTTCCAACTCGGTCTTTAGATAAGATTAAGCAGTTAGAATTGTCGCAAAAAGCATTAATGGCAGAAATATAAGTTGCAGGTGTTTTACGAATCCTTGATTCCAATTTGACATCAAGCTGTGTTTGTCTTTGCATGAATGGAGGAGCTAAAACCATTGATTCTGTCAATCGCAGATTCATCCTTTGTAAAATTGAAGACAGGCTTGGATTCCACAATGGCACTGTACCTATAACATAGACTTTACTATTCGGTGAAGCCGAATGAATTCGCTCTAAAGTCTTTTCTAAATTATTTAACTTTTGTTCGTTATAATTAAACCAGTATGCACTTATAAATATCAAAGAAGGCTTAATTTTTTTAATATTAGAAAAAGCAAAGTTGTTAATGGATTCACAATTTTTTACATTATAGAATTTTTGATCCAATATAGGAGCACAATCATTTGAAGAGATCATACTTATTTCCCCAAACTCTTCTAGCACCCCAAATGATAACGCTTTCGCATGAGAGTCACCCCACAGAAACACCTTGTGGCTTTTGTGTATACAACTTAAAGGCAGTTTGCCTCCATCCTCTGTAGTTGAATTCAACCAACAAGCATTTTCCGCGATTGGCTGATGTTGCATTTTAATAATTTCTTGTTGAACTTCGCTCAAAATATTTTCTTTCAGAGTTGGAATAATTGTCGAGCCAATAGCTAGTGTTATCAGAAATAATACGCTGACAATGATAACTTTTTTATCAGAAGATTGACCTCTTCTTATTGGTGTCTCAACAAAATACCAAGTGCCACATGAAATAAAAAAAACAACTAATATAAGAAATACCTTTGTGGATGAAGTCAAATATCCATATTGATAAGTAGCTAAAGAGAATATTGGAAAGTGCCAAAGATACAAACCATAAGACAATAACCCCGCAAATGAGATTGGCTTCCACCTCAAAACCTTATTTGTATAAGAATAAGCACCCTTATCTAAGATAATTAACAAAGCGCCAATAACCGGTAAAACTGTTACTAAACCAGGATGATGCGTCACCCCTTCATGAAACAACATATAACTGGCAAGGAGTATTATTAAACCGACATTAGATCCAAATGCATATTGTTTAGTACTACAATTTCGTTTTGTATATATGTGGTAGAAAGCCAAAAGACTGCCCGCCAATAATTCCCACGCTCGTGTTATCGAAAAGTAAAAGTTTGCTGTTGGAGCATACTCAGATGCCCATTCAGCCAATGCAATACTCATTAACAAAATGAAAAATAGAATAACTTGAATTACGCGAACATTAGAATTAGTACATCTGAACAACAGAATTAATAAAATTGGAAATAGAAGATAAAATTGCTCTTCTACTGCCAGACTCCATGTGTGTAGCAACGGCTGCAAGTCTGAACCCAAATCGAAATAACCAGTATTTTTCCAAAAGAAATAATTAGAGGCGAAAAGCGCAACATAAAGAGAACTTGATGTCAGTAACTTAAAGTCTTCAAAGAGCATTAGATGAAAGGAAAACGCTACTGTTGAAACTACTACCAATAGCAAAAGTGGTAAAATCCTCTTACTTCTTCTTGCATAAAAATTTAAGATGCTAAATCCCTTCTTCTCTATATCTTCAACAAGAATTGTTGTAATCAGATATCCACTGATAACAAAGAAAACATCTACGCCAATAAACCCCCCACTAAAAAATTCAATTCCAGCGTGGAACAGGATAACTGGAACGACAGCAAGTGCTCGCAAGCCGTCAATTTCGGGACGATATTTCAAAACAATAACCCTTAGTCAAAAAAGTTTAGAAAGTAGCAAAATGTTAATTCAATTTAGTCTTATACTCTCCGGCATTTCAACTGTGAAGTCGAACTTTCTGCATGACTCTTTCGTATTCTTCCTTGCTTTTTCTCTCTCTTCTTCGCTTCGAGCAACTGAGGCTCAAGCTGAGCCAGCTTAGCTTTCAGTTTTTCGTGGCTTTTTATTTCTACATCTCTCAACGTTAGCTTGAGAATATATGCTATATGAGCCATATTTAATCTTAATGAATATTTTACAAATGGTCGCATTACTATTAGCAGTTACACTAACACCGAATTTAGTTATTGCTGATCAAGCTGACCCACGTCTGGATAAATTGTTTTTCAATTTAAAGGTAAATACCGATTTAGGACTATCACAACAATTGACCCGTGAAATATGGCGCATATGGTCAGAACATAATAAAAAAGAAATAAATATTCTCTTTAATGATGGTGAAAATGCCATGTATAAAAAAGATTATGAAACCGCACTGGCATCATTTAACAAGATTGTAGAACTGGCACCTAACTTTGCCGAAGGATGGAATAAACGCGCAACCGTTTATTTTTTGATGGGTGATTATCATGCCTCACTTGCTGATATTGAAGAAACACTCAAACTAGAGCCTCGTCACTTCGGTGCACTATCCGGGCGCGGACAATGCTATTTCGAATTACAAAAATTTGAGTCTGCATTAAATGCATTTGAAGCAGCGCTTGAAGTGAACCCGTGGCTATACGATGTTTCTAGAAACATCGAAATAATGAAAAGACTGCTAGACCAGCAGACATAAATATAATGCCTAGGTGTGATAACCCCTAGCCCGATCGAATAAATCTGTAATCCAATAAACCTGCGCACCAATGGCAGCAAACGGTAGCAATATCCATGTCACATTAAATACAGCAAGAACCAATACAATAATGCAAAAATCTGCACGGCTTAATTTATGGAAAACATAAATAATCCAATCCAAAGTGTCTTCCGGTTTTTTTCCTTCCGCAGCAACTTCTTCTCTACTCAGTGAGTCTTCTTTCTCTTCGTTCTTGGCGTGATAAAACAAATCAACAACATAATCGATAAATGCGCCTGCTGCTGCTGCACAACCTAACCAGAACCAAAACGGCTGTTCCATAACCTGACTTGTACCATAACCTAGTGCAGCAAAAAAACTGGCATCAACCATCCAGTCCGACATATCGTCAAACTTGGCGCCAAAATCAGAAGACATATTTTTTACTCTAGCAACTTCAC
This sequence comes from Gammaproteobacteria bacterium, assembly GCA_021773215.1. Classification (GTDB taxonomy): domain Bacteria; phylum Pseudomonadota; class Gammaproteobacteria; order Eutrophobiales; family Eutrophobiaceae; genus UBA7359. Next base: position 27,835 of record JAJFKM010000062.1, read on the forward strand.
CATCGCAATTATCGAAGGTATAACTCGCGGTCATTAATACTGCGCCAATTATTCCAGCAATATGGAGTCCCGTGATAAAGCAAACTGCACACAACAATCCGAGCGATAGAGATATCGCCGTGATTTGATTCGGAGTAATTTCTGTCTTTAATAGAAGTGGCGTCAAGCGGTAAGACAAATGTCTCACTAATGGAAATAGTTGTGTCGGCGCTGCGCTAGATTCTGTTGTCATAATAGTGTCTGATATTTTTTGGGCAGTGAAATTGCCTAGTATGATATGGATTCACTTGGTATTCTAATATGCATACGAAAAAATGAAACGCATTACACACATCTCCCGTTTAACGCCTAATACCCCATGATCAGAATCGCATCCTATATTGGACTACTAGTTGGCCTGTTAGTCTTGACCTGGCTTATTCTCTGGCAAGGTATTGATGAGATATTTGAGCTCTTAAGTCATTCTGGTTTTTCACTACTACTCTTACCCATAGTCTGGTTTCCGAGTCTAATTGCTGCGGTCATCTCCTGGCATTATCTGTTCCCTGTTAAGCGCATACCTGCTTTCAAACAGCTTTTCCTGTCTCTATGGATGGGGCGAGCAATCAATACCTTGTTACCCGTCGCCTCGATTGGGGGGGAAATAGCCAAGGCTCGCTTATTAATTCTCTGGGGACATCCTGGTATTGATGCCAGTGCATCGGTTCTGGTCGATAAAACGGTACAGGCGCTAGCACTCGTACCTTGGGCCATCATCGGGACCAGCTTATTGGTTTATCTCGCTATAGATAATGAATTAGCCAAACTCATCATGCTCGGGACATTTCTACTTGGTTTAGGCATTGTCGGCTTTGTATTGGTACAACGAGCGGGCATGTTTGGATTTATTGCCCGAATTATAGGCAAATTCAATACATCTGAAGGTTGGGGCAAGATTACCCTTAACGCTCATGATGTCGATGCTTTGGTGAAGGAGCTCTATAGCGATAAGAAACGCTTCCTCATATCGATTTTTTGGCGAACTCTGGGTCTTATCCTGCAGACTTCCGAAGTTTGGCTTGCCTGTTACCTATTAGGACATCCAATCGGCATAATTGAAGCCTTGATGCTAAAAAGTTTGACCTCGATTATTACCGATATCGCCTTTGTCATTCCCAATGGCTACGGCGTCCAAGAAGGTGGATATGTGATGTTAGGCGCTTTGATCGGCCTAAGTCCGGAATTCTCTCTGGCCATCTCTCTGGCAACACGTATTCGTGAGCTAATCGTCGATTTGCCCGGTTTGCTCTATTGGCAGCATGTTGAAGCCAAATATTTACTCAAAAAACCCGGATAAACCGACTCAAAAGCCATTGTCACAATAGCGAAATATGATAATAAGCAAAATGTAATATATTTGCTTTAAGCCGCCAAAATCAATATGCTGCGCGGTTAGTTTCACTGGAAATAAGCAGTTTATTTTTCTTGTTTTATTATCTTTAAAGGAATTATAATAAAACATTCTAAGTTACTGTTAATTAATAGATTTATTTATTTTATGTCTGCAGAGACATTTAGGGATTTGATTAAAATATTACGGTTGACCCATGCAGATTGAATTTTTCAATTTTTTTAACCTATCTGTCGCACTAATTTGTCTGTGTTCGGCCGGCTATCTAGCGTTTGCTTTATTCGCCGTTGAACGCTTCAACTACAAACGTAAAAGATCAAATTCGTTAAATGCTTTTCAACCTCCGGTAACAATTTTAAAACCCATCTACGGTCTTGATGCTGAATTAATTAAAAACCTAAGAAGCTTTTGTCAGCAGGATTACCCTAACTACCAGATCATATTTGGCTTACATAGTAACAAAGACCTTGCTCTTCCTATCGTTAAGAAAATCATAAAAGAATTTAAACACATTGATGTCAGTTACGTTGTCGATTCGCGTATCTACGGTTGCAATCATAAAGTATCAAATCTAATTAATATGTATCCAACAGCAAAGCACGACTACTTGCTTGTTGCAGACAGTGATATGCGTGTACCGGCCAATTATTTGTCTGAATTAATGTCACCCTTTGCTGATTCAACGGTTGGTGCCGTAACATCTCTCTACTCTGGCTCTGCTAGAGGTAAACTTGCATCATCACTTAATGCGATGTTTATTAATGAATGGTTTCTACCATCTGTTTTAATCTCTCGAATTCTACAACCTATTAAGTTCTGTCTGGGCGCAACAATGATTGTTCGACGCGACCTGCTAAAGGAGATTGGTGGGTTTAAATCATTATCCAATTATTTAGCTGATGATTATATGCTCGGTAAATTAATTTCCGATCTTGGTTATAAGATTCACCTATCAGACTTCATTGTTGAAAACATTGTTGAAGAAGCATCGTTTAAAGATCTCATGCTGCACGAGTTACGTTGGGCAAGAACGTTGAGAAGAGTTGAGCCGTTGGGATATTTTTTCACTTTCCTGACCGACACACTTGTCATTAGTATTCTTGCCGCTGCTACATTTTATATGGCAACACAAAACGTAAGTTTGTCATTGTTGCCAATTCTACTCGTATTGTTGGCACGTATAGTTTTACATAGTCGTACAAAGCAGATTACTGGCTCGAGTAGCGCAGGTTCAATCTGGTTAATTCCGCTGAGAGATATTTTATCTTTTAGCATTAGAGTGATTAGTTTCACTGGCACCTCTATCCAATGGCGTAACAATGCTTTCAATGTTGATCAGTCTGGACTGATACATGCTGAGGAAGATTTGTTAATTCAATTGGATTCTGTAGAAAAAACCCCTGATTTGGCCACATAAAAAAATTATTAATTCGGAGTATTAGTTAGCAATGTTGAAATCTTTATTTCTCAACCCACCCTCGTTCAACGGTTTTGATGGTGCTGCAGGTTCGCGTTATCAATGTACCCGTGAAGTAAAATCATTCTGGTACCCAACGTGGCTGGCGCAGTTAGCTGCCTTAGTCGAAGGCAGCCGTTTAATCGATGCGCCTGCAGGAGGGATTTCACTCGAAGAAATTCTGCCATTGGCAATTGAGTATGAATTTTTAGTTCTCTATACCAGCACACCGTCCTTTTCAAATGACGTGAAGATTGCTGAAGCTTTTAAAGAAAAGAATCCAAACCTGATTATTGGTTTCTGTGGTGCGCATGTCGCAGTCAACCCTAACCAAACAGTTATCGCATCAGATGCTATCGACTTTGTCGCTGGCAATGAGTTTGATTTCACCATTAAAGAAATTGCAGAAGGTAAAGCCTTGGAAGAAGTCGATGGCATCATTTACAAAAAAGATGGCAAGCCCGTGCATAACAAACCACGTGCCTTAATCGAAGACATGGACTCCCTACCTTGGGTAACACCCATCTATAAAGAAAACCTAAACACGGCAGATTACTACAACGGCTACATGTTACATCCTTATATGTCGTTCTATACCGGCCGTGGTTGTAAATCACATTGTACATTCTGCTTGTGGCCACAAACGATTTCCGGACATAACTATCGTCATAAATCGGTTGAAAATGTCCTCAATGAATTAACCTATGCGCGTGACAACTTTCCTGAAATAAAAGAATTCTTTTTTGATGATGATACTTTGACGGACAACATTCCTTATGTTGAAGAATTAGCAAAAGGAATCGGTAAACTGGGCATCACCTGGTCATGTAATGCTAAAGCCAATGTTCCTTATGAAACATTGAAGATAATGAAAGACAATGGTCTGCGTTTATTATTGGTAGGTTATGAGTCAGGAAATCAACAGATTCTGATCAATATCAAAAAAGGTATCCGTACCGATATCGCACGTCAATTTACCAAAGACTGTCATAAACTCGGTATCGTTATACACGGAACCTTTATCGTTGGTCTTCCTGGCGAAACGAAAGATACTATCGAAGAATCAATCAAATATGCACAAGAATTGAATCCACAAACCATTCAAGTATCACTGCCTGCTGCTTACCCTGGCACCTTCTTGTACAAGCAAGCTGTCGAAAATGGTTGGTTAATCGTAGATGAAGAGCTGGTTGGTGATGATGGCGTACAACACTCTGTATTAAACTATCCGCATTTACCTAGCGAAGATATCTTTGAAGCGGTTGATAACTTTTACAAACGCTTCTATTTCCGTCCGTGGAAAATGGCTATATTATTTTTCGAAATGTGTCGCGACTGGGAAGTAATGAAACGTCGTGCACGTGAAGGCGTCGAGTTCTTTAAATTCCTGTTTGGCCGGGAGAGCACAGCCTGAAAAAGTTGATTGTTACTGGTGATGATTTTGGTCTTTCCACACCGGTTAATGATGCAATAGTAAAGGCTCACGAGAAAGGTATTCTGACGACCACGAGTTTGATGGTATCAGCGCCCGCTGCCGAAGATGCTGTTGTACGTGCCAAGAATCTTCCTGATCTAAATGTTGGTTTACACCTTGTCTTAAGTAACGGCAAGGCTACATCACCTGCTGCAGAAATTCCTGCTTTAGCACATGCCAATGGCCAGCTAGATAACAATCTGTTTCGCACGGGCGTCATGATGTTCTTTGATTCTAGAACAAAGAAGCAACTCGAAAAAGAAATCCGTGCACAGTTTGAAGCTTTCAAAGCGACTGGCTTGAGATTAGATCACGTCAATGCTCATAATCATATGCACCTGCACCCGACAGTATTCGATCTAATTATAAAGATAGGAAAAGAATTCGAGGTCACGGCGATTCGCATACCCAATGAACCACCATTAGACTCAATCACCGGTGGAAGAAAAGATAAGCTACTACGTAAATTTCGTTATCTATTTTTTAAACCATTTGTATCACGTATGAAAAAACTATGTGTAGAAAATAATATTAAGCACAACGATACAATCTATGGTTTGAATGACAGCGGCCACATGAATATCGATACACTGGTTCGTATCATTCCCCACATATCTGATGGTGTTACAGAAATTTATAGTCACCCGGCAACCGAGCGATGGGATGATATTGACCCGGCTGCAAACGACTACGAATTCGAAGCTGAATATAAAGCGCTAATCCATGCACGCACTAAGCGAACTGTTGAAAAATTCAATATAGAACTCTCTGGGTTCAACTCTTAAGCACGGCAACTTCTTATGGTCGGTGATTCCTGGACACATAAAATAGCACGTGTTTGTATACTGCCTTTAGTTAATACGCCAGTAACACCAAACCATCTAACTGTCCTTCGTTTAATTACCGGCCTTGCAGCTTGCGGCTTACTTGCAATCGGGTCTTATGAAGGCAATCTCTGGGGTGGCGTACTATGGTTAATATCCGCCTTCCTCGATCGTGCTGATGGAGAACTTGCCAGAGTCTCTGGCAAGACCAGTGAATGGGGACATAAGTTTGATTATTTTTGTGACGTAACGGTAACAGCACTATTCTTCCTCGGTATTGGTATAGGCTTACGAGAGAGTTCTCTAGGGCTCTGGACTATCGTTATGGGTATAAGCGCATCAGCCGGCGTTGTTGCTGCGGAGATACTGGCTGAAATTATCGATCAGGCACAAAAAGACACCGGGGAAAAAGCGTATGCAGGTTTTGCCGGGTTTGATTTCGATGATGTGCTGTACCTATTTGCCCCGGTTGTTTGGTTCAATTTACACTTCTTGTTTCTAGTCGGGGCATCAGTCGGCGCACCTATTTTTGCACTTGTCACATGGTATCGATTACAAAACATGGACAAAAATAATTCATAAGTTTGACCTTCTTAATTACCTGTTTCTTGATTATTAACCCATTCAACCATTAGCTTTTTAATCTGTGTTTGGTATTTTATCTGGCTTAATGCAGACTTTGCTTTAAAACTGTCTAACAGCGATTCAGGAATTTTTATACTAATTAAACGAGTCTTATCTTTAGCTTGCTGCATTAATCTAAAGTTTTCCAGATAATCAAGTATGGCTTCCGTTGAAAACGACTTAGCTTTTTTCAGGTATTCATCATCGAAATACTGTACTGGTTTCATAGCAGTTTCTCTAACGCCCTAATATCTTCTATATCTTGCTTACGTCCCGATTTTTTTTTCATTTTTATGATCTCATCAATTGCAGCAATTTTTATTTTTGTTCCCTTGACCACTTTAACAACAGACTTCAGTTCCTTAGCATTCTCAGTAATAATTATATCCACAATCTCAAGTGGATTTCCGGGGTTTATAAACGACCAGGCGATAAGATTACGATTCTTAATATATTCATCACGAAAATTAAAAACATCATCAGCCGATACCGGCAATTGTGATTTCAAACCAATACTATTTAGTGCTTTCTCTGTTTGACGATATGCTTTTTGATTAAGTGCAATAACAAAATCAATATCAACCGTACCGCGTACTGCACCATGCAATGCAACAGCATAACCACCGACCAATGCATACTGAACCCGATGTTCATTCAATGATTTGACAACCCTTTCAATCAGCATAATAAAAGTATATACCAATATATACTATAATAAAAATCTGTTTTTTTAAATTCTGCCCTCAATCACTAAATGATTGTATTCCAAAGCACTAAGCGAATATCATCACTACGTGGATTAATTAATTGATTGTTATTTTAATTATTTACACTGACTCAGATATCGAAGGCTATAAATATATGATGAAACTAATTTCAACATTTCTATTGTTACTATTCTCGCTGTCAACTACGGCAGAAAGTACAACCCAGACTATTGATGCAAATCGTCTGTTAGCCGCAGCAAGTGAATCAAACAACTGGCTGTCATTTGGTCGCGACTACACCAACCAGAATTTTTCACCATTAAATCAAATCAACAAGACGTCAGTTAAACGTCTCGTCCCAAAATGGATATTTCAAACAGGAAAAAAGGGTTCGTTTCAAACACAACCTTTAGTTGCAGATGGTGTTATGTATGTCACCATCCCGGGTAACGATGTTGTCGCATTAGATGCAGCAACAGGTAGTGTTCTTTGGCGCTATAAACACAAGAATCGAAAAGAAAAAAATAAAGCCGGCCCCGCCAACCGAGGTGCAGCACTCGGTTACGGCAAAGTATTTGAGGCCACCAATGACGGTCGTCTGATTGCGCTCGATCAAACGTCTGGTGAAATAGTTTGGGACAAAATCATTGCACGCCCCACTGATGCTGAGCTTGAAGGTCTTACTCAAATACAAAAAGACTTTCTAATAGAAAATAGTAATTCCTTACCCGCCAAGATGGCACCGGTTGTGTATCGTGACCTGGTCGTCGTTGGTGTAACTGCTGCCGGTTACGGTATGTTTTATAATATTTTCTCACGCTTTGCTTTAAAAGATTCCTCTCCTGATGAAATTCCACCAGCCGATCGTTTTCTTGGTCTACGTGGTTATGTTGCTGCCTTCAATGTAAATACTGGTGAAGAAGTCTGGCGCTGGTACACCACTAAAAGCGATGGTTGGGAAGGCAAGTTTTCTGCCACAACGCCTGATGGTGATGCCCTACCTCGCGATATCGCCCTTGAAAAAAAATTAGCTCCAAAATTAAAAGATCGATGGCGTATCGGCGGTACTTCAACCTGGATGACGCCGTCATTTGATCCGAATCAAGGATTAATATTTGTCGGCACAGGTAACGCTTCTCCAAATGATGTCTCCAGTGCGCGTCCCGGTGATAATCTCTATGCTAATTCACTGGTCGCCATTGATGCTTACACTGGTGAGACCCGCTGGCATTATCAACATGTACCACATGATTTATGGGGTTACGATCTCGCTAGTACATCAGTCTTATTTGATTTACCTGATGGTGATAGTGTCACTCCGGCTATTGGCATCGCCAGTAAAACGGGCTGGTTTTATGTTCACACCCGAAAGACGGGGAAATTAATTTACCGTTCCGAAGCCTTTGTCCCACAAAAAAATCTATTTGAAGCACCTAGTGATGAAGGCGTAGTCAGCTCGCCTGGATCATGGGGTGGCGCTTCCTGGTCTCCGACTTCATACGATGCATCAAGTGGCATTGCATTTATTGCGGGGATTCACAAACCTACGCTCTATCGTACAAAATACGCTACATTCGAAGGCAAAGAAGTTCCTTATATATTGACCGAAATTGCAGAGTCAGAACCCAGCTGGGGAACCCTAACAGCAATCGATACACGCAACCAAGGTCGTATTAAATGGCAAGTCAAAACTGATCTACCACTTATTGGTGGCACGCTTGCAACAGCGGGAAATTTGGTGTTCATAGGTGAAGGTAGCGGTATGTTTGCTGCATTCGACAGCAAAAGTGGACAACGCCTATGGGAGTTTAATTGCGGGGCTGGCGTGAATGCGCCACCCATGAGTTACAAGGTTGGTGATCAACAATACATTGCTGTTGCTGCAGGCGGTCATGGTTTATTAAAGACGCCAAGTGGTGATGCATTGATTGGCTTTGGATTGGCTGAATAAGATCTATTTAGCTTCCCTGGAGCTGATTCTTAATTGATTCACAAAGTGACATTAATTTTTTAGCGTCTTTTTCACTCAATCCAGTTGCACATAAGGCAAGTTCACTGGCCTTCTTAGCTTTCTTACCGAGCGCCTTTCCTGCTTTAGTTAATACTAACTGCTTTTGTCGTTCATCTGATTCAGTTGACCGACGTTCTATATATCCGTTGTTTTCCAGACGCTTTAAAAGTGGGCTTAGAGTAGCGTTAGTAATACCTGTGATATCAGCAACTTCACTGATTTTCACTGCTTCTTTTTCCCATAATGCCATCATCACAACATATTGTGGATAGGTTAAATTCAATGGTTCCAGCAAGCCTTTATAAGCCTTCGTTATTGCCCTTGAGGTGGAATATAAGGCGTAACATACCTGTTCATTTAATTTAGGACCGTTCATATACTCTATATTGAATCATTTATTTAGTTCGTGCACTAAATACTTGCGATAAATTTGTATCTTCTTTATACTCACAAGCATATTATTTCGTACACTAACTATTTTACTACTAATTTTGCTTAAGTGGAGATATAAAATGAAAAAAATCGCATTAGCCTTTATTTCACTATCGCTCAGTTTTATTGTTTATGCGGGCGGAAATCCTGACCATGTTAAATATCCAGAAGGATACCAAACTGAATTTACTAAATACGATACGCGTAATAGAGCTAATGGCAAACAAGTAGCCGTTCTCTATGCGAATAAAGTTGCTACTGATACCGCTGCCAGTGGCAAACTAGGTGATGGTGCAAAGATCATTATGGAAGTATATAAAACTGTTCCCGGAGAAGATGGTAAGCCAACTGTTGGTGAAGACGGACTTTTTAACAAGGGTAAATTCGCCGCTGTCGCAGTAATGGAAAAACGATCAAATTGGGATGTCAGTTTTGATGCAAAAGAACGTGCCGGAGATTGGGGCTTTGCTATATACAAAACAGATGGCACCGTTAAAGATAACAAACTAGATTGTGCTAGCTGTCATTTGCCGATGCCAGACAATGACTATATGTTCTCTCATTCAAGTCTAATTGAATTTGCTAAGTAGTGACTGACACCTTGTGTATTCCCCTGTCTGGATCGGTGACACAATCACCGATTCAGACTACCTGTAAAGTTTTCTTTCTTAGTACAAAGACACCATAATCTGATCTTGCATTGAGTGTTATTGGTTTAGATAGATCATAGAAATGGTCATAACTATTGATGACTTCAAAGACATTTGTCGTTGAAAGAAGTTTGTGGAATTGTTTTAAGTTATAAGTACGGAGTTTATAAATAGACTCATATTTTTCATTATTATATTCTGTCCTCGGATTTAATATAACTTTTAGTGTTTCAGTCCTGTTCTTTTTATCCAGCGTTAACATTTCCATTGTTGTCTTGACTGTCAAACGCCCTCTCTTTGCTGTCCAATGTGTAATTTTATCTGTTATCCCTTGTTCAGGAATTAAATGCAGTCCAAGAATATATATTCCATTCTTCTTTAATGACTTTGAGATATTTAATAGATGTTGAACTGCTTGTTTCTCTGAGAGTAGATGTCTGAAGGTATCAACAGTACAGTACGCAGCGTCATACTTCTTACTTTTACTATTGAAATTAGTCATGTCTCCGTGAAATATATTCGCCTTTAATTGATTGCGAATGAGTTTGTCTTCTAAATACGACAATGCATGTTCATTTAGGTCAAAACCCGTACAATCATAACCGTTACGAGTCAGGGGAATAATCAATCGACCAGTTCCACAAGCGGGTTCGATTAAGCTCGGACGATTAGACTTACAATACCTATTGAAGATATTCTGCAAAAACAACAATTCTTCTCTCATCTCATGAGAGAAAGAAACATCATAATACATAGGCAAGTTATACCAGTTCATTGCATTATTATTACTCAAATAAATCAATTATTTTGACTATATTTAAATATATTAAGCCCTATAATTTATGACATAAAATAATACTATAGAATAGCTATATTACGAATGGAGAGGTATTGGCTTTGAAAGAACTTCAATTACTTGATGATGGGGACTCATTCAGAAAGTCTGCTTATCGGCATATAAAAGAATCTGATTTCTTTGCCGATTTTGGCGATGATGAAATGGATATTCTAGCCCGTTGGACCCGAGCCTATTCAGCAGATACCGGCTGCGTAGTATTAAATGAAGGGGATCAGAGTAATTGTCTTTGCATCATCATCAAAGGCGAAATCAATATCTTTAAACAGTTACCAGACGAACATTTAAAGATTGCAGAGGTTGTTGCAGGTGAATCAATCGGTGAAATGGGCATTATCGATGGTGAACCATTCTCAGCCTCAGCGATTGCATCAAAAGACTCGATTGTTTTATTGATTACTCGCGAAGACTTTGAGGATATTGTTAGCCAAAATATTGAGTTGGGTAATAAATTGTTATGGAAACTTGCCAGAATCTTAACTGCACGGTTGAGACATACGACTAAACGACTTGCAGAATTATTAACAGGTAAGAAATAATATTTACGAATATATTATTGATGGATGATTATCTCGCTATTTATCGTGGAAGTCGTTAGCGCTGTTTTATAACCATCAAGGTCTAAAAGATTATAAGTAAACCAAACCTTCTCTATAGGAACAGGTGTTTTGACTTCCAGTCCTGCCTCACACCCTTCCTCTAGTGAAACAGAAAACCGCTCAAGTCCAAAGGCAACTCCTTGCCCTGTTGCCTTAATGAAAGATTCCTTTTTAGCCCAGACACTATAAAAGACATCACATCGCTGGCCCTCATCAATATTTTGTAACTCATTATATTCTTGTTCACTAAAAAACCGTTTTGATAATGATTGATGATTTATATCTAAATTTATTTCTTCTATATCGACACCTACTTTGTTATTCAAGGTAATTGCTATCAGCGCATAACCCCCTGAATGGGAGATGTTAAATTTTATTGGCTTATTATTTAACGATTCATTAACGCTCGGTTTTCCATGTTCTCCATAAAATAAATCAATGTCTTGATATGACTTACCAACAGCGCTAGATAATAAGAGTCTTAATACACTTCGCGTTATAACAAACTGATTCTTCTTTACTTCTATTTTTAATTTTTCTGCTCGAATACATTCGTCTTCTGACAAATATTGAATACATTCATTACTATCAAATAAATTAAATTGAATTAAATAAACATGAATCTTGTTATCTGACAGCACTAGCCTTTCTTGTAATATCTTTTCGAGAGTATTCATTATTTTTTTTCAGTATCGAATGACGCCTTAAGATGTTTCATGCCTTCATCAATACTGATTTCTGGTTTGTAGGATAAATCACGTTTTGCCGCAGTCAGGTCAAACCAGTGCGCGGTGGATAATTGTTTTGCAACAAACCGTGTCATTATGGGTTCTTGTTCGATCTTTAATAGGGAGTAGACTTTCTCAAATATCATCCCTATGTAATAAGCCACGTGCTCATTAATTCTTTTCTGTATTGGTGCTAAATTAACCGTCGCTAAAATTTTATTGATCAACTCCGACATTGCGATGGGCTCATCATTACTAATGAAATAGGCCTTTCCCTCACACGTTGCATCATCTTGTAAATTATCTCCGGCAAGTAGATGTGCTTCAACCGCATTGTCGATATAGCATGAATCAACCTTATGTTCTTTAATTCCAACCAGTCTTAAGCGGCCGGCTTTAGCACGACTAATGACACGTGGTGCAAGATGTCGATCACCCGGCCCCCAGATTAAATGCGGTCGTAAGGCAACTGTCTTAAGTTCTGCGCTGTTTGACCTTAATACTAACTGCTCTGCTTCTGCCTTGGTTTCTTGATAGGCATTGAAAAATGATTCTGCATAAGGTGTTGATTCATCAATACCCTCTTCACTAGTACCATCAAACACTACACTTGGGGTGCTGGTATAGACCAGATAATTTATATTATGCTTTTTACACGCATCGATGACATTCTTTGTTGCAACTACATTAGCCTGATAATACTTTTCATAATCACCCCATACACCTGCCATGGCTGCAACGTGATAAACAATATCACAGCCACTCGCTGCAGCATCTATATCATCAGCCTTACATAAATCACCCTGTACAGCATCAACACCTAATTCTATTAGCTCGGGATAGTGTCCGCGTTGAATTGACCTAACAGTATCTCCCCTTTTCAATAATGCTCGGACAATTGCACCTCCGAGAAATCCACCTCCTCCTGTCACTAAGGCCTTCATGTTAATTTTCCTACAGCCCATATCGCTAACTTCTCACGACCAATCTTTGCATTGTGTCGAATATCAACCGGGAAGCCTGAATGAAACAAGATATGCTTAATATTTTTTGTTATGGAATGATGACTACCCAATTCTAGTAATTCTTCAGTCAGTTTGTTTTTGTTAACACTTTTCTGATCAGGTTCTAGCTCAACACAAATAATGGGAGTAATTTTATCCTTAAGTTTAGCGCCAACCAAAGCCGTTCGAAAAACTGATTCGTGCTTATTAAAAATACCTTCGCAACATATAGTATATAAGGTTTCAGTTTCTGTAATGACACGCTGGCTCTTGCGACCACAAAACCAAACACGGCCGTCATCATCAAGGTATGCAATATCTCCCATGCGATGATAGAAGCCATCATCAGTCTGTATCTTGGCCAAACGCGTTGCATTATCGCGATTAAAATAAGATTGAGTGACCTGTGGGCCTTTGACACAAATTTCACCAATCTGATTGACCGGTAACTCTAAATCATTATTCCAATTAGTAATGATATCGTCAGTGATTTTAATAATCTTGATATCCAGATTGGAAACGGCCTTTCCAACACAGACACCCTTGCCTTCAATCGTTGCCACAGCAGTTTCATTCAATATTTCGTCACTGCCAATGGAGCTCACAGGAAGAGACTCTGTTGCACCATAGGGTGTAAATATCTGTACCTCATTATTGATTAGAGATTTAAATCTCTTTAATACGGATGGAGAAACTGGTGCACCTGCAGATAACACACGTTTTAATGTGGGTAACTTGCTTGAATTCGCACCACCCCATTTCCCAACACGATTTAATAAGGCTGGCGAACCAAACATGGTGGTACATTTATAATCATTAACAGCATTAATAATAATTTTAGGATCAACTTGACCTGGACGGGTAAAATCCATCTTTGGAATCACAGAGGTCATGCCTAATGCAGGGGCAAATAAAGCAAATAGTGGAAATGTCGCTAAATCTCTCTCGCCAGGTTGAATATCGTAAAGCTTCTTTAAAGCTTCATGCTGTGCTGTAAAATTAGCATGCGTATAAACAACACCTTTTGGAATGCCTGTGCTACCGCTCGTGAACAAAACTGCAGCCATATCTTCGGCAGGCGTATTGTTAAGACTAAATTTTTTACCTTTGGCCTTAGCTTTAATCTTCTCAAGACTTGTTATAAAGCGAGTTAATAATGGATTGTTACCGACTACGACGGTTTTATTAATAGTCTTCTTTGACCAGCCTAATGTTAGACGGGCAATATGTGCGCTACTAATACCAATAAATGCTTCCGGCTCAGCCTCTGCCAAACACTTACCCAGGTTTTTTATGCCCATTCCTGGATCGACAGCGACGAGTACCGCCTCAAGTTTGAATAAGGCAAATACCAGAGCGAAGAAATCAAGCCCGGGTTTAACCATTAATACTGTGCGTGTCCCTTTGCTGATGCCATGAACTTTTAATCCATTGGCAATAAGGTTACTGACTTCATCAAGTTCCTGATAGGTGTATGAATTTTTATATAGAATCGACTCAGACTTATCACTAGTGCCTGTTGATTGGACAACCACAGCATGGGTGTCCGGCTGTTGTTGTGCCATAACTGGCAAATGGGAGGCTATGTTTGCCGTAATCATAAATTAATTTTTAGCCACAGAGAACACAGAGAACACAGAGAACACAGAGAACACCAGTTATTATTTTTAATTAAAATAAAAAAAAATATATTATTCATTTAATATAAATCCATATTTATTTAGTATTTAGTTCTATTACTAATTAATTTTTTAGATTTCTCTGTGACCTCTGTGCTCTCTGTGGCAACAAAAAAATCATTTAATAACATTCTTTTCAAAAAACTGTTCAATTACTGGAATCACTTCCTCGCTCGCGTCTTCAAGTAGATAATGACCAGCATCAAACTCATGATATTCAGCATTTGGCATACGCTTCTTCCATTCATCAAGATAATGTCGATCAAAGACGAAATCATTCAAACCCCAACAAATCAACATTGGCAGCTTTGAAAACTGATCCAGGTTTTTATCAACATTATCTACAACATCATATGAAACATGATTTTTATCTAGCGGAATATCTTCTACAAAGCGTAAGACCGAAAGTCGGTTCGCCCAATTATCATGCGGTGACAAATACGCATTCTTTATATCACTCGTCATCGGCTTCCGTGTCACACACTGTATGACACCTCCCCGACAAAATGCATTCAAGCCTTGTATGAGTAACGCACCTATTAATGGGGTGCGGCTCAGCTTTAATTGCCAGGGAATCTCTTTACCGAAGGGAATATGAAACCCAGCTGTGTTCGATATCACCAGACGTTTAATCTTTTCAGGGTAACGCGTGGCATAGGCCATACCAATCATACCGCCCCAATCATGCACAATTAGCGTTAGATTATTATCGACGCCAAGACAGGATAACAACGCATCAAGATCATCAACCCGTTGCTTTAAGGTGAATTCATATTCAGCGTCAGCCGGCTTATCAGATAACCCCATACCAATATGGTCGGGTACGATGCAATGGTATTTATCGATTAACGCAGTAAAAAGATGACGATAATAAAATGACCAACTTGGGTTCCCGTGCAACATCACAATTGTTTCGGAATTACTCTTTCCACCTTCGAGATAGTGCATTTGTCTGTTATTTATCGAGGCATAACAGGAAGACTCATGGGGATAATCAGGGTATTGCATAAGCTGTTGGTTTTTCTGTAAAAAATATAATTATAAAGCGGGTTAGTTTACTGAATATTGCCTTATTCACCAAGCCTATACTGATAATAAATTAGCTACATGTCTTATTACAAAGCAACGAATAAAAAGTTTCACATAGGACATTATTGTCCTATAATCTTATTCATGAAAGGAATCGAATTTATCAGGAAGATAAAGAGACTTGCCAAACAGAGAGGATGTCGATGCACTGTTGACAATAAACGTGGCAAAGGAAGCCATGTCACTCTTTATTTTGGCGACAAACGAACCATTGTGCGTAACCCAAAAGATGAATTAAAAAAAGGCACTACTAGCGCAATGCTTAAGCAATTGGAACTTACTAATCGGGATATACAGGATATTTAGATGCATAATTTTAATTACCCAGCAAAATTCAAACAAGATAAAGAGGATGGCGGCTTTATTATTAGCTTTAGGGATATTCCTGAAGCAATTACACAAGCTGAAACAATCGAATCTTGTTTTGAAGAAGCAGCGGACTGTCTTGATGAAGCGATTGCTGGTCGCATTGATGATAGGCTTGAGATCCCAGTGCCTTCCAAACCAAAGCGTGGCGAGAAATTAGTTTCTGTCCCGGCACAAACCTCTATAAAGGCTGCTTTATATATTGCCATGCATGAAAGTAAGGTTAATAAAAGTGAACTTGCCAGACGCTTAAATATTGATGTCAGAGAAGTTAGGCGTATGTTGAATCCTCATCATGGAACAAAACTACCTTCAATGGAACAAGCACTGGCTGCTCTCGGGAAACATGTTGAGTTAACTGTTCGGTAATTTTTCTTATTCTTTATGCTATTTTTCATGCGCTCCAGAGGAAATAATTTATTTTTTATGTTCATCAAAAACTTCTTTAAGAAAATTATAAACCTCTTTATCGAGTAATTTAGAACTTTTTTTTAGCTGTTGTATGAATTTACTTCCCATTTCATGGGCTGCTTCTGCTGCCACGACAACATCACCTGGGCGTAAGTCTTTTAAAACATCTAACACAAGATTTGCTTGTAAAATATCCTTGCGACTTTTTGCTGCCATTGCTACGGGTCTACGTTGAGATACCACAAGTTTATGGAGTGCAAATCGAGCTGGATTGGGAACACGAATTAATAAACCTGCGCCAACAGGAATCGCAGCCAATTGACTATCGTCAATGATGTAATCCAAGAATAGAACCGGTTCGGTGGCAACATTCAAACCGGGAATAAACACCGCACCTTTTTTGGGTTTGCCTATTTCTGGAGATAATAAGGATACTGATAACTTCTGGTTTCTTATTTTAAAACTTGTTGAAGGATCTTTTCTATTCAGTGCGGGTACTTGAAAGAATCCCCTATCAGCGTCACGTAATTTCTCAATAAGATTAATCTCGTCGTTCGGTGTTGCAACAACAATTGGATTTCCCTGTGCAATATCGATGTCCTCCGTTCTTCCTGCATCATTTGTCCAATTGACACCTAACATATTTCCAATAGTTATAAATGCATGGGAACCCACTAACACGCTACCAGCTTCAAACAGGCCTGATTGAACTAAGGCCTGCATAACACGTGCTTCTGTAATACTGGAAGCCTTTAATCCAGCAGCAAGCCCTGTTGAGACTAATCGCTGTCGATCTTTTTTATCAGGAATATCATTCTCAAGCAGTTGTTTTGCCTTATTAATCAGTTCACGATTTTGTTCATTATCCGGACCAATATAATGGGAACGTTTTGATCCGCCAATTGTGTATTGTATATACCAATACTTTTTGCCTTTCACTGTGCGGGTAAAGTAAGAAATTCCTTTTCCCGGAAAGGGTGCTGCAATAAGGCTTGTTAACAGATCTGCATAGGCCACTTGTGCACTAGTTGGTAATGTTTGATATTGAGTCATTTCCATCAATTAGTTATAAGCAGTTTGTCAACATACTGCTTATAACTTATGGAAAGAAGTTGGCTGGTTTTGGGTAACATATGCCTACACATTATGAGTAAACCTCCCGCTTTTAAATTCAAAGAACTTAAAGCAAATCCATCTGCTCCGTTTTGTCAGGTTGTTCCATGCCCTTTTCCTGCAACTTTGATGTACTCACTCCTAATAGACGAACTTTGCGTGTATCTACTTCTGTGTTTGTTAATAGGCCTTTTACTACTTCAAAAATTTTACTCGCAGATAATGTCGGTTTTACTATTGTGCGACTGCGTGTGATTTGTTCAAAATCTGCGTATTTAACTTTTAAGGTTATTGTCTGTGCGGATAAGTTTTTATCAAATAATATTCTCGAGACGTTATTAGATAGTTCTTCCAGAATAGAAAACATTTCATTTATGTCGCCCATGTCTTTACTAAATGTTGTTTCCTTGCCGACAGATTTTCTTATCCTTTCGTTGTTCACTGGCCTAAGATCGATACCACGTGAAATTGAATAATAAAAATGACCTGCCTTGCCGAATTTCTTGACGAGTTCATTTAGGCTTTCTTGTAAAAGATCTTCACCCGTGTGTATACCAAATTCTTTCATTCGTTTTTCGGTTGCTTTACCAATGCCATGAAACTGTCGTACTGGTAATGTCTTGATAAACTCCGGACCTTGTTCAGGAGTGATTAGATATAGACCATCCGGTTTATCCATATCCGATGCTATCTTCGCTAAAAATTTATTGTATGACACACCAGCAGAGGCATTGAGGTCCGTTTTCTCTTTAATTAAACGTTTGATCTCTTTCGCGATTAAGGTTGCCGAACCTGAATAATCCTGATTATGCGTGACATCCATATAAGCTTCGTCCAAAGATAAGGGTTCAACGAGATCAGTGAATTGACGAAACACGGCTTGAATTTCTGCAGAGACTTCACGGTACGCAGTAAAACGTGGCTTTAGAAAAATAGCATGAGGACATCGTTGATGCGCTTGCGTGGCCGACATTGCTGAGTGTATGCCGAACTTGCGTGCTTCATAACTACAGGCAGCAACAACACCGCGCTGTTCTGGCGTACCGCCAACTACGACTGGCTTGCCACGATATTCAGGATTGTCACGCTGTTCGACTGAAGCATAGAAGGCATCCATATCGACATGGATGATTTTACGTTGTATTGGACTTTCTTCGTGCTCTTCCGTATTCACGTATCGTTAAGAATACAAAAATTTAAATTTTAAAATTATAAGAAGAAATTTATAACAAGTTTGATTGCTTACCATTCCCAACCGAGCATCAGACAATTCAAACCACTGCCTATGCCAAGGAAACTAACACGGTCACCCTTCTTTAAGAACTGTCTTTGATCAGCAATCGCTGCTGTTAAGGGTACCGAGACAGTCCCAATGTTTCCTAGATATTTATAGGTACTAAAATCTTTTTCAGGCGCGATACCAAGCTCTCTTAAGATTGTATCGCGGTGGCCTTCGCCGACCTGATGACAAATCACTTTATCAACCTGATCTCTGGCCCATCCCATTCTCGTTAAAAATGTACCCCAGGTTTTTACACCTAAGATAGCGCCATGCTTTAAAACGGAAACAGAATCGGTCGACATAAATTCAGACAGTGCCGCCGGTAGTTTTTCTTTAGGCAACATGCTGGATAAAGCGGGTGGCAATTTATCACTGGACATTGCTTCTTTAATTACAGATGGAATAACGTCAGGTTCCATTACCTGATCAATCGCTGCCAATAATTTATCTGGAGAAAAGACAAATTCACCGATGGCTACGGGTGATATTGAAACGCCCCAACGGCAAAGTTTGTGATGCTCTGGCGCAGATTGATTTGCACCACCCAACAAGCGATGAGTTTCTTTATTATCAAACGAACCATCTGTCAGTAGTACTGCTGCAGCGCCCGAACCACCCGTTAGAGTTGCCAGAGAACTGGAAAACATATCAATCGTTTTATCTTTCAACATGCGCTCTATCATGATCTCAACGATTTCGCGTGAGGTCTCGCACGATACGACCATACCAGCACGGATCTGTTTTAATTCGATGCGATTGGCGATATCAATAATGCCGTTCATAACTCCCAAACAGGCATTGGAAATATCATAGATATTGGCATCATCACTGATACCCAATTGAGCGGCTACAGCACAGGCCGTTGCAGGTTCGAAATTTTCACGGCAAACACCGGTATAAACCAGTGCTTCAACGTCTTTTGCTTCGACATTTGACTGTTCTAGTGCCTTTCGAGCTGCATTCGCAGCACCATCAGACAAGATATGACCTTCTTCCCACCAGCGACGTTCATGAATACCCGTCAAGGCTTCTAACTGGCCAGGGGCTATATGGAGCGCGTCATACATAGGCATTAGCCGTTGTTCGAGGTCGTCAGAAGTGATGACTACAGGTGGTAATTCGTAGCCAATGGACTCCATATGTACGCGTGAATATTTCATAGGACAGCTCGCATATTGCATAAGAATACCGGATGGTCGCGCAGAGCAGCTCTTCGATCTGCGTGCTCGCGACTGAACAGGTAGTTATTCATACCTGTGAGGAAGCATGTGCGCAGAGCGAAGAGCTGAACAAGCGAGCTCCGGTATAAGCAATTCGGTAAAAAATAATCGCGATGTAAATTCATTTTAATGGTCATTTCTGATAATTGCTGTTCTTATGCAATATTCGAGCTCATATTCTAAGTGATTCGGAGCGCAAAATCTTTCATCTGATAGATAATTCTGCCATCTACGGTCAAAAAGCCATCTGCTTTAAGGGTTCTGCTCTGATCATCAACCTCAGTTATCACCGCTTGAACCGTGACCTTGTCATCCACTGGCAATATCTGCCCTCGGTATACCCATTCATGCAGCTGATCCAGTGCCATACTTTCGAAGGCGAATTGCCCTATTTCCAGTTCATCCTGCCAACGCTCCCAAGCAAAGACCTTGAGTAATTGCATGAAGGATTCGAGGCCTAATGAACCCGGCCACACAGGATCCTCAAAGAAATGTGCCTTAAAGAACCAAGCCTCTTGCTTCACATTCGCTATTCCTTCGATAAACCCTAAGCCATTAGGCCCACCATCTGGGTCGTATAGGGTTATCTCATCGACCATGCGCATCATATCTGCTGGCATCGGTGCTTCGGAGGGATAGGCAAACGATTTACCTCTGACTAGTTCTTCCTGACTTGCCTTATAGGGTTCAGCATCGCGAATCCCGACCTGTTCCGCCAAGGCTTCATGCGAGAAAAAACCAAAGTAAGTATTACCCTTATAGACCATACCTAGATTTGAATGCATCTCGTAATCAAAATTCTGGATAATCATGCCACCCGATTGAGAGACATTAGTAATCTTCACTTTGGTAATCAAAGTACCAATCTCTGGAGAGACTTTAATAAATTGAGTCGCCTTACCACCCAGATTCCTGAAGGAAATATCAGTTTCGCTGGTCAAGGCCGACCCCAAATAGGCCGCCAACCAACCGCAAGGTTGTAATGCCACTTCCAGTAATACCGCAAACGGCATATAGGGTTGATTATCTTCAGTGAAGTACCATTCATCTACGGGTACATCGTATTCGGCTTCGATAATACCACCCGCTTTGAGTACCCATTGCTCACAATCTTTGATTGAAGTGATGCGATCTAAAAACTTATATGGCGGACCCGGTAACCGTGCAATCTTGCGTTCATTATCAAAGACCTTATAACGATCACCAAAAGCCTCTGAAGGTTTGCCAACGGCAAAGGCAAGTATTGACTCATTATCAAAAAAGATTTGTTTTGTTTGTGTTGAACTTTGATCAGCCCATAGCGCTACTAATCGTTCACGTTTTAAACCACTCAATTGAACCGACATGTTTTTCATCTGCACGATGGCACGATGATCGCCGTACATTAATGCCTCGGCTAAGACATAAGGCGTGCCGTCTGCTTTATACCCTATTTCTTTAAGCGTGATCTCATATTGAACCGCTTTGGTTTCTTCAGTGACCTGACCTCTACATTTTAATTGGCTGACTTCACCAATAATGGGTTCGTAGACAAACTCATCCGATTCACCTATCCAACCCATGCGTAGCAAATACACACGCAAGGTATGCAAACAGCATTCGTACATTAAGGTACCGGGCATAACCCGATCATCAACAAAGTGACAGGTCAAAAACCAATCGTCCGGACGAATATCAGCTTCGCCGGTTATCTGACCTATACCAAATCGACCACCATTAGGATCAAGATTTAAAATACGATGCACTAATGTCATACGACCACTAGGCAACCCAGCAGGATTGTTTAAGCCGGTATTCTCGAAGTTATTCCCAAAACATGAAACAAGATCACCCTCGCGTAAGGCATTCAATTGCTCATCGTTATAACTTTCTACTTGTAACGGAACCAGTTGTTGCCAGTTATCAGTTAACTTACCTTGCGCTTGTTGTTTTTCCATACTCGTCAGCACTATGCCTTGTCCTGCATCTAACTCTTGTTGAGTAAAGAAACCAGCACACCCGTGTGTCATCGTCAGCAGTGGTTGGCCATTGACCGTTCCTTCAAAATTAAAACGGAATAAACGCGTATCGCCTTGGCTAAAGAATTGTTCGATTTGGATATCGTAATGAATTGTTTGTCCTACCGTCGGTAATGGGCCATGAAAGGTGATACGTGCATCGAGTAAGCGATAAACCGCAAGTCCTTGCGTAATATGATCTATACCGAGATAGCCTGATAAAAATAAATCTGCCTGTCCTGCTTCCACAGCTATGCAGGTTGGGATTCGACCTAAATCCAAGTACCAAGCACCGGGTAACACATCATGCTCGGTGATCACACTGCCGCTCGCCGTTAAGTCATGTGTGAGTGCATCGGCTTCGCCGTTTACTTCTATAATGCGATCAACCAACATTAATGGTTCATCCGGCAGACGTACGCGTGAAGGGTGTTGATCAATATCCGCAAAACCATCACCTAGCATTTTACCGATAGAGCCAATAGCAAACTCCAGACATGCCTCTCTATCAAACTTACAAGCGGTCTTTTCGCGCGATTCCTTCGTCAGCTCAGTACTCAAATCCTCATGTACTGTTTGTACATTCCGGTTCTCCGTGCGGTGCTTTCTTGAACTCACACGAAAATCCTCACTTGTTGTTTCAGATTCCATCAACTGCATTTGCATATTAATGGCTTGCTCAAGCGTCTGCGTCATACCCTGACTAACACGCAAGAAAGCTTCTTGTGCGCCGGCACGAGCCTGTTCTGCGAGCTGCATCTGTTCGATAATCGGTTGTAGTCCGCCGTTCGCGGCCAAAGGTAAAGAGCTACTATATTGTTGTTGCTGCTCATGTTGCACAACTTCTTCTCTTGTTTCTTTCTGTTTTAATTCAACGACTGCCGAGGCGGCCTCATTTACTTTTTCCTTTGGTGGCAAGGGCACTTTAAAGGGTTCGCCACCTGTCTTAACACTAATATAATTTTTATATTCTGTTTTATTTGTTTCTTTTGGACTACCAAGCTGCGACAAATCTAGCGTCACACCTTCGGCATAGAGTCTCGCTAGTAATTGCATTACATTTTCAACACTGTCCTGACCTTTAACACAGACTGCTTTGGCGAAATGTGGTTTATCGACAAGTATTTGATCAATCATCCTTGTACAAGAACCTCCCGGCCCCATCTCGATAAATAAACGCACACCATCTTCATAGGCACTATTGATAACCTTGGTGTAATCAAAAGGCGCCAAGGCCTGTTCTAAAATCGAATCTGCAGCAGAGTCTTGAGTAACTTCATAAGCTCCACCACGAATACCACTATAGAAAGTAACTCCCTCGGGTGGTGTTGTTTCAAAGATATGTAGATCGCGGTAAGAATTTTCGACTGGCTTCGCAACTTCACAATGTACTGTCGTGACGCCTGAAAGCGGATGATATTGTGCAGCAAGTTCTTTGACTGCCTTATTTAATGCTGTACGATCACCACCAATCACACACTCATTCGGTGTATTAATAATTAATAAATACACACGCTGATAATTTTCTAAGACGGATTTAACTTGATCAGCGCTGGTATTGATAACACCTAAGGCCCAATCAATCGGTTCATCCGTACCCCATGCTTTTTGTACTGATGTACAAGCCCCGGCAAGCTCTTCGGTAAACAAGGTGCTTTTCTGAATACGTTGTAGCATTTCATCTCGCGCCGTCCAGGTACGTGTTGAGAAAAAGCCCGCTGTCTCACCGAGACTATAACCAATGACAGCTTCAGGTTTTACTCCAAAGTCTGAGATAACATCACTAACAAAGGTTCCTAACCAAACCTGCCCAAAGATAACTTCTTCATGGCTTAATTCTTTATCACGATTTGTTTTACTATTTTGTGACTGCCAAAATCGACCTTTGGCAAATTGTGAGGCAAGAGATTCATTTTCTGCATCCAGTTTTTCTAGTACATGAGGAAATGCTACGCCTAACTCTTGACCCATACCCCAAAAGTGATTACCTGATCCGGGATAGACAAAGGCAATCTTACCTTGTGTTGCTAATGGCTCAACAGAATAAAAACAACGGCCATTATTTATCGATTCATTTTTTTCAATTGCATCTTTAGCTTCGCTGCATGCTATATTAAATTCATTAATATCATTAACGACTAATGCGATTCGAAATTTAGCATTAGCCTCGTCCTGCTGAGGGATATTTTCAAATGATAAACTTTTAATCTTATTAATAAGCGACTGGCTATCTGCTGCAGATACAACAAACAGTTTTGGTAGTGCTTTTATTGTATTAGCCTTTGCGTCACCTTCTTCTAACAAGACACTAACGGAGTTCCCATCAATACTGGTCGCATTAACTAAACTCTTTCTCAATCCTTTAAGCCGATCTTTTAACCAATAATGAACCTTTGATTCATTTTCTGTTGGTAGTAAACGATGATGCAAACCGCTAACTGCACTAGCGACACTCATTAGACCTGTCGCCGCACCTGAATGGCCTAGCTGGAATGTATTCTTTTCTACATTATTTAAAATTAGAGAATCGGCTAATACTTCATCCTTTGTTGAAAATATTATCTGGTCTATTTCATCTAAATGACACTCTGCATCGGTACAGGCTTGCTGAATAGATTCAATTTGAATAGCAGGATCGATGCTTATTTCATCACAACTACCGCCAGAAGCAGCACCAAAACCTTTAATAATTGAATAGACTTTATCACCGTCACGAAGCGCATCTTCATGACGCTTTAAGATGAATGCAGTTGCGCCATCAGCGATAATTGATTGTTCATGATATTCGGTATGACCTTTTACTGCTCTTAGGTCACTCGCAAGATCAACTGAACCAACAATGACTTGATCGAGTTCATCTTGCTGTAAGGCACGTAAGCCAGATTCCAGTGCTCGTAATCCAGAGGTCTCTTCAGCAGAAACTGTAAAAGATGGACCACCGATACGAAACGCACGTGCTATACGACTGGCCACAATACCGCCAAGAGCGCCCATCGTGCGGTTTGCACTTAAAGCTGGACCGCATGCTGCTCTGAGATTCTCTATCCAATCATTTAACTCGGTATCATTGAGATCAATACCTAACTTATGCAACCATTCTCGTGCATACTTTTTCTGCATCCACCGGAAATGAAAATTTGTCGTATTTAAATCAAGCGCGATACCTATAAACACACCTGTTCGGCATTGTTGTTCACTCGTGAGCTCTGTAAGACCCGCATCATCCAATGCATTAGCAGCCACTTCCAACATCAACAATTGCTGCGGTAACATTTCTTTTAATTCTGCAGGCGGGATACGGTAGCGCCCTAGTGGTATTTTAATTTCATCAATTAAGTGACCGTTACATGCATTAGTATCAGCGCCCCACCAATTTTCAGGTCGAGTTGCAGACTCATTTGCACCAAACAATACAGCCGAATCAAATGCTGATTGATCGTTCCAGGGACCTAATCGTGACTCCATTCCTACGATAGCAATATCACTACTACCTCCATTATATCGTGTCGAAAAAGAGTGATTCTTTTGTGAGTGCGAGGAAGCATCGCTCGCAGAACCGGAGTGTGCATTTAGTACATGAGGAGATCCTGCCCTGTGGGTATTCGAGAACGAAGCTGACGAAGCTACCGTGGTAGACTCGTAAGGAACGGCACGTTGAATCGCGGAAGAAGTGCCTTTTTCGTATTGCTCTAGAAGTACATGTGCATTGATCCCCCCAAAACCAAAACCACTGATTGCAGCGCGCCGTGGAGTATTCGACTTCACTTCCCACGGTTCAGCTTCAGCTAAAACCTTAAACGGGCTATTGGCTAAATCAATTTTATTAGAGGATGGTTCATAATTCGCTGTAGGTGGTAAAACACCGTTCTTCATCGCCAGCAGTGTTTTCATTAATGCCGCTGCACCCGCCGCCGTTAATAAATGACCTACATTACTTTTTACTGATCCAATCACACACTCGCCTTCGACATTGTGTTGTTGCCAAAGATTGTTTAATGAATTGAATTCAACACCATCACCGACAGGTGTTCCGGTACCGTGACATTCGATATGTTGAACTTGATTCAGTAACCAGCCGGCCTTGGCATAAGCAGATTGCATAGCACGACTCTGCCCTTCTGTATCCGGCGACATGATATTGCCTTCGATATCATTCGAAAGCCCAATCCCTGCTATCGTTGCATAGATGTGATCATCATGTGCTATTGCATCTTCTAAACGCTTAAGAATAAAAATACCCGCGCCTTCACCGACAACCAGACCATCTGCCTTGCTATCAAACGGTGAACAACGACCTGATTTTGAAATCGCATTGAGTTGTGAAAATCCCATTTGCGTATAAAGACAATCAGGACGTGAGACACCACCGGCCAACATCGCATCAGTGCGTCCGGCTAATAGTTCATCAACCGCATACTTCAGTGAATAGAGTGATGAGGCACAAGCAGCATCTAATGTATAAGCACCCGCACCAAGACCTAAGGCTTTTGCCAATAAACCGCCCGGTAAACCGGCAACGTATCGGTTTAACGATTCCGTCTTTTCACTATTATTCTTCGATGTTGTATTTAATTGTGCATCAAATAATGTTTTAAATTGTTCATCACTGAACTGCGACGAAGATTCTGTAGGTAAAACAATATTGCCTATGATGATACCGACACGACTTTTATCTATAGCACTAGTCTTTGCATCTGCCCATGCATCGCGTCCTGCATGTAATAAAATCTGATACAGTGGATCCAAACGACTCAACAAGTCTGCATTAATATTGAATCCATCAGGATTAAATTCGAAGTCCTGTATTAAGCAAGCACGTCGCGAATTAACTTTATCGGCTTCAAGATTTGGAGAATACAAATCATCAGGATCTAATCGCCAACGATCAGCACCTACGTCAACAGCGGTATCTTTAGCGGACAGAATATTCTGCCAAAACTCATCCAGGTCCCGTGCGCCGGGGAATACCCCTCCGAGACCGACAATTGCAATTTTTGATGTTGGTTTCAAAATATTATTTCGCTTTTACTTTTTTATGTTTTTCACAGTATTCAACAATGTTTGATTTGTCTTTATTTATAAAACAAATCACATCTAAAAATCCTTTTCTCTTAATGATGGGTAAAATTTTATACGGTTGTTTTTCCAAAGCACGTGTGATGATTTCCAGAACAAATTTTTTCTCATCTATAGGAAAAACATTCCATTCATTTAGTCCTATTACAATCATCAATCTTTGCAATCCCGGTTCCCAAGGACCAAGTCGCTCAACATTGTGTAGTGCTTCATAAAACTCATCGTCAAACTGGCCTAATCGATATTTGACAGAAATCAAACCAGCCCAAGCATAAGGCCATGTCGGTCTAAGCAACACAGACTGTCTATAGTGTTCTAATGCAAGCTGTCGAGAGGGTTCTGCGCCGACATCTTTGGAAACGATATTTAAATAACGCCCTTCTATTGCTAGCGCCAAATTCTCATGAATTTCTGGATTATCTGAATCTAATGCTAATGCTTTGGATAAGTTAACTCTTAACCTGTCCCAATCCTTATCCTCAAGTGTAATTTTCCCTGAGCGCCAATTTTTAAGTTCATTCATCGCCGGACTGTAATAAATATCTGCCAATCCCCAACTACCTGCAATATAAATTATATACAATGAAACAGGAATCAACGTTACAAATAAAATCCGCGAAAATAACTTATTAGCCATATGTAAATCTACTATCAGCTTTGGTGGTTTTGAAAATGGGACTTGCTGATTTTTTCCGGACGTCCAAATACCATTTCTAATGATGCTTCTTCTCCCACGATTTTTTCAGCTTCTTTTCTGGCAGGTTCCAATTCCGGACAGCGTGCATGTAAATTATGCGCATCACTTGCGATAATGCTAACCCATCCACGCTTAAGCAACTCAACACCACATTGCCTTGCTGCGTCATTGAAAACACCTGTCAATGAACCACCGGTGATCTGTAATAAACAACCTGATTTTACCAGCGGCGTTATTTTTTCAATGTCTCCCAAAACACTTCTGTTGCGTTCAGGATGCGCGATTAAAATTCGCACGCCCCTATCCGCTAACCATTGAATCAGTTCTTCACTCCCCGGTGGTATGTGTGAATGAGGAAACTCGAGTAATATTAAACGTTCACCTTCATATTCACCGAGAATGGGTAACTCATCATTATTAACCAAATCCATAATAATGGGATCAAAACGAAGCTCTGCTGCAAAACTTATTTCTAAAGGTATATTCTCTGCAATAATTGAGGCTTTAAGGTTTTCAAATACAGGCTGAATTGTTTTTAAAGAATTATCATAACGACCGGGGGTAATATGGGGAGTAGCAACGATCTTTTTGATACCGGCATTCACAGCATGTCTTGCCATCGCCAGAGAATCATCTAATGATTTTGAACCATCATCAATACCCGGTAATAGATGGCAATGTATATCGATCATTACGATATTTTATCAGGTCTTGCCATATCCATAATAACCATAGTAATGACCATGGCGGCTTGATTTCTTAGGTGGACTCACCTGATTCAGAACGATACCGACGATAGGCGCATTGACCTTTAGTAATCGCTTAATACCTTCCTGGGCGAGTTGATACGGTGTGTCATCGGCCTTAACAAGATATATCACCTGATTAACCAATTGACTCAATACGAGGGCATCACTCACTGCCACTGCGGGTGCCGAATCAATCACGATATGATCATATTTCTTTTTTAATACTTCCAGTCCTTTTGCGAATCGTCCGGCAGACAACATCTCTAACGGATTAGGCGGTATATCACCCGCAGGCATCACACTGAGTCGTTCTTTTTTAAACACATGAATCGATTGCTCCAGAGTATGGGTTCCCATCATAAAGTGACTAAGACCGACATCTTTTGCATCTAAGCCAAATACTTCTCTAACCGATGGCCGACGCAGATCACAATCAATTAATAATACATTACCCATTTGGCCAAGTGATAAGGCCAAATTTACAGCCGTCATACTCTTACCTTCACCTGGAACAGATGAAGTCACTAACACCACTTTTTGTTTTTCATCCAATCCCGACATCAGAATACCAGATCGAATCGTCCTGATATTTTCTGCAAACGACGTATGCAGGTTATCCGTAAAATAGCGTAGAACTTTTACATCTTTATTTAGCCAAATAGAAAGCTTGGGTAATATCCCTAACAAGGACAGATGTAATTTTTCTTCAACATCCTGACCATCTTCCATAGTGTTATCGAGCGCTTCAATCAAAAATGCGATCATGGTTCCGACGAGTGTACTCAATACCAACGCAATTAAGATGATCAATGCTTTCTTGGGTTTTGATGGCTTTGAAGGAATCACAGCAGGGTCAACAACTCTGGCGTTGACCGGTTGCATTTCACTGACGGCACTGGTTTCTTTAAAACGATTTAGAAATGTTTCATAGATATCACGGTTTGCTTCAACATCACGCTCCAATGATTGCAGTTGGCTTTCTTTTCGATTGATCTCAGTGACATCACGTTTGGTTCGACTCATCGCACCACTTAAATGGCTTTCTTTATTACGTGCGATCTCATATTCTTTTTTAATTGAGTCAACTACATTCAGAATCTGTGCTCTAACATTTTTATTAGCCCCTTCAAGTTCATCAACCGCTGCAATCATTTTAGGGTGCTTGGGGCCATAACGTTTTTTAAGTTCTGAAATCTTTCTTTCTGCCTCTCCCTCTTTATCCTTGGCATTTTGTAAACCTTTATCTCTTAAAACCGCCGGTATCGATTCGAATGCCTGGATAGGTTGACCCTTTAAAGCGGTAACTTGTTTATAGGCAGTCTCAGCTTCGTTACGGCCACGACGTGCCTTAACCAGCTCCACAGTAATTTCAT
Organism: Gammaproteobacteria bacterium; assembly: GCA_021773215.1. Lineage (GTDB taxonomy): Bacteria > Pseudomonadota > Gammaproteobacteria > Eutrophobiales > Eutrophobiaceae > UBA7359. The sequence goes on from JAJFKM010000062.1 coordinate 57,642, forward strand.
CTAGTTCTTTTGCTGCAAGGCTATCCACACCCTTAATATCGACTAAGCTTTCTTTATCGCGATATGCCTGTAAAGCCTTTTCAGATTCTTTTAACTTTTTACTAAGGTCATCTAATTTAACGGTAATCGAACCCGTCGCTTTTTGAGTTATGGCGAGACGTCCTTCTAAATCACTGCCGATATAAATACTCGCCAAGGTATTAGGTACTGTTTCAGATAAACGTGCGTCGGTTGATTCGAAGGTAATATTGATGAGCTGGCTATTGCGAATTGGCGCTACCTTAAGACGGTCTCTAAATTGTCCAACAATACTATTGTGAACTGCATAATCAGGAACAATTTCATCATCACTTAATATCCCAGCTGGTAGCCAAGATAAGATCGTTTGTAATGGCCCGGGTTCTTGTAGTTCAGGATCAAACTCGGGATGTTTCGGTATATCAAGAAGACTTATAACCTTTTCAGCGAGATCGCGTGACTGCAAGATTTGATTTTGCGTTTCAAAATACTCATCGTTCGCACCGGGAATACCATAAACCTCTTCAATAGAGATGACGTTCTCTTCTTCAGATTCGATCAGTATTGTCGCGGTTGCTTCATAGACCGGCTCGATTGAAAAGACAACCAACATTGCCAATAGCGTAATAACAATTGCAAAACCAATGATCGACCATTTATGTATAGACAATATTCGAATATATTCACTCAAATTGATTTCATCTTCATCAATGTTATTTGAGTTTGAATGCATTGCTGTATGGAGATCGTTCATTAGCTGACTTTAAAAGAAACTTTCTTCTACCGTAATGATGTCACCGGGCAAAATGAATGCATCAAGCTTGACTGGCTTTGGTTCACCATTAGGATCATCATCATGAATCACATTAATTTTTTCTTTAGATGCGCGTTCCTTAAAACCACCGGCAATGGAAATCGCTTTACGAACAGTCACACCCGGTTGAAATGGAAAGCCACCCGGATCTTCAACTTCCCCATTCACATAAAATTCACGATATTCCATGATATCAACGGACACTTTCGGGTTAATTAAATAATCCCCTTTCAATTTCGAGGTGATCGTTCCCGCTAACTGCTTCGATGTAAATCCGGTTACTTTTAATTCACCTAGAAAGGGATACGAGATCGTCCCACGATCGCTGACGCGAGACTCAAGATAAAGGTCTTCTTCATCGTAGACCTGTATGCGGATCATATCACCGGTTCCCAGGACATAATCCGGTAAACCTGCCTTAGTGCCGGCACCTTTAGCAGCATTAACATTTTGAGAAAAAAAAGTCAGAAGAACCAGAAATAGTAATACATTGGCTATCGAAAAGATGGGATTTTTATATTCGAACATACTTCTAAATCAGTGTGAAATGGCTCGATATTCTAACACGGAAACGGAAGTTTCGAGCTAGTACAGAGGGGAAAAAAGCCTAAAAGACATTCTACTTACTTATGGAAACAGCTAAAAATAACGCTCTTAGAATTTGACTGTTACGAAGGCTTCTACTTTATTACGTTCATAATCAAAGGTATTGATAGTAGAATCACGCTCATCATAGCTATAACCCGCGCCTAAATCTAACCAACGACGCAGCTTATAATCAACACTTGCACCAACACCGAATACATCATCTGACCTACCCGTAGTATCTTGATCAAACGTATTTTCCCCGTAATTCATTTTTAGATTAGTACTCAACTTGGAAGACCACTCATGCTTCCAGCTCGCATCAATAGCATCATTTTGAGTAAAGTTACCTGCGCCACTAGTTTCAGTAAAATCACGAGAAGTATTTAGGCTAACAGTAGAATAAGATCTTGGTTTCCACTGAACGCCCAGTTCCCAGGTTAAATCCTCTCCGTCAGCACGTGAGCCAGCATCAAAATTCTTTTGAATATAACCAATTTGTGCGGTACCGGTTGTTTTATAGGTTGACTCCCATTTAACACCCGCCAAAACTCTAGAAGTCGTACTATCGAGACTCGCCGTGCCAGCTGCGTCAATGTCATAATGGTATTCAGCCACACGCACTTCTAAAACCATTTGCGTCTTTGGCATAACGCGATAATAGAATCGGCTACTGCCGTAAAGATCTTCCCGGTCACGAACAGCGGTTGCCGAGGCATTATTATCATAATCCTTCGCAATATGACCCATATCAATTTCAATCTGCGCTTTTGATGATTTCGCACCATAAGCCGCATTGCCATCTATTTTATAATGGTGATAGCGATCAAAGGAATTCTGAACAACGCCCGTACCTTCAGCACCACCTGTACCACGAGGATCATGACCTCTAAAATATTCAGTATCAATGCCCATTTTAATTTTACTGGTGGGCGTGAATTCGTAGTCAGCACTGACCGTCTGATCGACATAGTCATCATTATGGCTACTATAGTGGGTTGCCGCAGAAAAGAGATAATCAAGGGTATAACGGTGTTTGTTGTTCTTTAATTCGTAGGTCAAATGAGGTTGAATCAAGGTGCCAAAACTACTTCTTTCACTACTGGGAGCACTGGTTAAGTTATCATCGTGGAATTCTTTAACCATTAATTCAGGAGAAAATTTACCCCCCGCAAAATCGATACCCTCACCATCCAACAATTCTGCAGCCGACATTTGACTGAAAATTAGCAAAGAAATGCATAATCCATATGAATATTTATTGCTCAATTTTCTCTTTTCCCATTTAAAATCATTAATAATCCATCTTTGCCAGTAATCCACTGACCTAATTGCAGCTATTTTCAATGATAAGTAAGCCTAAATCAATCTTTTAAATAGTAATTCATGCATGTTTATGATGCTTTTTAGTTCTAATCATTCATTTTAATTTCAATTGCTTACATATTTATTGAAATAGATCGCTATATCTTATTTTTGGCGCCCAAACATAAACTTATCCACGCCAATGCCAGTAAAACAACAAATGTAGCCGCATTTGCCGGGATCTGAAGATTAAAGTCGACTGTTGAATGAATCAGAATCGCCAATATCCCCATTATTGACGCAAATGACATCCCGCGCATGAGGGGATCACGACGCCGATAATGCGCCAAAATGGCTGTTAAAAGCGATACCAACGTGATTAACGCGAGCAAAACTAGCCCTATTACGCCTGTCTCGGTTGCAAACTGTAGATAATCGTTATGAGCTTCTCTGTTATAGCCGATGACATCGACACCGCGATATTTCGGAAAGACCGCATAAAAGCTCCCCAAACCAGCACCTGTGACACGATAATCTTGCCATTGCTCCAAACCATATTGGTACACTTCATCTCTATTTTCAGAGATTGCACTGGTCTGCTCTAATCGCTGCTGCACTTTTTCAAAACCAAACCACTGCCCGACGATTAAAATATCAATAATCACCAAGCTAACGAGCAAAACAACCATCGACCGGGTCGCGTGTTTTGAAAAAACCAGCCCAATCACACCCGTGATAAATAAGCTGACGAAAAAAGCCGTATTGCCCATACGGGAATGGGTTAACACCAAGGCAATGACCATCATCACCAAACTTAATCTAAGCCTTGCCTTTGCGCTTAATAACAAGCGAAATAAATTGAGTAATTTTCGTTTCATCGTTGTCACACCCGACTCTGTTGCGAGCGAGGCAATTAACAAGCCTATACCTATGGCCATGGTCATTTCCAAATAACCCGCTAGATGATTACGGTTAACAAAGGTACCGGTAGCCACACCAAGGTAGAGCGTTTTCTTTATAAAAAAACCATACTCCCAATTCGACATCGTCATCACTGCGCCATACACCGCTTGAAACAGCCCACTACAGACCAGAGTATAGGCCAAGGTTTTTAAACGCCTGCGATTTGTCACCAATACCAGCGTCAGGAAAAAGATTAAAAAATAGGAAATACTAAGTAATAACGACACCTGCGTTATTTTAGGTTCAACACTGATAGTGGCCTGAGCTGTCTTGCCGACTGATGCCCAATGTTCTAATGAAAGAGGCGATAATATTTTGATTAGTTCTAACGGCAGAGGAATGATTTGCAAGGCAATATAAACAAGCCACACACTAAAAAAAACTAAAATGTAACGTGCGGCATAACAACTTTTAGAAATAACGACTTTGTTCTGGAAAAAAAGCCAACACCAAGCAATAAATATTAAGCCGACCCAGATTTCCATAATCGACCATGCCCAGGGTCGATTACTGGCTAAGGGCAAAGGCAACCAAACCAGTAATACACAAAAGGCATAAAACAATCTTTTATCTGGAGAGGTGTTCATCCAGGCATCTTAGCTTGAATCGTAATTTTTACCCAAAAAAATACGGCGAGAACGCCGTATTTTCCTGAGAAACAACCTCTTATTTAACCACTAGGAACCACTGTTTAATACTTCAAGTGCCTCTTGGATCTGCTCTGTGGTAAGCGGACTACCACTTGCATTTGTATTTGTAATTCTTGTTTCTGTGCCGTCCTCATTAGTCACGATAACATCGCCAGAACCATCGGTAGCGACTCGTAAGTTAAATGCTGAGGCAGTAGAAGCAGGCGCCGGGGCTAGTTCTTTACCCGAGTTAGATGCTGCATTAACCGCAGCAGCTTGTTCCGGTGCCGCTGCAGCAATAGTAGCAGCAAAGGTTGCAGCATCATTAGGGCTTAGCGCTGAAGTAATGTAAGCGGCGCCTACGGCAGCAGAAGGTTTGCTCGCCACGGCCTTGCTGACAGCCGCCAATACGGCTTCTTTAGTCGCGCCGAGTTGGGTCGCATTATTCACTAAGGCCGCTATCGCTAAGGCCGCATCGGCATCACTCATGCCTGCTATTGCAGCAGCGGCATTTTCCGGATTATTCGCCATTGCTATTGCTGCGGCAGCAATTGGATCAGGTGGCGCCGCTGCGGTTGAGGAAGCGCCGGTACTGGTATTGATAGTCCCTATATTGCCTGCTGAAACGTTTAGCGTAGAGCCGTCTGGCAATGTTAAAGTCGCTTCACCAACCGAGGTAGTGACCGCCACTGTATCGCCTGCGCCATCACCTGAGCCAGCTACAATTCCAATACCCGTGAAATCAAAATCACCACCAACCGTATTGCTAATAATCGCCAAGTTATCTGCAGTCCAACCACTAGCCACATTAACAAACGTGCCGCGTATACCAATGGTTGCCGTGCCTGCGGTTAATTTTACTTTGTTGGGATCTTTTTTGGCAATTAAGCCACTGATATAACGCACCGCACCGCCGAATATACTAAACGCACTACTGCTCTCTTCGGGTGCTTCTGCCTTGTACTTATATTCAGTGATCTTAAAACCGGATTTTTCCTGTATATCGATCACGGTGCCGTCTTTCATCACTACTCTGACCGCGCTCTTCTCTCCTGTGATGATGACATCCCCTGCCTTTAGCGTCGTTCCTAGGGTCAACACCTCTCCATTAACCATTGCTTTACCTTTAATGCTAAAGGCC
>JAJFKM010000063.1 GCA_021773215.1 Gammaproteobacteria bacterium
TTGGTTGATAGTGAAGACCAATGCGCAACACTAAAACAACAAATTGAAGATGGTGCTGATTTCGCAGAAGTCGCAAAAGAACATTCAAGCTGTCCATCAGGCCGTAGCGGTGGCGATCTGGGTGAATTTGGTCCCGGTCAATTGGTAAAGGAATTTGATGACGTAGTATTCAGTGGAGAACTAGAAACTGTGCACGGGCCAGTCAAAACTCAATTTGGTTATCACTTGTTGGAGATTACCAGTCGAGAAGATTAATAGTCTCTATTAATAAACTGTTTTGAAGGTCTCAGGTGATAACCTGAGACCTTTCGACTTATACCTCATTCCTCCACTGGTTTAATGCGATACAACCTCCCTCTTGAATCATCGCTTATGAAATAAAGAAAACCATCCAGTCCTTGCTGAACTTCCCTGATTCGCCCAAAGTCACCATCAAGTAACCTTTCTTCATTAATAACTTTATTATTCTTCATTTCTAATCTGGCCAGTTGACCGAAAACCAGTGAACTCACGAATGCGTTATCTTTCCACGCGGGAAACTTATCGCCTGTATAAAATAGTAGACTAGAGGTCGCTATAGAAGGCACCCAATAATGGACCGGCTGCGCCATACCTTGCTTTTCTGTGCCCTCACCTATCTTTGTCCCGATTACATAATTCACTCCATAGGTAATAATAGGCCAACCATAATTAACACCTGGTCTCATTAGATTTAATTCATCACCACCCTGAGGCCCATGCTCAATGGTCCAAACATCACCAGTATTGGGGTGCATCGCGATACCTTGCATATTACGATTCCCATAGGTATATATTTCCGGTTTAGCCGCTGGGTTGTTGATAAAGGGATTATCTTGTGGAATCGTCCCGTCCTTGTTTATTCGAATAAGAGAACCTGCATGATCATTAATCTCTTGTGCACGTTCCTTTGTGCCTCTATCTCCAAGAGTTACAAATAAATTTCCATCTTTATTTAGTAATAAACGCGAACCAAAATGATGGCCTCCTCGAGATTTGGGTAGCGCCTTGAAAAGTGTTTTAACTTCGGTTAATTCATTACCGGTTAATTTTGCACTGGCTACTTCAGTGCCGATGCCAGTCTTGTCGGTAGCAGAATAAGAAAAGTAGATTTTTTGGTTATTTTTAAAATCAGGATCGATCGCAATATCAAGCAATCCACCCTGCCCCTTGGCTTTTATTTTGGGCAGTCCTTTAATAGGCTCTGACAATTTGCCATCTTTAATAAATCGCAACCGGCCAGGACGCTCTGCCACTAGTATTCGGCCATCAGGTAAAAAGTCGATTGACCAAGGATTTTCTAAACCTTTAACGACTGTTTCTACGGTGAAAGAATGCTTTTCTGAAGAATAGGATTCTTCAGCATTAATTGAAGAAATAAAACACAGGGCTGATATTAAACTAACAATTATTTTTTTCATAGTGCACACATCCAAAGATTAATTCGTTTATTAACTCAAGGCTTACCTGCCAGAAGAATAGCACGGGTTGGAGCAGGATATCCTTCAACAGTTTTACTCTTATCATCTTTGTCCAGAAAATCACTTAAAGATTCAAACTTCATCCAATCTGTTTGCCTTTGCTCTTCTGTATGCGTTTTTGTTACATCAACTATTCGCACATTAATAAACCCGACATCTTCTGCCCATTGCGTTAACAAACTACAGCTTGGTATTGACCAAACATTTCTCATCTTTGAATAGCGTCCATCAGGGTATAACGCTTCGCGTTCACCAGATTCTATCACTAAGGTTTCCAGCACTAATTCTCCGCCTGGATTGAGACAGTTCATTAATTGAGTCATATGTTCCAGAGGATCACGGCGATGATAAATCACTCCCATGGAAAAAACGGTATCAAAATTTAATTGCGATTTAGGTAAGTCTTGAACTCCCAGGGGAATAATATCGATTTTGGCATCGGGCAGGTATTTTTTAAATGACGAAAACTGCATGATGAACAATAATGTTGGGTCCATACCGACGACATACTTGGCATTCGCACCTAACATGCGCCAACCGTAATAACCGTTGCCACAACCTATATCCAACACCATTCTATTTTCTAATGGCTTGATTTGATCTATTAATCGATTCCACTTTAAATTCGATCGCCACTCGCTATCGATATCGATACCAAATAGATTGAATGGGCCTTTTCGCCAAGGCATTAAGTTTTTTAATTGTTCTTTAATTACAGATTGCTGTTCATTTGTACATTCTGATTCCAAGCCGACAATGACTATGTCTGAATTTAAATTAACACTAGCATCAGAAATAAAAGGAAGGTTTTCTACTGCTGTCTTCCATCTTGGATAATCACCGTGATTTATACTGGAGTAATACTCAATCAATTGCGCGCCAAGAAAACTTGACCATCCATCCATCGAGTTTTCATTAAGCGCTTCTAATAAGTTACTGTAATCCATTACAAGAAAGAAAATTACTTAATTGCTACTAATGAGATAAAATTAAAGCACTTCAACCAAATGAATGCATTGTCAAAGCCACTGTCATTAACACGATCCATATGCGTTTCTATAGACTCAGGGATAAGCACATCATCCAGGGCTTCACGTTTACTTGCTATTTCAAGCTTGTCATAACCGTTTAATTCTTTCATATGATGATGTAAGTGATTCATCGTTTCGTTTTCAGTTTCATTATCAAACATCACTTTCTCAGACAGTATTAAAACGCCGCCTGGTAAAAGCCCGTCATATATTTTCTTAATCAAACTTTTGCGACTTTCAAGAGGAATAAACTGCAAGGTGAAATTCATGACAACAACGGAAGCATGACTAATCTCAGTATCAAGCACATTTTGCAGTCTAAATTCGATATTCTGATCTTCATTAGGAATAGTCTCGACACAGCTATCGATCATTGCCTGAGAATTATCTACCGCGACAATATTACATTGTTTATTTTTCAATCCTTGTTGTATAGCAAGACTGACTCCGCCAAGTGAACAACCCAGATCATAAACATTCGTTCGCTCTTGTACATATTCATCAGCCATAACACCGATCATAGAAATCGTCAGCGGATAACCCGGAACCGATCGTTCAATCATATCGGGAAAGACATCGACAACGCGTTGATTAAACTCGAATGGTTTAACGGGTTCGTCATTTGAACGATAGAGCGTGTCTTTCATTGTTTTATGCCGGGAAGTAAATCGGCGAATGTTCTGGCAACCATTGTTCGTGTTTTTTCATGCAGCCTTTAAATAATTTACTTTGCTCAATATTGAGCGTCCATTTTTTAAGATATTCATAAGGGCTCGCCTGGAACCAGTCCAGATCGACTTTTGAAAATTGCCGAATAAACGGAAAAATAGCGATGTCTGCAAAAGAGGTTTTATTTCCAAGCAATGCGATTCCTTCATTATTGCTCAATTGCTTTTCTATTATTTTTAGAAAGCCTTCAGCATTATCTCGATAATAATCTTGCGTGTGTTCAGGATAAGCAACATGGTATTTGTATCGATCCAGAAAATGTTTAAATTCATTATCATTATAATCAATTAAATACTGACTCTGTGATTCATCTTCAATAAACCAATCATCAGGATCATTTATATTTAAAGCCCAACGCATCACATCAATACTTTGTTCAATAATTTCCTTATCAGGCGCTAACAACACAGGCACTGTGCCCTTCTCTGATAACAACAACATCGATTCGGGTTTATCTTTCAACACAACCTCCCGAAGTTCACATTTTATATTTGCCTGATAGATGGCCATTCTTGCACGCATTGCGTAAGGGCAACGTCTAAAAGAATAAAGTATTGGGTACTTGTCCATCATTGAGTTTTTTAAGTTGGACGTTTTAATGTCACACTACATCTTTGCGCCGATATGTTTTTCATTACGTTTCTTTGCCAAAGTCACCTGTCGTTGTCGCTCATTAAATCCTGAGCGTTGTTCCTCAGTCGTTTCATTGACGCAACGTGGACATGAGACACCTTCTTCATAATCCTTCGATTTCATGTCTTCTTCAGTAATAGGCCGTCTGCATGCGAAGCACTGTTCATAATTACCTTCGGCAAGTTGATGATCAACAGAAACTCGACTATCAAATACAAAACATTCACCTTCCCAAAGACTGTCCTCTTGCTTAACTTCTTCAAGATACTTAAGTATGCCGCCATTGAGCTGATAAACCTCTTCAAATCCTTGTTCGAGCATGTAGGCGCTGGCCTTTTCACAACGGATGCCGCCAGTGCAAAACATAGCCACTTTTTTGGTCGTCGCAGGATTTAGTTGACTTGTTACATAATCAGGAAATTCACGAAAATTTGTAGTGTCTGGTGAGACAGCATCTTTGAATGTTCCAATTTGATATTCGTATTCATTTCGAGTATCAATTAGCAACACTTCTGGATCGCTAACAATCTCATTCCATTGATCCGGTTCAACGCGGATACCTGAACGATCCGAAGGCTTAATATCAGGCTGCCCCATAGTGACGATCTCTTTTTTCAGCTTCACTTTAGTCCTGTGAAATGGAATTTCATCAGAATAAGATTCTTTGTATTCAAGATCAGCCAAGCGCTCATCTGATTTGAGGAAATTCAGTAGTTCGTCTATGGTGCTACGTGTCCCGGCAAGAGTGCCATTCAGACCTTCTTCAGCTAATAGCAAAGTCCCATAAATGTCTCGTTCCTGACAAAAAGACAATACAATTGGCTGCAAAGCCTCATAGTTATTAAGTCGGACGAATTTGTACATCGCCACAATTACATAATGTTCAGTCATATCTATTTAGAGTGTTATTCGAAAATCAGTTGATATTAGCAGAACGACTATTATACATAAGAATATGTTTAATTAACTCATCTGCCGGCAAAGGACGACTTAAAAAGAAACCCTGTGCCTCGTCACAGCCTATTGCATTAAGATAGTTGTATTGCGCCTTGGTCTCAACCCCTTCTGCGACGACTTTTAAATCTAGATTATGTGCCAATGCGAGTATTGCCTTTGTGATAGAAGCTGAATCATTATCAAGATGAATATTGTCTATAAAAGATTTATCAATTTTTAATTTATTAAACGGTATTTTTTGAAGGTATGTCATTGAGGAATAACCTGTGCCAAAATCGTCAATACAGATGCCCAGACCATAATCTCTGAATTTATTGAGCAAGGTTATCGTCTTAGAAAAATCTTCAATCGTTATCGACTCGGTAATTTCAAGCTCAATTGAACTTGGGTTAGCGCCTGTTTCTTCAATAATGTTTACCATCTTCTCGTACAATTGAGGCTGTCTAAATTGATCAGCAGAGACATTAACTGCTACGTTTAAATTTATTCCATTGTCACGCCATGCTTTATTCTGCATGCATGCAGTTCGCATTACCCAATAACCGATATCTACAATTAGTCCTGTTTCTTCAGCCAATGGAATAAACACAGTTGGTGAAACATACCCATGGTCAGGATGCTTCCATCTAGCTAAGGCTTCTACATCATAAATCATGCAATCACGAAGATTTATTTTTGGTTGGTAATATAATTCTAGTTGCCCTTCTTCTAACGCATGCCTTAAATCATTTTCCAGTTCAAGACGGGCCAATGTCTCTTTGTTTTGCTGTTTTTGATAAAATTGATAGTTGCCGGATGATATGTTCTTTGCTTCATACATCGCTGTATCAGCATTTTTCAGAAGATCGTTAAAATTATTTGCATCTCGTGGATAAATTGCAATACCAATACTTGGGCTGATATAAAACTCACGGTCATTAATAATTATAGGCTGCGACATCATTTCAATAATGCGAACAGATAAGGCACTTGTTTGTTCATCGACTTCTTCATTGCTAACATCTGAAACTATGATTGTAAATTCATCACCGCCAAATCGTGAAACAGAATCGCACGAGCGCACGCAATTCAAGAGCACATTTGAAACTCCAACCAATAATTGATCACCAATCACATGCCCTAAGGAATCATTAACGCTTTTAAATCTATCTAGATCAATAAATAGTACGGCAACATTCAACTCTTTGCGTTTTGCACGTTCTAAGGCTTGTTCCAATCTGTCATGGAATAAATATCGATTTGGCAATTTGGTTAACGCATCAAAATTTGCCTGGTGCAGAAGCTTCTTTCCCCAGTTAGCATTAGATAACGCTACAGCTGCCCGATCGGATATTTCAGAAAGATGTTCGACAACAACATCACTATCTTGTGATTCATTTATCATTCCTATACAAATAGCCCCTAGGATGTCATCTTTATCCTTGAGCGGTGAAATCATATAACTGCTGCAACCAAGCTTTAATAGTGGAGCAAGATAACTATTGTTCTCTATACTTGTTTTTATTAATGCCTTATCTGTATCGATGATTTCGTTGAGCTCGGGCTCAGAAATAACAATATTTGTCTTTTTAAGATTTCCATTTGCTGTGCCCTCGTTATAAATCAACACGTTTGGTTGTAATGACTCGGTAGAAATTAACAAGATGGCTGCATTGTCCGCAGCTATAACAGTGGGGATAAACTCCAATAATACTTCAACGATATAATCAGCATCTGGAGTTGACAGGATTAGTCTATCTATCTTCGCCAACGTTTTAATTTTATCAAACTGTTCATTAATCCGTTCCGACATATCATTAAACGTTGTCGCCAGAGTATCAAACTCGTCATTGCTATCAATTTCAATAGCCTTGCTAAAATCACCGGCCATTAAATTTTTTGCAGATTTAGTCAGCGCCATCAAGGGTTTCAAGGAACGACGCATCTGGATGCTGCTGAACACAAAGACAAGTAACAAGGTGATTGCAATTGCCCCCGGAAACGCATCGACAAAATAAGTATAATCTTGTAATGCTTCTTTTTTGGGCATCAAATAAACAATCGACAACGGTGCCATACCGAAACTGCCTTCTAAAAAAAGCTCCCAAACATTAGCTAGATATGTTTCATTATCAGCATCAACTTCTTGCAACTCATCTTTGTTGTTTGTTCTCAATACATCAGTCAATTGCTTATTGTTCGCTGTCTTGAGATGCTGGTTGCTACAATAAAGAAAGGATTTCTGTTGAATTACAATGCAAAATTGATCGGTTTGTTTAATTATAATATTCCACAAATACTCCGGGTTTAAAACAGCCACCAATACACTATCACTAGCAGAATCCAACGAATGCAACATTAACAACTCACCGTGGTTACCGTTTGATGTGTCCATCAAAAGCAATCTTTCGTTTTCGTTCAAATATTTTTGTTGCTGCTCACTTAATGTTAGAGCAAGCACATTCTCACCATGAAATACGCTTTCAATTTCACCTGCATTAGCAACATACAGGCTGCTAAACATATCTTTTAGCCATTCGTTATTTATTAACGAAGCTGGATTATTTACATGCCTACTAAGATCAAGCAAATTACTATCAAGGGTTTGAAATCGGTCAAAGATTGTTAGACCTATTGCACGACTCTCCGCATAAATTTGTCTATTTGCATTTTGTTGAAGTAGTCCTGAAACGGTATAAAAAGAAATTAATGCCAGGACAATTACTGGAATGATTGCTGAAATAAAATATTGATTAAATAGCCGGTGTGAAAACTTTTTATTATGATTAGACATGAATGTTAATAATCCACTGCAACGCCTACATATAGACCATTCCTGGCTCTAATAATATCATCCTTACTGATTGAAGCTGTTAATGGCGATGCTGTTTCTCCATCTGGCCCCATGCTGTACAGGTCATAGTCTGAGTTGATTGGCACTAGGTTTTTATCTTTTCTTAATTTCCCTTTACCTTTTGCTTTGTCATGATTTAAATATTGATAAGGGTTCCCCCAAGCATCAAGAGGAACTTCACCGTAAATTTCTTCAATAGTATCTGGAAACCGACCATTATCTTTAAAGAATTGATCAATATCGATCTGCATCTCAGTGATTTTCTGGCTTTCACTCGCTGACTCTGCAAAGTCAATGAGTTTAATCATTGCCGGGGATATAGTCATGAAAGTCAAGCTGATAATAATCATAACCACAGCTAATTCTATGACGGTAAACGCCATACTTTGCTTCCTACGATTTACCGAAATTCTTCTCATCTCAAGAGCTAATCTTATTATTATTGTAGTTTCAGTACTGTATCAATTAGTTATTATATATCGGCCTTTTACCTATGAAGTTGATTATTATCATCCGGTTTTATGATAATGGTCTATGATATTGAACAAGCAGTTGGTGATTGTCTAAGAAATATACTAAGACTATATAAGTGATTATTCTGATATCTCATTGAAAAACAAATAAAAACTCAAGTAATTCCCATTTCGGCCGATGATTAATCAATGCTAACAAATAGCAAAAAAGCCAATATAACTGAGAGAAGGAATTACTATCGTATTCTGAATATACAGCCAGATGCGCCGCTAGAAATCATCAAAAACAATTATCGTACTTTATTGCAGAAATTGCGATTACACCCTGATCTGGGGGGGGAACACTGGAATGCTTCGGTAATCAATGAGGCATACAATATCCTACGGCATCCGGAAAAACGTGCGGCCTACGACAAAAACCTGTTAAAACAATATGGTGTCCGCAGACTATCGCAAGGGCATCTTGAAAAATCGACACTTAACGAATCCGCGAACACTTCAGATACAAAAGACTTACATGGAAACCAAAGGAATTATTATCGACTATTTAATATACAACCCGATTCACCAGTCAGCATCATAAAGACAAGTTATTTAACTTTATCAAAGAACTCAGACCTGCCAAAAGAATCACTAAATGAAGCTTATCGTATTCTCAGCAATCCTGAAAAACGTGCCTTGTATGATCGACTAATAACTCGTTATCCTCACCCTGAAGCATTAGAAAAATTAAATACTGGAAAACAAAAACAGCCGGTCAAAACCTTAGGTTTGTCAATTTACACAGAGGCGGAACCGCGATCTCCCAAGGCAAATAATAAATCAATTAACAACTCATATTACCAGCCCGTTATCACTCAGTACTGCACATTTTGTAAGACACCTCATGAACAGAGTCCGTGTAAAGACACAGCCCCTCTATGTGGTGAATGCAATAGCCCTTTATTCCCACCATCAAAATCATTTATCGATCAACAACGTCGAGACATTGTGCGATTAACAAACAATAGTAAGGTTCAGCTATACACCTATTGGCCGGGTAAATTTAGCATAGGAACTGTAACCGACATCTCTCCACTTGGCATACAGCTAGTTTCATCAATCGAACTACCGAAAGATCAAATAATTAAAGTTGATGGTGAAGATTTTAAAGCAGTCGGAATCGTGTCACATACGAACAGAAACAAACAAGAAATATCCAAAGACAAGCATACAACAGGGATTCAATTTTTAACCGTTAACTTTAACAAAAACAAAGGTCAATTCTTCTCTGAAACTGCATGATCTTTAACACACAATTGTAAGCACCTATATCAGTATTTATTAAGGGTGAAGATAAAAAACTTTATTCATAATCTTCCACGTCCCCTCAAACTTAAGCAGTGTAAATAAATCTGTAAATTTATGGCCTGTCCAATTGTCAAGTTCGAGCCGAACCGTTGCAACTGTTCCAACAATATCTATATCGGCTATTTTTGCATCGAGCTCAGTCGCTGCACCATTACCATCATGCCATTCAAAAAGATTTTGTATCGGACCAGCAAATAAATCATCGCCAATATAACCAAAGATCGTTGCGTCAGGATGAAAAGCAGGCCTCATATCATCCCCTTTCCCGGATATGGCGCCATCAATATAGTATTGAACAGTTTTTTCAATCATTGATCGATCATCACTCATGACATTATTCTCCTGAAATGGATATAAATATTTTAATATATTATAAAATCAAGCGCTCTGACCTTTTGAATTTCTCGGTGTCTTCATTAGGCATCTATCTTTAAATCACTAGATACCTAGCAACCACTTGATCAGATAC
Organism: Gammaproteobacteria bacterium; assembly: GCA_021773215.1. Classification (GTDB taxonomy): domain Bacteria; phylum Pseudomonadota; class Gammaproteobacteria; order Eutrophobiales; family Eutrophobiaceae; genus UBA7359. The sequence goes on from JAJFKM010000063.1 coordinate 9,975, forward strand.
TTGGCGGCAAACCCTAAGATACCTAAGCCGAGTGCAAAAAACAGCACAAAGGTGCCAAACTTGCCGGCATTAGAATCGCGCGCAAGCTTCCACACGATAAACAGCATGTAGCTGATGAAAAAGCCAAGACCATACGTCAACCCAAGTTCGGATAGCTGTTGCTCGGTAATACTCATGGCGTCAGTTACGGTTGATAGTGGTTCGGGCTGGCAGATCGCTAGCGTTAACGAGGTCCCGGTATAGTCGCCACGAGGCATGCCCCATTACCGGGTATAACAAGATAAAGCCAAGCATTGCACTCGCCAGTGACAAGCCAGTCAGCAACATCAACGTCATCGCCCAACAGGCCAGCGTTGCTGGATTACGGCCGACCGTATGTATGCTGATCACCAGTGCATTCGACAGCGGTATATCCCGATCCATTAGCAAAGGAACGGTGATGACCGTGCCTGCAAAAACAAGGCTCGCACCCAGCGCCCCGAGCAGCATCCACATCGAGAACAGTATGTCACCCTGGTTAACCACGTAGCGCAGGAAATCGAGTGGAGTATGGATCTCAATGTTGACGAACAGCTCGAACATTATCACTGAAAATACGATCCAGGCGATCGCCAAACCGACTAACAACACCCCGAAGCGTATCAGAGATAGGCCGCCGTGGCGCCAGACCGCTATCACATCAGCAAAGCCGACGGCATTGTCCTCATCAAGTCGTCGACTCAGTGCATATAGACCAGTAGCCAAAATCGGGCCGACCAACAACAGGGCGGAAAATGTAGCTATCGCAAGATGCCAGTTGCCATATGTGGAAATAGCAATTATCAAGCACGCCACTGTCACCAGCAGACCGTGTAGAGTGCTAGCGGCACCAGTACGCCTTGTATCCTGCCATCCCCGGCGTAGCCAGTTCGCAATGACTGACGGTGGCAATTCATGTACCGGCGGTACATTGATCTGCTGGTAGGTTGGCAACAGCCTCACGTTAAACTCACTCGGTTTGTTTTTATATTCTTATCTAATATCATGTTTTTATTTAATACTGGATCTTTTACAAGGGTATAAGATTTAAAACCGTAGCCTGCTCCCTATTATTACCTGGGGGTTGGAGTATTTGAAACTACATTCCTACTTTTCAAACACTCTGACCCTTTGATTTCATAAATCATTCGCCATGCTGATTCATTTTTCCCTATGCACTAAGTTAATTGACTTCATATTAAGCTGACTTTTACCAATCTTATATATGCCAATCCATGTGAAGTAATTTGATAGTACTTCTATTTTTATGGGAAATATAAAAAGCCGCAGTAATTTTTCAATCACTGCGGCTTTTCTTTTTATACTTATCATCCTTGATATCTGTTTTAGTTAAATATTACGAAGCAGCTTCCACCTGAACTAGGTTATCTGAAAATGAAGGTGAATGTCCCATGTCTCCAAACTCAGCAGAACTGATAGAGTTAACTGTACCGTTGTTCAATTGGCGCCAGTAACCTAAGGTCGCAACTACAATCCCCGCATTAACATCATCGGTAATCTGTGCCACACCTTCAAACGCACCACGGTCATTGAATACTTTCACCGTGTCACCTTCATTGATGTTACGTGTGCTCGCATCAGCCGCATTTATCATCACAAACTGCTCACCCTGGCCTTTGATCTTGTGATCCATATTTGCATAACACGAATTCAAAAAACCGTGACTCTTCGGTGAGACAATATTCAACGGATATTTCTTTGCCAACTCTGGGTTCGTCTCCGGTGTTTCTCGTGAAGCTACATAATCCGGCAAGCTGTCTAAATCTTCACCCGGTTGAAAGCCTTCGTACATTTGTCTGAACGGTGCCGCAACAAAATTCTTCGCACCTATAACTTCGAACTCACATTTACCTGATGGCGTTGGGAAGTTACCTTCTTTGTGAGGACAACGGTCGTCTTTAGTACCGACATTCAAACGGGCAAAACCATTGTTACGTAAGTATTCTAAATCAATGCCATCACAAGCTGGTGCATCCCAATCAATGAAGTTCTCAAGACACTCTGAGTCTGACCATTTTAAACGTTCATCCTCATAGCCCATCAACTCTGATAAACGACGGAAGATTTCATTGTTCGGTATTGCTTCTCCCGGGGACTCAACGCTCTTGGCATTATAAGTAAGATACAAGTGACCCCATGACAAGATAATGTCTTCGAGTTCTGCACCCATAGAAGCCGGTAAAACAATATCCGCATACGATGCCGTATCTGAGAGAAAATGTTCAGCCGAAACCATAAACATATCTTCGTTCATCAAACCTTCAACAATTTTATCCGTCTCCGGTGCTTGCGTAACCGGATTTGAATTCCAGCACATAAATGATTTAATCGGCACTTCGGTTTTAATCTCGCCAGTTAGTGCACGACCAATTTGCAGATTACTTAAAACCGGGGTTCCTTCCGGAATTAAATCAGGACGACAAATTACATCAAACTTATAGGGGTGTTCCCAGACAGGGAATTGCGTAACGCCCCCACCTACGTGTTTCCACGCACCGGTTAAGCCCGGAATGCAGGTCACCGCGCGTATCGTTTGGCTACCACCATAGGTTCGTTCCAGTGCTACACCCATGCGTATCGCTGCCGGTTGTGAAGTTGCGAGTTCTTTAGCAAATTGGCGAATATCATCTGCGGGAACACCAGTAATCTCTGCCGCCCATTCCGGTGTACGGTCTTTCGCCCGTTCAGCCAGGGCATCAAATCCCACGGTGTGATTGGCAACGTAATCTTTATCCGTCAAGTCTTGTTCGATGATACTGTTAATCACCGCCATTGCTAACGCACCGTCAGTACCTGGCTTTGGTGCAATATGCCAATCAGCTAGTTTCGCAGTTTTTGATTTATACGAATCAATCACCACCACCTTGGCGCCTTTTTGTTGTGCTTCTTTAACAATCGCCCAGTGATGCAGATTGGTGCTGACACTGTTACACGCCCAAATAACGATGTATTTAGAATGGATGTAGCTTTCAGGGTCAACACCCGCTGTTGGGCCTACGGTCAATAACCAAGCAGTACAGGAGCCCTCACCACAGAAAGTTCTTTCCATGACGGTTGCGCCCATGCGATTAAAAAAAGCATCGCCGCCATTCAAGCCATGCACCAATCCCTGATGTCCAAGATAGCTATAAGGCACGATGGCACGCGGGCCATATTCTTCGATAATGGCTTTCCATTTATCGGTAATTTCGGTTAATGCATCATCCCAGGAAATTCGTTCGAATTGCTTGCTTCCTTTAGGGCCAGTGCGGCGCATGGGGTATAACAAACGGTCAGGATGATAATGACGTTTTTCGTAATCTTTTAATTTGACGCAGAGACCACCTCGGGTCATAGGATGGTCTTTGTTACCTCTAACACCAGTTACTTTGCCATCTTCAATATCGAACACCATTGCACAGGTATCTGGACAATCATGCGGACAACCACCAAAGGCAGTTTCTTTAATTACTGCGGCCATATTATTACCCTCTACTTTTATAATTTTATTTTTACATTAAGCTGTTAAGTAAAAATGAATCAAAACTAGGTCAATTGACCCGATTAACATAAGCTTTATGAGCCTGTGTTTACTTAAGTATTGATTGATTTATGTCTTATCCCAGCTATGTATTATGAACTGCTTACATGAATTTGTATATTTCATGTTTTATTATTATAAATCATAAGCTTATCATTTTTAAAAAATATATATTTTGATCAAACTCTCGCAATAGGATGTAATTAGATATTATTATTTAATCCCTAATTGAATTTTACTGTGATGACTAATCTATCTAATGAATTACAGATAAATGGTTATGTGCCTGATGCAGCACTAACAACCACACTTGAACTGATGGATAGTCTCGATAGACCTCTCCTAATAGAAGGTGATGCAGGTGTTGGGAAAACATCTATCGCCAGCACGCTGGCGAAAATACATGACTGTGAATTAATACGTTTACAGTGCTATGAAAACCTTGATGTTCAATCTTCTGTCTATGAATGGAATTACTCAAAACAATTACTCTGGATTAATTCTCAAAACAATCAAAAAACAGACCGCGACATAAACCATATATTCACTGAGGACTTTCTGCTCGAACGACCATTACTAAAATCTATCAGACAGAAAAAGTCCCCTATTCTCTTAATCGATGAAATAGATCGCGCTGATGAAGCATTTGAAGCCTTTTTATTAGAGCTACTATCCGAGTTCCAGATTAGCATTCCTGAATTGGGCACAATAAAAGCTGAATCTATTCCACGCGTCATCATTACTTCAAATGGCACTCGAGAACTCAGCGATGCACTACGTCGCCGTTGTTTGTATCACTATCTAGATTATCCAGACAGAGATAGGGAATTTCTGATCATTGAGCAAGCGGTACCAAATATTAATAAAAAACTAAACCAACAGATTGTCGATTTTATCCACGCATTACGTGAACAAGATTTACGCAAAAACCCGGGTATAGCAGAAACACTGGACTGGTCTGCTGCACTCATTGGAATGGGTGTTAAAGACTTAATCGAATCAAGAGAATTAATTTCAAAAACATTGAGTTGTTTACTTAAAACGCAGGAAGATTGTGAGTTAATCAATAACAGTACTTTAGAGAAACTGTTCCATACAGCATCATGATCAGCACTAAAGTCAGTGACAGGATTGTTGAATTTGCTCACCTCCTTCGCAACAGCGGTCACATTGTTGGTATAAAAGAACTGACTGACAGCATGCGAATCATCAGTGAGCATAATCAACCTGATGAGTATTCAACGCTACATTCCTTGCGTTCACTCTGTTGTCGCAATAAAGAAGAATGGCAACACTTTGAAAAATTATTCATGTCTTTTTGGTATCCGAATGCCTCAGCAGTAGAATCCAGTAGCACTTTTCAAAACACCGCGACAAGCACCCTCAAGCAGGCTAATAGCATTAGTGGTATCGCAGGCACAACGACAACCTTGTTTGAAGCAATGTCTGATTCAATCAAGTATGCCGCCGGAAAACAGAACACTATCTCAAAAGCAGATTTTCGTTTCCTCAATAATCATCATGCAATGCGTGAAGCGGAGAACCTAGCTGAGAAATTAGCCTTGCAACTCAAAGCACGTAGTCGAGCACATCGAAAAATAGTAACGAAAGGCAGGTGCATGGATATTCGCCATACCATAAGGCGTAATATGGCGCATGGCGGTATGCCGCTACATCCGGTGTTTAGTATCAAAAATAAAAAGCCGCCACATCTGGTTATATTGCATGATGTATCTCATTCAATGACTTGGAACAATCCGCTATTGTTTCGATTTGCACGTGGGCTAATAAAAGCGTGTCCGGCGAGTGAGGCATTTGTATTTCATACACGATTGTTTTGTGTCACAAAACTTTATCGAGAAAAATCAATTCAACAAATGCGGAATAAACTAGAATCAAATAACCATCTTTGGTTAGGTGGCACCTGCATCGCCGAGTCATTGAATTCTTTTAATCAAGATTATGCGAAAACATTATTAAGAAATAACGCCATCGTCATAATCATCAGTGATGGCTTTGACACAGACGCACCTGAATATCTTGCAAGTCAGTTAAAGCTCATAAAAAGTAAAAGCAAACAAATTATTTGGCTAAATCCGATGTTGGGACGAAAGACTTACACTTCAGGTACTAAAACAATGTTGGCCGCCAAACCTTTCGTCGACAATTTCCTCCCTGCCCACAGTGTCGACGCTTTACGTAGCGTTATTTACAGAATGAAACCCTAGTAAAGCTAACCTCAGAGGCAACTCCTTTCATGAAGTCCATAAGTCACTATTTTTGCTGAGTATTACAGCAATAAATAATACAAAATTTAAAGCTTTTCCCCTAAAGAAAGTTACAAAACCTGCCGATAAAGCTGTGTAAACCAATAAACCTAAAATTATTCGCAGGGAAAATGCTATGGCTATTTGGAGTCTAAAAGGTAAAAAAGTCCTCATAATCGATGACTTTCAGGAAATGCGTGTGATGCTTAGGACGATGGTCGAACCATTGGCTCCTGAGATGATCAAGCTTGCACAAAACGGTGAGGACGCTATTGAGTGCCTTGAAAACACTAAATTTGATGTTGTCTTTTGCGATTACAACCTTGGCAAAGGTAAAGACGGTCAACAAGTTCTTGAGGAAGCAAAACACCGCGAGCTATTGAGTTACGACTCAATCTACATGATGTGTACCGCTGAAAACACTTCCGAGATGGTAATGGGTGCCATAGATTACTTGCCAGATGATTATATCTCCAAGCCATTCAATAGGACGGTAATACACGCCCGCTTAAAGAAACAGCTCGAGAAAAAAGAAAATTTAAAAGATATCTCTAAAGCGATGGCAGATAAAAATCATAAAAAAGCGATCGCCCATTGCGATAAATTATTACAAGACAATCCTCCAAACAGACTGGATCTGCTAAAAATAAAAGGTGATTTACTCACGACGCTTGGCAATTATGATGTCGCAGCTGATCTATACGAAGATATAATTGAAGAACGCGATATTCCTTGGGCTTACCTCTCATTAGGCAAAGTACGTTTTCTACAAGATGACTTTGATGAAGCATTAGAAGTGTTTGAAGGACTGGTCAAAGAAAATTCGTCAAACGTAGCAGCTTATGATTGGTTAGCAAAAACCTATGAAGCCATGGATGAACTCGATAAAGCACAGGAAATGTTAAACATAGGCGTCATCAAGTCACCCAAATCCTTAATACGTCAGCGCAAACTCGCACAAGTCGCTTATAAAAATGAAGATCTAGAGACTGCACAATCTGCATTCGAGCATGCGATTAATGTCGGGCAACATTCTTGTTACAAACAACCCGATGATTATAACGGGCTTGCCAAAACGCTAGTAGATTCAGGTCATGCTGACGACGCATTTAATGTTGTCGAAAAGATGGCAAAGGATTTCAAAAATGATTCAAATGCCGAAATGGTCGCAGCCATTACCAAAGGTATGGTTCATACCTCTAAAGGTGACAAAGAAGCAGCAGAACAATGTTTAGAGGGTGCTATGGAGTTGTTTAACCAGAATCCTCAAGGACTCTCTACTGATATTGCACTTGAACTAACCGACCTTTGTTTATCCGCTGGTAAGGAAGAAGATGCCAATGAAATTACAAAAAATTTGGTACGCAATCATCATGATGATAAAAAGCTGATAGACAGAACCAAGAAAATATATGCTGATGCAGGTAAGTCAGATGCTGGCGCTGCGTTAATCGATAAAACCACGACAGAAATAGTCGATATAAACAATAAAGGTGCGCATCTACTAAAAGAAGGCAAACTTGAAGAATCTATCGAGTTATTCATGAAAGCAGCACGCGGCATGCCAGATAATACGGTTGTAAATTTAAATGCGGCCTATTCCATCATGATGCAAATGAAGAAAACGGGCAAAATTAAAAAATACAGTTCACGTGTAGAGAGTTATCTGGAACGTGTTCACAATATCGATCCTGCCAATAAAAAATATCATGAAATGATGGAAATGTTGCAACATCTTTGTGCTGCCAAACCAAAAGCAAAAGCGGCGTAACACTGGACAGACAAATGAAAATAGCACCAGAATTTGACTACTCCACTCTTCTAGCAAGTTCGATACATGAGGTTAAAAACTCACTTAATATGCTTTTAAATTCAATTGATCAGGTTGTTACAGAATATGATGAAGAGTCCTGCCCTGCGTATAAAGCGTTCTCACAGATTCAGTACGAAAGTAAGCGAGTAAATGACGATCTGGTCGAATTACTAGCAATATACCGTATTAGAAATAATCAATACTCAGCCAACATAGATGAATACTCCCTCTCAGATTTTCTACATGAAAATATTGGTCAGCATGAGGCGATGATTTTAAATCGAAAGATTGATTATAAAATTGATTGTAGTGATGATCTTTATTGGTTCTTTGATCGTGACTTATTAACCGGTGTCATCAGTAACGTCATTAATAATCTTTATAAATACACAAAAGATAAACTACATATTTCTGCAGTTAGGGATGAGGAATATATGGTTATAAAAATTATAGATAATGGTCCTGGTTATCCGGAAGACATGCTTATTTCCAACGATGACAATCAAAAGTCTATTAGCTTCGATCAGGCAAGCACTGGACTCGGCCTATATTTTTCTCGTCTGGTCGCAGAACTTCATAAAAATAAAAGTCGCCATGGTTTTATAAAAACCACAAACGAAGGCATCGATGGCGGAGGTTGTTTTTCTATTTACTTGCCTTAATTTTTTGCGACTAGTTCACATTCTGAGCAGATAAAAAAGATGGGGCTGAAAAACTGACTATCTTATTGTTCTAACTCATGAAAATTATCTATCCAGTCTTAATCTACGATAGTTTTAATACACAATTATGAATGAGATATTTTCTGTACTGACGCTTTAACTAAGACACTGAATTACCTCGAGTTTAGGGTAAAAATATTCTGCTTTCACAGATTTACTCCCAACTTATCCACAGGAAATCCGGAACTAGATCACAGGTCATTCCACATCATCTAGTGGTTTAATAAGTACTTGACCACATTTTATTGTGGTGTTATACATTCGTTTACAGAACAAACATCAACAAGTTTCGAGCAGCGATCACATAATCGAAACATATAAAAAAAGAAAAACTGGAGGGGTAAATGGAGGCAGAAGGTACTGCTAATACAGAACCGGCTGTTAACACTACAGACGGTAGTGTTAACGCAAGCACAGGCGATACTAATACAGATAATCATCAACCTGATTATTTGACTAGTCAACTCAGCCAATACCATGTTATTCGCAGAAATGGAAAGGTCACTGCATTTGACCTTGGAAAAATTTCTGTGGCCATGACCAAGGCATTTATCAATGTCGAAGGTGGTACTGCTGCAGCCTCTACCCGTATCCATCGAATTGTAGAATCTTTGACACAGCAAGTCGTTAATGCCCTAACACGGCGTATGCCTGATGGTGGCACCGTTCATATTGAAGACATTCAAGATCAGGTAGAACTGTGTCTCATGCGTGCAGGCGAGCAAAAAATAGCACGCGCATATGTCATCTATCGTGAAGAACGTTCCCGAGAGCGTGCGGCTGAAGCTGCGATAAACCCAGCAGCACAACAAGAAACGACTTCAATTCAAATCAATGTCAAGCAACTAGATGGTCAAAAAACGCCACTCGATGAAGCGCGTTTACGCGCTGTTGTTACTGAGGCCTGCGAAGGTTTCTCTGAGGTCGATGCAGAACTGATTATTCAAGATTCTCTTAATAATTTATTCGATGGCATGGATGAGACCGACGTTGGCAATGCATTGGTAATGTGCGCCAGGACCTTGATAGAAAAAGAAGCTGATTACACCTATGTTGCAGCATGCCTGTTACTGGATAAAATGCGCCAAGAAGCCCTGACTTTTATTGAAGGCTCAATGACCCAAGCGACACACCAAGAAATGGGCGAACGTTATAGTTCTTATTTCAAGAAATATATCAGTACTGGATCCGATTTGGAGCTGATTGATCATGAATTAACCAAATATGATCTGGATCGCTTGGGAGATGCTATTAAACCTGATCGTGATCGTCAATTCACTTACCTCGGATTACAAACGCTTTACGATCGCTACTTTATTCACTCTGATGAATTTCGTTTTGAATTGCCTCAAGCATTTTTTATGCGCGTTGCCATGGGTCTGGCCATCAATGAACTGGATCGAGAAGGACGTGCTATAGAATTCTATGAACTCTTATCATCTTTCGATTTTATGAGTTCAACCCCTACCCTGTTTAATTCAGGAACCTGTCGACCGCAACTCTCTAGCTGTTATCTAACAACAGTTCCAGATGATCTCGACGGTATATTCTCGGCTATTAAAGATGATGCTATGTTATCTAAATTTGCCGGTGGTTTGGGTAATGACTGGACACCTGTTCGTGCCTTAGGTGCGCATATCAAAGGCACCAATGGTAAATCGCAGGGCGTTGTTCCCTTCTTGAAAGTGGCTAACGATACTGCCGTAGCCGTCAATCAGGGCGGCAAGCGTAAAGGTGCAATGTGTGCCTATCTTGAAACTTGGCACATGGATATCGAAGAGTTTCTCGACTTACGTAAAAACACCGGTGATGAGCGTCGTCGTACGCATGATATGAATACGGCTAACTGGATTCCTGATCTGTTCATGAAGCGTGTTGCTGAAGAAGCGGAATGGACATTGTTTTCACCACATGAAACGCCTGATCTACACGATCTTTACGGCATTGAGTTTGAAACACGTTATGTTGAGTACGAACAAGCAGCAGCCACCGGTGGCATCAGTAATTTCAAGACTATTCCGGCTCTCGATTTATGGCGCAAGATGCTTTCAATGCTATTTGAAACAGGACATCCTTGGATCACATTCAAAGACCCTTGCAATATCCGATCGCCACAGCCTCATGTAGGTGTTGTACATTCATCAAACCTTTGTACTGAGATCACACTTAATACATCAGATGATGAGATTGCGGTTTGTAACCTAGGTTCAGTTAATCTGCCACAACACGTCGACGAGAATGGCCTCAATATAGAAAAACTAGAAAAGACTATTAATACAGCGATGCGTATGTTGGATAACGTAATTGATTACAACTATTACAGTGTGCTCAAAGCAAGACGTTCCAATCTAAGACACAGACCTGTAGGTCTTGGCATTATGGGGTTTCAGGATGCGTTGTATAAACAACGTTTAGCTTACACTTCTGATGAAGCGATTAGCTTTGCCGATACAAGCATGGAAGCCGTCAGTTATTATGCTATCAAGGCATCTACTGATTTGGCTGAAGAACGTGGTTCTTATTCCAGCTACAACGGCTCGCTTTGGAGTCAAGGTATATTACCGATAGATTCAATGCAGCGTCTGGCAGATGTTCGTGGTGTTTATCTACAAGCAAATTTTGAACAATCCCTAGACTGGGATGAGTTACGAGAACGCGTAATGAAGATAGGCATGCGTAACTCGAACTGCATGGCTATAGCACCAACAGCAACCATTTCAAATATATGTGGCGTCAGTCAATCGATCGAACCGACCTACCAAAACCTGTTCGTTAAATCGAATTTGTCTGGTGAATTTACTGTTGTTAATCCTTATCTAGCACATGATTTGAAAGAACGTGGTATTTGGGATGACGTCATGGTGAACGACCTCAAATATTTCGATGGCAGCGTACAAGAAATTGATCGAATCCCGAGTGATCTAAAAGAAATCTACGCCACTGCATTTGAAGTCGACTCGCGCTGGCTGGTTGAAGCGGCTTCAAGACGCCAAAAATGGATCGACCAAGGTCAATCATTAAACCTTTATATGGCTGAACCTAGCGGCAAGAAACTAGACAACCTCTACAAACTTGCTTGGGTGCGTGGTCTTAAAACCACATATTACTTACGCTCACTTGGCGCAACGCATATGGAAAAAAGCACCAGCAATAGTTCTGAAAACCAGAGCACTCCAGTTGAAGAACCACAGGCCTGCTCTATTCTCGACCCGGATTGCGAAGCATGTCAGTAATCGTAGATAAAATAATTAATAAGGTGAACCTATAAATGTTGGACTGGAATGACCCATTAGCTAAGCCTGCAGATAATACCGATACTGTAGAAGCAGCCATTGTTGACCAGGCTTTAAACAGTACTGTTCTTGATGAGACTAATAACACTGTTGAACAGATACCATCATTGAGCAAGATTGCACCTGTTAACCCGGAAGATAAGCGTGTGATTAATGGGCAAACTGACATTAATCAGTTAGCGCCTTTTAAATATCCATGGGCATGGAATTTTTTCCTGAACGCCAATAAGAATCATTGGACGCCACTTGATATCAATATGGCACAGGATGTAACAGACTATAGACACAAGCTAACGCTCGAAGAAAAACACGTCTATGAAAACGTGCTGTCTTATCTAACCACCTCTGACATTTTAGCCATGCGTAATATCGGCCTAGCTGTCATGGAAAAGATGTCTGCTCCAGAATTGCAGATCTATCAGGCGCGACAGGTTTATGAAGAAGCATTGCACACTTGGACCTATCAACATTGCATAGAAACGATCGGTCTGGATCAAAGCGAGATATATAATCGTTACCGTGTGGTCCCCGAGATACACCAAAAGATATCTGTGGCTAATCGTCGTCTGAGTTCAGTCTTGCGTTCTGATATTGATTTACGTGACCGCGATGAGCTACACAATTTCGTTATCGCTTATATGTTCTTTGCAGGTATTTTTGAAGGTTGTTGGTTTTACAATGGTTTCAGTCCTATCTTCGCCTTACAGCGTCGTGGACTTATGAAAGGCACAGCAGAGCAATTGCAGTACATTATGCGCGACGAAGTCATGCATGCAGCTTTTGGTATTCGCGTCGTCAAACAAATTATTCAAGAAGAAAATCTGACACTTGATCAAAATGCAATCCGCGAAATGTGGGATGAGTCCTATGAAGCAGAAAAAGCCTACACTGGTTATATCCTGAAAGACCCGATACTGGGTTATTCCGCAGAAACCCATATTGGTCAGTTTCAGTACATTGCCAATAGACGTGCCAATCAACTTGGCTTGATCGAAGAACCTTTCCCCGGCGCAGAATCAACACTGCCCTGGCTGGATGAACAAGCCAACATGAGAAAAGAAAAGAATTTCTTTGAAACGCGTGTTACGGAATATCAAACCGGGGGCGCATTAAATTGGGATTGATGTCCATAATAAATTCGATTTACCGTGACCGCCTTAGCGGGATCAGCCGAGATGGACGCTCGGCTATTGCCTGGTACCTCCAGCCTCTTCCGGGTACCAGGCCTTCTTATTCAGTGAACAAACCTGTAGGACAGGGTTTGTGTTGTTTAATAATGCCGAAATAAACAGGAATTAATGGAGAAAACTAATGTCAGCAGTTGATAAAATTGCGAAAGATGAAATGGAGAGTTCTAGTCTGTTGGACTGTTACCGTATAGCGCTGGATTTTGGAATGCCTGCGGCACTAAAAGCTTATGAAAAATTAACACTTGAAGCAGAAATAAATACGCTCGATTCAAATATTGTTATTGAAAAATAGTCTTCTCTAGCGGATTCTAAATGTCTCTCCATGGACATCAATTTTTCTAGCTCTCAATATTGAACTTGTCTACATGACCTTGAAGATCTGATGCCAATCTAGCCAGTTCATCACTAGCACTAGCAGTTTGTTGTGAACCGGCTGCCGTTTCTTGAGCAACTTCACTAATGTTAACTATATTACGATTGATTTCTTCAGCCGTTGAACTTTGTTCCTCTGCTGCACTGGCTATTTGCATATTCATGCTCTTGATATTATCAACAACCCCGGTAATAGCCTGAAGAGCTTCTCCAGCTTTGGCCGCTTGTTCAACACTCTCTACTGCTTTCGTACGTCCCATTTCCATTACACTTACAGCCTGATTCGCACCGTTTTGTAATTTTTCAATCATATCGTTGATTTCACGAGTCGATTGCTGTGTACGACTTGCTAATGTCCTTACTTCATCGGCAACGACAGCGAAACCACGCCCCTGCTCGCCAGCACGTGCAGCTTCTATCGCTGCGTTAAGTGCGAGTAAGTTAGTTTGTTCTGCAATATCTCTAATAACATCAAGCACTGCACCAATACTGAGGCTATCGCCTTTCAGGTTTTCAATCACTTCAGATGTGCGTTCAACTTCAGAGGCAAGGTTATTAATGGTTTCGACCGTAGTATTAACAACATCGCTACCATCTTTAGCTCGATCGTCTGCATCTGTTGCAGCTGATGCCGCGTTTGCAGCGTTTTTGGATACTTCAGAGACCGTTGCTGACATCTCATTCATCGCCGTTGCTACTTGCTCGATTTCACCTTGTTGGCGCATAACACCACTATTTGCCTGCTCGGTTATAGCCGATAATTCTTCCGCAGCGGCGGCGAGTTGCACTGAGCTCCCTAACATTTCTTTTACCAAGTTCGTAAACCCCTTGCGGGCCTCAGAATATTCCCAACACATCCAGGCAAACTCATCCCTGCCGGAAATACTGACTTTATGAGTCAGATCGCCTAGAGAGAGCGCATGTAATCCATTCACTATCAATTCAGCGCGTTTACCATTTAATTTACCCAAATAATGCGCGACACCCAGAGTGAGCAACACTAATACAAGACACAAAACCGATGTCGCCTTTATACCAAGGGCTCCAAAATATATAGCGGATTCAACGCCGATCAAACCTACGCATACAAACCCAGTAAATAAATAAAATTGTTTGGTAATATTTAATTTTGTAATCAACTTTTCCATCAGCTTACTCCAAGCTCCATTCCATTAAGAATTAAAGAATTCATGAAATTTTTGTAAAAAATAGTTTTTATAATCTCTTAAATGATTATTTCGGCAAAATTCACAAAACCTTTAAATATATTTACATGATTGTTTGAATAAATGAGATGAGCCGGAATCGACACATCTCCCTCAAAGATTGTACTTTTTTGATGATTCTTGGAGCGATTCGAGAGTTGTATCCTGAGATACCTATATGAACTTAATATAGGTCTATTAACTGATGATGATGATTCTTATTAATCAAATGAATCTCCCCCTGAAATTTGTCGGTAAGCTGTTGAAATCCCTTATCTAAAGTATTATCTTTGATGTGCTCTTCAACTGAGATTTTTGTTTGCTCCAACGTTTTGGTTTTGACCAATACCAGATTATTTGCATTCAGTTTTGCAGCTAACCACAAGGCGATACTGTCAGAAGTATAATCCCAGCTTACGGGTATTTCTGAGTCGTCCTTGAGTAATAGCGTGGGCAACCATAATTGCGGCATACTTTTGTCTATACCTGATGATAGCGACTCTAGATCTTCCACAATATGAAGGTTTTGATTCAGTCCAGCTAATAAATAACCATATTGAGACATCGCCAGTAATGCCAATCTATGAGCCGTCTGATCGTCAAAACCTATCGAGGCTTGTGTCTCTCGAACCTTATCAGCAAATTCACCGCCGCCGGGGACAATAATAATATTGGTCATTGTTGCGAGTGATTGAATCGTATCCAACCAGCCTGTCAGTTCATTACTTCGCATCAAACTACCACCAAGTTTGACGACGGTTATTGTCAAACCAGTTCTTCCTGTTTAAACAATTTCAGCATTGCCGCAGCCTTGTCAAAACATTCTTTATATTCAGCATCAACGTCAGAATCCCAAACAATGCCACCACCTGCATTAAAATAAAGCTGACCATTATATTTAATCAAGGTTCTAATACAGATATTACTATCCATGTTTCCATCGAACCCAAGATAAAAAATAGAACCGCAGTAAATTGAACGTCGATGCGGCTCCAGCTCTTCAATGATTTCCATTGATCTCAACTTTGGTGCGCCTGTGATAGACCCACCGGGGAAACATCCGCGCATTAAATCAATTGAATTTTTATGTTCATCTAAGCGCCCGGTAATTGTACTGACAAGATGATGAACTGTTGCATAAGTCTCCAAAGCAAATAATTTTGGCACAACAACAGAGCCAGCTTCACAAACTTTACTAATATCATTCCTCAGCAAATCAACAATCATTAAATTTTCAGCACGATCTTTTTCACTTTCAAGTAAACACTCAGCTAGTGCTTTGTCTTCATAAGCAAACACAGAACGGTGTTTTGTGCCTTTGATCGGTTTAGTTTCAACTTGGTTGTCTGTCACCCGTAAGAATCGTTCTGGCGATGAACTTAACACTGCACCAGAGGGCAAGTTAAGGTATGCAGCATAAGGGGCTGGATTAACATTTCGTAATTTTAAATACGCTGACCAACTATCTCCTTCAAAATCGGCAGAGAATCGTTGTGATAAATTCACCTGATAACAATCACCATCGCGTATATATTTTTTTACTTTATTAAATGCCAGTCCATATTGTTCTCTTGTTAAATTTGATTTAACGACTGATGTTATACGATACCCTTTTGTTTCATTATCTGTAGGCCTTGAAAACAAATCCTGTAATTCTTGCCATATTGATTCTGTTTTATCATAGCGACAAAAACTGGCCAGCCATACTCGTCGCAGATGGTGATCTATGATCAGAGACCAATCATAAATACCCACAGCCATTTCTGGCATTGTGATATCTTGTAGAGACATTTCAGGCAATACTTCTAGCCGACGACCCAGATCATAGGCTAAATAACCCACTGCTCCGCCACAAAACGGTAGACCACTCAGGTTATTACCTTTTTCACCGAGGTATTGATTTAAGAGTAGTAAGGGGTCCTCAGTAGAAGTTATTTCCGTACCATTGTCATTGATATGAGTAATTTCGCCATACGTTTCAAGTGTGATCACTGGACGTGAGACAATAATATCGTACCGTCCCATATCAATCTCGGGGTAACCACTATCAAAAAACATACTCCAAGGTTCATCTGCGACCAGCGAAAATAATTCTGCTGCATTTCGTTGATAAGGTAATTCGGAAACTTTCATGATGCAGACAAGAGTCGGTTTAACTGTGCCAGCGCAACAGCTGGAGCACAGGTATTGCACTTATGAGACAGCTTGGAATCACTGTCGCTTAACTCACTAAATTCTATATATGGAATATTCAGTCGCCTCGCTATCTTCTGTACCAGAAAGCGTCCAACACCTGCCCCCACTATTTTTAGTTTTTCAGTATCAATATTTGTTAATACTCTAAGTACTGCGTTAGTAAGTATTTGAATCTGTGCTTCTTCAAAGTACTGAGATAATTTAATCCAGCAATCATCACCCGGTTTAAAATCACTTGAGTCAGTGCCCAGCATTCTGGCGAGGCGTCGAATGCTACCTTCAATATCTTTTTCGCCACCATCTGCGGCGTCCATCAAATCATCACCCTCTTCGAGAGAGTTTAGGACTCTATACACGTCTGCTGTATTTGAAAAATATTCTGCTGCTAAATTTTGCCATTCGCCAGCAAAAGGGACTTGTTTACTTAATGTCATTAATGGTGTTCTAACAACTCCTGTATAAACCAACTCGTCAAAACGTAATCGAGCTTGATCATCAAGGCCACGAGCATTAACAAGCTTATTAGAAAAAGGGATTATATCTGTCGTCGTACTTCCAACATCGACAAACAGTCCTGAATCAATAAATGATGCCGCATAAGCAGCACTGGCATGCCAATTAGCAGAAGCAAGATTTTCAATTCGTTTGTGTGCATTGCTTAAACTTAATATTCCACCATCAGTTGCATAAAGCTTTATGTTGTTCCCTAACTTTTTTTCACATAATTCTATAAGCGCCTTCATGCCAGATTCTCTATCTTTAAATATATCAACTAACTCTGCAGTCATAGTCAATGCATGAGATTTCGATCCATCAGGTAATATTTCAATAGATTTCGGAAATGCATCTTCAAGCTGATCTAAACCTTGCCAAAGTGGTGTAGAAAATTGTTCTACCAGAACCACTTTGCCAGAGGCATTGACGCTTGCAACTTTAAGATGCGCACCGCCAATATCCCATCCAATATAATTAGTAACTTTCATAGCGTAGTTAAATCTGTACTTTTATCGGCACTGCATCTGTAATATCAATGTCAGGCAATCTTTTATTCAGAAATGTATCTAATATTTTTTTAGTGATGTTAAAGCCTAATGACTCTGACAAACCTGCATAGGCAGTTGTAAATCGAGGATTAATCTCTAGCACGAATAATTCATTTTTAACCTCGATCATGTCAACGCCGATATAACCGGCAAAGCCAGATATCTTTGACACTATTTTTGTTGCTAAGCTCATCATTTCATCTTTTAAAAATAAACATTCATTAACACCGATGGCTGTCAAACTGACAACCCCTTCTTTAATATCGACATATTGCTCATTGCATGCCAGCAAACGAACTGCATCGTCATAGACCAGTAATGACATACTCATATGCCGGCCATCGAGAAAAGGCTGTATTACAAAATTGTTATTTTTCTTTTCTGCAAGAATTTCAGCCAACCTTTTTTCATCATCAATAAAATAGCAAGAATCTCCACCAACTCCATCATTTGGTTTTATAACCCACCCTATCTGACTAAAGGGTAATTCATCATCCATAGTTCTCGTTTCAATAACCTTTATACCTGCTTCTGAAAGCAGCCTGCTAGTTAGCAGTTTACTGGTGGCTATTCTGATAGAGTCAGGACTTGACCCTATAAAAACATTTTCATTTCTGATGAATACATCTGCAAGCTTGGCTAAACAACCACCAGTTTCTGGTGCTATTAACCACGCAATATCAGACTGACGAATGTGATCCTGCAGCTCCTCTTCTATTGATTTTCGAATAATATACTGCTTGGCTTTATGTTCACATGAATCAAGTCTTTTATCTCTGGTTAAGGCTATATCGGCATACCCCGCCTCAATCAATTCATTTAATAATGTTTGTATCATGATCTCGCCTTCCCTGACTAAAGTTTCTGGCAAGGCTTGTCCAGATAATCCACCGCCTGTGATAAACTCAAGTAAAAAATGACGCATTGTTATTATGTTAATAATTCCAGTTCTAGATCTAAGTCGCGGCTTGGTTGTTCATGCAAAACAAGGTGATAGAAAACGCTATCAACCCGTTACTTCAGTCATATCATCAAGTCCTAAACCAGAATCTGTCCTGTCTGCATTTCTCGAATTATACCCTTTCAAAACAATTTATATTGCTGATCTTGATGCTATTCAAGGAATAGGAAATCAGAGCGCCATCATCAAAGAACTCTCAGTTGTATTTAGCCAATGTGAGTTATGGGTAGATGCAGGTGTTGATGTCATTCAGGATAATGAGAATGATTATAAAATTAATAATATAAAATTAGTTTTAGGTTCAGAAAATAAAATATCACCCGAGTCACTGTCTGACATTATCAATAAAAATCCGGAAATTTTATTATCTCTTGATTTTAATGAATCAGGTTTACTGGATAAATCATATTTACTCAATGATGCGAGCCTATGGCCCAATCAGGTTATTGTAATGATGCTACATCGAGTTGGTTTAAATAAAGGCATTGATATCGACTGCCTAAGCAATATTTTAAACCTTGCAAATCACCATAATATATTTGCGGCGGGTGGAGTGCGGAACCGGAATGACCTTTTTCAATTGAATGAGATGGGCGTTACCGGAGTACTACTTGCTTCTGCACTGCACAATGGGTCAATAACGCAAGGTGATTTATATCTACTTGATAAATAATAATTACTGGTAAAAATACCAGACCAAAAGACTTTAAACCTCATCGCTTCAATTTCCGATTAACGATATACTCTATTTAATACGTTTCAATTTGGATCTTACCTAGTGTCAGCACAGGGATAATGCACAGGTACAAGATTCCATTTATATAGGCATGAGTAATGTCATGAGATCAACTGTTTATCTATCAATGCTTGCAAGCCTGCTAACAGCAAGGGGCTCATCTTGACAATTCCTTTCGCCTCTTTCTCTACGACTACATTTATTCAGTATTTAGCCATTCTGTTGCTATTTACCCTCATGCCTGCTATTTGTTTTACACCGGGACAACTGCCGCTTAAGGTTGGCATCTACGACAATCCACCCTTCGTATTTATGGACGAAAAGGGGATCCCCAGAGGTTTTGACATCGAAATGCTTAACGATGTCGCTGCCCAGGAAGGTTGGTCGCTCGAGTATGTCTTTGACGAATGGTCTGTATTGTTGGAAAAGACCCGTATGGGAGATATTGACCTGCTAATGGGGATCGCCTATACCGAAGAAAGGGATAAGTTTCTAGACTTCGGTGATGTCGAGTTTTTCTCTACATGGGGTGCGGTTTCTGCCCTAGCTGAATCAAACATCCAGGATATTACTGATCTAGACAGCAAGCCCGTCGCTATACTTAAAAATGATAAAATAGCCGAAGATTTCAAAGAGCACTGCTTACATGTAGGTGTACACCCAATATTCCTTGAAGTCGATACCTATGCTGAAGCGTTCAAGTTAATAGAATCAGGTGAAGTATTAGCCAGTATAAGTAGCAATATCTATGCATTACGTCATGCTAAATACTTTAACGCTCAATTGGTACCGATTGAATTCGCTCCAACCCTAAGCACATTGGCCTTTCCTGTAGGCCGTCACAAGGATATCTCGACAACCATTAGCAACCGTGTCTGGCGATTAAAGCGGGACAAATCCTCAATCTACTATCGTCTCTATGATCGTTGGTTTAGCGGAGAGAAATTGATTGGTTTGACACATGACGAACATGCCTGGATTAAAAAACATCCCGTGATACGCCTTGCTCTGATGTCAGATAATCCTCCCTATCATTTTTTGGATAGTAATGGGAAGTTTTCCGGTTTAGCCGCTGACTTTTTCAAACTCTTCCAAAAAGACTTGGATATAAAAATAGAGGTCGTTACCGCGGCAAATCAAAAAGAATTACTGGAAATGCTTGCCAATAAAGAAGTTGATGTTATTCCTTCTCTTAACCCGCTTCCTGAATATGAAGAATATATGCAGTTTTCTGATGACTTCCTTCGCTACAGTTATGCCATTGTGGCACGCAGAGGAGATACAACAATCCAATCCGAGTCAGATCTCTCCAACAAAAGAGTTGTCCTCCTCAAAGATTTTGCTGCAAATGATGCCTTGCTTAGAAGACATCCAGATTTAGACTATTCATACGCTGCTACACCCTTCGATGCATTACTTCAGGTCTCTGAAGGCAAGGCAGACGCAACTGTTTTTTTACATGCGGCTTCAGTTGATCTGATGAACCGCAATGAAATATTCAATATTGAGATAAAAACTGTTTTACCTTGGGGAGGAGGCAAAGGCAGCATTGGCGTAAGGAAAGACTGGCCTGAGTTAGTATCAATTTTGAATAAAGAGTTAAAAGCTACTCCCGAAAATAAAAAAACAAACATCTTCAATAAATGGGTTTATCCCGAACGTCGTATCCTAGATATTAAGCGGATAGTACTAACTGAAGAAGAAAAAGTCTGGCTTAGGAAATATGGGGAAATAACACTTGGATTCACCCCAAACATTGAACCTCTGATTGTTGTAGCCGAAGATGGAAGCCTTTCAGGTATTCTCGTCGACATCTACGACGAGCTAGAAAAACTCACCGGTTTAAAGGTAAAGATCAAAAGTGATAACTGGCCTTCAACAATCGAAAAAGCGAAACTAGGGAAAATTAGTGGACTTCTAGCTTCCCCACCCGCTTTAGCAGAATCGATTGATTTACCTTTTTCCACAGCGATTGTTAAAGGAACGCCAGCAATATTTGCCAGAACAGATGCTCCGTTCGAGATCAACAGTACCGATGACTTGATAGGCAAAAGGATTGCTGTACATAAAGGTATCGATGTCATAGAAGAAACCTTAGCTCAATTTAAAGGTAAGGTTGAAATCATCGAAACGGGTTCTGCACAAGAGATGATGACGCTGGTACTGCGAGGTAGAGCCGATATCGCCTTTGGACTCAGCTATCATAATTACCTTATTGGAAAGCATTTTCTTGTTGATATTGCACCAGTCTACTTTTTGAAACAATACAGTGCTGTTGGTGTTGCTTCCATTAGTAGTGAATCATCAGAAGTGGTATCGATTATAAACAAAGGGCTTGCTGCTATTGACCAGGCCAAGGTCAATGCCACTGTAAATATTTGGACACAGTTAAAAGAGGAACCAGAAAACACCCCAATAATTCTGACGGCAAAAGATAAAGCTTGGCTTGAAAACTATCCGAATCTGGCTCAATTAGCTTTTCGAATTAGACAACAGGTGCAGTTGAGCGCTCACGAGCATAAATGGCTGTCAACCAGGCTCAGGGTTCCTGTTCAAGTTGGAGAATACCCGCCTTTCCACTTTGTCGCTGATAACATGGCTCAGGGCATCTCTATAGATTATGTAAGAGTCATGTGTATGGCTCACGATCTTGAATGTGACTTCGCACAGGGGTTAACTACTTCTGAATCCATTGACTCTATGCAAAGCCCAGGCGGGATTGCAATACAGCCGGGTTGGCAAAAAAATGCTGAGCGAGATGCTCTGGCGAGCTTTACCGAACCCTATATCTCCTCACCGTTTGTCATATTCCAACGACAACATAGTGACCGTATCCTGCATATGGATGATCTCCTCGGTAAACGCGTGGTGGTAGAGAAAAATTATGCGATCCATGATTTATTGAAAACGCGTTATCCAGAATTAGAACTAATCGAAACAGACTTTACTACTGAAGCACTCAAGACATTGGCTGCAGGACAAGCAGATGCTTACGTGAGCAACTTGATGGCCGGGCATTATTTGAGCCTTGAACTCGGCTTACCAAACATCGTCGTCGCAGCACCGGCCTCATTTGAACCTAATAAATTATCGATCGCGGTTCGAAAGGATTGGCCCGAATTGGCATCAATCATTAACAAGAGCATCGTCGCTATGACTCAGGACGAACATAAAAACATCCGCAACCGTTGGATGACAGTGGACTTTCAACAAAAGACTGACTATGAGCTAGTGTGGAAAACAACATTAGGATTTCTGGTAATCTTGGCTGTGGTACTGGCGTGGGTACAGGTTATGCGAAAGCAGACAGCGGCGTTATCCGAAAGTGAGGCACGCCTGAGGAAGGCAAGAGATGATGCGGATGCTGCTAACAGAGCCAAGAGCACCTTTCTCGCTAATATGTCACACGAATTACGTACACCACTGAACGCAATCCTTGGTTTCTCCGAGATGTTAAGCCGTGACGCCGAGATAACTGGCAACAAAAAAGACAGAATCACTATCATTAATCACAGTGGAGAACACCTGCTGGAGATGATCAACGACGTACTGGATCTATCAAAGATAGAAGCCGGTCGAGTAGAACTGGAATTACGAGCCTTTGAATTACCGCTAATGCTACAGGATATTGGATTGATGTTTGAGGCTCGTGCAGAAAATGCTGGCCTACGTTTTTATCTTGAACGCGATCCTTTGCTTGCCCAATATATATCATCAGACGTTAGCAAGTTGCGACAGATATTATTCAATCTGCTCGGTAATGCTGTGAAATTCACTACCGAAGGCAGTATTACTCTGCGTACAAGGACAGAAACCATAAAGGGCGATTCAAGTATGCTGGCTCTACATCTCGAGGTTAAGGATACAGGTCCGGGAATTGCCCCGGAACAAATGGAGCGTATATTCGAACCCTTTGTTCAGGCGAAACGATTAAAAACTGACACTAAAGGAACAGGTCTTGGATTAGCTATCTGCAAATCATTTGTTGAATTACTTGATGGAGATATTAGTGCAGAAAGTGAGGTCGGCAAGGGATCTTTATTTAATGTCTGTATACCAGTAACACTAGCCGATGCTGCGGAAGTTGTTGATCTGAAAGCAATCAGGCCAACAGTTCTTGGTTTAGAATCAGGACAACCCGCATGGCGAATTCTAGTGGTTGAAGATAGTGCAGAAAACAGACTATTACTTAGCAGTATATTGCAACAAGCAGGTTTTGAAACAAGAGAGGCTGAAAATGGTCTAGAGGCCGTTGATCTGTATCAAAAATGGCATCCGCACTTCATATGGATGGATATGCGTATGCCTGTTATGGATGGTTATGAAGCTACAGCAACAATACGAGAACTACCCGGAGGTAGCGCGGTTAAGATAGTTGCTATCACTGCCAGTGCCTTCAAAGAGCAGCGGAAAAATATAATAGAAGCGGGTTGCGACGACGTTGTACACAAACCAGTTCAAAGTCACGAGATCTTTGAATCCATGGCGCATCAATTGGGTGCACGATATATCTATGAAGCTCAGAATCAAGATACTTTGGTAGAGGCCGCGGCTCTTACTGTCGAGATGATGGCTGGATTACCGGCTCACTTGAGAGAAGCATTGCGGCTCCCTGCACAATATCTCGATGCTTCAGCAACGAATCAAGTGGTTGAACGTATTCGAAGTAACCACCCCGAGACTGCAGATGGGCTACAATTACTAGTAGAGGAGTTCAGCTTCGATCAAATAATGAAGTTACTTAATGAGAGTGAGCGCATCCATCATTAAGCTATCATTCATCTGATAATTATGAAAAATCATGATGATTAGGTAGTATTCAAGGATGCTAATTAAAAACTTGAGAGAAACAAATAATGATCAATCGTGGTGAAGTTATGATCGTTGACGATACGCCCGCTAACCTGCAGTTGTTGGCAGGTCTGCTGGAGGACGAAGGTTACATGGTGCGTCCGACTCGAGTGCCGGAAATGGCGATTGAATCAGCACTGGCTAATCCTCCCAATCTTATTCTGCTAGATATAATGATGCCTGGCATGGATGGTTTCGAAGTGTGTCGACAACTAAAACAAAATGAGAACACAGCAAATATTCCCATTATCTTTATTACTGCCCTTCAAGAAACACAAGACAGGCTTCGCGGATTTGAGGTCGGGGGCGTTGACTTTATCACCAAGCCAATTAGACGCGGCGATGTATTAGCACGCGTATCCGCTCAACTCGTACTTTATCAAATGGGTGAAAGCCGAAAGGAAGCCGTTGTCTTACGCAATCAGGAATTGCAAGAGAGTGAAAGCAAATACAAATCAGTTTTTGAGACATCCGATGATGCCATCATTCTGCTTAATGAAGATGCTGCCTGCTTCGACTGCAACGATGCTGCCCTAAACCTGTTTGCTTATAATTCTAGTGAAGAAATATTAGGTTCACAACTCAGCGATTTCTCACCCATTTCACAGCCTGATGGTAGAGACTCAGAAGAAGTAATAAATGAGATGCTCGAATTAGCCTATCAAAAAAACACGCACTCTTTCGAATGGCTTTATCGTCGCTCCACTGGGGAAAATTTTCCTGCGGAAATACTGTTAACAATTCTTTCATTAAATGGGAAAAATGTAATTCAAGCAACCGTGTGGGATGTTAGCAAACGTAAACAGATTGAATTTGCATTAAAGAAAAGCGAGGAAAGACTCCAGGTCATTGGAGCGGGAACACCGGACACCGCTCCTCTCATTGATGATGATGCAGATCCTTCTCTCAATGGCACTCCTCATAAGAACCATCGACTTCACTAACATTGATTCATACTATTATTCAGTATCTGTTTAATACTTGCTCATTTCCGACTCCTCGGCTCTAGCTTCCAGAGCCGTTCTAACTCCTGCACACCCCTTAAGGGGGTACCGGTGTCCTTGCAGTCGTGTCATCTCACGACATCGCCTACATGGATGTGGGCGCTTATGATTCGCCTAAAGCGCCTACTGTTGGCGTCTGGAACGAGAATCATGACACTCCATCCGTGGATATACATCTTTTGTGTGCTCCTGCACAAGAGATATACATTGCATCCATGTAATTAAAAATGCCCCGATTATTACTAATCAGGGCATCTATTTTTTGCTGAAAACTAATTCAGCAACACTTACGCTTTATTAATTAATAATTAAGCGTGTGCTGCAAATGGATGTTCAGCAGAACCTTTCTTGCTAACAACTTCTGCAGCTTTAGGCTCACGAGCAACTGCTCTCTTAATTGAAAGCTTGACTGCTTCATAGTTGTAATCTTGAATCTTTGCATCGTCTTCAGCTAACCAATGAATGAAAACACCAACTGAAACAAAGATATCATCAGCTTCATCAGCAGGAATAGTGCCGTCTTCAACACAATCCATAACTGCCATAGCTACACCACGTTGAGCAGGACCAAACATTTGAACTGCTTGCTTAGAACCTTTAATGGTTACTTTGTTGAAAAGAATGGTATTAGGTTTACATAGCAGGTTTGGTGCTACAACTGCTAATAAGGTACTGAAACCATCTTTGTTGTTGGTCAATGCGTTTGCGAAAGCTGATTCAGCTGCGCTACCACGTGGACCCATCATTAAGTCAATGTGTGCAACTTCATTACCGTCACCC
>JAJFKM010000064.1 GCA_021773215.1 Gammaproteobacteria bacterium
ACCTGAGCCCGAGCAAGAGGCCCACTGATCTGAATTGAGACATCGGTATGTTTGAGAGGAAAAGCTTGCGTCAGGTTTCCCTCAGGGTCTACCCCGATTAATGCCCCGGACTCATTACCAACCCACTCGGAACTCGCATGAGCCATAGAAGTGGCAGGGGCCCCTACCCCCGACAATCCTCCAACCAACAAAGCCATGGCTCCAACCAAGCGTCCACCCATTGTCCAGCTGAAAACCTGTTTCTCATGATTTTTGATTTCCATCGTTCTTCTCCTTTCGTTCAACGGCTCCATGCCGCTTCATAGGAGGAGATGGCACCACTTCCCAAATCCTTTCAGGGAAATTTTAGTTGAAAGAAAAAATGTAAATTTTTAGGGGTTTTGTGTCTGAGAGATCGAAAAGGAAAAATCAAAGTCCCCCTCCTTTGTAAGGACGGGAACTTTTTCCGAAGAGGGAAAAGTTGGCAGGTAGAAGCATCAGAAAACCCGAACACGCCAAATTTTGTAGCAAAAAGCCCGTGGTAAATCTGAAACCTATCGGACTAAGGGAATATCAACTCGAAAGGGTTCTTGGGAGTTGGGGTTACGATCTATGACCAAGATATCTTGGGAAATAGGTTGGCGTATTTGATCTTGACGTTGGTCTGCTCCAAGCCAGTTTCCTAAATCCGAGATCGGTGTGGACGACAGGAGTACTGAAACAGACGAAATTAAGGGCCTCCCTAAATCGTGGGGTAATGGATTAAAAGAAAACACCACTGTTTCATTGGGCATGACGTAAATAGCACCATCAGAAGACCTTGGAAGGTTTTGTGTCTCAGTCTTTAGCCATTCCCAGTTTCCCTTTTTGACTTCTTTCATTACATACAAATACCCCGGGACGGTCGATGTGATGCCAAGTTGAAGATTCGCCCAATTTCCAGCTAACTGGTCAATGTCGATGGGGATCTCTTTCCCATCGGTAGTTCTTTGAATAAAACGATATCGAATACCTCGACTGGGCGCCACAGCCGCACTGCTGCTGGTCTGTGGTCTTTTCTCTGCAGAGGCAAATTCTTGCAATGCTCCCTCCTTGCCTGTAGACATTCCACCAAAAAGCTGAGGTGCTCGCTTACTTTTCATGGCATCTTGTTCACCCAGAGACCGACTGTCTTTTTTGGAAGAAGATAAATCCCTGGCACCCATTGACGACGGAGCATCATTTTGAGGCATTCGATCGGCAAAGGTTTGTGCTTGGGGCAACTGTTGAAAGTCTTCTTCTCTTGTTCCCGTGTTTCCAGCAGAGGGAGTCATTGCCCGGTATTCCTGGGAAGCAGATTGTTCCAAGGCAGATTCTAGGCTTGGAATGTTTTGTTTTTTGGCCTGAAGCCGACGTTCTTTTTTTACCACTTGCCGTGAGGCTCGATCAGAAGGAACTGGTGCGGAGGCTTGCTCCATGCTATGCCTATCTTTTGAGGCATTTGCCATAGCAGGAGGTTTTGGAACGGGCGTTTGAAGCGGAGGAGAAATTACCGAAGTGGGTTCACTTTTTAGTTTTTTCTGTACTTCACGAACTGGTGACTTTTTAAGTTCTATTTTTGATGCTTCTGGTGGAGTGGCCTTTTCGTCTTTGGCCTCAGACAAAGAACGTTCGGCTTGTAATTCTTCCTGAACCACAGGTCCCCAAAGAGCTTCCATTTGCCATCCAAACAGGAGGGCTAGTCCCATGGCTGCCATACTTCCCGCCCAGGCGAGAGAAGATGATTGTCGATACCAGCGAAGACGCGGGTTGTGAGTTTCAGCTATTCCCTGCGGTGCCCCTGAGCCTTGGAGGCTATCCAGGATTCGTTGACGCGCCTCTGGATTTGCGAGAAGAGCTCTCAACCCTTCTTCGTCAGCCAACGCATCAAACAAGGCTTGGTCATCAAGAGCCGCCTCAAACAATTGGCGCTTTTCCTCTTCGGTGAGAGTTCCCGTGGCATAACCGCCAAGGATCTGTTCCCAAGATTTTGACATTAACCAACCGTCTCCTTATTCGATGCCGAACCTTTTGCTTTCAAATGCAGAGTCTCCCATTCTCCCCCCATCAGAGCGAGGAGTTGTTTGCGACACCGAGAATCCCATGTATAAATCGTATTAATCGAGCGTTCGCCAAGAATCTTTTGAATTTCAGGAAACGTATTTCCTTCGAGTTTCAAACGAAAGAGGTTTTGGCATCGCTCACCTAATTGTTGAATGGCCGCAATCAACTGTGTCACCCGCTCTTTTTGCTCGGCTTGTATGGCTGGATCATCTCCTGGATCGACAAGTGGTTGATCATCCACTGACTCCTGATTGTATTCACCATGCCGAAGAGTTTTGCGATGACGGTCCAACATTTTATACCGAAGGATTTGAAACGACAGTGGAACCAGCTCAATCAATTCCGTCACGTGAGGATATTTTTCATGCAAGACCATCAGAACATCCTGAACCAAATCTTCGGCCCCATCCCTTAACCCACGAGATGTCGCGAAAGCCAAAATCCTTTCACGAAGCCGTCCCAGAATTTCCTCACGAGTCAGCACTCTCATTCTTTAACTGTCACTCCTCCTAGCATTTTTGGGCAACCCGTATTTTCCACCTGACTCTTTTGATTCCACCACTGGGAAAGGGAGGTTGCTTCTTTTCATGTACACCAGAGCAGTCTATACAACTGGAAGATTGAGAAAAACCGAAGGAAAACAATTCATCGTGTGGCGTACTCTGAATCAGAATTGCAAGAATCTCGCGGAGAAGCCCTGCCAAAACTCCCAGGACTCCAATACCACAACATCCTCGACCCAGCCTGGTTCGGCCAGTGGGATTTCTAAGCCTTGATTTTAGAAAAACCCGGCGGCTTCAAACGCCCCGCCTACCAAGAGAGCGGAGGCTTTCGCTGGTACAGCCAGCGGTAATCCCTTCCCAGTTTTTAAATCTTGCCAGACCTTTTACCCTTCGTTTGTTCAATTTATTGGCTCTCAAATTTTTTCCTGGCAAAGGCTAAATTTATCGCTACGACCCGTACCCGATGGTGTAAACCGAGCTTCTTAAAAACTTTAAGGGCCTTTTCATAATACTCAATCGCTCGGTCGTAGTGGCCTTTGGCGTGCCACGACCCTCCTAGATTGCCCCAGAAAGTGGCCACCTCAGGATGCGCCGGGCCGAACGTCTTCAAATTACTGGCGAGGGCTTTTTCATAATACTCAATCGCTCGGTTGTAGTGGCCTTTGGCGTCCCACGCCAAGCCCACATTGTTCCAGTGACTGGCCACCTTAGGATGCGCCGGGCCGAATGTCTTCAAATCGCTGGCGAGGGCCTTTTCATAATACTCAATCGCTTTGTCATAGTTGCCCAGGAAATTGTGCATCAAACCCAGATCGTTTAAGTAGGTTGTGTTTGTCGGTACCAATTGCAGGGTTTTCTCATAATATTCGAAGGCATCTCGGTATCGTAGTTTGAGTTCCAAGACCTGGGCTTTGGCAAAACGGGTTTGGGCGATTTTTTCGATCTCCTTTTCTTCCGCTTCTTCCTTTTCGGACAATAAAGCCAGTGCCTCATCCAGACGATCTTCTGCTATCAATTTCAAGGCTTGTTCCAGGTCAGTGCCCCTCAGTTCCTCTTGCAATTTCCTGATGATCTCCGTGTACCGTTGCTCCTCAGCTTCACTCAATACCTTTTCTTGTCGGCTCGGTGCGGTTTTGAGGAGTCGCCCCTTCACCCACGTATACGCTGGATCCTTCAGGCCGTTGAGTTTGGCGATTGTAGAATGGTCTTTCTTGAAGGCTGAAATCTGCTGGGCAAAAGCAATGGCGGATTCTTTTTCAACGATTCTGCCCACCAAAAACATTGGAACAAGTTCGTATCCCGCTGCGAAATGGAACGGTTTGACGCTGTTCGGTTGTTCGAATTGTTCCCGCCAGCGGTCGTTTAGCGAATCGACATACCCGCTTCTGCCGTCCTTTAAATCCATCAAGGAGTCACTCTGGCAAAAGGCATTCACCAGATTCGCCAGGCTGCTTCCCAGGTTCGGCGTGCTCAAGAGAACCATACTGTCCAGTGGCACTTGTAACTTTTGCAGATGGGTCAGGATAAACTCGCGTACCACCAAGCCTCCCATACTGTGTGCCACGAACGACAGTGATTGGTAGGGGGTTTTTGCAACAGCCGCATCCAAAGTGGTGTACAGGTGGGTGGCGATTTCACGGATGTTGAGAGACGGACCGCATTCGCTCTCGTACCCGAAAGAAAGCACATCTACGTGTTTAAAATCAGGGTCTTCAGCTAATTCCCGAGGCCAGAAAAATTTTTGGTCTTCATTCTCCCAAGTTTCTGTGGGGTCCCCGTTGATACCATGGATAAATACCACAAGTTTATTGGGTTTCGGTTTTTGGATAAACGGTGGGTTGTTGGGAAGAATGATTTTTTCTTGGGCGAAAACAAGTCCGGGTATCCCAGGAGAAATGAACGCGACAAGTTGAAGGAAAATGGCACATACAAATAGAACAACGTTTGATTTAGTCATGGGGTCATGTCTTTTGTTGATAGTTTGGAATCCTTATAGTTAAAAAAACTCATCTGGCCTCGCCTTCGAGCGCGGCTGGGCCACCGCCCCGAATCCGACTTTTTGGCGAAGACTGTTTGAGCGCAGCGAGTTTCTGAGCCATACTGATTCGGGGTGGTGGTTCAGGCACCCGTAGGGACGCGCACGGGCGAACATGGTTTTGGGAACTTTTGCCGAAACAAAAGTGCCTCGTCGCGCGGGGGCGAAACCCTGCATAAAAAACCCTAGGAAACTGTATTTTGTCGTGCCAGATTCAATAGCACCCCTTCCCGCAATCCATACTCACTAACAAGACATTGATCTTGCCCAAGTTCTTCCATGATGCAGCGTAGAATGAGGGTGCCGGCGGCGATGACTTCGGTGCGGCCTGTGTCTAGGCCTGGGATACTTGAACGCTCGGCTATTTTCTGAGAGAACACTTTTTGTTCAATGGCTTGCACCGTGTCCAGTTTTAACGAGTAATTTTGGATGAGCTCTGGGACATATGTGGTGAGCCCTTGGGCAATTGCGGCTAAGGATGTGATTGTTCCGGCGGTACCGACAAAGGTCAATCCAGATATGTCTCCCAAGGCCTTTAGAGCTTCTTGGGTTAAAGCATTGACGAGTTGTTCGGCTTCTTGAATTTCAGAAGACGTTAGAGGGTCACTTTTTAATACCCGTTCAGATAGTCGCACGACTCCCATGTCAATCGAGATGGTTTGCACGTCTTGCCCTTCGCAACTCACGATGAACTCTGTGCTGCCACCGCCGATGTCCAGACCTAAAATATCACCGACAGAAGCTGGGAGGCCTGAGCGAAGGCCGAGGAGTGTTCGCCTT
>JAJFKM010000065.1 GCA_021773215.1 Gammaproteobacteria bacterium
AAGGATGGTGATGCCGGCCCAATTTATGTTGATGCACATGAATGTGAGATCGTTGAGCAAACATGGCAGATGCTGGAAACCATGTTACCGAGGTTGCCGAATGTCAAAGCCGTTTGTTATGAGTGTGAAGGTGTAAACGAAAGTAGTGTGCTTGCAACATTAAAAAGAATACGAAAAATTGTCCGGGAAAAAAGTAGCTGTGAAGCACTCGTTATGACTTTGGATAAAGAAGAATGAGTTTCCTAGCATGAGTTTTCAGGAACAAGAACGCGCCTTATTTGATTTATTGTTCGATAGCAGCGTACGCGAGAATTTCTGTAAAGATTCAATAGCTGCACTTCATCAATATGAATTAAATGAAGAGGAACGAAATGACTTCAATACCATTCGGGCAGATGCATTAGAACTGGATGCAAAAATTCGAGCAGATCTTTTGTTGTCTCATTTTTGTCGGTCCTTTCCCGTTAGCTTTAGCATCCTTTCCTCTGTTGATGGTGGGCTAGATGTATTAAAGAGTTTGATTGATGTGCTAACGATGCGAACAGCGACCATAGAACGCGCGACATTATTTGGTCGGCGTATAGGCGAAAGTTTAAATGAATTTTCATTTAGTTCTGCGGATGAGCAAACAAAAGTCTCTGCGATATTAGAAGCGGAACTCGGTATGGTTTGGACCAGTGCAACTTTAAAACGCGAAGTGTTAGAAAATGGCCAACTGCATAATAAATCAACACAGCTCGATCAAAGCTGGTCTAGTAAGAACATCAAACTAGCGCCGTATGTGTGTGCGGCAATGATTCCTGAATCGTATGAAAAATTAAAACAATCATTTTGCCCGAATGCAGAATGCGATCTATGGCGTAGTTTGAACAAAAAACCGCTTGCCGCGTCAAGACGAAAGAAACTATTAGAAAAAGACGATCCGAGATTATTTATCGCCCGTGCTCATGTTAGTCATATGTCGCAATGTGAACCGACGATTGACCAGAAAACAGCCGAGCTCAGCGAAGGCTTTGCTTCTCTATTCCAGCACGTTAATGGCACAGTCAGTGTTGACTATATCTTAGAGCAACTCAAACAAATTGGAGCTCAGGATCAAATGCTGCAGAGTATAAAAGCAACATTTAAACAATTGCTGGAAAGCGACATGTTGGAGCAGGTATAGCAATTCCTTGAAATTTAAAGAAATCACCCCATAAACTAATTAACACGTTATCTTTGCTCTATCTCAGCCAATTTATGGCATAATGCGCGCTTTTTAAACTCCGAGAACTTATTAATGTTGGATTTCTTCGTCAGTAATGCATGGGCAGCGCCCGCACAACAGGAACCTGGTCTGGCCAGCTTTCTGCCGCTAATTATCTTATTTGCCGTTTTTTACTTTTTTCTTATACGTCCCCAGCTAAAACAGGCAAAACAGCACAAGGCGCTAGTTTCTGCTTTAGCCAAGGGTGATGAGATTGCCACAAATGGCGGCATACTCGGAAAAATAAAAGAGGTTGGTGATAACTTCCTTTTGGTCGAGATTGCAGAAGGTACAGATGTGAAGGTACAAAAACAGTCTGTCTCTGTCGTGATGCCTAAAGGCACGCTAAAAACCCTTTAAGTTAAATTATTAAAAATACATTACTTTTAAGTAGGCTATTGTCATGAATCGTTATTCTCCCTGGAAATACAGTTTTATTATTTTTTTGATTGGTTTGGGAGTCTTATTTGCTCTACCAAACCTGTATGACAAAGATCCCTCTCTGCAAATTTCTGCCTCTGGCGCATCTGAGATCAGTGAATTAACTGAATTTCAGGTTAGTACCGCGCTAGAAGAAGCTGGGATAGCGTTTAAGTCAATTAAGGTAGGACTGGAAAATCTGACTATTCGATTTGATGACACGGGGACTCAACTTAAAGCGAAGACTGTCGTAGAAAAATCATTAGGCAGAAACTACTCAGTTGCGCTCAATTTAGCTCCTGCAACACCTGACTGGTTAGCCAATTTTGGTGCAGAACCTATGTTCCTGGGTCTCGATCTACGCGGCGGTGTTCATTTCTTAATGCAAGTCGATATGGAAGCGGCAGTTTCCAAAGCGGAAGATCGCTATATGTCCGATTTGCGCAGCATATTGCGAGAGAAAAAAGTTCGTTATAAAACGATTACACGTTATAAAACCGGTGGTTTATTGGTTCGTTTTAAAGATGATGATGAACGCAATAGTGGCCAGGCACTAATCGAGGATGAATTTCAGGAACTTGATGTCACAATTCTGGAAGCAGGTAGTGATGAATCGCAATTGGTTGCAAAGTTAAAAGATCAAGTCGTACTCGAAACGCAAAAGCTGGCCTTACAACAAAATATTACAACACTCAGGAAACGTGTAAATGAGTTGGGTGTCGCAGAACCGGTTATTCAACAACAAGGCCTTAGTCGAGTCGTAGTCCAGCTTCCTGGAGTACAAGATACGGCAAAAGCAAAGAACATTTTGGGTGCTACCGCGACGCTTGAGTTCAGAATGGTCGATGAAGATCATGTCGCGCAAGATGCTGTGGATGGCCGTGTCCCAGCAGGTTCAAAACTTTATTACCAACGAGGTGGACAGCCTATCCTGTTGGAAAAACAAGTAATGCTCACGGGTGATTCAATTATTGATGCGGCATCAGGTATCGATGGTTTAAGTGGACAACCCAATGTGACCATTACCCTTGATGGTAAGGGTGCAAAACGAATGAGCGCTGCGACACGCGACAATGTGGGTAAACGACTCGCGGTTGTTTTCATTGAAAATAAGGTAGAGGTCGTTGAAGAAAATGGCGAGCTTGTTGAAAAGAAAGAAATTATAGAAGAAGTTATTAATGCAGCCGTCATTCGCGAGCAACTTGGAAAGCGATTTCAAATTACCGGCCTTGAATCAACAAAAGAAGCAAGAACACTTGCACTATTACTCCGTGCCGGCGCATTGGCAGCACCAATCTACATTATAGAAGAACGCACCGTCGGCCCTAGTCTGGGGCAGGATAATATTGATAAAGGTTTTAATTCAGTGCTAATAGGTTTTGCACTGGTGCTTGTGTTCATGGCTGTGTATTACAAGGTCTTTGGCCTTATTGCCAATGTCGCTCTTGCTTTAAACTTGGTCTTGATTGTTGCCTTGTTGTCTTTACTACAAGCTACGTTGACGCTACCAGGCATTGCCGGGATTGTATTGACGGTTGGTATGGCGGTTGATGCAAACGTGTTGATCTTTGAGCGTATTCGCGAAGAGGTTCGTAACGGTAATTCACCTCAAGCCAGTATTCACTCTGGATATGAAAAAGCATTCTCAACAATCGCGGATGCCAATATTACTACCTTGATTGCGGCATTAGTCTTGTTCAGCTTTGGTACTGGCCCGATTAAAGGCTTCGCTGTCACATTGTCATTGGGTATTTTGTCGTCAATGTTCACTGCCATCATGGTAACGCGCGGCTTAGTCAATTTAATCTATGGCGGACGACGCATAGAGAAATTGAAAATATAATTTAAATAGTTATAACCAGAATCAGAACGTATCACTTAGAGAATTTATCATGGAAATGCAAAAAACACGGTTTAATTTTGACTTTATGAGTAAACGGAAGGTTGGCTTAGTCGTTTCCAGTTTACTGATCATTATGTCTATTATTTCAATGTCTATGGAAGGTTTAACCTTTGGGATTGATTTTACCGGAGGCACATTGATTGAGGTTGGTTATTCAGAATCTGTTGATCTAGATAGCATTCGAACTTCTTTAAGTAATTCAGAATTTAAAGATGCCGTTATTCAGTACTTCGGTTCTGCTAACGATGTCTTAATTAGAATCCCACCGAGCGAAGGTTTAAACAACGCGGATATCAGTAATAAAATACTGGGCTTACTCACGGATGCCGGTGCAAACATAGAAATGCGTCGAATTGAGTTTGTTGGTCCACAAGTTGGTGAGGAATTAAAAGACGATGGTGGCTTAGCCATGATCTATGCGTTGATGGGTATCTTTATTTATGTCGCACTACGTTTTCAGAGACGATTTGCTGTCGGTGCAATTGCCGCACTTGTGCATGATGTGTTGATTACATTGGGTATATTTTCAATTACACATTTTGATTTTGATTTAACAGTACTCGCAGCAATACTCGCGGTCATTGGTTATTCCTTAAACGATACGATTGTTGTTTTTGATCGCGTTCGTGAAAATTTTCATAAAGTTCGCGAGGCAACACCTATAGAAATATTTAACGTCTCGCTAAATCAAACGTTGAGCAGAACTTTAGTGACTTCATTAACAACACTATTTGTATTAGCAGCGTTGTTTATCTTTGGCGGTGAAATAATTCATAGCTTTGCGACTGCTCTGATTATTGGTGTATTAATCGGAACCTACTCGTCTATCTTTGTTGCCAGCCCTGTTACTCTAGCGTTAGGCATCACCAGAGAAGACTTGATGCCGGTGCAGAAGGAAGGCGCCGATCTGGATACCATGCCCTAAATAGCTATTCACGAATGATCTTTTGTCCTCATGCTTCGTTAAAAATGTGCTCGAATACCCACAGGGTAGGATCTCTTCAATTATTAAATATAAACTCAGATTCTGCGCGCATTTTTGCCTTGCCTGAAAACAAAACCTCTATCCGTGAAAAGCTATTGACCTAAATAGTGTCTCAACCACTCTCCATTGTTGCTGACCGACAAATACTTCTTGCTGAGGAGACGTTCTCAAAGTTTGGTAAGGTCGAGTTAGTCGATGGTCGTTCTATCGATGAAGCTACCGTCAAGAATGCCGATGTTTTATTAGTCAGGTCGGTGACACAGGTTGATGAACCTCTTTTAAAGAATTCCAAGGTTGGTTTTGTCGGCTCTGCCACAAGTGGCATTGACCATATTGATACCGACTATCTCAAAAAATCCAATATCAGTTTTGTTCACGCTCCGGGCAGTAATGCCCGTTCTGTTGCCGAATATGTCTTGAGTAGTTTGTTGGCAACGGCTGAATTTAATAATTTCGATTTAACTAAAAAAACTGTGGGCATCATAGGCTGTGGTCAGGTGGGTTCACGGGTGAAGCGTTTTTTGGATTCACTAGGAGTGCAATGTTTTCTAAATGACCCTCCATTAGCAGACCAAGGTTCAGCGGAATCTTTTGTCGGACTTGAACAGGTTCTGGAAGCAGACATTATTACAATACACGTGCCGTTAACAACAGATGGTAAATATCCCTCTAGTAAATTAGTCGATAAATCATTTCTAGATGGCTTAAAAACGGATGTAGTACTGATTAACACGTCACGTGGAGAAGTGGTTGATGAAGCTGCATTATTAGCATTTAAAGAATCTAATTCAGAGGCTACATTGATCCTTGATGTCTGGTGCGATGAGCCAGGAATCAATATCAACCTATTACAACAGACCTTTATTGGAACACCGCATATTGCGGGATATAGTTATGATGGAAAACTTAAGGCAACGGCAATACTGGCCGACGCTTTGCTGGCAGAAGCCAAAAACATACCTGATATTGCACAAGTTTTAACTCCCGAACCAGTGACAGATACTATTGAGTATAATGATAATACTGCGGTTCAATTAGCAGTAATGCAGACATATGACGTCAGAAGTGATGCCATTGCGCTTAAAGAACTGATGGCTATGCCAAGCGGGTTACGTGGAGTATATTTTGATAGCTTAAGAAAGAACTATCCAATAAGACGAGAATTTACAAACAGGCAAATTAATACAAAAAAATTGAATAATGAAATGAAACAATGCTTGTTAGAATTGGGATTTAAAACAGGGCCAGCATGAAGAAACTTGGCATTTTAGTTTCCGGGCGTGGTAGCAATATGATGGCGCTAGCGGATGCCTGTGAGCGCGGCGATTTATCAGGCAGTGTTGAGCTTGTGATCAGTAATAATAAGGATTCATTAGCACTGGCATCTGCTCAAGAAAGACATATTAAAACGGCTCATATAGGCTCAAGCACCTACCCTGATCCTGATGGATTGGATCAGGCGATGACTGATGCATTAAACGAGCATAACATTGATCTTGTATTGCTAGCAGGGTTTATGAAGAAGATAGGTCCAAAAGTGCTATCAAGCTATAGAGGCAGGATCATAAATATCCATCCGTCCTTGTTACCAAAATTTGGTGGAAAGGGGATGTTTGGTATTAATGTTCATAGCGCTGTTCTTGCCGCTGGTGAGAAAGAGACGGGTGTAACTATCCATCTAGTTGATGGCGAATACGATGAAGGTGCAATTCTGGCGCAGCAAACGGTACCTATTGCCGCCGGCGAGACATCAGAGTCACTGGCAGCCAAGGTTTTAAAGGTCGAACATGTATTATTTGCAGAAACAATACAAAAAATAGTAGATGGCAGTATTATATTGCCTTCTGAATAAGGACAAGGGGAGATTTGAATATGCGTATGTTGCACACAATGTTGAGAATTGGGAATCTTGAAAAGTCGTTGCAGTTTTATCAAGATGTACTCGGAATGAAACTAATACGCAAGCATGACTACCCAGAGCATGAATTCTCATTAGCCTATCTTGGTTACGGTGATGAGTCTGAAACTACAGTCCTGGAATTAACTCATAATTGGGGAACAGAATCATATGATCTGGGTAACGCATACGGACATATTGCTATCGGTGTTGATGATGTTTATAAGACTTGCGACAAGATTAAAGAATTGGGCGGTAATGTTGTTAGAGAGGCGGGCCCCATGCAAGGTGGAGACACGGTTATTGCCTTTGTTGAAGATCCTGATGGTTATAAGATAGAACTACTGGAAGATTTCTAATTATAAAAATATAAGCTGAACTAATCGAGGGGTTGACCCAAGCTTAGTATCAGTAACCATTTATCCTAAAAATTAAAATAAACCCAACCAACATGATTACTCAAATTAAATCGGTATATTCATCTTTTATATTAAAACAACCCGTGTTGGTTTGTATCTTGATGGCAATATTACTTGGTTTTTTTGCCATGCAAACAAAGGACTTCAAACTTGATGCATCGGCAGACTCCTTGTTGTTGGAAGATGATAAAGATCTAAAGTTATTTCGGGAAACATTAGAGCGTTATGCAACCAAGGATTTTCTGTTCGTTACTTTTTCACCAAAGGAAGATCTTTTTTCCCAAACCTCATTGGATGCGATTACAAATATTCGTGATGAATTCAGATCTCTGGAGCCGGTTGATTCAGTCATTAGCTTAGTTGATGTGCCATTGGTCAGGCAGGTCGAGGGATCATTGTCCGATGTCGCTGACAACGTTCGGACTATAGAAGGTGGTGGTCTTGATATAGAAAAGGTTAAACAGGAATTACTTAATAGCCCTATCTATAGAGAATTAATAATTAGCGAAGACGGCCAAACAACTGCTATTCAGGTTAATTTGAAAGACAACCCTGAGTTTCGTGATTTACAGCGTGAGCGTAACCAGCTTTTGATTAAAGCTAATGCTGAAGGTCTTGATGGAACAGAACAAACACGACTTGATGAAATACTAGTTGAATATACAGTACAGAAAAATGTTATCGATAAAGTTAATCACGACAATATTATTGATGTAAGAGAAATAATTTCAAAATATCAACAATATGGCACCCTGCATATGGGCGGTGTTACCATGATTACTGACGACATGATCACTTATATTAAAAATGATTTGATTGTCTTTGGTGTCGGCGTGTTTCTGTTTCTTGTTGGTATGCTGTCAATTATCTTTCGTAAACTCAGATGGGTAATGCTGCCTTTACTAAGTTGCTTTTATGCCGGTCTGCTTATGATAGGACTGCTAAGTCTGGTCGGTTGGCATGTCACCGTCATCTCATCAAACTTTATTTCCTTGATGTTGATAATCACTATGTCAATGAACGTGCATTTGATCGTGCGTTATCGACAATTGTTCAATGATCATCCTGAGATGTCACAACATGAACTTGTGTTATCCATGGCGAGCAAGATGGTATGGCCTTGTTTGTATACTGCGTTGACTACCATTATGGCATTTAGCTCATTAGTGGTTAGTGGCATTAAACCGATTATAGATTTTGGCTGGATGATGACGATAGGTTTAAGCGTGACTTTCCTGACATCATTTATTCTGTTCCCATCTATATTAGGCATGTTAGCAAAGGGAACAGAAAAAATAGGTTCGAAAGATGAATTTCAATTTACTTCCAAGCTTGCCAGCATGACTGAATTACACGGTAATAAAGTATTAATAATTACCGTTATTCTTGCTGTCGTTAGCACCTATGGTATTACCCGCCTTGAAGTAGAAAATAGTTTTATAAATTATTTTAGCGATAGTACTGAAATCTATAAGGGACTTCGTTTAATCGATGAAAAGATGGGCGGAACCACACCCATGGATATCATTATTAATCTTGAAGATGCGCCGGAAGAAGATGATGACTCTTCTGAAGAGGGTGAGTTTGAAGATTTTGATGCCTTGTTTGGTGCCTTTACGGAAGGGCAGGATGACATATGGTTTACTCCAGAACGAATAGATACGATCAAGCAGGTACATGATCATCTGGAGACTTTTCCTGCGATTGGTAAAGTCTTATCACTTGCGTCGATCATTCGTGTAGGAGAAGAAATTAATGAAGGCGAGTTTGACGCGTTTGAATTAGCCATTGTTAGTAAAAATATGCCAGATGAGATTAAGGAAAGCATGATTACGCCATATGTCTCTGAAGAGACTAATGAAGCACGTATCAGTATTCGCATATTGGATTCGTTAAAAGACTTGAGACGTAAAGAATTGTTGGAACAGATAAAGACCGACTTGGTTGAAAAGATCGGGTTAGCTGAAGATAAGGTGCAAATCACAGGTATTCTCGTCCTCTACAATAATATGCTACAGAGCTTATTTAAGTCGCAAATATTAACCTTGGGCGTCGTCATGGCTGGCATTGCATTAATGTTGGTTATTCTGTTTCGTTCTGTGACTCTCGCCATTATTGGCATTATCCCCAATATACTTGCTGCTGCGATTATTCTGGGCTTGATGGGTTTACTGAGAATTCCACTCGATATGATGACAATAACCATTGCAGCTATCACGATAGGTATTGCGGTTGATAACAGTATTCATTACATCTATCGATTCCGCGAAGAGCTACCCAAGACCGGTGATTACGTCAAAACAATGCATTACTGTCATGCGAACATTGGCAAGGCCGTTTTTTATACAGCGATTACTATTATTATTGGCTTCTCGATATTGGTACTTTCAAATTTCATACCGACGATCTATTTTGGACTATTGACGGCGCTGGCGATGTTTATTGCACTGTTCGCATGCTTGACACTATTACCAAAATTAATCTTGATATTAAAGCCATTTGATTAAAATATCATATTAAACAATATGTTATAGATTTTTTGTAAAGTTGAATAATGAATTCATAAGCTTTTTGTGCTAATGCAGCCATAAATACATTGATTAGGAATAAGTACTATCTATCGATATATATTGTTATTACAATAACCGCCTTCGAATGACCAAAGACTAATAATAAGTACTGCTGACGCGCAGATAAAAAACAGGTTGTTTGAACTATTAAGCCCGATGGTGGGTCGATTAATTATAAACTTTTAGAGGTATTACAATGAAAATCAGAGTCGTAAATTCGTTGATTTTGATCCTATGCATGGTCGCCGGCGTTGCTCAGGCAGCGATGGAAACTCCTGATGCAGTCGTTAAGCAAACTGCAGATGCTGTAATCGAACGCATTAAAGCACAGCGTTCAGAATTGGATGCTAACCCATCAAAAATTTATGATGTGGTGAACGAACTTGTCATACCTCATTATGATTTTACCAGTATGTCTAAATGGGTACTCGGCAAAAACTGGAAGAGCGCTAGTGAAACACAACGCAGTGATTTTATAGCACAGTTTCAAACATTATTAGTTCGTACTTATGCACGGGCATTGCTTGAATATTCTGGTCAGGAAATTAAATACTTTCCAGTGGAGATGAGTGCAAAATCAAAACTTGCTTTGGTAAAAACTGAGATGACAAGTGATGGCGCACAGCCTTTTCCGGTGGCCTACCGTATGCATCAAAAGGATGATGCATGGAAAGTGGTTGATGTCTCTGTCGATGGCGTCAGTTTAGTCTCTACTTACCGAGGATCATTTTCTACGCAAATTAAAAAACATGGGTTTGATTCTCTTATCAATGAACTCACGGTCAAAAATGAAAGGTTAGCTAGTAGTCTTACGAAATAACCAACACCATAGACTTGATTTTAGAGCAACCGGGCAACGCCCGGTTGCTTGCTTTATAGAACCGTATTTTCATTTATCATAGACAATATAAATAATCGAAAACTTTATGAACCCTCAAATTATCAAAGAACTTATCGAAGCGGGATTACCAGATGCCGATATCATTGTAGAAGGTGATGATGGCACGCATTTTCAAGCACGTATTATCAGTGAATCATTTGCTGGAAAAAACATGGTTCAACAACATCAGATGGTTTACAAAACACTGGGCGATAAAATGGGTACGGACATCCATGCTTTATCCATGCAGACATATAGCCCGGATGAATGGGAACAACAGAAATAGTCTTGGGTGCCCAAGCTTATATTAAAGGTAACAAACATTAATTATGGATAAATTACTTATCCGCGGTGGTGCCCCGCTAAATGGAGAGATTTCCATCTCTGGTGCAAAGAATGCGGCCCTCCCAATTCTTTCAGCTACGCTATTGACTGATCAATCCGTAATCATCGGCAATGTTCCTCATCTTCATGACATTACAACTACCATGGAGTTGCTGTGTCGTATGGGATCTCAAGTCACAGTCGATGAACGCATGCGTATTGAAATTGATAATAGTCAAATCGAAAACTTTTTTGCTCCGTATGAATTAGTTAAGACCATGCGTGCGTCAATTCTGGTGTTGGGTCCATTGCTCGCTCGTTATGGCAAGGCCGATGTTTCATTACCGGGTGGTTGTGCCATTGGTTCGCGACCAGTAAATATCCATCTTCAGGGATTGGCAGCAATGGGTGCTGATATTGTAGTAGAAGGTGGTTATATTCGCGCTACAGCCGATCGGCTAAAGGGAGTTCATATAACTCTCGATATAGTGACGGTTACTGGTACAGAGAACTTGATGATGGCGGCAACGCTGGCCGACGGTTTAACGGTTATTGATAATGCAGCTAGAGAGCCGGAAGTGACGGATTTGGCAAATTGCTTGAATAAGATGGGTGCAAAAGTATCCGGTGCTGGAACTGATCGCATAGAAATAGAAGGGGTTGAGACCTTACATGGGACCGATTATGACATCTTACCCGACAGGATAGAGACGGGAACCTATTTAGTTGCCGCAGCAATGACGGGAGGCAAAGTGCGTTTGAGAAATACACAAGCCGTCTTGCTTGAATCTGTATTGGCCAAACTGACTGAAGCTGGTGCTAAGATTGACATAGAAGAAAATGCGATAACCTTGGATATGCAAGGGAAGAGGCCCAAAGCAGTCGATATACATACCTCACCATTCCCAGGTTTTCCTACTGATATGCAAGCTCAGTTTTCTGCGATGAACAGTATCGCAAAAGGTGGGGGCGTTATAACCGAGACGGTCTTTGAAAATCGTTTTATGCATGTCCATGAGTTACAACGCATGGGCGCAGACCTTAAATTGGAAGGTAATACAACCATCGCACAGGGAGTTGAGCAGTTAACGGGTGCTCCAGTAATGGCAACAGACTTGAGGGCCTCAGCTAGCTTGGTTCTGGCTGGGCTTGTCGCCCAAGGCGATACCATAGTAGATCGTATTTACCACATTGATCGTGGCTATGAGACAATCGAGGAAAAGTTATCTCAATTGGGTGCGGATATACGGCGTTTACCTGATTAATGTGCACTTTCTAAAGTGCCCTAAGCAAGTTATTTAAATTAAGAATATGCAAGGAAACTTTTTCAGTTAACTTGTTTCTATTGTATTCTGCTTTATTTTTACGAAGCCAAACAATTAACTAAGCCACAAATATAATTATGTCGGACAAGATCACTATCGCCGTTTCCAAAGGCCGAATATACGATGAAGCGGTTCCTTTACTCGCCAAGCTCGGTATTGTCCTTACAGATGATCCTAAAAAATCACGCAAATTGATTCTCGATACTAATCAACCCAATATTAAAATTCTAATCATACGGGCTACGGATGTTCCAACCTATGTTGAACGAGGTGCTGCTGAGCTAGGCATTGCTGGAAAGGATGTGTTGATGGAATATTCCGGGGACAGTCTCTATGAGCCGGTTGATTTGGGGATAGCCAAATGTCGAATGATGCTGGCGGGCTTAAAAGATGCAAAACCAATAACTGATCGCCCACGCGTCGTAACAAAATATATCAATATCACACAGAATTATTTTGCAGATCGTGGACAACAAGTAGAAATAATCAAGCTTTACGGTTCGATGGAACTCGGCCCGGTTTTAGGTTTATCCGATTGGATAGTCGATCTGGTTGATACTGGAAATACCTTAAAAGCAAATGGATTGGTTACTCTTGATCACATTGCGGATATTAGTTCCAGATTGGTCGTCAATAAAGCAGCTATGAAAATGAAAAACGCGCTTATCAAACCTATCATCAATCAACTGTCAGACATTGTTGCAAATAATGAGTCATGATCAAACGCCTCAATACAAATACAAAAGGATTTGATTCAGCACTACAGTCATTATTGTCTTCTAGTGACGAACCGGATAAATCTGTCCTTGATACAGTCTCACAAATTATTACCGATGTGCGTGAGCGAGGCGATGAAGCCTTGCTCGAATATACTAATCGTTTTGATAGACGTTCTGCCAGTATAGAATCGCTTGAAATATCGCAACAAGATTTAGAATCTGCATTAGAACGTATTCCAGTATCGCTGCGCAAAAATCTTGAGCATGCAGCCAAGCGTGTCCGAGAATTTCACGACAAGCAAAGGCAATCTACCTGGACCTATGAAGATGATGCCGGCAATGTGCTGGGTCAAAAGGTCACGCCGTTGGATCGTGTTGGTGTTTATGTACCAGGTGGTAAGGCAGCTTATCCCTCATCAGTAATAATGAATGTTATCCCTGCACATGTTGCCGGTGTTGAAGAGATCATCATGGTTGTGCCAACGCCGGATGGTGAACGAAATGATTTGGTTTTGGCAGCCGCTGCGATTGCTGGTGTACATAAGGTGTTTTCAATTGGTGGTGCTCAAGCCGTCGCCGCATTAGCTTACGGTACTAAACTTGTTCCCAAAGTAGATAAGATAGTTGGTCCTGGCAACATCTATGTTGCAACAGCTAAACGACAAGTGTTTGGTGTCGTTGGTATCGACATGATTGCGGGGCCGTCAGAAGTTGTGATTGTTAGTGACAGCAGTGCTAATCCAGATTGGGTAGCCATGGATCTTTTTGCACAGGCAGAGCACGATGAACAAGCCAGCTCAATCCTGATTACACCAGATGAAAAATTTATTGAAGCGGTTGAGAAGAGTATCGAAAAACTCT
Source organism: Gammaproteobacteria bacterium (assembly GCA_021773215.1). Taxonomy (GTDB): domain Bacteria; phylum Pseudomonadota; class Gammaproteobacteria; order Eutrophobiales; family Eutrophobiaceae; genus UBA7359. The sequence goes on from JAJFKM010000065.1 coordinate 13,550, forward strand.
TGCCCGAAATGGAACGTGCCGAAATTATAATGGCATCATTATCAAACAATGGCGCAATGATTAAAGTAGACGATCTAAAACAAGCAATAGAGATTGTTAATATCATTGCACCTGAACATCTTGAATTAGCGGTTGCTGATCCCGATGCACTTTTAGGAGATATTCGGCATGCCGGCGCAATCTTCATGGGGCATTATTCGGCAGAATCACTCGGCGATTATTGTGCAGGACCAAACCATGTATTACCAACGGCTCGCACAGCTCGATTTTCTTCACCGCTTGGCGTGTATGATTTTCAAAAACAATCGTCCATCATCAAGTGTAATAGTAGTTCAGTTAAAGAGATTGCTGAAACAGCATCTGCTTTGGCGCGTGGAGAAGGTCTCACGGCACATGCGCGATCAGCAGAGTTTCGGCTAAATTCAAAATAATAATATTATTGGCATGATTGACGATCGCGTAAGCAAGATCATTAAGCCCGCTGTCCTTGCAGCAAAGGCCTATCATGTTCCTGATTCCAGTGGGCTTATCAAACTGGATGCGATGGAAAACCCGTATAGCTGGCCTGAAGAAATCAAGATTGAATGGTCTCAGCAACTGCAACAAGCCGAACTAAACCGCTACCCGGATGCAAGTTTAAGTGAACTAAGAAGCAAACTTACCCAAGCGTTAAACTTACCCGAAAAAACTGCAATGATGTTTGGCAATGGATCTGATGAACTTATTCAGATCATATTGATGGCACTTAATAAAACATCTAATGTCGTTATGGCACCCGAACCCAGCTTTGTTATGTATCGCTTGTTAAGTTCGATGATGGAACTCGATTTTGTTGGCGTGCCATTAAACGAAGACTTTTCTCTTAATCTTCCTGCAATGTTGGAGTCAATCGCGAAGACAAGGCCCGCTGTTATTTTTATCGCTTGGCCAAATAATCCAACAGGAAATGCCTTTGAACAAGATTCCTTAGAAGAGATTATAAACGCAGCGCCAGGTCTTGTTGTTATCGATGAGGCGTATCATGCCTTTGCACAGAAGAGCATGATGTCTTGTTTGCACAAATATCCCAATGTTTTATTAATGCGAACCTTGTCCAAACTGGGTTTGGCTGGTTTACGTTTAGGGATGTTGTTTGGCGCCAGTGAATGGATCTCTGAATTAGATAAATTGCGATTGCCATATAACATCGGCTCGCTAAATCAACTCAGTGCAAATTTCATCGTTCAAAATATAAGTTTACTTGAACAACAAGCTGAACGTATTCGCGATGATCGTGAAAAATTATATGACAGACTATCAAATATAGCGGGTGTTGAAGCCTGGAAGAGTGAGGCAAACTTTATTCTGTTCCGAGTTTCTAATCCCGGGGCAGACAAGGTGCACAAAGAATTAATAAAACAAAATATTCTTATTAAGAATTTACAAGGTGCACATCCACTGCTTGAAAATTGCTTGCGGGTGACAGTCGGCACACCTGAAGAGAACGAATTATTTCTATCTACACTAAATTCGATTTTATTATCTTCTTAATAACAGATTTAGCCACAGAGTACGCAGAGATCACTGAGAAAGGCAAAAAAGTTACATCAAAAATACGGAAATATATAAATAAACTTAATAATCCTAAAGCCTGACTTAATGTTAAATGTTGTTCTCTGTGGCCAATAAAAAATATTACTGAGGCATTTTTGCTGACGGACGTTGTGCAATTTTGGCAACCAACTCTTGTTGCTCCCAACCTCGAAGAATATTAATTTTCACTTCATTGCCCGGTATGAGTCCGGTAATCATTTCAATTGCCTGATCCGGTGAGCTCACATTATTTCCATCGATACTAATGATGATATCGCCTGGCACCATGCCCGAACTTTCAGCTGGCCCGTCACGAATAATTGCTGTTACCAAGACACCGCCAGTTTCCAGATTAGCGGATTCAATCACATCAGCACTTAAAGTTTGTGCCTCGATGCCGAGCCATCCACGAACTACTTTTCCATTTTTAATGAGCTGATTCATTACATCCAGTGCTTGATTGATTGGTGTGGCAAGGCCAATACCTTCAGATCCACCGCTGCTAGAAATAATGGCGGTATTAATGCCGACTAACTGGCCTTTGGCGGTAACTAAAGCGCCCCCCGAGTTACCCAGATTGATATCAGCATCGGTTTGAATAAAGTCATCAAAGTATGAGATCCCGCGTCGTTTTCTACTAATCGCGCTAACAATGCCCTGAGTCACTGTTTGGCCAAAGTTATAAGGATTGCCAATGGCGAGGACGATATCCCCGACTTGCAAGCTGGATGAATCACCTATGGGAATCATCGGCAAGTTTTGTAATGGGATATTTATCACTGCTAAATCGGTATCTGTATCAAGCCCAATTAGTTGCGCCTGACTCTGGCGACCATCATTTAAGGTGATGCGAATGTCATTGGCATCTTGTAAAACATGGGCATTGGTCAAAATATAGCCGGATGTATTCATTATGACGCCCGATCCGATAGAGCTATCACGGCGTTGCTTTGGTTTAGTCGGGGCATTTCCAAAGAAACGGCGGAATAATGGGTCTTGAAACAAAGGATGGACTCTTTCTTGGTATACTTTGCTGGCATAGACATTAACAACAGCCGGAGCGGTAGAGGTTACGGCATCATTAAAAGAGTATTGGCTTGTTTCAGGTGATAAAAAGGGAATATTTGATCGTAAATCATCAGATAATAAGATTAAAAATACGAATGCAGCAGCAAGTCCGTATGCGGAATATTGCAGCATGAACATTAATGTCTTGTTAATTTTCACAGTGATTGGAATAAATTAAATTTAGTGATTATCGATATTATGGATAATGATCTGTTTATCCAATAATCAGTTTAATTTATCATATAACATTTGCGATTAATTATACTGATATTCATCTATCAGATATGTAAGGGGAAATAATGGATAATAGTAATGTCGACAAGGGTCGACGACGATTTTTGACTGCCGCCGCTACTGTGGTTGGTGGGGCAGGTGCAGCCGCTGGTGCTGTGCCATTCATTGCAACCATGACGCCAAGTGAGAAAACCAAGGCAATTGGTGCACCGGTTGAGGTTGATATCAGTAAATTGCAGCCTGGGGAACGCATGATCGAGAAATGGCAGGGTAAGCCAGTCTGGATACTGCGACGAACGCAAGAGATGCTTGACGATATTGCTTCTCAAAATGAGGCTGTTAGTGACCCGGCATCGGAATCAAGCTCGCAACCCGCATATGCCACGAACGAATTCCGTGCGCGTGAGGATGAATACCTTGTTGTCATAGGAATTTGCACGCATTTAGGTTGTTCACCCAGTTTCGTGCTAAAAGACGGTGATAATAGTCCCGTTGTCGATTGGAAAGGGGGGTTTTTCTGTCCCTGTCATGGTTCACGCTTTGATTTGGCTGGTCGTGTCTTTAAAGGCGTCCCAGCACCTACCAATCTGGTTATCCCTCCTTATAAATTTATTTCACCGGGCCAGTTGCTTATCGGTGATGACAGTGAGGCTGCGTAATGGCCAATATTGAAAAAAATATCATTGATGGACTGACAGGCTTGCGTGATTGGGTCGATGACCGTTTTCCATTGATGCAGAATTGGAATGAGCATCTTGCTAAATATTATGCGCCAAAGAACTTTAATTTTTGGTATTACTTTGGTGGTTTCGCGCTACTTATTTTTGCCATCCAGATCTTGACCGGAATTTGGCTGACGATGAATTATAAACCGTCAGCTGCGGATGCTTTTGCTTCTGTTGAATACATAATGCGTGACGTTAGCTGGGGCTGGCTCATTCGTTATATGCATTCGACGGGTGCTTCGGCATTTTTCATTGTCATATACTTGCATATGTTCCGTGCCTTGTTGTACGGGTCCTATAAAAAACCACGCGAACTGTTATGGCTGTCTGGCATGGGTCTCTATCTAGTGCTCATGGCTGAGGCATTTTTTGGCTACTTGCTACCTTGGGGACAGATGTCATATTGGGGCGCACAGGTGATTATCTCCTTGTTTGGTGCATTACCGTTTATTGGCGATACTCTCTCACTCTGGATACGTGGCGATTTTGTCGTTTCTGACGTCACCTTAAATCGTTTCTTTTCATTACATGTTATTGCCTTCCCGCTACTTATCTTTGGATTAATTGGAGCCCATATCCTTGCCTTGCATGAGGTCGGTTCTAATAACCCTGACGGTGTAGAGATTAAAAAGAATAAAAATGCTGAAGGCATACCAGTAGATGGGATTCCTTTTCATCCCTACTACACAGTGAAAGATATCTTTGGAGCTACAGTGTTTCTTATCTTCTTTTTTGGTGTTGTCTTCTTTATGCCAGAGATGAATGGTTATTTTCTGGAACACGCCAATTTTATCCCTGCGAATCCACTTAAAACACCTGAACATATAGCACCAGTGTGGTACTTCACACCGTTCTATGCGATTTTACGCGCGGTACCGGATCAACTTGGTGGCGTAATAGCGATGGGCATGGCAACGAATATATTTCTCTTATTGCCTTGGCTGGACAGAAGCCCGGTGAAATCGTCGCGTTACCGTGGATGGAACTTTCGTTGCGCTCTAACCCTGTTTGTCATCAGTTTTTTTATCTTGGGTTGGTTAGGCATGCAGCCAGTAACACCATTGTTTACTTGGATGGCGCGTTTCTTTTCGCTCGTTTATTTTGCATTCTTTTTATTAATGCCATTTTACACTGCTATCGACAACGACAAGTCGGTACCAGACAGGGTGAGAGACTAATGCCAAGTTATAAACAACTCTATAAGTTAATATTCATCCTATTGATGGTGGTCTCAGCAAGTGTTTCTGCTGCTGGTGGAGCAAAATTAATGCATATGGAAGTCGATCTCTCCAATCAAGAGTCACTGCAACGTGGTGCAAAGACTTTCGTCAATTATTGCCTAAGCTGTCATGCCGCGGCCTATATGCGTTATAACCGCATGGGTCAGGATCTGGGTATCAGTGAAGATGTCTTGAAGGCCAACTTCATGTTTGGTACAGACAAAGTCGGCGATACCATGACCATCGGCATGACCGATGCAGATTCGTTGAGGTTTTTTGGTGTTTCTCCACCGGATTTATCGGTTATTGCACGTGCTCGTGGGGCGGATTGGCTCTATAGCTATTTTAAAACATTCTATGTGGATAAATCGCGACCATTTGGCGTTAATAATCTGACATTCAAGGATGTCGGTATGCCGCACGTTCTTTGGGAGCTACAAGGCGCACAACGCTTGGCTCATAGGGAATCAGCGGATGGTGAACATCACTCACCAACTTTTGACGATCTGGAAATCATCACACCGGGGACACAAAGCGAAGCAGAATACGATCAAACAGTACAGGACTTAGTCAATTTTATGGTCTATCTGGGTGAGCCAATCAAGCTGAAACGTGGCAAGATTGGTGTCTGGGTACTCATGTATCTCTTTGTTTTTATGATAGTTGCCTACATGTTGAAAAAGGAATATTGGCGCGACATTCATTAGAATCAGCCGCCTCAGCTAAAGCAGTAAATCGTTTGCCGGGTGCTAAAATGCACCCGGCATCTTCTCAAAATCTGCTCAGACATCTATAACCCGCAAAATATCTGCTTAAACCTGCCCCAGAGCCCCATTATTTTTCGAATCTGGTGTATAATCCCGCGCTTTCGAACAAGGCTGGAGTGTAAATAGTATGGCAAGTGTCGCCAATCGTCGTTCATTAATGGTTTTATATTCAGACAGTATTAGTCCCATTGGGCATGCTGTGCGTATCGTCTTGGCAGAAAAAGATGTCAATGTAGAGATCAACTTTATTGATGATGACAATAGACCAGAAGAGTTGAACGATCTAAATCCTTATAATTCAATCCTGACCCTGATAGATCGCGATCTAGTACTTTATGACGCGCATATCATCATGGAATATCTGGACGAACGTTTTCCACATCCACCATTGATGCCGGTTGATCCTGTCAATCGAGCAAGCAACCGCCAATTACGATATCGCGTAATGCGTGATCTGTATTCAGTTGTAGCTGAGTTGGATAGCGACAATGAAATAGCGGCAGCTAATGCCAAGAAAGTCTTACGCGACAATCTGACATCAATAGCACCTGCGTTTGCACAAATGCCTTATTTTATGTCTGAAGAATATTCTTTGGTCGATTGTTGTATGGCGCCGTTGATGCTGCGATTAAACGAATATGGCATCAAGTTACCAATATCAGGTAAGCCTCTACAGGAATACGCTGATCGCTTGTTTGAACGCGAGGCATTTAAAACCAGCATGTCAGTGATTGAAAGCGAATATAACGATAACGCAGCCTGATCTTTTACAGTATGCGGGTTAATCGGATGAACTTGTTATGACTTCAAATCGACCGTATCTGTTACGCGCACTATATGACTGGATATGCGACAACCACCTGACACCGTATCTATTAGTCGATGCCACAGGTGATGATCTGAATATCCCACATGAGTTTGTCGAAGATGGCAAGATCGTGTTGAACATCTCTCCAAGTGCCGTGCGCGATCTTGATCTCAGTAATGACTACATCAACTTCAAGGCGCGCTTCTCCGGAAAAAGTATGAATGTTTATTTTCCAAATGAATCAGTGCAGGCGATCTATGCCAAGGAAAATGGAAGAGGGATGATCTTTCCGGAAGAGGATGAGGAAATCACAGCGGGTGATGATTCTGTGTCTAATACTGAATTAGAAAAACCAGTAGAGAAGAAAGAAGAAAAGAAGAAGAAGGATCGATCGCATTTGAAGGTTATTAAATAACCTTCTCCTTTGTCATTTTTTTATTTCGTCATTCCCGTGCACGACTGCATGGATGCAGGAGGTAGAGCGACTCAGGAGACAAAGCCGAGGCGGGAATCCAGTCCAACAATAAATATTCATTTTTCTCTTTAATTGGTTTCGCCTTTGACCGGCGAGTTACTTCTTTTTTGCTTGCCCAAAAAATGAAGTAACCAAGAAAAAAGGGCACCCCAATGTCTTGTCCTGCGGATACCCTCAGCATTCTCCTATTTCAATGGCACGCGTATAGACCCAATACGCTCTCGCAACACACCCCTCAAGGGGGTACCGAGGTCCATGTTGCTCAACCATAGAAATAGAAAAATGCATCGGCAAGCCAAAAGGGATCGAAAAACCTACCCCATTTGGAGTATGTTATGAGGACTTAAAACTCATCTGTTTGTATTGTATTACGTCAATTCGAAATGCTATGAACTACGCCCGCTTTCTGAAATTAATTAAAATGTTAATATGCAGCTACCGACCCAAAGGAGACATTTTGTTGGATATTGAAAATAGCAAAGTGGACACTGTGGATATATCGTCAATATAATGAAATCATCATTTATATTTTCGGTGCATAAACTTAACAAGGCTATCAAAAATCGTTCCGGCCAAAAAACAGCCTCAACTGGACGCGCTAACGCGCGCCTTTTATAACGGCGTTCGGTACACAGGAAAATATGGAGAATCTCGCAACCACAATATTTACTAGCGCAGTCGTTGCATCAATTTCTGGCGTGGCGGTAAATGCATGGCTAGAAAATAGAAAGCTTAAAAATGCTACGCAACTTGACGCATTGACCGCGGCTGTTGTACTTGAAGGTTTTGCAATTACTTGCGCTGATAAAATCTCAGACCATGATTTAGCGTTAAGCTCAGGTGGTCATGCAGGCTCATTTCTTGGCAGTGTTCCTGAATTGCCTCAAATTTCTGTTTTAGTCGGCTTTCTTAGACCTAAAAAAGCATCTGTTGCTAATGAACTTCTGATTTTTCCACAGGAAATAGAGCAAGCAGATCAAGCTATTTCCTTTTGGTGGGAAGTAACTGCTGATGTAGGCGTTGCTCGAAATGAAGCAGTCGGGCAAGTTGCAAAGATAGGACTTAAAGCATCAGATCTAGCTTTAAATATAAGAGACGCTTTCAAATTGCCAAAAAGAGATCTTATCTTTGGTGAATATAATGTAAGGGAATCGCTCATTAGAAATATCAGAGAAGTTGGTAATGGATAAGTGTGTAGCTAACAAGTGTTTCAAGAATGACCACTTTCACGTTGTTCAAGGCGCATCTTAAACGGGCGTTAGGCATATAGGAAACTTACGTTTTGTTCTGGATAGCTCTTATAATATTTTTAGGTTCAATTGGATGGGCGTATAGTGAACCAGGCTGGGAGCCATTCTTATTTGCCATATCTAGTATGGGTGTACTTTTATCGCATGAATCACACGTTAAAAAGTTTCTTTTAAATCTTTTACCAAACAATAAAAAACGCACTATATGTATCGCTGAGCATGGTGACGTTGAATACAATAATTACTCTGGTCTCGACATAATAAAGTCGCTAATCCTGAATGAAGATATAGAGTTATTAATCACTAGTAAAGAAGCAGAGCATCTAAGAAAACACGCACATAAAGAAGAGAAAAACACAGATACAGGCTTCCACCTAAAGGAAAGAGCCAAAAGGCTAGATGATAAGCTCATTTTGGTTAAGGAGGGACTTTATCGAATAGCTGCATTACATAAAAAAGGGCTCATACAATGCCAATTAAGAGAATTGCCTACGATATTTGAACAATTAACTAGGATGATATTTCCTGCTTCTATATCAACACCCGTGAATAATTCAGCGTTTGATATTTATGTTAAAACTAATGATGGAAATGAAATTTCTTTTATTGCTGACTTTACACAAGAAGAAACCTCTGAATTACTAGAGAAACTAGAAGTGGACTCTACTCAGAAATTAGCTATACCCTATAATTTTATGGTTTCTGATATACCAGTACACACTATAAATCACAGAATTATATCAAAACAGATTTTTGCATCACTAACAAGACATAAAGAGTTTGCCGATGATGACAGTTACTGGTTTATACAAAACTGGTACTTTGGTCCACATTAAAGTGCCTAACAAATCGTCCAACCCGACCGTTTTTTATACAGAGCGGAGCAGCGCGGTGTATAAAACGGCCAGTTAACTCAAACGTTAATCTCTTCTTTCAGGAAGCTAAATACTTTTTATTCGTATGTCCGCTTCTGGCCGAAATAAGAATTAATGATAGATTTTACATTTAGGTTTATAACAGCAATTGTTTTTGCAATTACCATTTTTATTAATGGCACATTAGCAGCATTTTTATTCTTGCCAGCATTAATGGGATACGCGTTTACCATTAAAAACCAAGATTCAATAAACTGGGTAGATTTTTTCTTCTCAAAATCGGGGTTACAAATAGGAATTTATTTGCTTGTAGCGATAAGTCTATATATAGGAATAAGGCTTTTACCTGAAAAATGGCTTCCCGGTGCAATTAACACATCGCTCTCAATTCCATTAATATTAATTACAATTATTTGTGTGGTATCTACATTAATTGGTGTTTTTACAACTGGATTAAACACTTTTTTAATACCTAATATTATTTCTGGTATTTTATGCGCTATTTGGGCAACAAGAGCACAACAGTATGCTTAAACTATAATTACAAATTCTCTATGAATATTTAATGATCCAATTATTTCCGCTTATGGCCGAAATGAGAGTTATAATTTAACTGATTCAAAGCAGACATTATTAATGCAATGAAACATTGAAATACTATTTATGATTACTGTTTGTCATCCGGCAGATGAAATAGAACAAATGTTAATAGCTTCTCAATTAGAAAGTTCGGGCATTCCGTATTTTATTAATGCTGAACATTTCGGAAGTTTATATCCGGGAATGCAAATACCTTGGTATAACGAAAAAGCTATTAGAGTGCCCCCATCATGTGTTGATGAGGAGTTGATCATCATTAATGAGTTTCGTAAACATTACCTACCTCAATCGGAATCATTGGATTTTGTCTCAAAAGTAAGAATTTTGTGTGAGGCATTATTTTTCGGCTGGCTCTTTCCTTGCGGTAGGAAAAAGAAAACTGATGATGCTTAAAGTATAATGAAATCATCACTAACATTATTGAAACACGGAGCATTTAAATAATGGCTAGTTTTGCCCCTTTTATAAGCACTAAGACTTGGAGTAGACGGTATTGCTGCTTGAGGTGCGAAAAACATATTGCTATTGATCAGGCCGAATGCGATCACTGTGGTAGAACTGTTAGTGATCAAGATCGGGAAAGTATGAAAGAAAATCATCGGCAATTAGGCGTAGGCAAAGGGCCGTTAGTTTTATTGATTTCTGTGTTGATAATTTTATTTCTAATATTACTAATTGCATTTGCAACATGGCTATCCGCATAACAAGTTGTTCAAGTACGTTCCGCTTCGCTCCACAGGACATGCAAAAGCGCGCACCGCTTAGCAAGACGTTAATATCTGCCTCTGGCCGAATGAAGAGTTGCAATGAAACCAACTAAATCGGACAAAGTGTCCTGTAACCCCTCATTAGAAGTCATGAAAGTGTTCGCCCCCATTTTAATAGTCGTATTTTTTATTACTGGTTGCGCTGTAACAAAACAATATTACCTGCCTGTTGATAAAAACTTGGCAAATGAATATAGAGTCTGTGGTTCTGTCCCAGCCGGACAAATGCAACTTCCTATAGGTTCTGATTTATTTATGAGAGTTGATTTGACTCCTAGGGAGGATCGTATTTATTTATATTTAGAATTGCCTCTTCCAAAGGGTACTAGTGTTCGCTTTCTTAAACCAATAATTGAGTTTGAAGTTTCAGGAAGTGGAAAGACATACATTGCTCATCTAGACAAATTTCGTGTCGGTCGTGATGAATATTTTAACGCTGATGAAGTCTTGGAAGGCTTGGGAAGAACTGCACATTTAGCAAAACCTGATACACAATATGCGAAGAACGACTATTTTTCATCTGGTACAAGTGTGTTAGTAAAGCCGCCTGATGGTCTATTACTTAAATTTCCTGCAATATTAGTAAATGGTTCAACATTAGGATCTCAAATTATACAATTTCGGCTTATAGAAAAAACTGGGGTAATGACTTGTATCCAATAACACCTAACCAATCACTCTCCACGGACGTCGCAAAATGTCTTAATTTAAACGCTAATATCTGCTTATGGCCGAACACAGAGTTACAATTTAATGCCCCTTAAGCAGACATAAATGTATAACCGAAGATTGCAAAGAAATGGATAAATTACTAATTATTGGCCTTGTGCTACATTTCATCATAGCGATAGTTCTTATGATTTCGTTATGGCGAAAAGATGAAACCATACTCGCTAAATTTATTTGGAGTCTAATTATTTTGGTGCCGTTTATAGGTCCTGTTATTTACGGAGCATTCTTTGACCCATTACTAAATAAAATTGGAAACAAAACAAAAATCACAAAATCTGATGCGATTAAGCACGCATTAGCAGCTGATCACTTTAATGATAGGTGAAATATATAAGAATGGATTAACTTCCACTTCTGGCCGAACTCGAACCCATGTTAAAATCGTCCCAAAGCAGACTCTAAAACAATGGAAGCTAGCACAGATAAATTTTATAAATTATGGATAGTAACTGGTTTGCTTTTCTTAGTAACGCTATTGCATGGCTTGTTATATTTTTTAGTCTCCCATGATCAAATTGATATAAATGTAAGAATCCTTGTGGTCTCATTTTGGCTGTCTATCCTTTTATTATCTGCTTCTTTCGTTTGGATAAAGAAAGAGACAAAGTTAATTATTGTTTCTTCATCTATTTGTATTCTTATCTTGATACCAACGGCGGAAAGTTGTCTGGCATGGACAGCTTGGTCGATTAATGGGTTTGGGCCGTAAGTCCACTTCTGGCCGAACTGAGAATTATGATTTTAATCACCGAAAGCTGACATTAAGCTGAATTAATTACTGATTAATAATGGACTGGATTACTTTTAAAGGACAGTTGGAACGAAAAAACTTTGTAATTAGGGTTCTTAGTATCTCCTTGATTTCAATCATGGCATTGTATTTTTCAAGCCACGCTATTCAAGGTTATATTGGGATTAAGAATTACCTGTTTTTAAAGTCATTCGTTGAGATTTCTATAATACTTCTCTGTTTGCCAAGTATTGTAAAAAGACTAAGAGATATTAAATGGCCGATTTATTTATCTGTCCTATTTGTATTAATGAATATTTTTAATGTTAGAAACTTTTTATTAGTAGGTATTTCTGTATCGCCAATTCAGTTTTATATATTGACTGGCCTGGATCTCATATGCCTATTTATTTTATTGTGTCTAATATTTAAAAAAGGACAATTAAATCATAACGAAGTTAACTCAGCCTGATATGTTGAAATTATCGCTTTTATTAATACCGTTAAAGTCCGCTTCTGGCCGAATGGAGAGTTACAATGGAACTAATTCCAATATGACTTATGCTCAAACTGGTTCCGCCAGACTTACCAATCTCGCCATTATTTTAGTTATGTGCGTCATATTGGCTGCTGCGGCCATGTTATTGCCGAAGGGTTTTAGAGATGACTTGTCAATAATAGGCCAAGGTTCGGTCGTAGTGGTGCTAACGCATGACAAGAACTCTGTGAATGGTATGGAAATGATGGATCTCCTCAATACAGTACGCTCAGATTATAAAGGGAAGGTCGATTTTTTGGCCGTTGATGTTAATACCCCGAAAGGACAGACTTTTATTCAGCAACAGAGTGTAAGAGCTATCGTTCTTGTCTTGTTTGGTCGAGATGGATCAAAACGCGATGTGATCGGTGGTGATATAGGTGAACAGGAATTGCGTTCAGCGTTAGATGGTATTTTATCCAGCTGATTAATTTAACAATTAGGGACAGACCATGGTTTCATATAAATAGCATTATAATAGACTAAGAATCAATTTGAGTTGTTTGATTTCAAATCACCAATGATATTAATTGTTCCTATCATCCCTTGTCCTTCGTGGCCTTTTTTCTGGCAGTAGAGTTTTAGGTTTTTTCCTTTTGTCATTGGTAAGAAGAACCATTTTACTGACGCGCCGGGCTTTAATTCGATGCCATTTGTTGCACCGTGGATTTCTGCGACGGTTTTGCCCTCTTTATCCATGACTTCTACTTTGCGGGTAAAGATGTGAGTGGCGAATGCGTCTGAGTTAAAATAGTGTTCATCTGGGCTGGGGTTGTTTAGAACCAACTTGTAATATTTGCCGCGTTCGAATGTGAGTGTATCCGGGACAAATACCATCTGGTTATCTTTTGTACCAAGGCTAATTTTAACTTCGATTGTCTTTCCGCCATGCTTTTTATCTGCGTAAGCGAGAGGTGTGAATAAAACTAACGATAATATTATGATTATAAAATTTTTCATGTGTGCCTCAGTGGATTTTTGTAACTATTAAAAATTAGTATCTGTATAGCTTGTTATTAAAAAGAAAACTTTAACTATGCTGCGTCAGAGTGATGTTGTTCAATTTTACGGAGTATGGGCGCAATTTTCTTTTCTTCATTATAAAGATCATGCGCTTCTTGCATCCGTAGCCAGATATCTGGTCCATTGCCAATAAACTTGCCAATCCGTAGTGCTAGGTTAGGGGTGATTGATTTTTTTTCAGAGATGACTCCGTGCAGTGTTTGTCGTGAAATATGAAGTTCTTTCGCTAGTCTGGAGATAGACATATCTAGTTCAGGAAGAATATCTTCACGAATTATTGCCCCCGGATGTGTTGGTTGTCTGCTCATATTCATCATCTCTTAAAATTAATAATAGTCTTCGAAATTTATATTTATGGCATTGTCTCCTTCCCAGCCGAAGGTAATACAATAATTACCATTTACATGAACACTATAGCGCTTCGGTTTCCCTGCAAGAGAATGAAAATCAAAACCGGGGATATCCATTTCTTCTGGTTTGGTAGCAAACTCAAGTGAATCGAGTCTGCGTACAGCACGGCTTTGATATTTCTTGCCTATCTTGCTGGAGCGACCGGTATTAAATAACTCCTGCAGTCCTTTATGGCTGAAGTTTTTAATCATAATAAAGTGTAAACAACCGATTTACATATGTCAACTGCTGGTTGACAGTCTTTTTTCTAAGGAATGCCTATTGAGCAATAACCAATCTTACTGCTTGCAGTTCGTATTTTGCATTGTTGATTACTTCTGTGCAGGCGTGGAGTTGCTCTTCCATGAATTCTATTTCTTCTTGTCTTATAGTTTTGTTTTTCTTTTGCAGTTGTTTCAGGCGTTCAATCTCTGCACCAAGCAATGAGTCGACGCGCTGTTGTGCTTCTTTTCGGACTTCGGGTACTTTTGAATCTGTGAATTTTGTGGCGAAGTCGATCATGGTTTCGATTTCTGGTTTGATCTGTTTGATGATCGCGTGTGCGGTTTGGCGTTCTATCTTCTGGCAGAGCGTGTTGAGTTTGTCGTGGCTTAATAGTTTTGCGTAATTCTTTCTATCATTACTGATCAGTGTGCGTAGTGGCGTGATCGGCAGGTAGCGATCAACTTGTAGTTGTTTTGGTGCGATGGCGCTGATGCTGGAGAAGGTTTCTAGCATGATGGTGCCGGGTTCGATGCCTTCCATTTCTATACTGGTGATGTAGGTATTACCGATTTCACTGGTCAATACCATTTCAATAGCTTCGGCGACCATAGGGTGTTCCCAGCTGACGAATGATAAGTCTTCGCGACTGAGTGCCTTGTTACGGTCGAAGGTGATGGTGATACTTTCGTCGCTGATTCCTGGGAAGTAACCGGTGCGCATGTGGTCGCTAGGATGAAGTATCCATGTATTTTCGGAATGTTCTTCATGGTCAACGCCATAGGCATCGAACATGTTTTCCATATAGTCCATCAAGACTTTTGGATTCTCTTCTTCACTAATAGCTTCAATAATTTCTTCAGCGATGTCTTTGCGACAGGAGTTCAATTCGACGAGTCTATCTCTACCGTCGTGCATGGCTTGTTTTACGTCATCAGTGTGCGTTTTGGTTTCGTTTATCAGTGTCGTGATATCGGTATCGGGTTTATCTAAGGCCGCATTGAGTGGTTCTTCAAATTTTTCATAGATGGAATAGGCTGCGGCACAACTTTCGATAAAGATATTAAGTCCATTGTTGTACCAGTTAAAGAGGACCTCTTGTGCTGATTGTTCAATAAAGGGTACGTGTATATTGATGGTTTCTGTTTGACCAATACGATCCAGTCGACCTATACGTTGTTCTAATAGATCAGGATTTAATGGGAGATCGAATAATACTAGGTGATGGGCGAACTGGAAGTTGCGGCCTTCACTACCGATTTCCGAACACACCAGTATTTGTGCGCCACCTTCGGTATCGGCGAAGTAGGCTGCTGCTCGGTCACGTTCAATAATACTGAGTCCTTCGTAAAATGCCGCACAGCGAATGCCCATCTTGAGTTGCAAGTATTTCTCTAAGCTCGTCGCGGTCTCTGCATTGGCACAGATGACCAATACCTTTTCAGACTTTAATTTAGTTAATAGCGTGATTAAGTGCTGAACGCGTGGGTCTTGTTTTAGCCAGTCTTCAATTTCCATTTCAGGAAACAGCGTTTGTTTTCCTGACAGTGATGCATAGATTTCTGGATAGGCTAGCGGCATGGCGTGCAACTTTCTCTCTGGAAATCCTTTTATCGCTTCGCGTGTATTGCGTAAGAACACACGCCCAGTGCCATGACGGTCGAGGAGTTTGCTGACAATCTTCTCACGTTCTTCGATATCAGGGTTGTTATCGCTTGGTGCTTCATCCTCTAGATATGTTTTTAATAAACCCAGTATGTCATTACTTAAAGGTTCGTCTTGCTGATCTAGCAAGACCTTTACGGTGTCACTCAGTTGTTGATAACCCTGTTCTTCCTGCATGAAGCTATCGAGGTCATGAAAACGCGCAGGATCGAGTAGGCGTAGACGTGCAAAATGACTCGCAGCACCAACTTGTTCCGGTGTCGCGGTAAGTAGTAATAAGCCACGGCATTGTTCAGCTAATGCTTCAATACATCGATAATCGTGACCCTCATCACCTTCATCCCAATGTAAGTGGTGTGCTTCATCGACGACGACCATGTCCCAATCTGCGCTCAGTGCATCTTTGAACAGGCTCGGATCGCTGGTTAGATTATCGAGACTACAAATAATTAATTGTTCACTTTCGAATGGATTGCCTTCTTCTTCACGTAGTGCGAGTAATCGGTCGGCATTAAACAAGGCAAAACGCAGGTTAAACCGGCGTAGCATTTCGACTAACCATTGATGTGTCAGCGTATTAGGCACGACGATTAGGATGCGATTTGCCAGACCAGTATGCAGTTGATAATGCAGGATCATGCCGGCTTCTATGGTCTTGCCAAGTCCAACTTCATCTGCCAGCAAGACTCGTGGCGCGAAACGTTTTGCGACTTCGTGGGCGATATAGGTTTGATGCGGTAACAGGTTTGTGCGTGAACCCAGCAGACCTTTTACGGGTGATTGCTGAAGTCGGTTTAACAGCAATAATGTCTCACAACGTAGCTGGAAGGCCTTGAGATTGTCGAGTTGGCCGCTGGTTAGGCGTTGTTTCGGAGATGTCAGTTCGACAAAGCTGTTTAAATCAAGCTCATCTATCTCATGTTGTTCGCCTTCGGCATCTCTGGCGTGATATATCAGTCGACCTTGATGTGGTTCTGTTTTGAGAACCTGAAAGGTGCGATCATCTTGCGTATGGATAGTTTCGCCTGGTTTATGCTCGATACGAGTAAGTGGTGCAGTCTGTACGGCATAGACTCGCTCCTCGCCGACAGCAGGAAAGTTAATAGTAATGTGACGACCTTCAATACCAACAATTATGCCTAAGCCAAGCTCTGTCTCAGTGTGACTGACCCAGCGTTGACCGATTACAAATTCTGACACATTTACTACCTATATTTTATTTATACAAATGGGGGCGAATATTATCAGGCGTCGTTGCATTTGGGTAATATAATGCGTGTTTATATTATTGTGCTGAAAACTAAATATGACACTACTCGAAAAAATATATGATTTAGCACCAGAACAAAGCCAGGTTCTGCGTTCCGTGTTCGTTGACGACCAATTAATAGAGGTTCGTGAGTTTGAAAACTATCGTTGGCTGCAGATCGGTGGTGATTCAATACAGGGGTTGATGGATGTGAATTCACCCAGCCAAATTTTATTGCCAAATATACAAGCCTTATTGGCAACGTTATTATTTTGTCCCGAACCTAAGCAATTATTAAATTTGGGTTTTGGCTGCGGCTCAATAGAAAGATTTTGCATAGATAAGTTATCAGGCGTAGAGATAACATCACTTGAGACATCTGAATCAGTAATTCAATTAGCCAAAGAGTTTTTCTTTATCGGGGAGGGCTGTCAAATTATTAATACTTCTGCAGAAGCATTCCTGGTCGATGAAAAGAAAGCCTACGACATTATATTGTGTGACATATTTAATGATGAAGAACACCCCGCCTGTTTATACGACGATAGCTTTTATAAAAACCTAGTTAACTGTCTTGATGATAACGGTGTATTGGCGATTAATATTTTACCAGAATCGGAAGATGATGTGCTTGATATCTTATTACCGATGAAAAATTATTTTGATAATATTTCTTTGCTAGAAGTGCCCAATCATTTTAATGCAATACTCTTTGCATCGAATTTTAGATTACCTGAAACAGCAGAATTGGAAACTCTTGCGAATAAATGCCTCAATCAAACAGGTCTTGATTTAAGAGATCTGCCGCAAAGATTAAATAGGTTGATGGAGATGATGCCAGCTTAAGCCAACTTGTCCTTAGTCGAGGATTGGTATAACACAGCTCACGCTTTCCGGTGCCAGACATTTCTGTTCGTCACAAGCCTGTAAACCCAGCTTTAACTTTAATAAGTTTTTAGGGAAGGTAAGATCATTATTATCATTTGATAAATCTGCAATGATCTGAATCGTCCCTTCAAAAACATCAACGGATTCCGTCTGAAAACCAAGTGTTTTAGTAATGAACGCGGGATAAAGTATATGGTCGATGGTCCATCCCTTAATGGCTTGTACAGAGACAGGGACATCAAGGTTGAAGCTATCTTTTATTTGATTGAGGTGCCATTTCTCAGCAATTGAGATAATGATTAATAACTTATAATCACCCTCAATTTTTTTACATGCCGCTGCAATATAGATATTACCATCGGCACACCATTGTTGATGAGATTGTTCGCCAACAAACATCTCCAACATGCCACACATCAGATAACTACAGATATACGGGCGTTGAGTGATGTCATGCGAATAGGCCATGATTAATTGTTGGGCTGTGGAATGATAGCGTTTATCCCCAGTGCGTCTTGCTAGCCGTTGTAATGTTCTTAACGCAACGGAATTGCCGGAAGAGGTCGCGTTATCATTGATCTCTTTTGGTGAGGCAGGTAATAAATTATCTTTGCTTTGACTGCCCATGAAGAAACCACCATTTTCTTTATCCCAGAAAGATTCGATCATGACATCAGTCACTGTTGTGGCATGATTTAGCCATTGTCTGTCTTGAGTAGCATCGTAGATCTGTAATAAAGCTTCTGCTAAATAGGCATAGTCTTCCTGTAAGGCAGGAATAGAGGCTTGCCCCGCCAAGCTGGAGCGGCTTAGTTGACCGTCTTCAGTTTTATTTATCTGTAAAAGTGAGTTAGCAGCCCTGATGGCGATTTCGATATAGTCTTTTCTGTTTAGCTGTTGTCCGATATAGGTAAATGATTTAATCATCATCGCGTTCCAGGCAGTAATAACCTTGTCATCACGCAGTGGTGGAATACGTTTCTCTCTTGCATCCCACAATTTTTTTTTGCTGGTTGCTAGTCGATCAACTAGTTCGTCATAGTCGATTTTATTTTCATTGGCATAGTCTTCTAAAGGTTGGTTTAAATTAAGAATATTCTTTCCTTCAAAATTACCTGCCGCTGACACTTGGTACAGCATGATGAATTCTTCCGCGTCATCTTTTAGTAATCCTTCAATCTCTTCTTTATCCCAAATAAAGAAGAGACCTTCTTCACCTTCACTATCTGCATCAGTAGCGGAATAAAAGCTTCCGTCTTCATTTGTCATCTCATGACTAACATAATCCAATGTTTCACAGGCAACGCGTTTGAAATCTTTCGCACCGGTTATTGTGTAGGCTTGGGTAAAGACATAAGACAGGTTTGCCTGGTTGTAGAGCATTTTTTCGAAATGTGGAATCAACCAATTTTGGTCTGTTGCATATCGATGGAAGCCCCCTGCGATTTGATCATATATGCCACCACAATTTTGGATGTGTAGCGTTTTGATAACAGCATTCAAGTCATCTTCTTTGCCAGACAAGATGGCGTATTCAAGTAAGAAATACAGATAGGGTTCGTTAGGAAATTTAGGTGTTTGGCCGAAACCACCATTGGATTCATCATGTTGATTCATGATCGACTGTGCTGTGACGTCAATTACATTAGGGCCAATCTCATTAAGTGATCGTTTGGTTTGCATTGCGCCGGCGACTTGGGTACTTATCGAGTTGGCTTGTTCCAGAATCTCAGCAGACTGTTTATTCCAGAGTTCATCGACTCTGCTCATTAAGGCAATAAACTGAGTCGGTTGATAGTAAGTACCACCAAAAAAAGGCTTTCTCTCAGGTGTTAAGAAACTACTCATAGGCCAGCCACCATGCCCTTGCATCAACATTACCGCGGTCATGTAGTAGGTATCCACATCGGGATGGCATTCTCGATCAACCTTGATGCAGACAAAAAATTCATTCAAGTGTTTTGCAACTTCTTCATTATCAAAACTTTCTTCTTCCATGACATGACACCAATGACATGTTGAGTAACCGATTGATAAAAATACTGGTTTATTTTCGGCTTTGGCTTTTGCAAATGCCTCATCACCCCAGGCAAACCAGTCAACAGGGTTATGCGCGTGTTGTAAAAGGTAGGGTGAATCCTCAAGTATTAGTCGATTGATATGGATGGGTTGATTATTATCATCAAGGTATCGAGTACGGGCCTGATAGTCAGCCCCCTTATTGTTAAAGGCTGATAGCAGGGCTTGTTTTAGATCTTCTGAATGGCTAAACATGTTGTATATGATTTTTGGCTTGAAATTATAAGTTAATTTATTAATAGAAAACCGTCGTTAGAATCTTAATTATTAGCCACAGAGGGCACAGAGTACACAGAGAAATCAAAGATATATAAAAAAGATATTATGTAAATAATTTTTAAGACAATTTAATCCTATTTGTTTAAGTTAATTAAATAATTTTTCTCTGTGCCCTCTGTGGCATATTTGTCACAATAAAAATGATAATCATACTTTACTATTTGTTATTGAACGTTAAAACTTAATATTAAGTAATTAACACATTCTAAAACAATAATGATTGAAATTATTCAGACTGACATCACTACCTTAGAGATCGATGTGATAGTCAATGCCGCGAACTCTTCTTTAGTCGGTGGTGGCGGTGTTGATGGCGCAATACAGCGTGCTGCTGGTCCTGAATTACTAGCCTTTAATAAAACACTCGATGGTTGTGAGGTGGGTCAGGTAAAATTGGCTCCGGGTTTTAATCTTGCAGCGGAGTGGATCATTCATACAGTTGGACCAGTATGGCAAGGCGCGACACAAGACGAAGCTGAGCTATTGCCTGTTGTTTCACCCAAGCAGATGTAGGTAAATACAGGACTCTTTTAGATTAGCTAACTAGTCTGTGTATTGAAACAATTTTACAACTTTCTGAACGCCACCTGTTTGTCGCGCAATATCAGTTGCTACTTCTGCCTCAGCACGACTGACAATACCCATCAGATACACAACGCCTTTTTCAGTGACAACTTTTATCTCAATGCCGGTCAGCTCTTTATTGGCAAACATTTGTGTTTTTACTTTGGTCGTAATATAGGAGTCACTCGTTCTTGCAACCATTGAACTTGGGGCAGCTATGGTTATCTCGTTATAGACATGGGTGACTTTATCGACCGATTTAACTAACTCTAATGCCCTTTGGCGCATGGCATCAGTTGGTGTTTCACCTGTAATTAATACTACGGTGTTATAACTGATCACATTCCAGTGTGCTTGTTCATTTAATTCAGGGTCACTGTTGAGTGCCTGACCTGCCTTAACTTCGATTGTTTGGTCTTCAAGCTGGGTACCGGGGGTTCTTCTGTCAACGGCAACTGTCGCGGCCGTTGCTGCACCACCGACTGCAATAAGTGCGCAACCCGATATGTGTGGCAATAAACAAAGTAGGATCAATAAATGTAAAAGTTTAATGTGTTTCATTTCATCCGTCCTGTCCGAGTAATTGTAGGTCTACGAGATCACAAAGCGAGTGGATAATCATAATATGAACTTCCTGTATTCGCGCTGTTGACCAGGTTGGTACGCGTATTTCAAAATCATTATCGTTTATCAAATCAGCTATTTGGCCACCCTCTCTGCCGGTTAAAGCAATGACAACCATATTCCTGTCATGAGCGGCATCGATAGCATGAACAATATTGTGTGATTCACCGCTAGTACTGATAGCAAGTAGCACGTCATTTTCTTGTCCGAGTGCACGAATTTGTTTTGAATATATCTCAGCAAATTGATAGTCGTTTGCAATAGACGTTAGGGTTGAAGAGTCTGTAGTGAGCGCGATGGCAGGTAAACCAGGGCGTTCCATTTCAAAGCGATTCAGCATCTCTGCGGAAAAATGCTGTGCATCGGCAGCAGAACCGCCATTACCGCAAGCCATGATCTTGTGATCATTTAACAGGGCATCTGCTATAGCTGCAGCGGCATCTGCAATAACAGGCGCGAGTTTGCCCACAGCATCAGTCTTTACCTGAATGCTTTCATTAAAGTTGTTTATTACGCGTTGAATGGCATCCATTGGAGTTAATTTGTTATCTAAAAATCGTCGTCATTATGCCTGAAATGCATTTTTAATCCACTCGATTGCCGGCTTATTAAGCTCACCAGTAATAGCGATGACGTCATAGCGACATTGATAAGCTCGATAGTTTTTATGTTTGCATAAGTAGTATTCACTGCTGATAATAATTTTTCGACATTTATGCTGATCAATTGTTTCAACAACAGCTAAATATTGTTCATTTTTTCGATAGCGGACTTCAATAAAGGTCAGTATTTCCTGATCAAGGCCAATCAGATCGATCTCGCCAAAGCGAGAATGAAAATTCCGATCAATCAATTTTAGACCTTGTTTGATCAGGTATTGTTCTGCAATGCTTTCAGCAATTTTACCAGCATGATTAGCCGGTTTTGATTTCTTTATCATCCATGAATTTGCGCTAGTTAGTTCAACAATACAGGTTTCCCTTCAACAAACTGAGCGCGTCTCAATTTACGTTTGACAATATTATCTGGCGTAATACTCAGGTCGCCTGTTTCGCCACTCAGGAAAGTATTTTTTTCTGCACTCAGGCGGCTAATTTCCGGGATTAAATGATAAGCATCAATGCCGAGCGCGTAGAGACGTCTGTATTGAGATCTTTCCTGGGACCAATTTCGATTGAGTGCATCCTGAATAATCGAAAGTTGACGTGAAGTATCCAGTATCCAGGGCATATCTATAAACATAACATCATTTAAATCGATATCTCGAGCTTCATCAAAGATACCTGTGAAGATATGCGAGGTAGAATAGACGGGTAAATCACCAGCGCGATGAAAACGAAATTGTGGAAACAATTGATGGGCATCACCGGGAAGCGCCGCAGTGAAAATAAAATCTGCATCTTCTCGACGCCGCTCAACATTATTTATCTTTATATTGAGTTTGTTGCGTAGATCTCGACCACGTTTCTCACTGCTATCAATATTCAGCAGCGCCTTAACCGGGGAACCAAAATCTTTTGAATTGCTTTGAAAGATAGCACGTTCCAACACGCCGCCACCGAGCTCAATCCAGCGCGACATGAATGCTTCTGCAATACGATCACCCCAAGGATTGCCGGGGGTCATTACTAATGCTAGTCGATGGCCATCAGACATTGCAATTTCAGCAACTTGAGCAGCCTCATCTTCTGGTGACAGGCCGAACTGAATTAGTTTGTCATTAGTCTGTTCTTTATTAAGTTCTTGACGGTTAAGTGCCAGAATCTGAATGGGAAGTTCACCTTGGTTGGCCAGCTGATTGATGGCTTCTTTTTCTAATGGGCCGACGACATAATCAACACCATCGGTCACGGCTTGCTGATAAATGTCAATAATATTCAGGGAGTTTGCATCATAGATTTCAATATCCGATTTTGCCTGGCCATCCATATACCAGGCAGCCAAAAAGCCATCGCGTATTGCTGTTGATGATTTTTGAAATTTGCCGGATAAAGGTAATAGTAATCCAATTTTTGCTGGTCGATTAACAAATTGCTTACTCTTGCTAATCAGCTCTTGTGCGATAGACGAATATGCTGGGTGTCCTGGATAACGTTGTACCCAACCATCAATGGCATTGTTTAATCTGGCCGGTTGATATCGGTATGTTTGGTAGAGTGATGCCAATTCAAACCAGCTGGTTAAATGATCAGGAGCAACAATTCGCAAATCATCAATCTCTGATGCTGGTATGGCTTCAAGTACTTTCCAAAGCGACCGATTATTTTGGTCGATCTCGGTTGGTGTATTCAGGTAATTTGATAAGAGTAAGCGTTCTGATGCCGCTTTGAGGTAATCTCCATGGGCTAGATAAGCCTTGGCGCGGATATCATGAAAAGTCACTCTCAAGTTTTGTGGGATATTTGGCTCAGATAATTCACTAAGCAGCCCCATTGCTTTGCCCGGTTGGCCAAACTCCAACTCGAGGCGGGCGCTCAGTATCTTCATCCTAGTATTTTGTAATGAATCATTATCCGCAACAGTGGTGTCACTTAGGGTCTTTTGAGCTGCACCATAATCGCCAGCCTCGACATAGGCTGCGGCGGCTTTTAGGCGATATATCGTCGCATTTTGTTTATCTTTCACGGACAGATTCAGGTATTCAAGTGCGGCGGCAGTATAGTCTCCCGATTGCATCAAGGTTCTGGCATTTTCTTCCGGATCGACCTGAGCCTGAGGAGTTGACTGTTTGGTAGGCCCACAGGCAGTTAATAGGCCCAATGAAATAAGTAAAATTATTAAAAGTCGCATAGGTATATTGTGTAACATAAACTCGAATATTTCATCAGGGTGCTCAATAATAATTCAAGTTGTAGTGTTATATTATTTAAGTATCTTCATACTATACGTGTAATTTTGTCTGGGATCGCTAATCGTGCCCTCGCTTGCCCTGGCATTCGATACGCGCACATGCTCAATCAAGCATATGAATAACTATGCTTGCAGTCGCGAGCACGCGTATCGAATACCAGTTCGGCGCGATCATCTAGGGTTCCCAAATAGATTATCCGAGTAACAAATAATTACGACACCCAAATTTGAACAGCGTTCAGGAGCAAACTTTGTCAGGTTCTTTATATATTGTAGCGACACCGATTGGTAATTTGGGTGATATCTCTGAACGCGCGATAGAAATACTGAAACAAGTCGACCTAATCGCTGCTGAAGACACACGTCACAGTAAGACCTTGCTGGATCGGTTTGGTATTAAGACCAAAGTTAAAGCATATCATGAACATAACGAAGAACAATTTACCGCACAGCTGATAAAACAAATTGACGATGGAGAATCAATCGCATTAATTTCAGATGCAGGCACCCCCTTAATCAATGATCCGGGATACAAGTTAGTCACTGCAGCACATGACAATGAGATTAAGATCATTCCGATCCCGGGACCTTCGGCAGTCATTACAGCCTTATCTGCCTCCGGTCTTCCTACTAGTAAATTTATCTTTGAAGGCTACTTGCCAGCGAAGACAGAGGCGCGGAAAAAATGTTTACAAGTATTAATATCAGAATCACGAACGCTTATCTTCTACGAGGCACCACATCGTATACGGGAATCGATACAAGATATGCGAGATGTGTTTGGTTCTGAAAGACGGGTTACTGTTGCCCGTGAACTGACCAAACAGTACGAACAAATTGTCCGAGATAGCTTATCCGCAGTTAACGAAAAATTAATAAGCGAGGAGATAAAAATAAAAGGTGAATTCGTTATAATTGTTGAGGGTGCACAAGAGTTATCTATCTCCGACGCTGAAGTGCTACGCATCAACCAAATCCTTTCCGAAAAACTCCCGCCAAAAGATGCGGCAGGGTTAACGTCAAAGATAACCGGCAAGAAAAAAAATGAGATCTACCAAATGGCGCTGGAAGCCAGTGAAAAATAGACTCAAAAGCTAAGATAAGGTGTTCTATTTAAATAATGTCCGTTTTTCTATATTTCTTAACATGATAATATGCGGCCAGATGATTAATACCGAAAAATAAAAACTGTTCATTATCAATTCACAACGGATATATATTTTAAAATGAAAACAACAACATTATTAGAAGAAGAGTTTCACCATGATGGTAAAGGCCCAAGCTTAGAACGCGTTATTTGGTCGCATGGTGGTGTTATATTAAAAGGCTTTGAATATTTGAATCCTGAGGATGAGGATAATGAAGAGAATATTAAGCATCTGAAACTCATCGGCGTTGAGGCGTTTTCGATGACGACTGAAGAAGTACATAGTAATGTTTTGATGACGGCAGGTTCGGTTGCTGCAATATTTAAAATTGATGATTCAGATTGGTTAAAGCAGTTTAAGCCTGAGCACCTAGGTAGTTGCAGCCACTATCAATTCATATTTCATAGTGAAATCTATGATGTGATATGTCATGAGATAAAAATGGGTGAAGGGCGATTGTTAAGTGATATGCAGACTGTTGCAGATAATAATGCAAGACCACTTCCAGAATAACTAATATGGTACTTTCAATATTGGTGCAGGCTTCGGACGTACCGGCACAATGTCTTTAAAATGGCACTGGAACAATTAGGGCTTGGTCCTTGCCATCATATGGAAGAAGTCTTTATCAATACTGCCCAGCTTCGTTTCACGCAAGCTCTTATAGAGTTAAATTAATTACTAATAATATTATTTGAATTATCTACTATCTTAAATTTTTATTGCCCAGGTATTTATAATCTTTAATCTGCCTCAATTAGGTTGGAAGCATTTCTTTATCCAACAAGTAAAGTCTGAAGAAAATGAACAATGTTATTTTGCTCGTATTGCTCAAATTCATCGTAGCCATTGCATTGTTTGGAGTAACAAAGGAATTGAAAGCTTTGAAATAGGTGTCTTCAGTGATCCAAAGAATCTTGCCGTTGGCGATTGGATGTTGATTCCTGATGAAGGTGAACGCCCACTTCGAATATTGGATAGAGAAACAGTATTAATACGTAAAGCAGCAGGCAAACGCACGCATGATCAAATCATTGCTGCAAACGTTGATACTTTGTTTATTGTTACGTCTTGTGATCAAGACTTTAATGTTTCACGTATTGAACGTTATTTAGCATTGGCAAATGAAGCAAAAATTCAGCCTGTCATTGTCCTGACTAAAGTTGATTTGTCTGATGATGTCGATTCATTCAAACAGTCTGCAATGGTATTGCAAAATAATCTTCGCGTTGAAGGTGTTAATGCTAAAGAAAATGCGAGTCTTGCTTCATTGAGAACCTTGTGCACAGAAGGACATACGATTGCGTTAGTGGGGTCATCTGGTGTTGGCAAGTCCACATTGATTAATAGTCTGACTGATTCTGATCAGTTAACGGCGGATGTCAGCTTTGAAGACGGAAAAGGACAACATACGACGACTTCACGTTCACTACACTTATTGCATGATGGCGGCTTACTTATCGATACACCGGGAATTAGAGAATTGCAATTGAGTGATTGTGAAACCGGGATTGAAGATACTTTTGATGATGTCAGTCAGTTTCTAGGCTGTTGTAAATTTAACAATTGCCAGCATCAAACAGAAAAGGGCTGTGCTATTAAGGATGCTTTAGAATCTGGTGAGCTTGAATTACGTCGATGGGAAAGTTATCAGAAACTACAAGACGAACAAAAACTACGCGATATACCAAAATACGAAAAAGGCCGGCCACGTAAATCGTAATGGATAGGTCATCAAACCATTAACTAGCACCAGATAGACGTTTGGATGGCGTGAACCTATGGATAGTGCAACAAAAAATATACTACTAGTTTTGGTACAAAAATATTTTACTAATAATTAAGACTGTGGAACTTCGTTGAAATCAATCATATCGATATCTATGACTAAACTTGATTAAAGGACTTTCAAAAATGCGGTATGAAATTTCAGCAAGGAATATGACGGATATCATGGAGTAGATAACTATCTGTAGTTCTCCTATGTTGTCCGTTGGTATGTCATTTGGATTTAAAGAACGATGCCATAAACCATTTATAGCCGGATGAAATAAATATATCGCATATGACCTTGAGCCTAACCATAAGAGGGCCTTGTTTCTAAGAATGTTTGCGAAATAAGAATTTTTATTCGTAATGACTGCTAAAATGGACAATCCAAATAATACGGCAAAAACAAAATGATTAACGACATCACCTACCTGAGTAATTAAGTAAGTTAAATAGATAACGGCCAGTATTAAAATTGAAATAGTAAACAATAAAAACTTTCTATGTATAGTTATTATATCAACAAACCTATCTTTTTTTATTAGCCAAGCGATCAATACTCCTGTCATAAGCGAGTCTGTTCTGCAATACGTATAAACGTAACTACCTATTCCTTCTGTCATAAATCTAGCTACTGGTGCTAAAAAAATCAGTATGATAAGTGTTGGAGCAACATATCGCGGTTTAAAAAAATAAATCATAAATGGCAAGAAAAGGTAAAATTGTTCTTCTACCGCTAGTGACCATGTTAAAGCCAGCCAAGAAGAACCAAAGCCATTTTCATCCAAAAGAAAATTTTGTATAAATAATACATATGACCAAATTGGGTAAGGTTCATTAAATACAATAGGGTTATCTACTGTAAAAAAAGTAGTTAATACTATAAATAATAATAACCAAAGAAAATAAAGTGGGAATATTCTGAAGAAACGTCTTATGTAAAATGTTCGGAAGTAATTTTTGTTATTTCTGTTATCAAAAAGGATCCCTCCTATGAGAAAACCCGAAAGGACAAAAAACAAATCAACTCCACACCATGTCAATGCGCCTGCATATTTCACGTAATACAGATATATGCTTCCCTCGACCTGTAAAGGTATGGCAATGTAATGCCAATAGACGACTAGAAGTATTGCAATTCCTCTAATACCATCAAGCTCAAGGATTCTTTTAGGGTACGTAACCACTTATTGTGAATGTCTATATTTGAAAAATATAAGTTTGTCATAATAATTTTAATGAGCATTTATTGATATGTCTGGTCAATTTCAGCTATATAAAATTATATCATTTCATATTATCTATCTATT
This sequence comes from Gammaproteobacteria bacterium, assembly GCA_021773215.1. Taxonomy (GTDB): domain Bacteria; phylum Pseudomonadota; class Gammaproteobacteria; order Eutrophobiales; family Eutrophobiaceae; genus UBA7359. Next base: position 41,972 of record JAJFKM010000065.1, read on the forward strand.
TATGCTGAAATATTATTTTGTGAAGCAACTGCTAGCTATAAATATAAGCAGTTGTGCGCGATTTTTCCAGTACATGCCAATTTCATCAGCATTTTATGACATTTAAATTAGTTGCATCACAGTCAATTTACTTGCAACTTATTTGCCTACCAATAAACTAGCACCCAGAGTCGGCCAGGCAGTCGCTGTTGGATTTATTCTAATAGAGGAAAGTCCGGGCTCCATAGGGCGAGGTGCCAGATAACATCTGGACGGCGTGAGCCGATGGAAAGTGCCACAGAAAATATACCGCCTGTTTCGATAGGTAAGGGTGAAATGGTGCGGTAAGAGCGCACCGCGCTGTTAGCAATATCAGTGGCAGGGTAAACCCCACCTGGAGCAAGACCAAATAGGGAAACGATGGTGCGGCCCGCACTGTTTCCGGGTAGGTTGCTTGAGGTGCATGGCGACATGCATCCCAGATGAATGATTGCCCAAGACAGAACCCGGCTTATCGGCCGACTCTTTTTTATTTTTCCACATAGACTTAGGTAAGAGGATTGACAATGAGCTGGACGGTTTATTTATCAGGTGAGATCCACACTGATTGGCGTGAACAAATTATGCAAGGTACTGATAAGTTGGGCTTGGATATTAGCTATACATCAGCCGTGACCGCACATGATGCGAGTGATGCCGCTGGCGATCATTTAGGTAATGAAGATAATAATTTTTGGCGTGATCACAAGTCAGCCAAGGTCAATGCCATACGCACTAAAAATCTAATCGAGATATGCGATATAGCAGTAATTCGTTTTGGTGATAAATACAAACAGTGGAATGCCGCGTTTGATGCGGGTTATTGTGCCGCTCTAGGCAAGCCCTATATTACGCTGCACGATGAATCGATTATTCATCCATTGAAAGAGGTCGATGCCGCAGCCATGGCTTGGGCACAAACTCCGGAACAAGTTATAGAGACCTTGAAATATGTCATCAGCGCCTAATACAAAACCTGATGAGGATGATGTAAGAAAAGCGATTGATATTGTTAGTCAGGCGTTTTCTGATAAAGATTATGGAACGGCCTTAACCTTATTGAAGCCGCTGGCAGATGCGGGAATTGGAGAAGCATTGGGACTGTTGGGTTTGGCCTACAAGGTTGGCGCTGGTGTAGAACCTGATGGCATAAAAGCGGTTGAATTATTACAAAAGGCGGTTGAGTTGGGAGATGCGCTTGCAGCCCATAATTTAGCTCTTTTGTATCAATTTGGCATGCCAAATGTGGATCAAAATGCGAAAGCAAGTCAAAGATATCACCAATTAGCACTAGAAATGGGTGCTGATCTTCAGGAATTTGAGTGATTTACGTCACAAGCTATAAAAATTAGTTTATCTCAATAAATCAAATTTAAAACTTAATGTAAATTATCAAGTAACTCGCCGAAGATAATGAATTAAATAATGTTAATATTTGAGGTAGAAGAATTATCACCCTTTTCCCTAACTTTTAGACGCTAAGTTACTGTTACACAGACAGTTTTTATATAGAAAAAACACAAAGAATCCTTGACAGAGAAGTCTCCAAATCCCTATAGTTCACGGAGTGGGGAATTGTGGGTAAAAGTGGATTTTACCAGCAAAATGGGGATGACATTGTGTTTCGAGGCTTTAATAAAATTAGCATTGATAGTAAGGGGCGATTAGCGGTTCCCAGCCGTTATCGTGATCTTATTGCTGTGCAAGCCGAAAATAACCTTGTTATCACCTTAAACCCATTAGATCGCTCTCTCTGGCTTTATCCCCTGCCTGAATGGGATGTGATCGAAGATAAATTGGCCACCCTTTCTGATTTCGATAAACAAAGTCGACGCACCAAACAGATGATGCGCGGCTATGCCTCGGATTGTCAGCTTGATAGCCAAGGTCGCATCCTCCTCCCCAAGGAATTGCGCTCTTATGCTGAACTCACTAAGCAGGCGGTAATACTGGGACAAGGTAACAAATTCGAAATCTGGAATGAGAAGGCTTGGGATGCTCAGCGTGATGAGTGGTTGGAATCTGTCGGTGATGATTCGGTCCCCACACCAGAATCATTACAGTCGCTCTCATTATAACGTGTCGTGACGTTAAGTGATTCAACACATTGAGTAATGGTCATAAACCAGTCT